>JAZORF010000018.1:0-98436 GCA_045656545.1 Acutalibacteraceae bacterium | reverse complement strand
AACCCACACGTTTGCTTCTTCACTTTGCATTCTAAGTGCAGTTTGCAAACATTCTTCAATACAAGCACCAATATCGCCGTCGTCGTGAACAAGCACTAAATCGGCGCCGTAAGCCTTAATTAATTTGCGACGTTCTTCACTTACCGAGTCGGGCATAATAATACGCACCTTATAACCCTTTACCGCACCGATAAGCGCAAGGCCAATGCCTTGATTACCGCTTGTTGGCTCCACAATTATAGTGTCTTTATTTATAAGTCCCTTTTGCTCTGCATCAAGAATCATATTGAATGCAGTGCGGGTTTTAATTGAGCCGCCAACATTTAATCCCTCAAATTTTACAAGGATTTGTGCGCCGTCGGGGTCGGCCATTTTATTAAGGCGGATGATGGGTGTATTGCCCATAGCCTCAAGTATATTATTGCAAATCATCATATACCTCCAAAAAGGTCAGTAACAACCAATACATTATATGCTTTCTGCCGCAAATTGTCAACAACTGCGATGAATTTTACCGGCAACACAGCAAAGGGCAAACACTATACAATTGACTGCCACTATGGTTGCACCCACGGGAGTTGCGGCAAGCATAGATATTACAAAGCCTGTTGTAGCGCATAAGACCGATATTACTGCCGAGCAGACCGTTACCGCACGGAAACTACCAAAAAGTCGCATAGCCGAAATGGCGGGAAAAATCACAAGTGCCGATATAAGCAATGAGCCCACCAAATTCATTGCAAGAACTATTACAACTGCAATAATCACTGCAATAAGCATATTGTATACGGCGGTGTTAACTCCGCCTGCTCGGGCAAAATCTTCGTCAAAAGTGACGGCAAACAGACGGTTGTAACAAAGCACAAATACAGTTAGCACCGCCACCGACAATACCGCGCACAAAACCACTTGATTTTGACCGAGAGTAAGCACCGATGCAGACCCAAAGAGAGTACTGCACACATCTCCCGACAGATTTGCAGAGCCCGAAAAGATATTGAGAAGTAAGTAACCGAATGCCAAGGCGCCCACCGACAACATTGCAATAGCAGCATCACCCTTGATTTTGGTGTTTTGCCCCACTCTTAGCAACAATACAGCGCAAACCACCGTAATAGGCAGAACAATCAGTAAATTCTGAGTTAAATTAAGCACCGATGCAATAGCAAGTGCACCAAAAGCCACGTGAGAAAGTCCGTCGCCGATAAATGACATCCTTTTTAGCACCAACGTGACGCCGAAAAGGGATGCGCACAGTGATGTAACCACGCCTACAATAAGAGCGTAGCGGACAAAAGGATAACTGAAATATTCGGCTAAAAGTTCAAAGGGATTCATCAGCCAGCCCCCTTTTCTGCAGACAGACGTTTGAAATCGTCACTTGCAAGATAGTCAGCCTTGTCGTAAAAAACGGTTTTTGCACCCATATGCAGTATTTTATCGGCATATTTTACTGCCGACTGCACATCGTGTGAAATCATAATAACGCCAATGCCATCCTCTTTGTTAAGGCGCAGGATTATATCATAAAGTTTAGAGGCAATATGGTTATCAAGACTTGCGGCAGGCTCGTCAAGAAGAAGCAGTTTACCGGTAGCGCAAAGGGCTCGTGCCAAAAGCACCCGTTGTTGCTGACCGCCCGAAAGTTCACTGTAACTGCGGTTTTGCACATCGGAAAGTTCAAGGCGCTCCATCACCTTTTCGGCACGGTCGCGCTCTGCCTTGTTATAAAAGGGGCGCAATCCCATTCCGCCTACAAAGCCCGACAGCACCACCTCTTTAACCGAGGCGGGAAAATCGCGCTGTGAGGGGGTCTGCTGGGGTAAATATCCAATTTGTTTGCGCTTTAACCCTTCACCCAAGGTTATACCGCCTGATTTGGTTTTATGTAAACCTAACAAGGTGCGCATAAGGGTGGTTTTTCCGCTTCCGTTTTCACCCACGACACAAACATACTCACCCTTGTTAACGGCGAAATTTATATCCTCTGCCACATTGACACTGTCATATGCAAGCGACACATTTTTGCAGGTTATAAGAGCCATTTCCACCCTCCTTTTAATTTAGTGACTTTTTAAGATTTTCAAGATTTTTCGCCATTGTATCAAGATAATTTTTGCCCGCCTCAATGTCTTTTTTAGTCACCGACTGCATTGAGTCAAGGGTTAAAATCTGTTGGTTTTTGCTTGCCGTATTGGATATTACGGTTTTTGCAAGGGTATCGGTACCACCTTCAATAATAAACAGGGTGTTTATCCCCTCTTTATCGACTGTTTTTGCAAGGCTTAGCACCTTTTCAAAATCGGCATCGGTTTCTGTTGAGCAACCCTCATATGCGGCATGCCAATTAAGTTTGTAGTCATTCATAAGATACAAAAATGGGAATCGGTCGGCAATTACCACACTTTTGCCCTCACCTATTGCGGAGGCAAAATTTTCATCCAAAGTTTCAAGTTTTTTTACATAGTCGGCACAGTTTTGCTTATATTTTTCCTCGTTTGCTTTGTCCAATTCTGCGAGGGTATCAGCAATCTTATTACAGGCAATCACTGCATTTTTAAGGGATAACCAAACATGCTCATCGTAGTCAACGTAACTGGTTGCGATATGATGTTCAGAGTCATCGTGGTGCTGATGAATAAGCCCTTTGCCGATTGTATCCATAATGCGCAGAGAGGTGCCTTTAAAGCCTGAATTTTCAGTGGCATCTAACATCCATCCGTCTGCCGTGCCGCCGTTATAAACCACCAAATCTGCCTTGCCGATTAAAAGCACGTCGGCGGCGGTGGGTTGGTAAGAGTGCATATCAGTGCCTGTGTCTGCAAGAATATGCACCTTTGCATCGGTGCCGAGGGTGAGATTTTTCACCCAGTCATACTCGGCAAAAGAGGCGCAGACAATATTAAACCCTTCATCCTTTTGGACGGTATTGCATCCGCAAAAACAGAGCATTACAAGTGCCATAAATAAACATAAAAATTTTTTCATATATACCTCAGTTACAACCACCGCAACGGCCGTAAAGCACTGTGCGGCGGCTATCAATTTCAAAATCACTGCTTTGCAAGGCGGCTTTTAGCGCGCCCTCTGCCGATTCATTCTGCATATGAAAGATTTTGCCGCACTTGGTACACTGCATATGAATATGGTCGCAACAACTCTTTGCGGCAACATACTGATAGGTCAGTCTGCCTTCTTTATCGGCGGCACGAAGCAATTTTCCCTCTTGCACCATTCGGTCAAGGTTGCGATATATTGCACTTTTTGAAATTTCGCCCGTCTTAAGCAAATCGTCACAGATACTTTCTGCCGTTAGGTGCAAATCGCGGTGGGTTTCAAAATATTCAGTTAACAATTTTCGCTTGGCGGTTACATATTCTTTCATTGCAATTCACCTCTTAAATTTGCGAATGAGTCGCAAATTATTATAAATCCAAATTCCCCTTTTGTCAATAAAAAAGAGCAGAAAGTTTTTGTGCTTTCTGCTCTGTTTATCATCTTATTTGTCCGTTACCCTTAATTATATATTTATAGGTGCAAAGTTCAAACAGTCCCATAGGGCCGCGGGCATGGAGTCGTTGGGTTGAAATACCCATTTCACACCCAAGACCAAACTCACCCCCGTCGGTAAATCGTGTGGACACGTTAACATAGACGGAGGAACTGTCAACCATTCGGGTGAACAGATTTGCGGCGTCACTGTCGGCAGTTATAATTGCCTCACTGTGACCGGTTGAGTGGAGGGATATATGCTGTGCAGCATCCTCTACCCCGTCAACTACCTTTACTGCAAGTATATAGTCCAAAAACTCGGTGTCAAAATCGGCGTCGTATGCAGGGGTACCCTCAATATACTGTTGTGCAGTGGTATCAAGACGCAACTGAACGGGAGTATCACCTTTTGCTATACGGTCGTCAACCAAAATCTTTTTGAGTTTAGGCAGAAATTCGGGGGCAATATCTTTATGAACAAGACAAACCTCAGCCGCATTACAAACGGAAGGTCGGCTTGTTTTGGCATTGTTGACGATATTAAGCGCCATATCCATATCTGCCGCCTTATCCACATAAATGTGGCATATACCTGTGCCGGTCTGTATGCAAGGCACTTTAGCGTTTTCGGTGCAAGCACGTATAAGCCCTGCGCCACCGCGTGGAATAAGCAAATCTACATAGCCCACCGCAGTCATAAGACGGTTGGCACCGTCGCGGCTTGTATCGTCAAGCAGGTTAATAACATCGGCAGGGATACCAACATTGGTAAGGCCTTTTTTAAGGCAGTTTACCACCGCGGCGCAAGAACGGTATGAGTCACTGCCACAACGGAGGACACACACACTGCCACTCATAAGAGCAAGTGCAGCGGCATCTGAAGTTACGTTGGGGCGGCTTTCATAAATTATGGCAATTACGCCCATGGGTACGGCGGTTTTTTCAATAACCATTCCGTTAGGGCGCTCAAACCTGTCTAAAACATAGCCAACAGGGTCAGCCAATTTGGCAACCTGACGGATGCCCTCTGCCATAGCCTCAATACGCTGAGGAGTAAGTTTGAGGCGGTCAAGCATTACATCACTGATTTTGCCCTTGGCGGATTCCATATCGGCATCGTTTGCCGCGATGATTTCATTAGTGCCGAGGACAAGCTCATTTGCCATTTGCTCTAAGGCTTGCTGCTTTTCGGCAGTAGAAAGGAGTGAAGGCACACTTTTGACGGCTTTTGCGGCGGTTAAAATTTGGTCAGTAGTCCTCATTTACTTTACCTCCTGGCTAAAAAGCGTGTACCAATCTGCTTGCCCTCAAGAATATCATACATATCCTCGGGGCGTGAGCCGTTGGTTATAACCATATCCACACCCTTTTCGGTAACGATAGAGGCGGCGCGGAGTTTTGTGGTCATTCCGCCTGTACCCATACTGCCCGACTCACCCGCAATAGCAAAAAGTTTTTCATCAACGGCATCAACAGTAGGAATGAGGGATGCATTTTTGTCGGTGTGGGGGTCAGAGGTAAACAAACCGTCAATATCACTGAGGAGTATAAGCAAATCTGCCTTTGCACACACAGTAACAATAGCGGCAAGGGTGTCGTTATCACCAACCGAAATTTCTTGAGTGGCAATGGTATCGTTTTCGTTAATTATGGGCAAAACTCCAAGTTCAAGCAAACGGTAAAGGGTGTTTTGGAAATTTTCTTTGCGGTCGGCGTGGTCAAGGTCATCACCTGTAAGCAAAATCTGTGCAACAACGTGATTATACTCTGTGAAAAGTTTATCGTATGTATACATTAGTTCGCACTGACCCACTGCCGCTGCTGCCTGTTTTGTGGGCATATCAGTAGGTCGGGTGGTAATAGGCAATTTGCCCATGCCCATACCGATTGCGCCTGAAGAGACAAGTATTATTTCGTGACCTGCATTTTTCAGGTCGCTAAGCACCTTGCACAAGGTTTCAACCTGACGGATATTAAGACAACCCGTTGAATGAGCCAAGGTTGAAGTGCCGACTTTTACAACTACTCTCATATTTATACCTACCCTAATTCTTTTGTGCGTTTGTACGAGGCGATAA
Source organism: Acutalibacteraceae bacterium (assembly GCA_045656545.1). Lineage (GTDB taxonomy): Bacteria > Bacillota > Clostridia > Oscillospirales > Acutalibacteraceae > RGIG2206. The sequence goes on along the minus strand of JAZORF010000018.1, from coordinate 92,866 downwards.
CTGCCTCAATTACTGATGAACGGAACGCCCCTGCCTCTAAGGCTCTGACGCCCTCAATAGTGCTTCCGCCGGGGGAACATACGGCATCCTTCAACTTGCCTGGGTGCTCTCCGCTTTTTAGCGCCAAGGTAGCGGCGCCTGCAACGGTATGCTCGGCATAAAGGAGGGCTTTGTCACGAGGCAAACCTGCGTCAACGGCGCCGTCTGCCAATGCCTCAATAAACTGATAAACAAATGCGGGGCCGCAACCCGAAAGGGCGCTTGCCGAGTCAATAAGTTTTTCGGGCAAGGCGTCAATCATACCTGCACCCTGCATAAGATTGCAAAAGATTTGTTCATTTTCATCACTCACACCGTCGGTGCAGTAAAGAATTACGCCTGCGCCAACCGATGCAGGTGTGTTGGGCATAATGCGGATAGTTGGGCACTTAAACCCTAAATGGTTATGAATTGTTTCAATCTGAACGCCTGCTGCCATTGATACAATTACATAGCGGTCAGTACGCTCTTTGAGGATGGGTGCCATATCTTTAAGTACAGCGCCAATAATCTGCGGCTTGACTGCCATAAATATATACTGTGCGGTTTTAGCACACTCTTCATTTGTTGATGCTTTGCCCCCTGTTACATCGGCAAGGGACTGCATCTTTGCACTGTCGGGGTCGGCAAGCATAAGACTGCATCCACTTTTTGCGGCAGACAGTGCCAATGCGCCACCCATATTGCCGCAACCGATAAAGGCAACCTTTATATCACAATTCATAGTCAAAACCACCTTTTGCTTTTGTATTAAATAATAATAGCACTACAAAATAAATCTGTCAAGCAAGGTAAAAAAACTGCCTGCACTTCAAAAGGAATGCAGACAGTTTTTAATTGTATTTGGATTAACCAACAATACCTGTACGCTCAACTGACTGAACGAAGTAACGCTGAAGCACAATGTACATAAGCAACAAAGGAAGTACGAACAAAAGTGCGCCTGCCATAATCTTCGGAGTCAAGTCGAAGTAGTTATTACCGCCACCCAAGTCAGCGCGGAGGTTGGACAACGCCTTTGCCAATGTACGCTTACGGGCAATAAACTGGCTGGTATAGAAGGTGTCATTCCAATACCAAACGATTGAGAAAAGGAAAACGGTCAGGTATGAGCCCGATGCATTGGGCACCATAATACGATAGAAGGTTTTAAAGAAGCCTGCGCCATCAACCATTGCAGCCTCTTCAATTTCAACAGGAATGTTGCGGAAGAACTGACGGAAGATGTACACATATAGACCGCTTCTAATACCGGTTGCAGTAAGTGCAGGCAGCCAGAATACAAACCAACTGTCTATCATATTTACTGATAGGAAGTCGGGCATCTTTATGCCGAATACCATATCGAGAATGGGAGCAATAACCGGAATTGAAAACTCTTTATACTGGAAGTAAAGAGGAATAGTGATTGTTGCACTGGGAACAATCAAGGTGAGCAGAACCAATGTAAACAGCAAACCGCTTCCACGGAATCTAAAGCGAGCTAATCCGTAACCAACCATTGAGCAAGATATAAGTTGAAGCACTGTTGCAACAAGGCTCATAACCAAGGTGGTAATGAAAGCACTGCCGTATTTCATCTTACCAAATGCAACTACAAACTGTTCAATGGTAACACTCTTAGGAATCCAGATAACAGAGGGGTCCATTACCTGATTGTTTGGACGGATTGCCATTGAAACCATGTAAAGTATGGGGTAAACCAGAATGTAAGAAAGGCCGATCAGCATTATAAATCTTACAATTTTCCAAATCAAGTTACCAACTTCGGTAGCAATAATTTTTTTGTTCATATTCATTGTAACGTTGACCTCCTTCTTACTTACTGTTTGTCTGATAGAATACCAAACGGTTACCGACCAAGAACACAACGCCGACAATAACAAGCAGGATAATGAAGAAGAGCCAAGCCATCAAGCAAGCCTTAGAATAGTTAAGACTGCTAAATGCGGTGTTGTTGATGTAGGTCATAACAACGTTGCCTGTGTCGGTAATGGAGTCAATAATCGTGTAAATGACATTAACCAGAATGATGGGAGATACATTGGGGAACGTTACTTTCCAGAAAATTTCCCAACCTGTTGCACCCTCAATCTTTGCTGCCTCATAAAGCTGAGGACCTACACCTTGCAAAGCTGCAAGGAAAAGAAGAATCTGAACACCGCACTTCCACAGTGTGTCAAAGATTTTGTTAACAATGCCAACAAATTCGGAAATAAACTCTTCAGGCAAGTTCATACCCTCAAGAATTTCAAGCATACCTGCTGCTTGGAAAACAGTTGAAGATGAGTCACTTTCCATATTGCCGTAGAAGGTGTCACCTTTAATTATGGTAATAACAACACCAGAGGTAACAACAACGGGCATAAAGAATATTGCACGGGCAAGCAATCTGCCGCGGAATTCCTGATTAAGAATGATTGAAATGAAAAGTGAGAAGATAACTACAACAGGAACGGTGTAAAGCAAATCACCTAAAGTTGACCAAAGCTTTACCCAGAAATCCGCCTCTTTACCGAACATTTCGGAGTAGTTTTTCAAACCTACATACTCAAGACTGATACCGCCGCCTTTTGCGGGCTGCATATTCTGGAATGTATAGTACATTGATGTTGCCAAGGGTTGCAGATAAAAGCACAAGAAACCAATTATGAAGGGGAGAACAAATCCGATACCTGCTCTTGCTCTGCGCTGTAATTCAGTTGTTTGCTTTGCATTTCTCATTGTTCAACCCCTCCTTCCTGTGTTGCATCGTTTGTTACAGTTGTCTTAGCCGAATATTCCTCAGCGGTCATTACCAAATAGCCACCTGCGGTAACAGTTGCATCACCCAAAGCGTAATCGGTTTTGCCGTAGTTAACAAGAACTACTCTTTCGCTGCCGTATACTGTTGCGCGAACATCATTAGTGATAATGTCGTGGTCAGTAATCTGCTTGTCGCAATATCCGTTAAGAACTGCTGAAAGTTCTTTGTAATCCTTTGCAGCTACATCTGCCCAGGTCTTATACTGGCTGGTGTAGACATTGCTGAGTCTGGTATTGAGGAATACTGAACTTTCTGCATCGGTCAAAATGTAGTAAGGAGCAGTGCCCGTTTCAAGTTGACGAAGCTTTTGAATATTTGTGTCAAAGGTGAGGTTATGTGCACTTTCGGTGTATTCAACAAGGCCGTGAAGTGCAATCTGTACAAAAGGAACATCGGTAAAGGTGAATTCGTAACCGTTGCTGTACATTGGCAAGCCAACAACAACATCCGCATTTTCATAGCTAAATGCATTACCGGTGTCAACCATTACCTTGCCCTTCTCGCCAATCTGCTTTCCTATGTTTGCCAGTGCAGATGACATATAATCGTTGCCCTGCTGAGCATCCATAAAGCTTTTGTGTGAGTTGTTAAAGTCTGAATAGTTGTTCTCGCCCAAAGAACCTGCAGATATACCCTTGATTTCCTTAAGTTTGTCAAAGTCGTCAAAGAAGTCGTTTACCTGACCTTCAAAAAGGGCGGGACGGCACAAATAATACTTATACTCACTGGGCATACCTGTGCTTCGCAAATAATTGTTTTGAATCGCATGGTTGTTAAGAATGTTACGGATTGATACCTTGTTAGCGTTGCCGCTCTTATAGATATTCAAAATCTCAAGTTCAAGGAAGGTTCTTCCGCCTTGATTTTCAAGGTATTTGTTAAGCGCCAGCAATTCATCGGTTTTTCCAAGCAGTGACTCAATCTTTGCATTGGAGACGACACCGTTGTCAACGCCGCCTTTCATCCAACCTGTATAACGAAGATTGATGTTTTTAATATCCTTCTTTGCAAGGTATTCAACCATCTTCTGTGCTTGTTCAAAGGTTGTTGAAGTTTTAGTAACATCGGTAACAAAGCCGAAAACAGATTCGGTTTTTTGGAAAGCACCAATAGTCTCAACATAGAAGGGCAAATCCTTAGCAATATTGGAGCCTGCACCTTTTTCGGTAAGATACTCACGATAGGTGTTTGCCATTCCCACATAGTCAGCATTTTCACCTTGCATTGCATAATATCTTACAGTTGCATTATCCAAATCGGTATGTTCAAGAGTTACCTGTTGGTATTCCTGAATGTTCCAATTGGTTTTGGTTGCAAAAATGTCGGTTTTGTTGTAGATAAATTCACAATATGCAGTGGTGAAGGGGAAATTTTCACGGGCACTTACTGCTTTTACCATTGCAACTGCTTCACCGGTTTCGATTACACCGAGCCAAGCTCTATCCCCTACCTTAGCGCCTACAATAGGAAGCACAGTTGCTTCACTGTGGCCAAGTTTAAGGGTGGTGTCAAGTGCTAAGTCACGGCCATAGATGTAGGTGCTATAATACTTAACATTGCCATCAAGTGCAAGGAAGTTGTTGTCCATCAATGCACCGCTACCGTCGGGCAAAAGAATATATCCGTCTTCGCCGTAGTTAGCACTACCGTAGTATGGCATAACTGAAAAGCTGAGAAGGTCGCTTGTTGATTCCTCATCAACCTTAACGTCGTTCATCTGAACACTGACATCAAAGTGGTTGCCGTTAAGCACAAAGGTCATAGGAACTGTAAAACCTCTGCCAGCTTTAACGTCAGGGAACTTAAAAGTAATCTGAACACCGTTTTTAATGCTCTTTACAGTGTATTGACCTGCTGCAACGGCATCACCGGTTGAAACTTTTTGCAAAACCTTATTTTTATCCTGATAGTTAATGATGGCTGCTGACCAAAGTTCATACTTTGTTGCATCATCATTTTTAATTGAAGTACTGTTTGCAGGTACTGAATAGGTAACACTACCGCTTGCAACATCCTTCACTGCAAAAACTATTACATCATTTTTGCGGTGAAGCATATAAAGTTCGGTAGTTTTGTTGCCTGCAATCTTTTCAAACTCATCAAGGCCTGTGTAAAGAGGTGCTGTTGCACTTTGTTCAACGGTTGCACCATCGCCAACTGCGCCAGTATCAACTACATCTGTGGTTTGCTCTGCATTGTCAGCAAATACTGCGACTGCGCCTGATGAAATTACCATAGCAAGAATGGATGCAACAGTAACAATCAAAAGTAAAAATTTCTTTTTCATTTTACATTACACCATCCTTTAATAAGTAAATCTAAATACAATTTCCTGATAAATAGTAGTACCGAAACTGTAAATTTCATAGAACAAGCTGAACATAAGAACCATCAAAAGCAACAGAACCAAAACACCAAACACAGTAAGTATCATTGAAAAAATGCTCTTACCAAATGTGTATTGATGAACTGTTGTGTTTGCAATAAAGAGAAGCAGGACCATCCAACCGAAAACGATTGCTTCTGCGATAGTTATAAATGCGCCCTCTTCAATAGTGGTAACCTTTGAGATGATTGCCAAAGGCACGATGGTAAGTATGTTGGGCATTACCGCGTAGCAGTTGCACACCCAAATTTCTTTAAACCAACCCTCACCATCCATCAGTGTACATATAGCCCAGTTAGATATGCTCCACAAGATGATGATTGCACCTGTACTCATAAACAGGTTAAAAATCTCAAGGTCTTCTACGCGGTTTTCATTAAATTGGAAGCCCTTTTCCAAGAAGGAATATACCGAGCTAAAAGTCCACAGCACAAGAATAAGTATGGACAGAAGGATTGAACCGCGCTTTTCATATTTAATTTCTGTGAATGCCTGAATAGGATGAGTAATTACTCTGAAAGGCCAAATAATTTTTTGCCAATCCCAATTCTTCGGATTCAGCGATTTGGGGCTGAATGAGAAAGATTCTTTTTTGGCGTATTTAATAATATTTGCTATTGAACCCATAAATTCAACCCCTCCTTAACTAAATTTAATACTCTTCTTCTTGCGCTTAATACCAAGAAGTTTCTGTATAAATCTGAACAATGCTACTGCTGCCACACAAGCGACAACCGCTACAGGCACCAGCCACATATAGTTTTCGCGCAAGTACTCTTTACGGTATTCTTGCAAGGCAAGTGAGTAAGATGTTCTGTCCTGACCTTGCTTGAGCCAATAGAGCGAGCCTTGATAATCCTTTTGCTCACGCAAGGATTTACCGATTGCGGCATATCCGCGAGCAAAGTTAGCATCATACTTAAGAACGTTGCGCCAATATGATTCGCCCTCAACATAACGACCGTCGGTATAGAATTTGTTTGCTTCAAGAAGCATTGACATATATTCGGTAGGACGGTAGGTTACAATTGTTCCTCTTGAGCTGTCAAGCACAATATATCTGCCGTCTGCAAGCTGGTCAATAGCAGTTGCGGATGCTACAGAGCCTTCAACTGCATTGCCCGATGCCTTTGAACCAAAGGCTGTAAGAAACATACAGGACTGGTCGTAAAGATATATACGGCTGCGCTCGGTATCCATACATGCCATTATGCCATTTTTATCAACACAAATATCTTCCAAACGAGTGTCAGAGCCTAATCTTCGATTACCCGAAATATATGAGCCTGTGTCACGGTCACCGAAAACAACCTCAACAAGTGAGTTAGCGTCTGCTTGCAAGGTATTGCTACCTGCTGCGTTAAGTTTTCTTACGCGCAGTTTTTTTTCAACGGTAGAGGTTCCGGTGGTGGTATAAATAAAGCCTTCCTCATCAATATACATATTTGACATTTCGGTAGGAACAGCCCTAAGCATACCTGCGGTTGCTTCACGGGAGAAAATCTTTTTGATGGTCTGTTCAATCAAAAGTTTCCAGGTAAGAACAACCTTGTTTGCACCGTAGAAGGACTCGTACTCGGCTTTGTCATAGGTATAGACGATTATACCGTCAAGTACGCCGTATGCCTGCAAATAGAGATAGTTGGAATCGTCAACTACTACGCTAAGAGGTTGGAAGTCCTTAATATTTGTACCTGAGCTTTGGGGACGGGTGTACTTACGGATGATGTTTCCTTCCATATCTGCACATACAACATATCCATCCTTACGCTCGGAACCGTCTTTTTCTTTAATAGTGATGTTGCAACAAACAAACATTTCATCTTCATTAGTTTGTTTGTTGTGACGGATAAACAAGCCTTGTGGCTGAGGAATGAGTTCCTCTGTGCCGTCTGCAGCAATAAACTTGGTATACTCCCTCAAGAACTTGAAGTTTGTATCAAGAACAATTATGCGACCGTACTGAGTGCTATTAGAAGCCTCGGGCTTTTCATCTTTTGTTTCTTCTTTGGGTTCCTCAGTAGTGGCATCCTCTGCAGGCTTACCCTCTTCGTCAGCGGTGGTTTCAACAGTAAAGCCTGTGCTGTCGGTTATCCAAATTTCTTTGTTATCAAATACAAACATATCCTGAGGAGTGGACATCTTTTGTGCAAGTCCCATATCCTCAAAATCTATTGTTCCGTCCGGCAAATAGCCAATAGGTGCGGCAGTGCTCGTTCCGTATGGGTCGTAGTTATAGCCCTCATAATGAGGCGACGACAATGCCGATGCCGGAAGAACCATAACTGATGCAACAAGAACAAGTGTCATTATTGCAACAGCTGTTTTAACAGCAATTCTTCTCATTATTATCCTCCGTTCAATCCGTTTTCGGAATTATTTTTGTTAGTTAATTTTACTTCAGACCTGAGGTAGACATTGTCTCCATAATTGAGCTTTGGCTGAAGATAAACAATGCTATCGGAGGAACCATCATTACCAATGCAACTGCGGCTGCGGCACCCTGACGGGCTACACCGCCTGCAGTAATCTGACTGAGCGCTGTGGGCAACATCTTCATAGGCTCGTCGTAGATGTAAACTGAACCTGTTGTATGCCACATACCCTGGAAAGAGAATATTGCCAAGGTAAGCCAAGCAGGCTTAACATTAGGCATTGCTATTTTCCAGAAGATATGCCACTCGCCTGCACCGTCAATTCGGGCAGCTTCAAGAACAGCATCTGGAATATTTGACTCCATAAACTGTCTCATAAGGAAAACGCCCATTGTTCCTGCAAGTGAGGGCAAAAGCAATGACCAGTATGTGTTAATCATTCCCAAATTGGCAATAATCAAATACTGCTGGATGCTCAAAACTTCGCCACGGAACATCATTGCCCAAACAACGATGTTATAAATCAACTGCTTGCCCTTAAATCTGTGCTTTGCGAGGGGGAAAGCGGTCATAGCGCCAATAACAATGCCAAACACTGTACCGCCCACAGCGATGATTACACTGTTGAAAAGGTAACGTGCAAATGGCACCTGTGATGATGAAATCAGGCGCATCATTGTTGTAAAGTTGTCAAAAGTGGGGTTTACAACATAAAAACGAGGGGGGAATATAAACAATTCATTAAGTGGCTTAAATGCACTGATTGTTGCGTAGTACAAAGGCAAGACCATAAATGCACCAAAGAGGAAAAGAAAAAGGAACATAAAGAAGTTACCGGTACGGGAACGATTAATCTTTTTCTTGTTACCGCCCTTTTGACGCAAGAACTTTTTACTGTATGTTGCGTCGGGGTTTAATTGCTTGTTTTTTCTCATTTTTCATTCTCCTCCTTTCATTAGTCTTGGCTCCAGCGGGCCAGCACCTTGTTAACTACCCACCAGTAAATAAGCATCATTGCAAATAGTACGATTGAAACTGCACTTGCATAGCCCATTTCAAAACGAACAAAGGCGTAGTCATCCATATGCAACACGATTGTGTGTGTTGAATAGTCGGTTGACGGGTTGCCGGTCAAAGCAGCGTTAACTGCACCGCAAGCAAATGAGTTAGAGATGGTGAACACGGCACCAAGCAACAACTGAGGCTTCATCTGGGGTAAGGTTACATAGAAAAGCTCTTGCCAACGGTTTTTAATACCGTCGATTGCGCCTGCCTCAGCAAGTTCAGAATTAAGACCCTGCAAACCTGCGATAAAGGTAAGGAAGCTGGTACCTGCACTCATCCACAAAATAACTACAATAACAATAGCCATTGTGTAGTTTGTGTCAGTCAAAAACTGAATAGGACTGTCTATAAATCCATATTCAATAAGAAGTGAGTTAACCAAGCCGTATGAGTCTCCGCTGAATATGTACTGCCAAATGAAGTAAACGTTACCTGCAAGTGTAGGTGCGTAGAAACAGAGGGTAAGGAATGAACGCAAACCTCTGCGCAACTCATTGATACACCAAGCAAATACAAAACTGAGCAAGTAGCCGATAGGACCTGTGATAACTGCAATTATAAGGGTGTTCTTGAGCGAGGTCATAAATACGTCGTCGTCAAGGAACAGTCTGATGTAGTTTTCAACAAAGTTGAATTTTGGCACATTAAGCATATCGAAACTTGTAAAGCTAAGCACGATAGCTGCTACAACAGGTATAAACATAAAGGTTACGAAAAGTATAAGCCATGGACCCATCATCTGATAACTAGCGAAAGAGGACTGACCTAATCTTACTTTTTTCTTTTTCATTTTATTAAGTCTCCCCTTTCATTATTGTAGGCCCGCTGCTTTGCGGATTTCGTCAACATTATATTCAACGCGCTTACGCTGAATTTCTTTATCCATTTCAGTGCTGTAGCGAAGCATTGCTTCACGAGGATTCTGATTCTTATAAACAACTGCACGGAATGCGTTGTTAATCATACGGGTGATATAGTAGTCACCGGGAATCTTTTCATAGTCGGAAACATGCTCCCAAGCTGCCAAGATTTCCTGCTGCTCGGCAGTTGACCAAGAAAGGCGCTTAAACGCCTCTGTATTAGCGGTAGTATAGCGACCGCCTATACCAAGACGGGCTTCAATCTTATTACCGAATTCTGCCTGAGTATTGGCAGATACCCACCAAGTCATAAAATCATAAACCTGATTTTTATTGTCGCAACCCTTAATCATTACGCTAACCAAACCTTCGCAAGGCTGTGCGCGATTGATAGTGCCGTCTTCCTGCTCAAATCCGGGGATAGCGGTCACTCCCCACAAGCCCTTGATTTCAGGAGCACCAACTGCAAGGTTGTTATAGAAGGTGTAGTTGGTGACGATGATGGGATACTCACCTGCACGGAAGCGGTTGAGGGGGTCGTATGCCAAAGGCATACTGTACTTGGTGTTAAACTCGGTCCACTGACGGAAGGCATCAATAGCCTCGTTAGTGTTGAAGTTTACGCCTGAGAAGTCGTCTACATAATATGAGCCGCCACGCTGGAAGAGCATTGTCGAGAACATATCCGCAGTTGTAGGAATACCGATGTTCATATTCTGACGCTGGATAACTGTAATGCAGTTATAAAGGTCTTGCCAAGTCTGAGGAGGCTCAAGACCGAGGCTCTTAAGCACATCTGTGCGGTAGAACATCATATTAAATGTCTGAGTTTCGGGCAAGCCGTAGGTTTTGGCGTCCTGATACTCAAGAGCAATAAATGCTGAGGGGAAGAAGTCCTTTTTAACCTCTTCAAAGGTGTAGCGGAAATTTTGAACCTTTTTGCCGTTTTTATCGGTAGTATACTGATTTTCGGCGTTAAACTGGTCCATATCTTCAAGTGCACCACGCATTGAATAGTTAACGGGGGTTGCACTGGTAACCATAATTGCACAGTCGGGACCGGTGCCTGCAAGAATTGCCTTGGTAAGTGAGCCGTTAACATCAACCAAGCTAAGATTTACAGGAATTTTATATTCCTTAACGAACTGGTCGTCAATCATAGTCTTCAAGATGTTCATCTGGTCACGACCTGAGGACATCCATACTTCAATAGGCTCACATATGTAACCTTCGCCGCCATCTTCACTGTAGACGTTACCGAAAGCATTATAGTCGGTTACAAAAGAAGCAAAGAAGCTTTTGATTGAGAAAGACATCGAGGTGAAGAAGCCAACAGATGCCTTAGGCAAATTCTTCTCTCCGCCAAGATAGATGCGGTCAAGCAAAATTGACTGCTCACTCATTGAACGGAGCATATCTGAAATAGATGAAATATTTGATTTATAAGCGCCAAGTGCGGTGGTAACCTTGACAGGATCCTTGTCGAAGTTGTCAAGTTGCTTTACCATAATGTCGATAAATGCTGTAATACCGCCGTCAACATTACCGTTGTACTTGGAAACGCCCTTGTTGATGCTTACAAGACTGTTGCGAACATTCTTGAAACGATCCATCAAGTCGGGAATAGCCTTATCAATGTAGTAGTCACGGTTAGCGTCAGGTGATGTACCTGTAATCTTGATGATTTCAAGATAAATAGCATTCATCTCTGCAATAGTCTCGTTAAGAAGCTGAAGTGAATCAGATACGGGTCCGAGAGTATTGGTAAGAGTGATAACATTGTCACCCTCGTTAAGATAAATGTAGAAAGGCTCGTTCTTATCGTTTGATGCAGTATAATTCTCCCACTTGGTGTTTGAATTAAAGGCTATGCTATCAAATTCAGCATAAGGAACTTCACCGTTTACAGAAATGCTACGGTAAATCTTAAAGCCACGAACATAGTCCTGACGGTATTTGAAAGAAAGAGAATAAAGTCCTGCTTTTTTAACATTAACCTTCCAGCTAATCCACTGCCCTGTGGAATCCCAAAGTTCACCGCCAATAGTGTTAAGGCGGGTCTGTGAGGGATGTGAAGGAGATGTTGCGGCAGAAGCATAGTCAACAGCCATAGTAAGACTCTGTTCACTGCGCTCAAAAGAATTTTCGGCTTCAATTATAATAGCCTCGCCGTCATATGTGGCATATCCCTTATCCTTGTAGCCTGCAAGTGCATCTTTATAAGAAGGAAGTGCAACAGGTGCAGTCAGTTCAAGTTTTGAGAAGGCAATCTGTTCACGCTGAACATCAAAACGGATAGTATGGGTGCCTGCAGTAAGGAAAAGTTGCAAATCAGAGTCGGTCATATAGTCGTTATCGTGAAGCACATAATCTTGCCAGCACTCAACAACCACGGCGTCTGGGGTAAGCTCGTTACCTCTTACATCTGCTTCGTGACCGTACTCATTAAGATTAGCATCCTTACCATACTCAGCATCCTTCCATACGCGAGAAAGGGTTACTGTGGTTGCCTCGGTATAAGGCACAACGCCGTCAACAGAGAGTTTGAACTCACCGTCGATAGAGCGCTGACCGGGCAAGCAGTAGCGAGTATTTATTACATATAATGCATCTTCGGCAACGGTAACAGTGTATGCTAAATAGCCACCATGGTCAACAACTATGGATTGCTCACCCAAAATTTCTTTAACTTCTGCCTTTTCGTCCTTTGCTGAAGGAGTAAAGGGGTCAATTACAACAGTTTGGGTGGCATTTTTGGCTTCCTTAAGCTGTTCCTTGTACTGTTTAAAGGACAGTCCACTTATGGTAATTTCAGTTTCGGTGCCAACATCTGCATTTTCTTCCGTTTGGGTTGCATCATCGGTAATTGGTTGCTCGGCATCGTTTGGAGCACCGTATGCTGCAACAGAGGGCACTGTTGCAAAAATCATAACCAATGTAAGAAGCAACGCAAACACACGTTTGTTTAACATTCGGCATTTTCCCTTCGTTTGAATTTTTGGCGGTAGGCTCCGCCTTATTTGTCGGAGAGGCGAGCCCATCCAAACGCAGAAAGCTCCGATGTCGGAGGGCTCCGGCGGTTTCTGCCTTTGGATGACGAACATCTTCCGTAAAAAACATACTTGTATTTAAAGCACAGTCATCCACGAGAGGATTTCACTTCTCGTGGATATAAATATTGTGCTAATTTAATTAGTAAGTAGCTGAATCATTCCGCGATTGGCAACCTTTGGCCACAGTTTGTAGAACAAGGCAATTACTGAGGGAGCTTCTTCTGCGGCAAAGTCGGTAATAAACTTGCTTTGACAACCTTCCCACTCAACATTTTAGCGGATAACGGTACCACCATAAACCTGAGAAAAGTATTCAGAAAAGTCTGTTGCGTAATCAGAATTTTTCAGAATGGATGTAAATCAGAACATCACCCGAGTTAGAAAGAGCTGCCAAACCCTTGGACTTTATGTTTTTGAAGGATATTTTTGTGGTTTTTTGTAAAAAGAGTGCATTAGACCACAATTAACCAATCCTATTTTAACACACTTTTCAAAAATGGGAACAGGATTAACAAACATTTCATATTTTTCGGCACTTTGCATATTTTTTCGCCATTTTATCTGTTTAAAAAGCACAATAAAAAAGGAGTCTTTTGTGTTATATTTTTCCAATGCTCTTTTTTTGAGGTAAATTATGGTTAATTTTTACTATATTTTTGTTAAATATTACCAATTATATTAAATATATGAATAAAAACTTAAAAACTTGTCCCGAAATATAAATAAAAAGCCTTTGAATTTTTAGTAAAATGCAAAGGCTTTTTATATTTACAAATTATTTACTTTCGGGCAATGCCATCTTATACACGCCACGGCATGCACCTGATGCAAACAATTCTCTTGTAAGGGGGTTAACATCCAAATTACCAATGTCCCTTGCTGCCTGTGGGCCTTGACTTCCGTCACCAACATTGCGAGCACAGTTGAGCCAAGTCTTGCCGCCATCCATAGTGCGCAACACACCTGTTGCACTTGCATATACGCCGCGGGCATTACATACATAGATGCAGTTGGTGTTTTCGGGGTCAACAGCAATATCGCGAATATCCATAGTGTCCCCTGTTATATCTCGCGTTTCGGCAAAACTGTAGATAAGAGTTGCCTTGCCATCCTCAACCGATACAGAGTAAACAACATTCTTATTAGCAAGCACCAACAAGCGTTTGCCGTCAAAGTCATAGACCATACGCTTTACGCCCTCAGCAACTGAGCCAACCTCGGTCCAAGTTACGCCATAGTCGGTTGACTTGACAATCTTGCCTTCTTCATTAACACCGAAGTGAGCGCCGTCATCACTGTGGGTATAAACGCCGTTGCAACCCTTCATCTCGGTCCAGGTAACGCCCTTATCAGTGGAGCGGTACTGACCTGCGAAAACAATGTCGTTTTTGCCGTAGGCACCATAGATATTAGGAATTTTAACAACATACTTGGTGGTATTGATAGTTTTACCTGCATCAGTAGTGTAAGCAATAATACGGTCACCGTTCCAGCTGCTTGTTTTAAGAGCGATAAGGTGGTTTTCGTCCACTACATAGCCGCCGTATGAATATCCACCCCAAGGATTGCCTGACCAGTTAACATAGGTCCATGTTTTGCCGGCATCAAGTGAATAACAACCGTTATAGTCCTGATTACCAAGTGCCATAAAGTTGGGGTTATTAACATTGTGGCTGATAGAGGTGGTGCAAGAGCCGTTGTAGCCGTTACCGCCCCATACGAACTTCTCAGCTGCATTTTCGGAGCGCATAATCATATCGCCACCGGTAGAGATGCACAAATTCTCGTCTGCACAGTTCCAAGCAAATACAGTTTGACGGACATTGTAAGGAATGAATGAATTTGAAGAATCAATCTCACTCTTCTTCCATGTTTTACCTCCATCGTGTGAGTAATAAATAACGCTTGTATAGCCAAGGCCTGCAGATAAATGGTCATCCTGCACTACCATATTGTTGGGGTTTACGGGGCTGACTCTTACTCTTGCGGGATATGTGGTTGGGAAGCCGGCAGTGTTAACCTTTTTGAAGTTATCGCCGTTATTCTCTGAAACATACATACCTTCCTCTGCGCTTACATAAACGTTATCCTTGCAAGTGCTGATAACATCCATACCGTGTGCAGCCGCATCAAGAATCTTTTCGAAGGTTTTGCCTCCGTCTTTTGAACGGAAGACTCCAAGCTTATGTGCAATATATACCCAACTTTTTGAAGGACTTACATAAATCTCGCCGCCACCTGAATATTCTTCTGTATTAACAACAGTCCAAGTCTCGCCGCCATCAGTAGATTTAAGCAAAGCGGGCTCTCTGTTTTCGCCACGGTCATATTTTCTTGTGTCGCGAGACCAATAAACAGTTGTGCAATAGCCCAATTTCTCGTCAAAACTTGTTTCGTCAAAGGCAATTTGATGACGTGTATCACGGTATGCGCAAAGTTTGGCATAATCGCTCTTTGTTTTACGATAGGTGAAAACGCCTTCCCACGTTTCGCCCTTGTCTTTTGACAGATAAATTCCGTTTACATCCCAATGGATTGAGTTTGCACCGATAAGTAAAACTCGGTTGGCGTTTTTGGGGTCAATAGACATACCGCAACCGCCTGATGAATAAAGGCCAATGGTGGTAAGTGCCCAGTTTTTGCCGCCGTCGGTTGTGCGATACACGCCGCCAACATCGGTGCCCATAAAGGCAAGGTCGGGGTCGGTCGCTGAGGTGGTGATATAAATAGGCCACTGACAACCCTCGCCGCCTGTATAACCTTGAGCCAATACCTCTGCAGTTACCAGTGGTACTGCCTGCCAAGGTGTATCAACTGTTGGATGCTTTTCGTTTGATGTGAATGTTCCCTCAAAATTAAAACCGTACTTTTTTACCCACTCCTTGTATATAGAAGCGCCGTCGAAAAGTGATGAAACATAAGTATCTGTTAGCAAATACCCGTACTTTTCGCGCCATTCTTCCATCGTTTTATTGCTTCGCTTAAGCATAGCAGTTAGTTGATTTTTGTCTGCAATGTATGAATATGCCTCTGCCAGAGCATCAGGATGTTCTTTAGCTAGTCTTGAAAGGCTTTCGCCATAGGTTGCTAACCACTTGTCCCAAGTTATTTTATCTTCCTTAACAGAAGAACTTTCTGACACTTTACCCGTACATCCCGTAAGAAGTAATACCATTACAGCCAGCACTATGAAAATACGCTTTGCAATCTTTTGCCTTTTTATGTTTCGCCACCTCCTTGTGAATAAGCATTTCAATTGAATAATAAACTAATACCACCCTTTTGTCAACAACAAAAGAGGCGGTATTTTGCACAAATTTACAGACCTTTTTTTTGACACAGGCGGAGTTGACTTTTTCCACACACCTCGGCATCCCTGCCCGTCTGTTAGGGCATGTAAATGTGTCGCCATCGTCAAGTTTTGGAAGTTAACTTGCCTGCTAAAACAAACAGACCGTCGAATTATTGTAACTCAGCGGTCTGTTTGTTTAAATGTTTAAATGTTAATATTGTTGCCTATTTTGATACTAAAAATTATTTCTTAGGAGCAGGCATTTTCCACATTCCGCGACAGCTTGTCATGGTGAATACCTCGCGTGTGTTGGGGTTTACTCGTATTGCTGATGCCTGCCTTGCGCCGTCAGGTCCCTTTCTGCCGTCACCGACACTGCGGTTAAGGCAAGTCCAGGTTTTGCCGCTATCTATGCTTCTGAATACATTTTTTATATTCACTATTTTCCAGCATTCACAGGAAATATATACTATCGATGGGTCGGTAGGATCAATACAAACACCCTTTACATCTGTGCCACCGTAATTTATCTCAGTACATCTGGGAGACTTATCGTTTGTATCGACACAATAGAGCTTAGACCCTGACACAACATAAACCTTTTTAGAATTATAGTCATATGCCATATCGGATATTTTTCCTTCGGTAACAGCTACAACCTGCCAAGTCAGTCCGTTATCTTCGGACTTGACAATAGCACCCGTGCTATTAGCGCCGTACAGGTCACCCGTCTTATAGTCAATGGTATAAACGCCAACGCAACCATCCATAACGTTCCAGGTGTATCCCTTATCAGTAGTGCGGTACTCGCCAAAAAAGCCGATGTCGTCATTGCCCAAAACGCCCATACCAACCGTATGACCTGCAGCTTTCAAACCCGTATTATTAAAGGTTTTACCACCGTCGTGGGTAGTCCATAAAGTCGTTTTTCCAAACATTTCGTCTGTATCACCCGCGAACATATGCTGACTGTCAAGGGCATAACCGCCATAAGTCCAGCCGCCCCAACATTTGCCTGACCAATTAAGATATGTCCAGGTTTTGCCGTTGTCGGTGGTATAACCGCCGTTATAATCCTGAGAGGTAATAAGCATAATCTCGGGGTGATTTACATTCCATTGCATAGTTGAGCCTACACAAATGCCGTTATATCCTGCATTGCTCCATTTAAATGTTTTGCCGCCATCGGTGGACTTAACTATATAAGACCACGCATTAACAACATCATTTTTATCAACAGGACTCCACGCAAAGCACATTTGTCCATCGTTTGATGGCACCCAAGAACCTGTCGTGTCTCTTGTTGTTTTAGTCCAAGTCTTGCCGCCGTCGTGAGTGTAAAATCCGTCTAATTCCCAGGAGTCCATAATTATCCGTCTGTAATCCTGCAAAATCATATAATCAGGATCGGCTGGGCTAACTCTTAAAAACGTAGGATAAACAGTGGGGTAGTTTGTACCCTTAACAGTTGTCCACGTTTTGCCCATATCTTTAGATATGTGCAAGCCTTTTAATGAGGTTGCATATATGTGCCCCGGTTTATTGTAAAGGCAATCCAAAGAGGTTATTTCTTCATTCAAAACCTGCTTGAAATTTTTGCCGCCGTCATTACTTACAAATATTCCGTTTTTATTGCCGCATATAACACTGCCGTCAGCAGAATTGGTATATATTGATGCGCCGCCGATTTGCTCAGAGGTGTTGATTATATTCCAAGTTTTGCCGCCATCTTCTGTTTTATAAAGAGCGGGGGTAGTATCAAAACTGTGGTTTTTTTCATACACCGCTGTGTCACGGCTCCAATATGCCACCTTGCAATAACCCAAAGAATCGTCATAACTTGTAGCATCAAAGGCAATCTGGGTACGAAAATCCCTGAAACCATGAATGTATACCGCATTTATAAGTTGCCATGTTTCGCCTGCATCGTTAGACATATATATACCTGTAGTGTTAGCATCGCCGCACACACCCACCGCTAACACGTGGGACTTGTTTTTAGGGTCAATAGCGACACCTGTGGTACCGTTGGTATTAAATCCTAATGTGCTGACCTGCCAATGCTCACCGCCATCGGTTGAGCGATAAAAGCCACCTACATCAGTACCCATAAAGCACAGGTCGCCGTCAATAATATCTCTTGCCATACATATTGGAGCCTGACAACCTTCGCCGCCCTCATAGCCCATATCAAGCAATTCCTGACTGATCATAGGAACCGGTTCCCATATATCTGTTTCAAAAATCAACTTATCACTCAATGTTATCATCCTCACTCAATTTTAAATTTTGAATTAAATGACAGTTGAATTTATGATAATCCAACTGTCAAAAAATTCAAATGTTAAACCAATAATATCGTGCCTATTCTGATATTAAAAATTATTTCTTAGGAGCAGGCATTTTCCACATTCCGCGACAGCTTGTCATGGTGAATACCTCGCGTGTGTTGGGGTTTACACGTATTGTTGATGCCTGTCTTCCACCGTCAGGTCCCTTTCTGCCGTCACCGACACTGCGGTTAAGGCAAGTCCAGGTTTTACCGCTATCTATGCTTCTGAATACATTTTGTACGGTCACTCTATTCCAGCCTACACAGGCAACATATACTATCGACGGGTCGTTAGGATCAATACACACGCCCGTTACATCTGTGCCGCCGTAATTTATCTCAGTACATCTGGGAGAATTAGCGTTTGTATCGACACAATAGAGTTTAGAGCCTGACACAACATAAATCTTTTTAGAATTATAGTCATATGCTATATCGGATATAGTACCCGGAGTAATCATCACCTTACTCCAAGTCACTCCGTTATCCTCAGATTTGACAACAGCACCCAAGCTATTAACACCGTACAAGTCACCCGTCTTATAGTCAATGGTATACACACCTACGCAACCATCCATAACGCTCCAGGTGTATCCCTTATCAGTAGTGCGGTACTCGCCAAAAAAGCCGATGTTGTCATTGCCCAAAACACCCATACCAACCGTATGACCTGTCACTTTCAATCCTGTATTTTGGAAGGTTTTGCCGCCGTCGTGAGTGGTCCATAAAGTCGTTTGCCCAAACATTTCGTCTGCGTCACCCGCAAACATATGCTGACTGTCAAGGGCATAACCGCCGTAAGTCCAACCGCCCCAACTTTTACCTGACCATTTAAGATATGTCCAGGTTTTGCCGTTATCGGTGGTATAACCACCGTTAAAATCCTGAGAGGTAATGAGCATAATCTCGGGGTGATTTACATTCCATTGCATAGTTGAGCCTACGCAAATGCCGTTATATCCTGCATTGCTCCATTTGAAGTTTTTGCCGCCGTCAGTAGACTTAACTATGTAAGTCCAAGCGTTGACAACATCATTTTTATCAATAGGGCTCCACGCAAATAACATAGTGCCGTTGTTTGATGGAATCCAAGAACCTGTCGTATCCATTGTTGTCTTAGTCCAAGTTTGGCCGCCGTCATGAGAGTAATAGCCGTCCATTACCCACGAATCACTGACTGCCCGTCTGTAATCATGCAAGGCCATATAATTGGGGTCGGCAGGACTAACTCTTAAAAATGCAGGATTAACGGTAGGGTAATTTGTGCCATTAACCGTTGTCCACGATTTACCCATATCTTTAGATATGTGCAATCCTTTTAATGAGGTTGCATATATGTACCCTGCTTTATTGTAAAGACAATCCAAAGAGATTATTTCTTCGCTCAAAACCTGCTTGAAATTTTTGCCGCCGTCATTACTTACAAATATTCCGTTTTTATTGCCGCATATAATACTGCCGTCAGCGGAATTGGTATATATTGATGCACCGCCGATTTGCTCAGAGGTGTTGATTATATTCCAAGTTTTACCGCCATCTTCTGTTTTATAAAGAGCAGGGGTAGTATCATACGTTTTATTGTTTTCATACACCGCTGTGTCACGGCTCCAGTATGCCACCTTGCAATAACCCAAAGAAGCATCGTAACTTGTGGCATCAAAAGCAATCTGGGTGCGAAAATCCCTGAACCCATGAATGTTAACCACATGCATAAGTTGCCATGTTTCACCTGCATCGTTAGACATATATATGCCCGTATTGTCAGCATCGCCGCACACACCCACTGCTAACACGTGGGATTTGTTTTTAGGGTCAATGGCGATACCTGTGGTACCGTTGGTATTAAAGCCTAATGTGCTGACGTGCCAATGATCACCGCCATCGGTTGAGCGGTAAAGGCCGCCCACATCAGTACCCATAAAGCACAACTTTCCGTCAATAACATCCCTTGTCATGAACAGTGGAGCCTGACAACCTTCGCCGCCCTCATAGCCCATATCAAGTAATTCCTGACTGATCATAGGAACCGGTTCCCATATATCCGTATCAAAATATGTACCTTTTGCGACTGCCTCTGTTTTTGGCTGAGAAGCCGTTGATGAGGTTTTACCGCTGTTACTGCTTGAATCCGGTTTTGTTTCACCGCAGGCAGAGCAATTCCAGACAAGCAAAAGACACAACATAAGTGCAATTAAGCGAACAAATTTTTTAATCATATTAACCTCCTAAAAATTGATTATTCAACTTATAATAATCCAATAACTGATATTCCGTAAATGGTTAAAACGATAATTAGTTTATATTTTTTGATAATGTATTGGGTTGTTCCCCTTTGAATAGTCGCAATTTTTCATTTTCCTAATGCACGACAACTTGCGCTAACCATAATCTCACGAGTTACGACAATAAAGCAAATACTCAACCGCCGCCTGCGCTATATATATGTTTTCGTTTCGCTTAGTAGTATCTTTGACCTTCACAAAAACACTCCCCTTCAAAATTTCCACACAAGTATATATCAATACATTTTGAAATACAATCTAAAAAAGCCAAAAACAATAGGTTTTTGGGCAAATAATTAAAAGGCCACGGTAAAATATTTACCGTGACCTTTGAGTCGTAATATAACCTATATTAGTACATTCCGCCACCCATACCGCCTGCGCCTGCGGCTGCAGCTGCAGCGGCTGCCTTGTCGTCCTTATTCTCGGCAACAAGAGCCTCAGTAGTAAGAAGCACAGATGCCACTGATGAGGCATTCTGAAGTGCTGAACGTGTAACCTTAGCAGGATCAACAATACCTGCTTCAATCATATCGGTATACTCTTCCTTGTATGCATCAAAACCGTAGTTTACCTTGCCGCTTGACTTAATCTTGTCAACGATAACGGCACCATCAATGCCTGAGTTAATAGCAATCTGACGCATAGGCTCTTCAAGCGCTTTAAGCACGATAAGAGCACCTGTACGCTCGTCGCCCTCAGTAGACTCAACAACTGCTTCAACGGCTGCGGTTGTGTTAATAAGCGCAACGCCACCGCCTGCTACGATACCCTCTTCAACTGCGGCCTTGGTAGATGCAAGAGCATCCTCAATGCGCAGTTTCTTTTCTTTCATTTCAACCTCGGTAGCGGCGCCTGCTTTAATAACAGCAACACCGCCTGCAAGTTTAGCAACACGCTCTTGCAATTTTTCGCGGTCGAAATCGGAAGTGGTGGTTTCAATCTGACCTCTGATTTGATTTACGCGGGCAGCGATTGCAACGCTGTCACCTGCACCGTCAACAATGATGGTGTTTTCTTTGGTAACCTTTACCTGACGGGCACGGCCAAGTTGGAAAATCTGAGTATCTTTAAGTTCAAGTCCAAGTTCACTGCTGATAACCTCGCCACCTGTAAGGATTGCGATGTCACGAAGCATCTCTTTGCGGCGGTCACCAAAACCGGGAGCCTTAACTGCAACGCAAGTAAACATACCGCGGAGTTTATTAAGAATAAGGGTGGTAAGAGCCTCACCCTCTACATCTTCGGCAATGATAAGCAACTTTTTGCCTGCCTGTACGATTTGCTCAAGCAAGGGCAAAATATCCTGAATATTGCTGATTTTCTTGTCGGTAATAAGAATATAAGCGTCATCAAGGACAGCCTCCATCTTATCCATATCGGTGCTCATATAAGGAGTGATGTAGCCTCTGTCAAACATCATACCCTCAACAACCTCGGAATAGGTTTCGGCAGTCTTGGACTCCTCAACAGTAATAACACCGTCGTTAGATACCTTTTCCATAGCCTCGGCAATAAGTTGACCGATAAACTCGTCACCTGCAGAGATAGTAGCAACGCGGGCAATATCCTTGCTGCCGTCAACTGCCTTAGCATTGTTGCCGATAGCCTCTACTGCGGCTTCAACTGCCTTTTTGATACCCTTGCGAACAACCATAGGATTAGCACCTGCGGCAATATTCTTCATACCCTCGCGGATGATAGCCTGTGCAAGTACTGTTGCAGTGGTAGTACCGTCACCTGCAATATCGTTGGTTTTGGTAGCAACCTCTTTTACAAGTTGTGCGCCCATATTCTCAAATGGGTCGGCAAGTTCAACATCCTTGGCGATAGTAACGCCGTCATTGGTTACAAGGGGTGCGCCGAAATTCTTATCAAGCACAACATTGCGGCCCTTAGGACCAAGAGTAACCTTTACTGTATTGGCAAGTTTGTCAACGCCTGCCTGTAATGCTTTGCGGGCTTCTTCGCCGTAAATAATATCTTTAGCCATAACAATCTCTCCTTAAAATTACTCAACAACTGCCAAAATATCTGACTGTCGCAAAATGGTGTAATCAACACCGTCAAGCTTAACTTCGGTGCCTGAGTATTTAGACATAATTACCTTGTCACCAACGTTAAGATACATTTTAACCTCTTTACCGTCAACAATTCCGCCGGGGCCAACTGCAACAACCTCTGCAATCTGAGGCTTTTCCTGTGCGGCTGCGGCAAGAATGATTCCGCTTTTAGTAGTTTCCTCTGCTTCGACCATCTTAATAACAACACGGTCAATAAGGGGCTTGATAGTCATAATATATTCCTCCGTTTAAATAATAGCAAATATATTTTAGCACTCACCTGTTGCGAGTGCTAAAATATATTGTATACTCTTTTTTTAAAAAATCAATAGTAATTTGTAAAATTTTCTAAATTATTTTTTGCTTACGGCGTAAACTCTGACAGAGGGCTCTGCCTCTTCATTTTTAACAGCAACCTTGCGGGGTAAAATAAAGCGCATTCCCTTTTGCACAATTTCAGAGGTCATTTCTTCAGTAATTATAATTTCACCGTCAAGGGTTACGGGCAAAGGTTTCTTTGCCACAATATGCATCTTTTTGCCGTAGGTGTTATAGATTATATCGCTGTATTTGGGTGTCAGATGCTGACCCTTTATGTACTTGGGAAGCAATGTAATAAGACGGCTGCGAGAAATGGCACGCACAATCACAAAATTAAGAGAACGGGAATCGGGCTTTGCAGCAGGTGCCGACATCATACCGCCGCCGTGATAATTGCCTTTGGCTGATATGGCAAACAAAAATCTGCCTGTAATGGTTTCGTTGTCATCAATGGTAATAGTAAGTTCATTACCCATCCTACCTGCAAGAGTATAGACAACCGATAGCAGATATGCCATACTGCCGCTCACAAGAGGCTTGCGCTTAAACTTGACAACATTGTCGGCAACAGCGGCATCAAAACCCATTGAACACTGATTTATGGAGTACATACCGTCGGTGCAGATAAGGTCAACCTCGATTGAACTGCCCTTTATCTGACCCTCAATATCCATAAATTCTTCCTTTGTGCCGAAGGTTGCCACATAGTCATTACCGGTACCGCAAGGAAAAACGCCCACCTCTGCATTTTTGTAGCCTGCAACGCCGTTTACTACCTCGTGCAGAGTACCGTCTCCGCCACAAGCATATATACGTACGGGGTCACCCATAGATGCAAACCGCTTTGCAATTTGGGTGGCATCCCCTTTGCAAGTGGTAGAGGCAATTTCGTAATCACCGCCATTTTCGGCAAAGTATGCCTCTATCTGCGGGATAAGGGGCATTGTAGATTTGCCGCCGCCTGCAGTGTTGTTAACTATAAACACGTGTTTCATCAGGTGTCACCCTTTCATCTGAAATACATATAAAGTTGGCATCGTATACTGCCGTTATAGAGTTTGCGACGCTTGTCGGCAGGTCTGCCAAAGCAAGTTTCAAAATTATCGTCAGAACTGATAACATTGTATTTATATCCCTTTTTAGAGGGGCAAACGCTGCCTAAAACCTTATAGAGTGCTTCTGCCGATTTTATATCAAGCAACCGCTCACCGTATGGGGGATTGGTTATGACCACTCCCCTTTCGGTTGTGGGAGCAAAATTCTTAACGTCGGCAAGGCTTACACTGATATAATCGTCAACTCCTGCTTTTTTGGCATTTTCCATTGCAAGCGCGATACTTTGAGGGTCGATGTCACTGCCTACCGCCTTGAAGGGTATATCGGTTTTTATCTCGCTCATTGCACGGCTTCTCTCCTGCTGCCAAACAGTGCTCGGTATAAATCCGAACTTTTCGGCGGCAAAGCCTCGACGGATGCCCGGTGCAATATTGCGAGCCATTAAAGCCGCCTCAATAAGAATTGTGCCTGAGCCACACATTGGGTCATAAACAGTGGAGTCGTCATATATATGGGCAAGATAGACCATTGCCGCCGCCAACGTTTCTTTCAATGGGGCATCGTTGGCATTTCGGCGGTAGCCGCGCTTGTGCAATCCCTCACCCGAAGTGTCAATCATAACGCATACCTTATTTTTGAATATGGAAAAACTGATGCGACAGGTGGCACCCGTTTCTTCAAGCCAGTTAAGATGATAATGCTCGCAAAGACGGTTAACCACCGCTTTTTTGATTATTGACTGGCAGTCGGGAATGGAGTGCAGTTGACTGTCCCTCGACCAACCTTTAACGGGAAAGGCATCGGTTTTGCCGATATACTTTTCCCAAGGGATAGCCTTGACCCCGTCAAACAAATGGGTAAAACTAAGAGCCTCAAACTCACCTGCAAGAATAAGTATACGCTCGGCATAGCGTGAGCATATATTCGCCCTTACCAATATTGAATCATCACCTGAAAAAAGCACTCTGCCATTTTCGGCCAAAACATCGGCGGCACCCATTGCTTTGAGTTCGCCTGCTACCAACGCCTCTAACCCGAAAAGGCAAGGGGCAACTAAACGATATTGCATAAATAAAATCCTTTGCTTTAAAAAATGCAGACGCCGCATTTTGAGGCGTCTGCGGTTGTTTTAATTTTACCACAAATCTTTTAATAGTTAAAGACTTTTTTTAAATTTTCACACTTTTATGCCTTGTTACATGGCAACCGATATTAACTGCAACGGGAAGTCCTGCAATGTGGGTGGGATATTGCTCAACATTTACATAAAGAGCGGTGGTATCCCCTCCAAAGCCCTGAGGACCGATGCCCGTTTTATTAACGGCGGTAAGTATATCTTTTTCAAGGGTGGCGTAAAATTCGTCGGGGTTGGGCATATCTGACGGACGGCAAAGAGCCTTTTTGGCAAGCAAAGCCGCATATTCAAAGTCACCGCCTATGCCTACTCCCACTACCATTGGGGGACAGGGATTACTGCCTGCCGCTTTCACAATATGGAGAACGGCAGAAATAACTTCTTCCCTTGTGGCAGAGGGGGTGAGCATTTTAATACCACTCATATTTTCACTACCAAAACCTTTTGGTGCAACCGTCAAAGTCACCGCGTCGCCCTCTACAACAGTAGTGTGGATTATAGCGGGGGTGTTGTCGTTGGTGTTTTTGCGGCGCAGTGGGTCTGCCACCACCGACTTGCGCAAATATCCTTTATCGTAACCTCGGCGGACACCCTCGTTAATTGCATCGGTTAAACTGCCACCTACGAAGTGAACATCCTGACCGATTTCTAAAAATATAACTGCCATTCCCGTATCCTGACAGACGGGTATATCAAGTTCTTTTGCCGCCCACATATTACGCTCAAGGTCCATAAGTATGCCCTTTGCCCGCTCATTACTTTCGGTGGCACAGGCAGAGTGAATCTTGTCACACAAATCACAGGGCAGAGTTTTGTTGGCATCAATACAAAGCCTTTCAACCCACTGGGTTACAACCGAAACGTCAATTTCTCTCATCTTTTCACCTGCTAAAAAAGGCAGAGGTAAACTCTGCCTTGCTTTTTATTTTTGCACACGCTTGGTACGTCTTACCTCGCCATTGTTTTTGCGCTTAAGGTCAGACATTTTATCGTCACTGGTTTGTTTGAACTTGCTCATCATATCTTCAAAAGACAGATTATCTGAACGGCGCTCAACCCATTCGCCACCTGTAGGGCGGTCGGGTGGAGAAACAGGTTTGCGTGGTGCAGGACGGCGCTCGCGATGTTCGCGCTCTTGCGCACGCTTAATGGAAAGACTGATTTTGCCATCTTCACCAATGCTGAGCACCTTAACCTTAACCTCTTGACCTACTGTGATAAAATCGCTGATGTTTTCTACAAAAGATGAGGCAACCTCGGATATATGTACCATTCCTGTTTTGCCATCACCCAAATCAACAAACGCGCCAAAGCGTGTTGTTCCGCTAACCTTGCCGTTTAATATTGCGCCGGTTTCAACTTGCTGCATAGTTTTATGCTTTTCCTCCCCAGATTTATTTACCTGAAATGTCGGTAAACACTTCCTCATTTGCATAGACATAACCAAGCCTGTCCCTTGCGGCGCGCTCTATATAATCACTGTCTGTGCCATTTTCAACAAGATTGCGAAGTTCTTGATTTTGAAGTTCAAGATTTTCGTTTTGGCTTGTAATTTGGCTTAACTCTTGCTGTTTGCGGGTAAGTTCCATCTGCAAACTGCTCATTGTGACTATAAGGTAGACCATTGCGCCCAGCAAGCCGATGCGCACTATTATACTTTTAAACACCGTCATTGCTCCTTTTGGCGAGGCTTTTTTGCCCATAATACGAAATGATTATACACCACAAGCACACTATCTTTCAAGAGGTTTTTTACCGATTTCAGAAATTTTTTTATGATTTTTGAAATTTTGCCTAAAAGTGACCTTGCAGACTTAAATATAGGCTCTAAAATTATGCTCCACACCGCCTTTAAAAAAGCCTTTACAACATCTATGACTTTTTTACCCAACTTCATCAAAACAAGACTTAGCGTAAAGCGGCAAGACAAAAAGCCGACTAAAAGTCCCAACAGGGCAAAAAATCTGACTATGCCGCTACATCTGACAAGCAAAACCACCCCTGTAACAACCGTTGCCACAAGCCACCACAACACATCTTGAACAAAAACTTGCAAAGTTGTATGGTGCCGTGCATACCTTAACAGGCGCAAAAGGTCATATAAAAGGCAAAGTCCAACTCCTGCAGCCGCAGATATTACCGCCGTTATGAATTGGCCGTAGGCATCCACCTGATACCCGTTCATCTGAACAAGCGGTTAAGAAAGCCCGTACTTTTGGCGCGGTCATCGGTATAGGCTATTGCAGACACTGTGCCAGTTATATTAAGCTCACCCGTTTCGGTATTAAGTCGGCTTATATGCAGTCCCTTACCCCTTACAGTCAGTTCACCCAAATCGGTATACACTATCATTGTCTGTTCGTCAAAACTATCCACATCCGACACACCCGTTACGGTCATTTTTCCTCTGTCCTCAATGGTTACGCTGTGTGGCATTTTTATTCTTTTCTTTTCGTCAGTCACCACCATATGAAACACCTCCCTTTGTTGCATTGTATGACAAAGGAAGGTGTTTTTATGCTTTTATTATTCAATTACGGTATACATAGTGGCGGCATTGTCTTTTGTTGTGAATTCTGCCACCGCCTCTACCCTCACCTTGACGGTGCGTGTACCAAAGGTGATTTCAATTATATCCCCCTGCTTAACATCGTATGATGCCTTGACAGGTCTGCCGTTGGCACTGACTCGGCCTGCATCACAAGCCTCGTTGGCAATGGTGCGGCGCTTAATCAGTCTGGATACCTTGAGATATTTATCAAGTCGCATAGTTCCTCCGTTACAAAAAAGTTGACCGATTATAAAATCGGTCAACAGTTTGTTAGCTGATTTCTGCTAATTAAAGAGCATCCTTAAGAGCCTTAGCTGCCTTGAATGCAGGAACCTTAGAAGCTGCAATCTCGATGGTCTCTTTAGTGCGGGGGTTAAGACCGGTGCGAGCTGCACGCTCTCTAACTTCGAAGTTACCGAAACCGAAAACGGTTACCTTGTCACCATTTGCAAGTGCATCGGTGATGGTTGCGAATACTGCTGCAACTGCCTTGTCAGCATCTTTCTTTGTAAGACCTGCTTTTTCAGCTACTGCTGCGATGAGTTCTGCTTTGTTCATTGTAATTTCCTCCAATATTTTTTTATACTCAAGGCGTAAAGCCCTTTATGAGTGCTGTTTTATTTCGTCCCAAAGAGCGTCCATCTGTTCAAGTGATAAATCCTTAAGATTTAAGCCCTTTGAAACTGCCAACTGCTCCATTTTATCGAACCGTGATATAAACTTGTCAGTGGCTTTTGAGATTGCCTCTTCACCGTCGACCTTAAGAAAACGGGTTACATTGACCACGCTAAAAAGCAGGTCGCCTACCTCTTCGGCAACGTCATCGGCATTGCCCGATTGCTCGGCGGCGCGCACTTCGTCGATTTCTTCTTTCAACTTGTCCCACGCGCCTTGGGAGTCTGCCCAATCGAAGCCTACCTTTGCGGCGCGCTTTTGCACCTTAGCGGCACGCATTATGCCGGGAAAGGCACGGGGCACGCTTAACAAAGTGTCGGTATATGTTTGTTGGTTTTTTTCTTCCATTTTAATGGCGTCCCAATTATCAAGCACCTGACCGACTGTGTCTGCCTTGACAGTTCCGAAAACATGAGGATGGCGGTGCACAAGTTTTTGACACACACCGTCTGCCACCTGGTCAAGATTAAAGTCGCCCGACTCCTCTGCCATTCGCGCGTGAAAGACAACCTGCATAAGCAAATCGCCCAATTCCTCGCACAAGGCGGCTTTATCATCAGTATCAACGGCATCGGCAACTTCGTATGCCTCTTCAATCACATTGTTGCGAATTGACTGATGAGTTTGCTGCATATCCCAAGGGCAACCACCCTCACCACGAAGGAGACGGATAATCTGCACCAAATCATCAATGCCGTATTTTTCTTTAAATTCAAAATTAACCATTTTTGGAAATCTCCCAACGAATACTATTTTAACCTATCCATTTGATTTTTGCAAGCAATTTTGCTATTTTTTTCCCTTTTGGAAGCATTTTTATATCATTTTCTGTAAAACTACGGGTAACACCTAGGCAAATTGCATAAACAAGCGCAGCAATTATTATGGAAATTGCTGTATTCACCTTTGAAACACCTATCACAAGAGCAAGTGCCTTGTTGGTTCCAAATGCCGCCGCACCACACAATATAGCGGCAAAAGTGGGCTTGAAAAGGGTTGAAACAAGACTGACTTTTGCTTTCGAAAATCGCAAATAGCAAACAAGATTGGCTATCAAAATATAGCCGTAGCAGACTGCGGTACCTACTGCGGCGCCCTTGATATTGACACCCTCAATACCTACCAAAACATAGTTGATGACAATTTTTAGTACAACGCCCACCGCCATATTTATAACAGGGATATTCTGCTTGCCTATTGCCTGAAGCATATTGGTAAGGGGCACTGCCATACCTGCAAAAATTGCCGATATGCCAAGGACTGTCAAAATGGGGGTGGCGATAATTACTGCATTAGGTCTGCCTGAATAGAGCAACTGCAATATTGGACCTGACAGACAGGCTATACCTACACCTGCAGGCAGAGCAATCATAGCGGTAAGACGAATTATAGACTCACTGCTTTGATGGATGCCCTCTTTGTCCTTTTGCGCCCAAGAGGTGCTTAGCGCAGGTATTGCACTGACACCGATAACCGATGTTATAGTTGGTACAAGATTGTAAATAGAAAAGGCAAAGCCTTTATAAATGCCGTAAAGATAGGTGGGTAAATCCTTCATTTCTTCGGCAGACAGATTGGTTATGCCGTAATATTTGCCTGTTAAATCGGGCACTGCTCCAACAACATCGCCAAGCCGAGATTTAACGGTGGTAAGGTCAACAAGGCCTGCCACATCCCTGACCATTGAGCCGATTACGATAGGCAGTGCAATGGCAAACAAAGATTTAAGAAGCACACCTGAGGGTTGAGCCTGAGGTGACGCGGCAAGTTCCTCATCAGTTATGCCGTCCCCCGTTACTTTGTGCTGAATTCTTAGATAAACAGCGCCTGCCGCCGCGCCCAAGGTTACGCCAAGGACTGCCGCACCTGCGGCAAATGGCAGGCTTTGAGTTTCGGTCATACCGTAAACATTGATGCAAACATACTTAGTAAGCCAAACAAGCACCAAGCCAAGCACCAATTTGCCCGTTGCCTCAATAACCTGTGACACCGCAGTGGGTATCATATTGCGCAGTCCCTCGTAATATCCGCGATAGGTGGACATTATGCAACAAAAAAGCACAGAAAAGGCAATAAGCACAATGGCATAAACGCAGTTGGCATCTGCAGTGATATTAAAGGTGGTGCGAAACCAATCGTTATAAAGATAAAAATAGGTAACAACCACCATAAGCACTGTGCCTGTAACACCTGTAATTAAAAAGGCGCGCTGTGCCAATTTTAAAAGACGCCGTGTATCCCCATACCGCTTGGTAGCCATACTTTCGGCAACCATTCGGGATATGGCAACAGGCAGCCCTGCCATTGCTAAGGAGTAAATAGGCAAATACAAATCGTAGGCGGTGGAATAGTAGCCTGCGCCCAATTCACCAAGCATATTGTTAAGGGGTATGCGGTATATGGCACCAAGCACCTTTACAAGCGCTGTTGCCACTGCAAGTATCATTGAGCCTTGAAGCAAATTCTGATAGGTGCGCTTTTTAGCCGACATTACATTGCCCCCTTAAAGTTGCCGATAATGTTAAGTATCATATCGGTCATTGAGGTTTCGTAAACGGCGGCATCAAGATAAAGGCCCGATGCATCATTGCCCGCATCATCGGATATGCGGCGCAGTGCAACTGTGCCTACGCCCATTTTATAGCCTGTTGATGCAACTGCCGCCGACTCCATATCGCAAGCAACTGCGCCGTAGTTATCGCGAAGTCGGTCACGCATATTGTCGTCGCACACAAAACAGTCACCGCTAACCATAACACCCTTTGCAAGCGCAGGATAAAGGGTGAGAATCAAATCGTTAACGTCCTTATGAGCATCATAAATATATTCCTGGTCGGGTTTTACCGCAGGTTCGTATCCCAATGGGGTAAGGTCAAAGTCGTGCTCTAAAAATCGGGTTGCAAGAGCAGTGCTTCCACGGGGTGCGCCTGCAATTCCACCTGAATATCCGGTGCTGACAAGAAGTTCAACTCCGTCTGCAAGCAAAAAAGCGGCGGCAGATGCAGCGTTCACCTTGCCTATTCCGCAGTGGATTGCCGTAACCCTTACGCCCGAATGGGTAAAGCGCACGCAGTTCATTCCCCCGAGTTTATCGAGAGTGCCACCAAGAGTCAATCCCTTGTCGCGCATAGGCTCGTACTCGCAAACGTCAGCAATTACTATGCCGATATAATCAAACATAAATTATCCTCCACTGATAAACGGGATGACAAAAAATCATCCCGCTATATAGTTTTATTTAGTTGATAGTTTCACCACATTTGCAGCAAAACTCTGCATCGCCCAAATTGATGGCACCGCATTTGTCACAAACGGTATCACCCTTGGCAAATGCCAACTCTGCACGAAGTTCGCGAAGTTTTTCGGTTTCCAAATCAATTTCTTCAACAATAGCTTTTAATGCCTCGTCATCAACGTTTTCACGCTTGATGCCCTGATAATAAAGTTTACCTAAAAGTTTGTAGTCACTTTCAATCTGAGAGCGGACTTTGACAATTTGCAATTTTACCTTTTGAACATTAACAATTTCGGTAACCTTTTGACCGGTTGCATCCACAACCTCTTTAGCTTTTACAAAAGTATCTTCAATCTTCATATTAGCCCCTCCGTTTATTTATTCTTGATATTACTGTAATCATTATCATATGATGCCCAAATTTAAGTTTTGTTATCAAGTTTCATCTTTATTTTACCATAAAATCCCCTTAAAGTCAACCGCGTCTGCCTTTTTGACGGGGTGGCTTTTTACCCTTTTGCACGGGACGTTTGTTTTGCCCGTTGCGATTGGGAGATTGGGGTGCATTAACAAGACAGTTCGCTCCTGTGCCGATTAAATCGGTTCTGCCGATTTTTCGCAGGGCAGATAAAACTATCTGTCGATTTTCAGGTTTGAAATATTGAAGCAGAGCCCTTTGCTGTGCCTTTTCTTCGGGAGTCTTAGGCACATATATAGGCTTTAATGTTACGGGGTCAAGTCCTGTGTAAAACATACAGGTTGAGATTGTGCCAGGCGTGGGATAAAAGTCTTGCACCTGCTCAGGATGAAGCCCCTCTTTTTTAAGGAAAAGAGCAAGTTCAACTGCGTCGGCAAGGGTACTGCCTGGGTGGGACGACATAAGATAAGGCACAAGGTACTGCTTTTTGCCGCAACTTTTGGTCAGTTCGTAGTACCGCTTTTTAAAGCGCATATATGACTCAATCTGCGGCTTGCCCATAGCACTGAGCACTGCCGCGGAGCAATGCTCGGGAGCAACCTTCAACTGACCGCTTACGTGGTGGGCGACCAATTCTCTGAAAAAGCGCTCGTCCTTATCCTCAATAAGATAGTCAAAGCGGATGCCTGAGCGGATAAACACCTTTTTGATACCCTTGATTTCACGCAGTTTGCGGAGCATTGCAAGATACTCGCTGTGGTCAACCTGCAAGGCAGGGCAAGGCTTGGGCGCAAGGCATTTTTTATCTTTGCAAAGGCCTGCCGACAGTTGCTTCTGACAAGAGGGACCGCGGAAATTGGCAGTGGGGCCGCCCACATCGTGAATATAACCCTTAAAGTCGGGAAGTTTGGTAAGTAGTTCCGCCTCTTGCAAAACCGACTTTTCACTGCGGCAGGTAACCGCTCTGCCCTGATGATAGGCAATGGAGCAGAAGTTGCAAGCACCGAAGCAACCTCGGTTATGGGTTATAGAAAACTTGACCTCTTGAAGACCGGGAACACCGCCAAGTTCATCGTATGATGGGTGCCAGTTGCGGCAATAGGGCAAACTGTAAACCCTGTCAAGTTCTTCTGTTGTAAGGGGTGGTTGGGGTTCATTTTGCACCACAATAACATCACCGTGGCGCTGAATGACACGTTTACCCCTGACGGCATCGTGCTCCCCTTGCTGTATACGGCAAGATATGGCATACTGCCGTTTGCCGCTATCAGTAGGCTGACTGACCTGCTCAAAAGAGGGACACTCGGCACACGGGGCAGGCTGATATTCTGCCGTTTTGACGGCATAGCAAGTGCCTTTTATATCGGTGAGGGCGGATATATCCTCTCCCCCGTTAAGTCGGTGAGCAATTTCACTAACCTGCCGCTCACCCATTCCGTACATAAGCAAGTCGGCACCCGACTCCACAAGTACAGAGGGACGGACTTTATCATCCCAATAGTCATAGTGGGCAAAACGGCGGAGTGATGCCTCAAGTCCGCCAATAGCAATGGGAATATCACCCCACACCCGACGGATTGCCTGAGTGTAGACAGTAACTGCGCGGTCAGGACGGTTGCCAGACTTACCCCCTGCGGTGTAGGCATCGTCACTGCGGCGGCGCTTGGCGGCAGTGTAGTGAGCCACCATTGAGTCGATATTGCCACCATTGACAAAAAAGGCAAGGCGAGGCTTACCAAATCGGCGGTAGTCGGCATCACACTGAGGTTGAGGCAGTATACACACCTTAAAACCCTCTGCCTCAAGGACACGGCTGACTATGGCGGTACCAAAACTGGCGTGGTCAACATAACTGTCACCCGTAACCACGATTATATCGGGTGCATCCCACCCGCGTTTTTCCATTTCGGCTTTTGTAATAGGCAAAAACTCCATAGTGCTCACTCCTTTCGTTAGTATAAGAACAGTATAATGGATTTTTGGTCTTTTGGCAAGAGGAAATGCATTTATGCTCGCTTGCGCTCGCACGATATGTTACTTCGCAACGCGGAATACGGGCATAAATTGGTGCAGAGGTTTTATTTATGTTTGTAGGGGGGCTTACTCCCGCCGTAAAGAATGATTATTTTTATTTTACAATCCCTCAGTCTTTTGCTTCGCAAAATCCAGTTACCTTTACACAAGGGAGCCTTGGCAGAACGGATAAATCCGTTCCCTACAACAATTTTTCAATATTCATCATTCAATATTCATTAAAAAAAGGAGGGCTTTCGCCCTCCCTTACAAGTTTAATTTAATTGTGCTTTTACATACTCAATCTGTTTTTCAACCGACTGGATTGAAGTGCCGCCCTCACTTATGCGCTTTTCAACACAAGTGGTAAGGTCAATCTCGTTATACAGGTCGTTATCGAACAAATCGCTGTATTCCTTATAAACCTCAAGAGGTAAATCCTCAAGTACGGTTTTATCGGCAATGCAACGAGCAACAATCTGACCTGAAATTTTATATGCACTTCTGAAAGGCATACCCTTTTTAACAAGATAGTCAGCAAGGTCGGTGGCATTGATAAAGCCGCCCTGTGCCGCTTTCTTCATATTATCGGCGCAGACACTCATTGTAGACAGCATACCGCTCATAACGCCGAGACACATTTTAATAGTATCAACGGCATCAAAGACGCACTCTTTATCCTCCTGCATATCCTTATTATAAGCAAGGGGCAAGCCTTTAAGAGCGGTAAGCAGACTCATCAAATCACCGTAAATTCTGCCTGTTTTACCACGGATAAGTTCTGCCATATCGGGATTTTTCTTTTGGGGCATAATGGATGAGCCTGTGGTGAAGGCATCACTCAGTTCAACAAACTTAAACTCCCAACTTGACCACAAAATAATCTCTTCCGACAGTCTTGACATATGCATTTGTAAGAGTGCGATTGCACTCATAAGTTCAACACAAAAATCTCTGTCAGACACGCCGTCAAGGGAGTTAAGGCAAATGCCGTCAAAACCAAGAGAGGCGGCCTCACTTCTGCGGTCGGTAGCATAGGTTGTGCCTGCAAGAGCGCAACAACCGATGGGCGACATATTCATACGCTTTTTGCAGTCGCAAATGCGGTCAATATCACGAAGGAGCATCATTGCATACGCCATCATATGATGGCCAAAAGTGATGGGTTGTGCCCTTTGCAAATGGGTGTAGCCGGGCATAATGGTTGCCTTATTCTGCTCTGCCTGCTCAGTAAGAGCGTTAATTACATCCTTGGTAAGAGATATAATCTGCTCGGCCTCGTCACGCAGATACATACGGATATCAAGGGCAACCTGGTCGTTACGACTGCGGGCGGTGTGGAGTTTTTTGCCCACCTCACCGATACGCTCGGTAAGCACCTGCTCAACAAACATATGTATATCCTCACACTGCATATCAAACTGCAATGCGCCGCTTTCCAAATCGGCAAGTATGCCCTCAAGCCCTGCAATAAGGGTGTCGGCATCCTCGTTAGAGATAATATTGCACCCTGCAAGCATTGCGGCGTGTGCCATACTACCCTGAATATCCTGCTTATACATACGGCAGTCAAAATGAATAGATGAATTAAAATCGTCTGCCAATTTGTCGGTGGCACCGTCAGTGCGACCTGCCCACATTTTTGCCATTATAAAAACTCCTGATTATTTGTTCTTTTTGTCAACCATTGCCTGAACCTTGATAGGCAGACCGTAAAGGTTGATAAAGCCCGCTGAATCGCGCTGATCATAGTCACTTTCACCGAAAGTCGCAATCTCTTCACTGTAAAGTGAGTAGGGACTCCATACGCCTGCGTTAATCATATTACCCTTGTAGAGCTTAAGTCTTACCTTACCTGTTACCTTTTCCTGAGTCTTGTCAACGAATGCAGACAAAGCCTCGCGCAAAGGAGTAAACCACTGGCCGTTGTATACAAGCTCTGCAAAGGTGATAGAAAGTTTTTGCTTTTCGTGCATGGTCATTTTGTCAAGACAAACAGACTCAAGAACGCTGTGTGCCTTGTAAAGAATAGTACCGCCGGGAGTTTCGTAAACGCCACGGCACTTCATACCAACAAGACGGTTTTCAACGATGTCGATAATACCGATACCGTTTGCGCCGCCAAGCTCGTTAAGTTTAAGAATAATATTCTTTGCGGTCATTTTTTCACCGTCAAGTGCAACGGGAACGCCCTGCTCAAAGTCAAGAGTTACATAGGTAGGCTTGTCGGGTGCGGCAATGGGAGATACGCCCATTTCCAAAAAGCCCTCTTTTTCATACAAAGGCTCGTTGCCGGTATCCTCAAGGTCCATACCCTCGTGAGAAAGGTGCCACAAGTTCTTATCCTTTGAATAGTTGGTTTCGCGGTTTATCTTAAGAGGAATGTTGTGTGCCTCAGCATACTCAATCTCTTCATCACGAGATTTAATATCCCACTCGCGCCAAGGTGCAATAATAGGCATTTCGGGTGCGAAATGCTTGATAGCAAGCTCAAAACGAACTTGGTCGTTGCCCTTACCGGTGCAACCGTGACAGATAGCGTCTGCGCCCTCTTTAATAGCAATATCAACAAGACCCTTTGCAATGCAAGGACGGGCGTGACTGGTGCCCAGCAAATACTCCTCGTATACTGCGCCTGCCTTCATTGTGGGGATGATATAATCGTCAACATATTCTTCGGTCAAATCAAGCACATAAAGTTTGCTTGCGCCTGTTTTGATCGCCTTTTCTTCAAGGCCCTCAAGCTCGTCAGCCTGACCCACGTTGCCTGATACTGCAATAACTTCGCAGTTGTTGTAATTCTCTTTAAGCCAAGGGATGATGATAGATGTATCCAATCCGCCCGAATAAGCAAGAACTACTTTTTTGATGTCTTCCTTTTTCATTTTTATGACCTCCGTGAATAGAAATTCTTTAATTATTGTATTATTATACACATTTAGCCCTGTTTGTCAAGGTATTTGTGTATATTTATCCATTTTATATGGCTTTTATACATTTTAGTTGCATATTTGCGGCAAAATATACATAAAAAGCAATAACTTATATAATAATACTCTTAATAGACGCAAAAATCAATAGTTAATTTGGCAGCAAAAAAACAAAAAGGGAGAGCTTTCGCCCTCCCCTACAAAATTATATAGCATATTTTTCAAGATAAGCTTGATAACTGGTTTTGTACAGGTCACTGTCGTGGCGTGCTGCATTAAGTGACTGGTGAATGTTCATATTGTTATGAGCAATATCTATTACACAACCTGCGATGTTTGAGCAGTGGTCAGAGGTACGCTCAAGTCCTGTAAGCAAGTCAGCCAGAATAAAGCCTGCATCAATGGTGCAAAGCCCCTGTTGCAAACGGACAATATGGTTGGTACGAATTTTCTCTTTAAGCAAATCAATTACCTGCTCAAGAGGTTCAACCTGCATAGCGGCATCCAAATCATCATTAACAAAGGCGCTAAGTGACAACTCAAGAATCTCCTTAACGGCAGAGCAAAGCATGTCAAGTTCTTTGATGGCTTCATCGGTAAAGGTAATCTTTTTGTCTCGCAATTCCTCTGCCGATTCAACAAGGTTTACGCCATGGTCAGATATACGCTCGAAGTCACTGATGAGTTTAAGCAATTTAGTTGCCTCAGCACTGTCGTGGTCGCCTGTCTGCAAACTGCTGAGGCGCACAAGATAGGTGCCCAAAATATCTTCATATCGGTCGGTTTTGCCCTCGGCATCGCGAACCGACTCTGCCAATTCAGGTGTATACTCTTTAAGAGCGGTTATGCCGTCAAAGAGAGCGGCAACCGACATATTTGCCATATCAACAGTTACCTTGCGGCAACGGTCAAGAGCAATAGGCGGTGTGGCAAGCAAGCGTTCATCAAGCTCGGTAGCAATTTCGGGCTCGCTTGAATCGGGCACAAGCTTGACAACGATTTTTTCAAGCACTCTTGCCATAGGAAGCAGCAAGGCTGTGCAAAGAATATTGAATGCGGCGTGACAAATGAATATTGAAAATTCACTTGCCGCCTGAGTGAAAACAACAGGGCTGAGCAAAGCCTTAATAATCCAGAAAACCGCAAGCCACACGGCAGTGCCCAACACATTAAAGAGCAAATGCACGCCTGCGGCACGCTTTGCATTTTTATTGGCGCCCACAGAGGATATAAGTGCGGTTACACAGGTACCGATATTCTGACCCATAATAATAGGAATTGCGGCACCCAAAGTCACACTTCCCGTAGCAGAGAGAGCCTGCAAAATACCAACCGATGCAGAACTTGACTGAATGATAGCAGTAAGCACGGCACCTGCAAGAACACCCAAAAGAGGATTTTCAAACAAGGTGAAAATGCGGGTAAAGGCTTCTACTTCTTTCAGTCCTGCAACGGCATCGGACATAGCAGACATACCAAACATAAGGGTAGCAAAGCCAAGCAAAATTTCGCCTGTATCCTTTGCCTTGCTGTTTTTGCTGAACATATAGTAAACTATACCCACAAGCGCCAAAACGGGAGTGAATGAGTCGGGTTTCAGCAGTTTCAAAAGTAAGCCGTCACCCTCAATACCGTTAAGGCTCAAAATCAAAGAGGTTACAGTTGTGCCCACATTGGCACCCATAATAACATTGATTGCCTGACGCAAGGTCATAATTCCCGAGTTAACAAAGCCCACTACCATAACAGTAGTTGCAGAGGAACTTTGAATAACTGCGGTAACACCAAGGCCTGTTAAAAAGCCTGCATACCATTTGCTTGTAAGTTTACCAAGCAAGTTGCGCAGTCCACTTCCTGCGCGACGTTCAAGAGATTGTCCCATAACATTCATACCAAACAGGAACAGACACAGTCCGCCTATAAGGGACAAAGCATTGAAGATTGTCATACTCATCTTCCTTTCTTACATTTTCTTTTTCTTCTTTTTAATTCCAACAATTTGATATTAACACATTATATTTCTATTGTACACACTTTTTTTAAAATTCGGCTTTTTTTACATTTTTATTTATATTCATTAACAAGTTTAATACAAAAAACAAAAAGAACAGAGGTTAAATCTCCATTCTTTTTTGCTATTATAGAACAATAATATTACTCCAAGCCCGTTTGCCGTGGGCATCAGTTATCTCAACTCGAAGCATTTTAAAATGGTACACACTGTTTAGCGACTAGGCAGGATGGGCAACCACAACTCCGTCGCCTGCCCACAAACCTTTAAACACACGGTGTTGCAAGTCTGCAAGCATTTGGTCACCCTCATCATCAAGCCAATAGGTAAGGATTTTGGTAACATTACATTCCTTAAGAATTAAAGATAAAACTCTTTTCATATTGGAATTTCTTCGTTATAGTTTAGGAGTTAGCCAAATAGAATTGGTTTGTAAAAGTAGATATATAATATCAAAAAATATAAAAGAACAATCCGCCTTTGATTTTTGTACAGTAAAATCAAAGTGAACTGTTCAAGGAGTTTTTTAGATGAGCCAACTACACAAGATGTTACCGTCGTTTTGCGCATCTTAGCAATTAAATACCCTCATATCGCTATTTTTGCCCACCCAATATTTATGTCAAAGAGTAAAAAGCGCATTTTTATATTTTTTGATATTTTTCGTTGATTTTTTGTCTTTTTGGTGTTATATTGTATCATATGTTAAAAATACCAACAAAGAGGGTGAGCAAATATGTATGATGTTGATTTAACAAAATTGATTGTTATGGATGTTCGCGCAGTAAATCGCATCCACATGGCAAAAAATGAAATAAACATGGAAATGCGTCGGTGGAGTTCGGCATTCGGCATTATGATTAACGGGAAATGCACAATTCAGTGCGACGGCAAAGTGTTGACCGCCGATTCTAATCACGCAGTTTTTGTGCCTCGCGGAAGCAACTGCATTGAAACATGTGAGGAAGATGGCACCCTTTTATGGATAAATGTTACCGCTTGGTATTTTGATGATAACTATATAAAAGATTATCTTGACGAGGGGAATTTGAGGACAATTGCAGTTGACAGAGCCTTGGTGAACGCCACCGTTTTTGAAATAACCAATGTCAAAGCATTGTCGGTGATTTGCGAACGGATTGAGCGCATTTTAAAATTAAACAAACCTTACCTCAAAACAAAATGTATGCGCGATGTTTATGATATTATATCTAAAATACAAACTCCGTCGGACATAACCAGTTATCATCGCAGTCCGTATAACATTGTGCAACCTGCTATTGACTACATTGAACTTAACTACTCCGACCGGCAGTTGAACAACACCCGTCTTGCTGTTGTTGCGGGCATCAGCGAGGTTTACTTGCGCAAACAGTTTTCTAACCTTTTTGGTATCACTCCTGCAAAGTATGTTACCGATGTTCGCATTGAAAAGGCAAAGTCAATGCTCACTTCGGGGATTATGTCGGTCAGTGAGGTTGCCGAAGCAGTGGGATTTAGCAATATTTATCATTTCAGCAAAACCTTCAAGCGTATTACAGGCTACACTCCCACAGAATATGCAAAAAAAGAAAATTCGGTATAAGCAAAAGACTTGATTTGTTCAAAATCAAGTCTTTTTAACTTATTTAAGCAGTTCTTTATAAAGTCTGATATAAGCGTTGGCGGAGGCACCCCAACTGTTGTCGCACTCCATAGCACGCTTAACAAGGGTTTGCCAACCCTCTCTGTCGGCATAGCCCTGGACGGCACGGTAAACGGTGTGAGCCATTGTGTCAGCATTATAATCACCAAATGTAAATCCGTTGCCCTCACCTGCACCGCTATCGATTATGGTGTCCCTAAGTCCACCTGTTTCGCGGACGATGGGAATACTGCCGTAGCGAAGCGCCACCATCTGTGACAGACCGCAAGGCTCACTCTTGCTAGGCATAAGGAATATATCGCTACCTGCATAAATCTTGTGGGCTAAATCGGGAATAAAGCCTGTGCGCAAACGGAAATTATCGGGATAACGCTGGGCAATTTCACCCATAAAACATTCGTACTCGTAGTCACCGCTTCCAAGCACCACCATTTGCACGCCGAATTTCATTATAGCGTCAAGACGGGCTTTGACCAAATCAAGACCCTTGTGTGACACAAGTCGGGTGACCATTGCAACAAGAGGCACATCGTCGGTTTGGGGCAAATCAAGAAGTTCCTGTAATTTTTGCTTATTGATTTTCTTGCCTGCCATATCCTCTGCCGAGTAGGGTGCAAAGATATGCTCGTCATCGGCAGGGTTATAAACAACGGTATCAATGCCGTTGACAATGCCCGTCAGTTTCCAACTGCGCTCACGCAAAATAGAATCAAGACTGTGAGAATACCAGGGGTCCAAAATTTCATTGGCATAGGAGGGTGACACAGTGCTAATCTGATGGGCGCACTCGATGGCGCCTTTCATAAGATTGATGCAGTCCTCATATTCAACAAGACTTTGCTCGGACTGAGGAATTCCGAAAACATCCTCTAAAATTTCCTTAGCGAATTTGCCTTGATACTGAATGTTGTGAATGGTAAAGAGAGTTTTGATATTCTTTAACTTTTCCTCACCGCCGTAGAAAAGGCGCAGGTAAATGGGAATAAGTGCCGTTTGCCAATCGTTGCAGTGGATAATATCGGGGGCAAAGTCTATAACCTTGATAACCTCAAGCACTGCACGGGAGAAAAAGGCAAAGCGCTCGGCATCGTCATAGTGACCGTACAAACTGCCACGTTTAAAATAATACTGATTATCAAGCAGATAATAAATCACATTGTCTGCCTTTGCCTCAAATATTCCGCAATACTGACGGCGCCAAGCCACAGGCACCGATATTGAGGTGATAAAGCGCATATTTTCCCTTAAATTCTGAGGGATTGTATCATACATAGGCATAATTACCCTTGCGCCAACAAGACGCCTGCGAAGTGCCTTTGGCAATGCGCCCGACACGTCGGCAAGACCGCCCGACATAGCAAAGGGATAAGCCTCACTGGTTGCAAATAATACTTTCATCTGTTAACTCCTTTTTTGTTAAGAGGGTTAAACCTCACTGCCTTTTCTGATAAACACTGTATATGCCGATGTGCCCACAAGGGTGCGGCGGTCACAGATTTTTACATTTTTATCGGTGCAGACATGCTCAAGACTTACTCCCTCACCTACATCGGTAGACTGCATCAAAATGCAGTTTTTAACTATACTGTCTTTACCCACCTTTACACCGCGGAAAAGGATAGAATTTTCAATAGTACCCTCAATAATACATCCGTCTGCAACAAGAGAGTTGCTAACCTTTGAATCAAGGCCGTATTTTGCAGGCATTTCGTTGCGGATTTTTGTGTAAACGGGATGTTTTTGACCAAACAGGTCGTCACGCACCTTTTTGTCAAGCAAATCCATATTTGCTTTAACATAATTCTGTATTCCGTCAATTACGGCAGTGTATCCCTCTACCTTATAGCCGTATACATTGTGAGTTTTGCAAGCCTCAAGAAGTATATCACGCTCATAACTTTTGCGGTTGCGTGACATAGCATCCTCAACCAACTGAATAAGCAGTTCTTTTTTCATAATTACAACATCAAGACTGTAATCGCACACTGCATAGCGCTGCGCTACTGCTGCCTCGGTGATTTTGCCGTCACTATCAACAGTAAAGCCAAGAACGTCGTTTTCACCCTTAGGTGCCTCGCCGTTGCAATAGGCAATGGTAATATCGGCGCCCTTTTCAATGTGGGTTGCAAGCATATCTTTCATTTTGATAGTGCTTATCACATCACCGTCGCAAAGGGCAACATACTGCTCACCTGAATGATGCAAAAAGCCTAAAATACCGTGAAGTGAACTTACCTTATCGGTATTGGCGCCTGCGCCGTTGCTTGCATAGGGAGGCATAATATACAGTCCACCGTGTTTGCGGGCCAAATCCCAAGCCTTACCGCTTCCTACATGGTCCATAAGAGATTTGTAGTTGCTGTTGGTAAGCACTGCAACACGCTCAACATCGGCACCCACTAAATTTGAAAGAGAAAAGTCAATAAGACGGTATCTGCCGCCAAAAGGAAGCGAACTGATAGCGCGTTGCTCGGTCAATTCTTTAAGCAAATCGTCGTGGGTGTTGCCAAAAATAATACCCATCATCATTTTGTTTTTCATACCGTCTCACCTGCCTTCACGTTAGAAGAAATCATACTTTGAGGAAGAACGATTGCACCCTCACCTACATCAACACCGTTGCCCACAACTGCAACGCCCCATTTTTGCAAATCGCTCATATTTTCGGGGCTGTTACCGATATGTGCATTTTTATCGATTACACAGTTTTCGGCAACCATTGCATATTCAACAACAGCACCTTTTTTAATAACGGTGCCAGGCATTACAATGGAGTCGCGCACCACTGCACCCTCTTCAACGGTAACATTGCTAAAGAGGATAGAACAGTCAACCTTGCCGTAAATTTCGCAGCCCTCTGACACAATAGAGTTTTCCACATCTGCACTATCACCCACATAATGAGGGGGTGCACCCGTTGTGCGAGAATAGATACGCCAAGCAGGGTCGTCAAGCTGAAGATTAACCTTGGGATTAAGCAGGTCAAGGTTAGCCTCCCACAATGAGTCGATGGTACCAACATCCTTCCAATAGCCTTCAAAGGGGTAGGCAAGCATTTTGCATCCGTCAGAAAGCATTGCAGGGATTATGTTTT
Source organism: Acutalibacteraceae bacterium (assembly GCA_045656545.1). Taxonomy (GTDB): domain Bacteria; phylum Bacillota; class Clostridia; order Oscillospirales; family Acutalibacteraceae; genus RGIG2206. The sequence goes on along the minus strand of JAZORF010000018.1, from coordinate 49,229 downwards.
TGCCGAAGTCGTTTTGAGAATCAGGATTTTTCTCATCCTCAGTAAGATATTTACGCAGTGCCTGCCAGTTAAAGACGTATATGCCCATTGATGCCTTGTTGGATTTGGGATTTTTGGGTTTTTCTTCAAACTCGTAGATGGTATCGTCCTCATGGCAATTCATAATACCGAAACGGCTTGCCTCCTCCATTGATACCTCAAGGACTGCAATGGTACAGTCGGCGCCTGAATCCCTGTGGGCTTCAATCATTTTGGAGTAGTCCATTTTGTAGATATGGTCAACCGAAAGAATAAGCACATAATCGGGATTATAACGCTCAATAAAGGGTATGTTTTGGTAAATGGCATTAGCAGTGCCCTTGTACCAATCGGTACCCGAAATCTGCTGATAGGGGGGCAAAATGTGAACACCGCCGTTGATTCGGTCAAGGTCCCAAGGCTGACCTGAGCCGATATAATCATTCAGCGCCAAGGGTTGATACTGGGTAAGCACGCCCACCGTATCAATACCCGAGTTGATGCAGTTAGACAGAGGGAAGTCAATAATTCTGTACTTTCCGCCGTATGGAACTGCAGGTTTTGCAATTTTTTCGGTAAGCACGCCAAGTCGACTGCCCTGACCGCCTGCCAATAGCATTGCTACGCATTCTGTTCTGAACATACTGTTCACTGTCCTTTCAGAATTTTGCCCTTTTTAACGGGCTTTGATTTTTTTAGATAAATTACCGACATTGCCGGTATTGTCATACTGATACTGTTTTTATAGCCATGGAGGGATATTGCACGACTGCGAAAATGGGTAATACCCTTTGATTTAAGGGTATCCTTACCCCCAAATTCACCTTTGTCACTGTCAAAGACAACCCGCCAACTGCCATTTGATGATATGCCGATGCGATAGTCGGTACGGGTAACGGGTGCAAAATTGCATACCGCCACCACCTCGTCACCCTGCTTGTCAATTCGGCGAAAGGCAATAACGCTTTGGCTGTCGTCATCGTGGGAAATCCAAGAAAAGCCTTCCCAGGAATAATCTACCTGCCACAAAGCAGAATTATCAAGATAAAATTTGTTAAGTTCTTTTACGAATTTTTGCATTTGACGGTGCTTATCATAGCCGAGCAAATTCCAATCAAGTTCTGTAGCACAGTCCCACTCTTTAAACTGGGCAAACTCCTGACCCATAAAGAGCAGTTTTTTGCCGGGGTGCGCCATCATATAGGCGTAAAAGGTGCGCAGACTGTCAAACTTTAAGTCGTAGTCCCCATACATTTTGCCTATCATTGTAGATTTGCCGTGAACCACTTCGTCGTGTGACAAAGGCAAAATGAAATTTTCACTGAAAGCATAGAAAAAGGAAAAAGTCAAGGCTCCGTGGTGAAATTTGCGGTATATGGGGTCAAGGGACATATAGTGAAGCATATCATTCATCCAACCCATATTCCACTTAAAGTTGAAACCTAATCCCCCCGCATATGCAGGTTTGGTAACCATGGGCCAAGCGGTAGATTCCTCTGCAATAAGCAGAGTGTTAGGATGACGGTCAAAGACAATCTGGCTAAGTTTTTTAAAAAACTCCACCGCTTCTAAGTTTTCATTGCCACCGTTAACATTAGGAAGCCACTCACTGCGGTTGTAGTCAAGATAAAGCATTGACGCCACTGCATCAACACGAAGTCCGTCAAAATGAAACTCCGTCAGCCAATAAACTGCGTTGGATATAAGAAAACTGCAAACTTCGCCCCTGCCGTAATCAAAAACACAGGTGCCCCATTCAAAATGCTCACCTTTACGGGAATCGGCATATTCATAACAAGAGGCGCCGTCAAATCGGTAAAGACCCTGCTCGTCCTTTGGAAAGTGGGCAGGCACCCAATCAAGAAGAACACCTACACCCTGCTTATGACAGCAGTCAACAAAATAGCGCAAATCGTCAGGGGTACCGTATCGGGAAGTTGGTGAAAAGTATCCTGTCACCTGATAGCCCCAAGAGGCATCGTATGGGTACTCACCCAAAGGCATAAGTTCAATATAATTATACCCCATATCCTTAACGTAAGGGATAAGGCTGTCTGCAAGGGTGCGGTAACTAAGATAGGTTCCGTCTTCATTTTTGCGCCAAGAGCCTGCGTGAATCTCGTAAATATTTACGGGGCGGTCATACACCCCTTGACGAGTTTTGAGCCACTCACTGTCGCCCCATTTGTAATGGGACTCGTACACCTTTGAGGCGGTGCTTGGCCTTGTTTCACTATGATATGCGAAAGGGTCGGCTTTAAGAACAGTTTTGCCGTCACAACCCACAACTGCATATTTGTAATTACTAAACTGATTAAGTTCATCGGTGACTGCTTCAAAAACGCCCTCACCCACGCTACGCATTTCCAGTGCGGTTGAGTCCCATTTGTTAAAATCACCCACCACGCTTACCTGCTGTGCTTTTGGAGCCCACAGTCGAAAACAGGTTTTGTTCCCAACACTGTGGCAACCGAAATATTTATAAGCATCAGCCCACCGCCCCGTTAAAAATAAGTTGCGGTTGAACTGAATTTGCCCTTTGTTCACTGAAAGTCAATCCTCTCACTAATATAATAACAAATGTTATTTGCTTTTTCAAGCCAATTTTAGTATTTAATTGATATTGAATGTAATTTTTCACTGCTTTATTTTGTGCAAATAATACAAAATATTACTTTTTTGCTCTTATAACAAGGCTTAAAAATATATTTGCATGTTGAATTTTTGAACTTTTTACGTATATATATAAATAAAAAAGAGGATTGTTATGAGAAAATTGTTTATTTTCCCACCTGCAACCCTGCTATGTATATCGGCGGCGTTGCAGATGATTACACCCTGACCGCCGAGAAAAAGCAACTGACACTTTATGACAATGCCGAAAGATTATTAGCCTTTAATCATTTTTTCATTTTAGGTTTAGATATAAGTGAGGCAACAAATCCAAAAAAGAGGGCGGCAGTAATGCCTGACGAGGCGGCAGCAATGCCGCCTTTTAATATACCCAGGGCGCCATCTTTAGCAATGGATTTGCGCACTCCCTCTGCAAGCAGGTGACCAAATCCTGTCAGCGGCACACTTGCTCCGCACCCTGCCCATTCTGCCAATGGTCCGTAAAGCCCTATTGCGCTTAATATAACACCGCCCACAACATATCCCACCAAAATTCTGGCAGGGGTAAGTTTGGTAAGGTCAATAAGCAGTTGACCAATCAGGCAGAGAGCACCGCCTACTGCAAAAGCCTTTAAATACTCTAAAATCATATCCATAATAATCACCATATCCTTTCAAGACACAAAATGCGATAAAAATCACTGATATGGTGATTATTATATCGCATGTGCTTCGGTTGCCGTGTAAACGGCGAGAAGCACGCGTTTTTAAATTTTTAGCGTGATTTTTCACGCTAGTCATCACCTGTGATTTATTTTGTCCTTACTCACAGACAATATGTATAATTTGCGGTTGCAAAACGCTTTTAAATGATATAAAATGAAAATAATTAAAATGCAAGGAGTTGCTAATTATGTCAGATTTAACGTTGGTAATAATGGCTGCAGGTATGGGCAGCCGTTTTGGCGGTCTTAAACAACTTGAGCCTATCGGCCCTAACGGCGAAATTATGCTTGATATGTCTATTTTTGATGCTCAGCGCAGCGGTTTTAACAAGGTTGCCGTTATAATCCGCAAAGAAAACGAGGCAGATTTCCGTCAGTATGTTGGCAAACGCATTGAAGAAAGAATTGATGTTGAGTATGTTTTTCAGGACTGCTCTATTTTGCCCCAAGGCAGAACTAAGCCTTTCGGCACAGGTCACGCTGTTCTTTGCTGTCGCGACAAGGTAAAATCACCCTTTGTTGCCATTAACGCCGACGACTATTACGGCGCAAATGCTTTCGGTGAAATCGGCAAGCATCTTACCACCGCAAATGCAGGCGAATATGCTATGGTTGGTTACAGTCTTAAGAACACCACCACTCCCAACGGCACTGTTTCACGCGGTGTTTGCACTGTTAAAGACGGCCTGCTTGCATCTGTTGAGGAGCATACTAAAATTTCAAGCGATTTTGTTGACACCCTTGCTGACGGAAGCAAAGTTCAACTTAGCGGTGAGGATATTGTTTCAATGAATTTGTGGGGCTTTACTCCCGACTTTTTTGATGCTTTAGGCACTCAGTTTGAAAACTTCCTTGCCACTGCCGACCTTATGAAAGATGAATTTTTCCTGCCCTTTGTGGTTGACAGTATGATTAAATCGGGGGATGCTACCGCTCGCGTTTTCCACTGTCCTGACCGTTGGCACGGCGTTACCTACCGCGAGGATTTGCCCGAGGTTAAAGCGGCTGTTAACGAATTGTTTAAAAAGGGTTTGTATAATGGTATTTAATAAATAATCAGAAGGAGCAATTTAATATGAAAAAAGACATTAAAGGATTAAAAAGAATTGTTGCTATTCTATTGGTAGCCATTCTTATTATAGGCACATTGGTAAGCTGTGTTACCGTTGTTGATGCAGGTCACACAGGCGTTGTTGTAACACTGGGTAAGGTTAACGAAGGTGTGCTTCAAGAGGGTATGCACTTTAAAATTCCCTTTGTGCAGCAGGTAGTCAAGATTGACAACCGCATTGTTAAGTTAGAGGTTGATACCGAGGCTTTTTCAAAAGACTTACAGACGGTTGCCACCACACTTGCAATTAACTACCGTGTTGACACCTCAAAGTCATATAGCATTTACAAAAACATCGGTGCCAACTATGAAGCGGTGCTTGTAATCCCTGCTGTTAACGAGGTATTAAAGGCTATCACTGCCAAATACACCGCCGAGGAAAGCGTTACCAACCGCGCACTTATCTCTGACGGCTTAATTCAGGGGCTTAACGAAAAACTTAATTCTATCGGTCTTTACGTTACCGACGTTAACATTATTAACTTTGACTTTTCCGAAGCATTTATAAACGCTATTGAGGAAAAGCAGGTTGCACAGCAGAAACTGCTTAAAGCCGAAACCGAAAAGCAAACTTCTATCACCAACGCAGAGGCAGAGGCAGAGACCATTCGCATTAAGGCAGAGGCTGATGCCGACGCCAACAAGGTGCTTAGTGAGTCCTTGACCGAGCAAATTATTGAGTACAACAAGGTTGAAAAGTGGAACGGCGAGTTGCCTCAGGTTACAGGCGGCGCCGACCCAATAATCAGTTTAGAGAAGTAAACAGTGAAAAACGACAAACTGCAAAAAGTTTGTCGTTTTTGTTTTTACGAATATTTTTCTATAAAAGCTCTAACGCCTTGGCGGTATCCTCTTGGGTCAACCCAACAGGTAACGGCGTGGGCGGCGCCTTTGCATATATACTTTTGCTTTGGTGCTTTGCAGGCGTCATAGTTTTCGGTAGTCATATCGCAGGGCACAAAGTCGTCGGCACTGCCATGAATAAAAAGCACGGGAACACTGCACTTTTTAAGGGTATCGGTGCAGGACAAATCTTTAAGTCCTACACCGCATATTCGCTTGAAACGGCGGTTAACCAGATGCATTATTGGGAAGGGCGGCAAATGATAATCCCTTTTCAGCACATATTTAAGTTCGTCCCAGGGGGATGTAAATCCGCAGTCGGCAATTATTCCCTTTACCCTTTTAGGCAGATTTAATGACGACGCCATCATTACGGTGGACGCCCCCATTGACACCCCTAAAAGCCATATATCTCCCTCGGCTTTTTGGCGCACGAAATTTGCCCAGTAAAGACAGTCGTACCTCTCTTTAAGTCCAAATGTGATATATTTGCCCTCGCTTGTAAGGTGAGCCCGCTGATGAGGAAGCAGAATATTAAAACCAAGGGAGCGGTAAAATCCAAATAAGGTACTAAAATCGGCAAATCCGTCAGAACGGTAGCCATGCATCATAATAACCGTGCCTTTTGGGTTGGGGTGAGCCACAAAAAGCCCCCTGAGTTTAAGCCCGTCGTAAGAGGTAATTTGCACCCTTTCGGCAGTCATATCAAAAAAGTTCAGTTCCCCTTTTGTAATATCGTCAATATAAATTGACCAGGGCACATTAAGACGCTGTGCGGCAGAACGCTCTCGGTCATCGCGGATAAAGGCAATTTTAAAAAATCGGTTAATTATAATATAGCCTGCAACCACAACAGTTAAAATTAAAACTCCAACAATTATAAAGGGCAACAATATCACTCCAACCAAATCAGCCCTTAACTGCGCCGCCTGTTACTCCGCTGACATAATACCGTTGCAGGAACATAAACAGAAGTCCCACAGGTATGGCTACAAGCACACTGCCTGCGCAAAAACGGGTAAAGTAGGCAAATATATTTTCTCGGGACAGCATCTGAAAAAGTCCCAAGGACAAGGTGTATTGATTATAGTTATCTTTCATTATAACACTGACAAAGATAAAATCGGCAAATGGCGCTACAAATGAAGTCAGTGCAGTGTATACGATAATCGGCTTTGACAGAGGCAGTGTTATCTTCCAGAATATCTGATTTCGGCTTGCGCCGTCAATGGTTGCCGCCTCGTCAAGTGAGCGTGGCAAGGTGTCAAAAAAGCCCTTTGCCACAAAATAGCCAAGTGCCGCCGAAGAAGAATAAACAAGAACCAAAGATATTAACGATTGGCCAAGTCCTATCATTTTAAGCAGGTAATAGACGGCAATCATAGACATAAAGCCGGGGAACATTCCAAGTATAAGCCCCAAATTCATATAGGTTTTTCGCGAGGGGAAACGCAGTCGACTGAATGCGTAACTTATCATAAGCACCATAAGGGTTGATATGATGCAGGTAAATGCGGCAACTATTAGGGTGTTAAGATACCACTTTGGATAGTTAAACAAATCAGTTTCGGTGAAAAGCCGTATATAGTTATCAATGGTAAAGCCCTTTGGGATTATATATTCAGTGTATGCTCCCCTTTCGGCACGAAAGGACTGGAGTACCAAATAGACTATGGGGAGCAGCCACACTATTGCAAGCAGGGTGAGCAATGCATAGATTGCTGTGTCTGCCGTTTTGCGCCGTAATTTGTAAGATTTCATCCAAACTGCTCCTCCTTTGTTGCGGCGGCAGAGCGATTGTACACTATAATAGATGCCACTGCAGTGATTATAAAGACGGCAATACCGATTACTGCCGCAAGGTTATAATTTTGCTCGTTAACCGTCTGTTTATACAGCCAGGTTACCAAAAGGTCGGTTTTGCCTGCCTGATAGTATTCAAGAGTTAAGGGTCCTCCGCCTGTTAGCAGATAAATTATATTGAAGTTGTTTATATTGCCCACAAACTGTGTTATCAGATAGGGTGTTGTGACAAAAAGCATATAGGGCAGTGTTATCTTAAAAAAAACTCTTACGGGGCCTGCTCCGTCAATGCGCGCCGCCTCATACATATCTTCGGGAATGTTGCTGAGTATGCCCGTTATAATTAGCATTGAATAGGGTATACCAATCCACATATTAATGATGACCACTGTGATTTTTGCAAGCAATGGGTCGGTTAAAAATCCTATGGGTGAGTCAGCAAGCCCCCACTGTGTTATAAGGATGTTTATGCCACCTTGGGCGTGAAGCAGTTGGGACATAAGCATAAGGGTTACAAACTGAGGTATGGCGATGGTTGATATAAAGACCATTCGCCAGCCTTTTTTGAATTTTATTGACTTCTTATTTATCATAAGAGCCAAAATCATACCGAATATATAGTTGGTAAAGGTGGATAAAATTGCCCACAAAACAGTCCAACCCAAAAGGCGCACAAAGGTATAACTGATTTTGTCGTTACCGCCAAGTATAGAGGTAAAATTGTCAAATCCCACCCAGGTAAAGAGGTTGCCCGGAGGTTGATGGGCTTTATCAAAGTTGGTAAATGCCATAAGCACCATAAATATAAGCGGAAGCAGAGTAAAGGTAGTCACAAGCAGTGTAGGAATTGAAAGCAGTGTAATGTGATAATTTTTGCTGTCAAGAGATGCAATCTGCTCTGTTAAGGTGACTATATGCTCCCCTTTTTTCTGTGCAAATTGGCTTTTGTAGGCTTGTCTGCAATTTGACACCCAAACTATGAAAAAAAGTATTGTAATTATCACCGTAAGGGTGCCGAAAAGCAATATTTCAACTGAATTGTCCCCTTGGGTGTAGATATAAATTCCTAGTTCCTCGTCAAAAACCTTGCCTTGAGTCTGTGTGCCCAAGGTAGTGAATTTTGCGAGATAGTTACCGCCGAAGGCTATCATATAGGCAATATAGGCGATTTGGGTAAAAAGATACACCGCACCTCTTGCAAAGGTGCGGCGTGCAAATCCCCACAGTCCCATTACAAGAAAGGATAGTCTTGTGACAGCGTTACCTTTTGCAAAGGCAGTTACAACTTCGGCGGCATAACGCAGCACCTTTGGTGCCCGTCGGCTTTTATTCAACGCGCCACCGCTCCTTCCGTAATTTTGTGGTAAATATTTAATCTATTTTTATGACGTTATATCCTTGACCATACTGTCAAGTTGTTGTTTTACTGACTGAGTGTAATCCTTGTTTTCCATTGCCGTACCAAAGGCTTCAACAGGTGACCAAAAAGTAGCTAAAATGCCGCGTTGTGATACACCGTGTTTATTTTGCTCGGCAAGGGCATTAAGTGCAATATTCTTTTTCACTTCCTCGTTTTCTGCCGTTTTTTTGTTAGAGGGGCCTGAGGCTCTCTCTTTAAAGCGGAGCAGCTGATTTTCTTCGTTAGTTATCCATTCGGCAAGTTTCATTGCCTCAACAGGCTCTTTGGTGGATGAGTTAACACCAATTAGTTTATAGCCTGCAAAACTTTTAAGTTGGGTATCTTTTCCACCGATTTTAGCAGTAGGCAGTTTGGCAGCGGCATAATTTTTGCCTAACTTCTGCTTAACTGCATCAGCAGTCCACGCGCCCGATACACCTGCGGCAATATTGCCGCCTATACCGCCTGTAAAGACGGCATCGTCACCTGTAACAAAGGCAGAATGGGCACACAAATTTTTGATTGCCTCTCCTGCGGCAAGCCCCGATTCGTTGTTGAAATCGCAAATCTGCTTGCCGTCGTCACCAAGTTCTACCTTACACCCTGCGGCAAGGAAAAAGGAGGCGGCATACCATCCGTTTGACACATCCATAAAGAATTTTTTGCCCTGTTCCTGACAGGCGGCAAGCACTCCCTCAAGAGTTTTTGCCTGCTCCTCTGATACAACCGACTTGTCGTAATACATAAAATAGCCGTTGTCGGATGTGGCGGGATAGGCATAAAGAGCACCGTCAATTGTTGCCGCCTCAACCGAGGCTTCGGTGTTGCGAGAGGAAATTTGCTCTTTGTTGCGGGTAATTTCGTAAAGGGCACCTGCATTAACCAAATCATAAATCTGGTCATCAGGGAAAGAGAAAACGTCGGCAGCGGCGGCTGCATCTTCAAGCAGTCGTTTTTGCGCGTCGTTTTCACCTACAACACCTAAAGTAATGTTATAGGTTTTGTCGGGATTGGCTTTTTTAAAAGAGTCTATCATTGTTTGAAGCACTTTTTGGTCATCCTGTGCTCCCCACACCCTCAGATTTACGGTTTCACCATTATCTGAGGTGTTGTTGCTTCTTCCACACGCCGCAAAACTTACACAAAGAATTACGGCAGTTAAAACAGCAAACAGTTTTTTCATTTCTTGATTCCCCATATTCTCTTAGCATATTCACCAACCGAGCGGTCACTTGAAAAGTATCCTGCACCGGCGATGTTCATAATACGCTTAGAGGCAAAGGAGTCTTCGTCACGATACTCGCGGTTGAGTCGGTCACGGGTATCGCAGTAGGATGCAAAATCTGCACAGACCATATATCTGTCTTCGTTTTTAAGTGAGTCACTTAAATCACTGAACATTCCGCTTCCGTCATCTTGGAGAGTGCCGTCGGTTAAAGCGTCAACCACCCTCTTAAGACGGGGATTGGAATCAATATATCGCATTGGAGTATAATCGCCTTTTAATTTTTCAACCTCATCAACTCTGAGGCCGAAAATATAGTTATTTTGCTCTCCTGCCTGCTCTACGATTTCAACATTGGCGCCGTCATAGGTGCCAAGGGTTACTGCACCGTTAAGCATCAGTTTCATATTACCCGTACCCGATGCCTCTGTGCCTGCAAGAGAAATTTGCTCGCTTATATCGGCGGCAGGAATTATCTTTTCAGCATAGGACACGTTGTAGTCGGTAACAAATACAACCTGAATTTTATCGCGGAGTATGGGTGATGCCTCAACATATTCGCTGACGGCGTTTATCAGTTTGATTACCGCCTTTGCCATATAATATCCCGGAGCAGCCTTGCCGCCGAAAATATATACAGTTGGGGTGAAATCCGTAAACTCACCCGACTCTATTCTGAAGCAGGTATCAATCACCGACAAAATATTGAGCAGTTGGCGTTTATACTCGTGCAGTCTTTTGATTTGCACATCGTATATTGCATCTAAACGTATTTCACGCTTCTCGCGTTCAAATATATAATGCGCAAGTTGTTCCTTTTTTATTCTCTTTATTTGCTTGATTTTTTGGATAAATTCTTTGTTCTTTGCAAAATCTTGCAAGCGGTCAATTCCCTTTAAGGTAAGGGATACATCTTCGCCCAAGGTGTCGGCAACAAGTTCTGCCAATTCGGGATTGCACAAGGTAAGCCATCGACGAGGGGTAATGCCGTTTGTAACGTTGATTATACTGTTAGGGTTAATATCGTGCCATTCTTTAAGGACGGTATCTTTCAAAATTTCGGTATGAATGGCGGCAACGCCGTTTACCTTGTGAGAGACAAATACCGCAAGACGAGCCATATGCACAGTGTCGTTATCAATAATGTCATAGGGGGTAAAATCGGTAATTCCCTTGGCAGAAAGTTCCGCACGGAGTCTCTTTTGAATCTGGCGCAAAACGGGAATAATATGAGGTATTACCGAGCGCATAAGGGACAGACTCCACTTTTCCATAGCCTCAGGCATAACGGTATGGTTGGTGTATGAAAAGGTTTTGCGCGCCTCGTTAAATGCCTCGTTAAAGGTCATTCCCCGCTCGGTAAGGCGGAGTATCAGTTCGGGAATAGCAACGGTTGGGTGACTGTCGTTAAGTTGCACTGCATACTGACTGCTGAAAGGCTTGTCTCCGCATTTACGAAGCATATCTATGATTGATGCACTGCTGAAAAAGTACTCTTGACGGAGACGTAGTTTTTTGCCCTGCAAGGTGTCGTCGTTGGGATAAAGAACATCGCTCAGCCGCTCTGCCTTTAGACGACTGTCTGCCGCCTTTTCGTATTTTTGCATATTGAAAAGGTTAAAATCGAAGGGCTCATCACTCTCTGCCTGCCACAGACGGAGTGTATTGACGGTGGCACCGTTTTTGCCGATAATTGCCATATCATATGGCACTGCGGTCACATATCCGTCACCGAATTGAACCTTTACGGCATCGTAATCTTTGCGAACTGACCAAGGGTCTCCCCATTTGAGCCAATCGTCTGCATATTCGCGCTGAAATCCATTTTCAATCTGTTGGCGGAAAAGTCCATAGCGGTAGCGTATGCCGTAGCCGTCAAGACCGATACCGCAATATGCTGCCGATTCAAGATAGCAGGCGGCAAGTCTGCCAAGACCGCCGTTACCTAAAGCGGGGTCGCCGATACGCTCAAAAATTTCGGGGTCGGCATCGTGCTTTATCATCAGTTCTTTAAATCGGTCAAGAAGTCCCGCGTTAAGCAGGTTGGCATATACCACCCTGCCAATCAAAAATTCTGCCGAAAGATATGCGGCACGCTTAGACTTTTTTGGGCGGTTCCACTTTTTTGCCACCTGAGAAAGTGCGGCACTTGACACCGCATTGTAAAGTTGTTTTATATCGGCGGTTTCAATTTCTACGCCGTATTTTGCCAATTCTTCTTTTACCGAAGTTTCAAATTTTATTGCCATTATTTTTCTCCGTTCTTCCGTAAAGTTGTGCTAACTTGCAAAGTTTTTCTATCTTAATCTCATCAAAAGCGCCTTTTTTCATCCGCCACCGCCAATTACCTGCAGGAGTGCCAGGTACATTCATTCGAGCAGTGGAACCAAGCCACAAAATATCCTGCATCTGAAAGACTGCTAAATCGCAAGGCGAAGCGTAGCCAAAGCGCAAAAGTCGGGTTTTTATGTCATTATCCCCTCTTGCGCCAAGATAGTCGCAAACAAATTCTTTGCGGTCCTGAGATAAGGATTTATACCACCCCGACAATGTATCGTTGTCATGAGTGCCACCGTAAATTACCGTGTTTTTTGTAAGGTTATAAGGTTGTGCACCTTCGTCAAATTCAAACTGCATAACCTTCATACCGGGGTAATTTGAATATTTTAAAAGCCGCTTTGCAGCAGGATGAGGAAGTCCCAAATCTTCGGCAACAATCTGCATATCCCCTGCCGCAACATTTATGGCATCAATAAAGGCTTTGCCGGGGCCTTTGCGCCATCTGCCCTTTATGGCTGTTTCGCTTTTTGCAGGGATTGACCAGTAGCGCGCAAGACCTATAAAGTGGTCAATTCTGAGGGCATCAAAGAGTTTTGACGCCACCTTTATGCGCTGACACCACCAGTCAAAACCGTCATCTGCCATAACATCCCATCGGTAGAGGGGATTGCCCCACCTTTGCCCCGTTTCAGAAAAGCAATCGGGTGGCACACCTGCCACATGGGTTGGATTATAGTCTTCGTCAAGTTCAAATTGGTTGGGATTCATCCACACATCTGCGCCGTCGGGTGACACATATATAGGCATATCACCCATTAGTTTTATACCGATTAAGTTGCAGTAATCGTGGAGAATTTGCCAGTCACCAAAAAATCGGTACTGCAAGAATTTGTGATAGTCAATCTCGGTCTTCAATTTATCGGCATACCGCTCTATAACAGAGTGAGTGTAGGCTCGGTCTTCGGTTTTCCAAAAGCATAACTCTTTGCCTTTATAGTAACGGCGGATTGCCATAAAAAGTGCGTATGGCTCAAGCCAGAATTTGTTTTCTGCCACAAAATCGTGATAGTCTTTGTCGGGGGTAAACTTTGCAAAGGCGCCCCGCAAAATTTTATCCTTAACCGAGCGTACGGCGGCATAGTTTACATATCCGCTTTCACCCAAGGGTATGGCGCCGCGCTCTACAAGTCCGTCCTCTGCAAGCCGCTCAAGGTCGATATAAAGTTCACTGCCTGCAAAGGCTGACAGCGGCTGATAAGGACTGTTTCCTTTGCCCGCAGGGTTTACAGGAAGCACCTGCCAATAGGTTTGACCTGCCTTTTTCAATTTGTCGGCAAAGGCAATTGCCTCTTTACCCAAAGTGCCAATTCCACCTTGGGTTGACAGGGCACTTATCGGCAAAAGTATGCCTGCTGACCGTGTTAACATCGTATCACCTCATAAAATGACTTTAATATATTTTGAATTTTCACATTAAATATGCAAAAAAATGATTGAAACCTAACTTGATTTATTTTAAAATAGAACAAAAGGAGTGGGAGTATGAAAACTGTTGTGCTTGATTGCAATACCGTTGTTTCAAATGGTGACATATCTCTTGAGCCTATTTGTGCCTTGGGTGACACCCATTTATACGATATGCTTAGTGAAGATGAAATTTTGCAGGTTGCAAAAGATGCTGATGCTATTATTTGCAACAAGGCTAATATGAACAGTCGGGTTATTGACCACTGCAAAAACTTAAAATACATCGGGCTTTTTGCCACAGGCTACAACAATGTTGACCTTGATGCTGCTACCAAACGGAGTATTGCCGTTTGCAATGTGCCCGACTACTCTACCCACTCGGTTACTCAGCACGCTATCGGGCTTATGCTTAGTATGGCAGGCAGTATCTGTGCCTACGACCGCTCGGTCCATTCGGGTGATTGGTGCCGCAGTGCCGCATTTACCTATCTTACCGAGCCTATGTGTGAGGTAAGGGGTAAGACCCTTGGTATATTTGGCTTTGGCGCAATCGGTCAGTCGGTAGCAAAGGTTGCCGATGCTCTTGGTATGAAGGTTATCGTTTGCACCCGTACCCAAAAACCTGACTGCCCATATAAATATGTAAGCAAAGAGGATTTGTTTAAAAATTCCGATTTTATAACCCTACACTGCCCTTTGACCGACAGTACCCGTCATCTGATAAACAAAGATACCCTGTCACTTATGAAAAGCAGTGCTTATATTATAAACACATCCCGCGGCGGTGTTATTAACGAGGCAGACCTGATTGATGCGCTAAACTCAGGCAAAATTGCAGGCGCCGCCATTGATGTTGCTACCAATGAGCCTATGAAAGAGGGAGATCCCCTGCTTAACGCGAAAAATCTGATTATTACGCCACACGTGGCTTGGGCAACTCCGGAGGCACGCCGCAGGCTTGTTAACATCGTTGCAAAAAATCTTGAGAATTTTATGAATGGCGCACCCAAAAACTGTGTAAATTTAGGTGAATAAAATGTTTGAATTTAAAGAAGGCCAACTGCGAGCCTTACAACTGAAATCCCTTGAAATACTTAAAGATTTTAAGGCATTTTGCGACCAAAACGGACTTAAATTCTTTTTGTGTGGCGGCGGTTGTATCGGTGCCGTGCGCCACGGCGGATTTATCCCTTGGGATGATGATATTGACCTGTTTATGCCCCGCGCTGATTACGAGCGGCTGTATGAAATTTGGCAAGATACCGACCGATACGCTCTGCTTCGCACCGACGAGGATAAATACTGCGGTCAGTACATAACTACTTTTGTGGACAAGACCACCCGTTGCATAACAAAAGAGCAAGAAAATCTAACCAATATTCCCCGTGGCATTGCTCTTGACATTTTGCCTTTGGATGCTTGCCCCAACAGTAAAATTAAACGACTTACCCAAAAAATCAATGCCGTTTTGTTTTGTCTTTACAATTACGGCGCACCCCAAAATCACGGTGGACCGGTAAAATTGGCTTGCAAATTTTTGCTTGCCCTGAAGCCCACCCACAAGGCACGCACAAAGGCGTGGAAAAAATATGAAAAACGTATGACCAAATATTCCCTTAAAGACTGCAACAAGGTAGTGGAACTTTGCTCAGGACTGGGTTACATCGGCAACGAATTTCCAAAGGAATGGTTTGAGAGCGCCGTCTATTTGCCTTTTGAGGACACTGAAATGCCTATACCAAAGGGTTATGACAGTTATCTGCGCTATGTTTTTGGGGATTATATGCAACTGCCACCCGAGGATAAAAGGCACGGCAACCATTCATTTATTGAACTTGAATTTTAACCCTTTTATTTTACACTGACATTGAAAATTTATCAAGAAAAACATATAGTTTTCTTGTTTTGGAGGAGTTTTATGTACGATATTAAAATCTCAGGCGGTAATGAGGGCGCAAAGTATGACCTCAAACAAACCGAAAAGGACGGAATTATCACCATCGACGTGACCGTCACTTTGCCTCAAACCGAGGTGCCAAAATGGGTAAGATTTGATTGGCAAATTCCTACTATCGAAAGTTTCGGTGTATGGGGCCCGCTAATTAGCGACAAGCGTTCCCTCACTCCTTGTTGGTCAATGCGCAAATCCACATCCCGCCTTGCCGCAGGTATGCCCATACTTGAAATTTTCTCTAAAAAAGATATTAACCATTGGTGCTTTGCCTCCTCTGATACAACAACTCCTATGAGCGTTGCTGTTGGTGCACACGAAGAAGGTGCCAATGTTGATGTAAGTGTTGAACTTTTCACCACCCTTACTGCACCTTTAAAGGAGTATAAGGCTACTTGGCGCATTGATACTCGTGACATTCCCTTTTACGATGCCATTTATGGCGTTTCATCTTGGTGGGAGAATGATTTGGGATTAAAGCCTGCCCATGTTCCCGATGCCGCAAAAATGCCTATGGACTCCCTTTGGTACAGTTTCCATCAGGTGCTTGATGTTGATAGCATTGTGGAGGAGTGCCGCCTTGCAAAGCCTCTTGGTATGGATACCGTTATCATCGACGACGGTTGGCAGACCGAGGATAACAGTCGCGGCTATGCCTATTGCGGTGACTGGGAGGTTGCCCACAGCAAAATGGGTGATATGAAAGAGTTGGTTGACCGTTTGCACGAAATAGGCATTAAGGTTATGCTTTGGTACTCTGTTCCCTTTGTGGGTATTCACTCAAAAAAGTACGAAGAATTTAAAGATATGCTTCTTAACGCTTGGTACGGTGATAACGCCTTTGCCCTTGACCCACGTTACAAGGTTGTCAGAGAATATTTGATAAACAACTACGTTAACGCCATTAAGAACTGGGGACTGGACGGACTTAAACTCGACTTTATTGACTTTTTTGCTCTTACCGAAGAGGCTATAAAGCCTGATGACCGCCGTGACTTTATTTCCCTTGAAGAAGGTATTGACTGCCTGATGACCGAGGTTAAAGACAAATTGACTGCCCTTAATCCCGAAATCTTGATTGAGTTCCGTCAGCGTTATGTAGGCCCCTCTATCAGAAAATACGGCAATATGCTCCGAGTTAACGACTGCCCCAGTGACTCTTTCACCAACCGCGTTGGCGTTATTGATTTGCGCCTTACTTCAGGCAATACCGCCGTTCACTCCGACATGGTTATGTGGAATGTTAATGAGACGGTGGAGTCTGCCGCGTTGCAGATTGCATCTGTCCTTTACGGCGTGCCTCAGGTTTCTGTTAAACTGTGTGAAATGAGTGAAGAGCACAAACAGATGATTAAGTTCTACCTTGGCTTCTGGCGTGAAAATCGCGAAGTGCTCCTTGACGGCAAGCTGACTGTCCGTGAGCCTTTGGCATATTACAGTCTTGCCTGCTCCACTTTGGGTGATAAAGAGATATTTACCACCTTTGCCGACCGATTTATTAACTGCAAGGTTAAAGAGTCCACCGTTGTTAACTGCTCAAGTGCCGATAGCCTGATAATCAAGGGTTGCAAAGGCAGAAATTACACTGTGGTTGACTGCCTTGGCAACTTGGTTAGCGAGGGCAAAATTGACGCTGATTTGTTCGAGGTAGAAATGCCTCTTTGTGCTATTCTTACTGCAAAATAAAGGATTGTTATTATGAAAAAACTTTTAGCATTATTACTCTCACTTGCGCTGATTATAAGCCTTGTGGGTTGCGGTGAGCAAACAAGTGATGTATCCTCAAAGACATCGTCCAAAGTTTCATCTGTGCAGTCGGTGGTATCCAAAATTGATACCGCCTCAAAAGAGCCCGAGCCTGAGCCTGAGCCCTTTTACTCCAAAACTGTCACCTTTACAAAGTCCGATTTAGACAAGGCAAATAGCACCCAATATGTTAAGCCTAAGAATATTATTTTTATGGTTGGCGACGGAATGGGGCTTAACGACATCACTATTTGCAACAAATTCAGTGACTTTAAGTTCGACTTTGGTTTGGTGCTTGACCAGCTTAAAAACAAAGGCTTTGCCACTACCAAATCTGCCAACAGCGAGGTTACCGACTCTGCCGCATCGGCTACCGCCCTTGCAACAGGCACTAAAACCGCCAACGGAATGATTGGTCAGGATATTTACGGCAGAGATTTGAAAAATATTAGCGAGATTGCCCGTGAATGTGGCAAAAAGGTAGGCATTGTTACATCTGACAGTGTTTTGGGCGCTACCCCATCGGGATTTTCTGTGCACAATATATCAAGAAATAACACTGCCGAGCTTGCTCGCTCATTTATGAAATTCAAGCCCGACGTGCTTATCGGCAACGGGTACAGTGATTTTGTCAGTGGCGTTATGGCTGATGAGGAAACAAAAGCCTTGTTTAACTCGGTTAATGTTTTGTCTGATTTTGAAATGTTTGAGTTTGGTTTAACCAAATCCCCCAAAAAAGATTTGCCTTTCTTTGGTTTTACGGGATTTGGTATGAAGTCGGGTGACTACCGCTTGGCTCAGGTTACTGAAATGGCGCTTAAAACCCTTGAAAATGAAAATGGATTTTTCCTTATGATAGAAAACGCCGGCACCGACAAAGCAGGTCACAGCAACGATATTCAAGGTAAAGTGGATAATGTCGCTTTCTTTGACAAGGCGGTTGCCGTTGCTGTTAAGTACTGTATGGAGCATCCCGACACAATGCTTATTATCACCTCTGACCACGAGACTGGCGGAGTCACACTCCCCGAGGGTGACGATTATCAACTTAGCGACGTTAAGTTTACCACTACAGGTCACTCAGGTGTTAATGTAGGTGTGTTTGCTCTTGGCTACGGCACAGAGTATTTTAACGGCAAAACCATTGATAACACCGATATTGCAAAGTTTGCAATCAAAGCCGTTAAAGGCGACTGGTAAAAATGCCGATTCCTAGAGGCACACTTCGATAGGAAGTGTGCCTCATTTATATTCGCCTTTGGCGATTTATATTGCTTCGCAGTTATTTACTTCGTCCAAGTTGTATCCGTTTCACGAGTTTATGAGGCGAATATAATAAAACTGAAACTTAAAGTTTCAATATCATTGCCACAAAGCAAAAATATAACTGTGAGACCTGTCTCACAATATCACTATTTTATCTTCTTTTAGATCGTGCTATCACACCACAAGAGACAATTGGTTCCCCCTATGACTTCATGTTGTGTTAAATTTAAGTGATGTATGCTTTGCATTATGATGTTACATCTTGCGGTGTTATTTCGGTAAGACGATTAAAGATTTAAACGAAAGCAAAAAGAGCAAGTTCGGCTGAACTTGCTCTT
Source organism: Acutalibacteraceae bacterium (assembly GCA_045656545.1). Taxonomy (GTDB): domain Bacteria; phylum Bacillota; class Clostridia; order Oscillospirales; family Acutalibacteraceae; genus RGIG2206. Next base: position 30,444 of record JAZORF010000018.1, on the reverse strand, counting down.
TTTGCAAAGGGTTGATAAAAGCGGGGTGTCGGCAAGCACCATCCCCTACATACAAATAACGCGCTCCTTAAAAAAGAAGCGCGTTTTCGTTATTACTCGCTGTATTGGTTTTCCATTGCACACTGCTTATCAAAGTAGGGGGTGTAAGCAGTAATTATCTCTGCAACGGTATTTTTGCTGTTGCGACCGCTGACTTCATTCCAGAAATTCCACTGTTGTGACATGTCACCAACACCATCAAATATAGCTTCGTGAACTCTAACACGACAATCATCAAGCATTTGGTCGCCCGCGTCATCAAGCCAGTAACTGAGGTCGTTCACGTCCTCTTTAACATACTTCTTGTTAAAGGCGTGCATTGCAATTATGTAGTTAAGTGCACCTTGGGGGTTTTTGGTTGAGTTTACAATTGCGTATGCCTCACATGAACCATAAACATAGCCGTCGGTATTATCTGAACCTGTAGGCAGAGGTACAACGCTAAAATCAAAGGAAACCTTTTCGCCGTTGACATGCAAGTTCTTCGCAACATTATAGTCGTCATAAACCAAGGTTGCAACCTTACCTGCTTTAAAGTCGGCATCACCTGCAAGTTTGTTTTCGTAAATATCACGGTACATCTGCAAACCGTTAACAACTTTCAAATCTTCAAAGTTAGTTCTTACAGAGCCGTCTTCGTTAAGAACCATAATTTCGGCGGCATTCATACCCAAAATGTAACGTGGAGTCCATCCAGTGTATCCCAAGTAGTCAGACTGACCGTCATTGTTTTCGTCTTTAGCGCAAACCTGCTGGCAAACCTTGATAAAATTATCCCAAGTCCACTTACCCTCTTGATAATACTGAGTGGGAGTTTTGTCAACACCGCACCTTTTAAGCAGAGTGTCGTTAACTGCCATCATTGCGGGAGTTACGCGATAAACATCAAGAGAATAAAGTTCGCCTGCAAACTTGAAGTTGTTTTCTGACAGTTCAATTGAATCGGTAATTACGGGGTGGTCGAGTGCCAAAACACCCTTGTCTTTAAGTTCCTTCTGACTGAAAACCATTTTACGTGATGCAGCTTTTGGCCACAGTTTTGAAAAAAGGTATATTACATCAGGAGCATCACTTGCATAAAAGTCAGTGATAAACTTTTTCTCCCAACCTTCCCACACAGTAAACACACGTTCAATCTTTCCGCCGTAAACCTGCTCGAAATAAGCATTAAATTCCTTTGCTTCGTCTGTCAAACTTTCTTTAAGATCATAAATGGTAACAGTGCCTGAATTTGACAATGCTTCAAGTGTTTCGGGACTTACATCGCCAACACCCCCTGGAATGTCCTGACTGTATTTGCCATTGTCACCCTTGCCTTTGCCAGTTGACTTACATCCTACTGCCATAACGCCCAAAGCGGCAATCATAACAATCACCAATAATAAAGATAAAATGCGTTTCATTTGCACACGCCTCCTTGTGTTTTGGTGCACATAGCACCTTTTTACATTATTTTAACACTAGCATCACCTTTGTTCAATGTAAAAAACGATTGTTTTTTTATACAAAACGATATTGTTTGTTTCGAAAAAATATGAATTTTTTTGATTTATTTGATACTAAAAAGCACCGTCAAGCTTTTGACGGTGCTTTTATATTAAAAGGGGCATATCGGCAATTTTAAAGACAACCTGCACTTTGCCACCGATATATCAGGGTACCCTTTGTTTGCCCCTGATACATAGTATGCAGATTAAATTTTTTTGACAGTGTAGCCTAAGCGCTTACTCTGATTTGGTTCAAGAATAACTGCGTAGGGCTTATCCATTGAGTAAGGCTTGCCCTCAAAACGAACAGTGTCATCCTTCAGTCCGCTGCAAAAGGGAAAAAGCAATGGTAAACTGCCTGCCTAAAAATTCTTGTCACCGTACCACAAAATCACCACTCTTTTTTATGGATTTTACCACATAATTTTAGCAATACAAGTGGTGTTGCAATTTTTTTGCAGGAGGTGTATAATCGAAATATATATTTCCCTAAAGGAGAATTGCTTTATGGATTTTTCTGTTTCTCACAAGTTAACAAGAGTGGCACAGGGTGCCGCAAGGATTGTTCTTGAGGCAAACCGAAATATGTCAGTTGACTCTAAAGAGGGGCACGGCAACTTTGTAACCGAGTACGATTTAAAGGTGCAAAATTACATTAAAAGCCACATTGCCGACCTTTTCCCCCATGCTAAATTTATCGGTGAAGAAGACACAAAGCAATCGGAGTTGCCCATGGGTGAGTGCATTATTGTTGACCCCATCGACGGCACTTGCAACTTTATGTATGACTACAAAACAAGCGCAATTTCAATTGCTTTGCTTCGGGACCGAAAGGTTGTGGCAGGTGTTATCTGCCAACCCTATCTTAACGAGTATTTTACCGCTGAACTTGGCAAGGGTGCCAAGCTTAACGGCAGTTTTATAAAGGCATCTGACCGTCCGTTTGAAAAATCTTTGGTGCTTTTTGGCACATCCCCCTACTATCCCGAATTGGCAGAACGCACCCTGTCCATTGCAGGCGAGTGTTTGCGAGATGCGGTGGATTTGCGCCGCAGCGGCTCTGCTGCCAGTGATTTGGCTTGGATTGCAATTGGCCGCGCTGACCTTTTCTATGAGTTGCAACTTTATCCTTGGGATTTTGCCGCAGGCTCCCTTATTTGCGAAGAAGCGGGTGCAAAGGTTGTGCAAATAGACGGCTCACCCCTTGATTTCGGTAAAAGATGCAGTGTTGTAGCAGGAAGTCCTGCCGCAGTTAACGAGTTCGTACGCCGTTTCAATGATTAAGGCAAGTGATTATTGGCGCTCGCTTTTTGGGTGCAAGGTTTACCGTCTTTCTGTTGAGGGTGGCAAAACCTGTCCCAACCGCGACGGCACTTGCGGTGTGGGCGGTTGCACCTTTTGTGCAGAGGGCTCGGGCAATTTTGCAGAGCAGACAGGTGATATAAACGCCCAACTTGATGCCGCAAAACTGCGAGTTATTAAAAAATGCGCCGACGGCAAATTCATCCCCTATTTTCAGTCATACACTGCCACTCACGGCAATACAGACCCTCTTTTTGAGCGAATGAGCATTGCCGTTAACCGCCAAGATGCCGTGGCGATTGCGGTGGCAACCCGTCCCGACTGTTTGTCTGAAAATATAATTCAAAAACTGTCGGCACTTAATAAAATCAAGCCTGTTTATGTTGAATTGGGGCTTCAGACTGCCGACGATACCCTTGCAAAAGAGTTTAACAGAGGCTATGATACCACAGTTTATATTGACGCTTGCAACCGACTTAAAGAGGCAGGGATAAATATCATCACCCATATGATAATCGGTCTGCCCAATCAGTCGAGAGAGGAAGTTTGTGCTACTGCAAGACTTATTGCCCAATCTGCAGGGGGAATTAAAATTTCACTTCTTCACGTGTTAAAGGGCACTCCCCTTTATAAAATGTATCTTTCGGGTGATTATACTCCCCTTGAAAAAGATGAATATATCGGTCTTTTGAGCGATGCGCTCTCTTGTCTTAACCCCGATACCGTAGTTCACAGAATGACGGGGGATGGTGACAAGAGGATTTTGGTGGCACCTTTATGGAGTGCCGATAAAAAGGGCGTTATGGGCGCAATCGACCTTGAACTTAAAAAGCGAGGACTAATATGGCACACTTTGAAATGAGCAATAAGCCAACCGAAGAATCTAAACAAATACGCCTTGAGGTTTTTGTGAATGAACAAGGGTTTGAGAATGAGTTTGACCAATATGACGAAGTAGACAAAGCCTTTCACTTTGTGTTATTTGATGACGGCTCGCCCGTTGCAACCTGCCGAATGAACAAAGAGGCAGAGGGCGTTTATCACATTGGCAGAGTTGCCGTTAAAAAAGATTGCCGAAAGAAAGGCTACGGTGCAAAGGTTATTGCCGAGGCAGAGGTCACCGCAAAAGACATGGGTGGCAAAATGATAACTATCGGCTCGCAAGTGCAGGCGGTCGGTTTTTATTGTTCCATCGGCTACACCAAAGAGGGCAAGGAATATATTGAAGAAGGCAAGCCTCATATAAAGGTTGTTAAGTGTATATAAAAACTCGTTGCGAAGCAACATATCGAGCGTTCGAAAGAAGGCCATTTCTGCGTCTCAGCCTTCTCCCATTGGAGAAGGCAAAAAAACACCTGATTTCAGGTGTTTTTTTGTTACTCTGTAATTTTCTTAATTAAATATCTGCCGATGCGCTCTTGGAATTTAAGTCCGTCGGGAAGCAATTCCTTTGGCATATTGTTAATAAATGTGTCAGTTTCGTATGTAAAATTACCTTTATAGCCTATTTCTTTAAGTGCGGCAGTAATTTCATCCCAGTTCATTTTTCCATAGAAAGGTGATGTGTGTGTGTCTGAATGGAAATCGTTATCGTGAACGTGTAAACAGCCAATACGGTTGGCACCTAAATAGCGGATAAAATCTGCCGTGCTTCTGCCAACAATTGGGCAGTGACCTAAATCAAGGCAGCCTGTAATCCACGGACTGTTAAGCTCGTCAATCCAAGCGGCAAATTCTTCGGGGCTTGAGCAGGTGTCATCCTCAATATATCTTGTAAACTCGTTACATTGCCACATATTTTCAAGGGCAACTTTAACGCCATACTTTTCACAATAAGGAATAAGTTCACGGTAATATTTTATGCTAAGGTCGTGCATTTGTTGTTTAGTCTTGCGGTAATCACCGTAATGGATGGGGTGCACCACCATAATCTTTACACCAAGCATTCCTGCAATTTCAAGGGCGCGCAGAGTAAGCGGTAAGACCTCCCCCTCATAATCAGCAAAATTCTTAAATCTGAATGGAGCGTGGGCTTGCTCAAAGGTCATCGAGTACTCCTTGGCAGCAAGACGTATACGCTCCACCTCTGCCTTGTAATTATCACCGGCAAGAGCGTCACCCTCATAATTCATACGAAAAAGGGATAAATCCAAGGCATCAAATCCTGCCTCGGCTACCATTTTGATGGCTTCCACTGTATCTATTTTTGCAAAGCTTGTGTTTTGCAAAAGTTTCATAAATTAAACCACTCCATTTTCAAAATCATTTCAGAATGCCTTCAATAAACTGTGAAAGTTCCTGTGCCCCTGCATCTGCACTTGTTTTTGAGGTTGCCCATCTGCCGTCAAGTTTAAGATACTGAGTTATTTCAGCAAGCATATATGTACGCTCTGAATAATCGTTAACGGCAGGCACAATATCCGACTGCACTAATGAAGTAGGCTCATTTTTTGAGGGCTTATTGCTTGCAGTTGAAGATTTGTCTGCACTACCTCTGTTACAAGCGCCGAAAGTAAATAAAGATATGGTTAACATTATGGCCATCAGCCTTTTTATCATTGTGTTACCTCTTTAAGTCCAAGTTTATCTTTCATAAATGCGATAAGCACCTTTGCGGCATTTTGATGACTTTCAACCACGGGGTGTCCCTTTTCCCCTGCAACATTGCCCGGCAAATCGCAGAAATAATAGCCTGCCCCCTCACCGCCTAAATCGGCAACTGCTTTTTCAAGCAAACTTTTGGCGGGTTTGGTTGCCATTCCGTATGCCCAAACAATTTTTGCATTGGGGTTTTTAAGGCGCACAAACTCAAGCAGTTCTTTTGCCTTTGCCAAAAGTTCACTTTCGGCAGTGGCACTTTCGTAAAGTTTGCCGTGGTCATTAGTGCCAAGGTTGATTACAACCACATCGGCAGGACGGGCAAAATCGTGTGCTCCTGCATCACGGGTAAAACTTACTCTGTTGTAGCGTTCGGTTATAGTCATTCCGCCGCTTTCAAAAGAAAAGGGCAATCCACCGCAACAAATAGAAGAAAAATCGGCATCAAAGGCTTCGGCAGTGAAAAATGCATAGGTTTGAGTTGAGTCAGAATATTCACTGTCAAAACTGCCGTTTTCAAAGTCAAGGTTGCCAAGGCCTGCAGTAAGGGAGTCACCCAAAAACTCAATAAGCAAATCCTTTTGAGCAGGTTTTTCCTCACAAAGCACACCCTTCATTTTTATGCCTACAACAGTTTCCCTTCCATTTTCGGCAGGGTTTGACCTGCATACCTTGATTTCGTGAATGCCACGGGGCAAATCCTTTGCGACTGTAACGGTATGCTCCCCTAAAGCTATTTTTGCCTCTACCTGAAGTCTTTCCTGACGGACGCCGTCAATATAAACAGTGTAGTGGCGGAAGCGGTTAGACCAATTTACGTTGTTTTTGATGTTAACTGTAACATCACCCTCGCAGTCAGCCCTAAAGGTGAAGTTGGCACCTGCTTGATCAAACACCATACCGTCTTGATTGACAACGCAGCGGTTGCCCAAAGTCACGCGGTCGGCAACATCGGTGATGTTATAGGTCCACTCTTTGTACTCATTTTTGGTGGGATAAATTGTGCTTGTTATCTGAGAGCTTACAGGCTTGCTTGCCTTATCAGATGAAACTGCCGTTGATGAAGGTGTTTCGCCCCCACCTGCACAACCGGTTAATATAAAGCAAATTAAGGCTATTGCCAACAGTTTTTTCATTTATAATACCTCCTCGGTAAACTATAAAAACATTATAATCCTCGCCTTGCTTATTTTCAATAAGCATTTCACACACAAATTGCTAAATTTTTTGTAGGTTTGGCACAACCCCTCTTGAATTTGCAGGAAAATTTGGTATAATATAGGGGCATCGTGCCATTAGCGGTGTAAATAAAGGCAGCGCCTATGCTAAAAAGAAGGCGGACGCGCATCATCCGCGCGTTGAACGGAGAAAAGTATGAGCAACAAATTCTACATCACAACGGCTATTGCCTACACCTCTCGCAAGCCACACATTGGCAACTCTTACGATATTGTGCTTGCCGATATGATTGCACGCTACAAGCGTATGCGCGGCTTCGATGTTTATTTTATGACAGGCTCTGACGAGCACGGTCAGAAAATTGAAGAGCAGGCTAAAGAGGCAGGCACCACTCCAAAAGAGTATGTTGACAATGTGTCAGGTCAAATCAAAATGGTTTGGGATAGCCTTGATGTTACCTATGATAAATTTATTCGCACTACCGACGACTATCACGAAAAGGCAGTTCAACACATCTTTAAGCGCCTTTACGACCAAGGGGATATTTATAAGGGCAAGTACGAAGGCAAATACTGCGTGCCCTGCGAGTCCTTCTTCACTCCCTCACAGTTAAAGGAGGGTAAATGCCCCGACTGTGGCAGAGATGTGGTTGACGCCCACGAGGAAGCATACTTCCTGCGTCTTTCAAAATACGCTGACAAGTTGCTTGAATACTACGAAAATACTCCCGATTTCTTCTTGCCCGAGTCCCGCAAGGCAGAAATGATAAACAACTTTATCAAGCCCGGTCTTAATGACCTTTGCGTGTCAAGAAGTTCATTCAAATGGGGCGTGCCCGTTGAATTTGACCCCGAGCACGTTATTTATGTTTGGATTGACGCCCTTTCCAACTACATTACCGGTATCGGTTACGACCCCGAGGGTAGCAGTGAACTTTACAGCAAGTTGTGGCCTGCTGATTTGCACGTTATCGGCAAAGATATTGTCCGTTTCCACACTATTTATTGGCCTGTTTTACTGCTTGCATTGGGTGAGCCATTGCCTAAGCAGGTACTGGGTCATCCTTGGGTGCTTTTCGGCGAGGATAAAATGAGCAAGTCAAAGGGCAATGTTATCTATGCCGACGAGCTTGCCGCCCGTTTTGGCAGTGATGCGGTGCGCTACTATCTGCTTAGCGAAATACCCTTTGCTCAGGACGGAAATATTACCTACGAAAGTTTCATAAACAGATATAATACCGACCTTGCCAACACCTTGGGCAACCTTGTTAACCGCACTGTTGCAATGACCAACAAATATTTTGGCGGTGTGGCAAACAAGTGCGCTCCCCTTGACGAGTTTGACAACGATATTATCAAGTGCGCCAACGAGACGGTCCAGAAATATTACACCCTTATGGATGCTTACCGCAACGCCGATGCCACCGATTTGGTTATGAATTTTGCTAAGCGTTGCAACAAGTATATTGACGAGACTGCTCCTTGGGTGCTTGCTAAGGACGAGGCACAAAAGGGCAGACTTGAATCGGTTATGTATCATTTGCTTGAGAGCATCCGCATTTTGTCTGTGCTCCTTGAACCCATTGTTCCTAACTGCTGCAAGGGTATAAAGGCACAAATTAACTGCAATAATACCGACCTTGCTTTCGGTGTTACTGACGGTTTCAAAGTTGGCGAGGCTACTCCCCTCTTTGCCCGTATAGATGCCGAAAAAGTGCTTAAGGAATTGGCTGCAGAGATGGAGGCCGCCAAGGCTGCCGCCGCTAAAAAAGAAACTGCAGAGGGCATTGCCACTATGGCAGAAATCACCATTGACGAGTTTGCGAAGGTTGAACTGCGGGCGGCAAAAATTCTTGCTTGCGAGCCTGTAAAACGAGCAAAGAAACTTCTCAAGTTAACCCTTGACGACGGCTCAGGTAAAGAACGCACAGTTGCATCGGGTATTGCTCAGTATTACACCCCCGATGAGTTGGTTGGCAAAACTGTTGTGGTTGTGGCAAACCTTAAGCCTGCCACCCTTTGCGGTGTTGAAAGTTGCGGTATGATTCTTGCCGCCGATTCGGGTGAAGATGTTAAGGTTATCTTCCTTGAAGGAGTCCAGCCCGGCTCAAAGATTAGATAAGATAAAAGCCACGATAACGCTTCAGACGCGTATCGTGGCTTTTTAGCATAGTCCGTAAATAGTTGCTTTTTAAGGCAACATACGCAACTCCCTTGTGGCGCTGTGCTTTCTTTACCTTGCGCCCTCGCTCCGCTCGGGTTCGAGTCCCTTCGGTGCGCAAAAATAAACGCTGTAACAACAAAAGTTTCGATACTCTCCCTTGTGGCGCAGTGCTTCCTTTACCTTGCGCCCTCGCTCCGCTCGGTTGGACGAAAAGCGAAACGGTACACCGTACCGTTTCTGTGTCGCTCCTTACCTCGCACAGCTCGGTGTTCGCTCCATTTCGTGGTTCGAGTCCCTTCGGCGCGCAAAAATAAACGCTGTAACAACAAAAGTTGTTACAGCGTTTATGGCGCGCCAGAAGGGACTCGAACCCCTGACCTTTTGGTTCGTAGCCAAACACTCTATCCAGCTGAGCTACTGGCGCAAATCGGTCGTGCCAAAGTATAATATCACAACACGACAATAAAATCAAGTGTTTTTTTCAAAAAATTTAAGATTTTATTCTGACTGACTTTCATACCCTTCAAGTTCGGTGGAAAGTTTCTCCCATTTTTCCACTGCATTATTTAACTGTTCCTCAATCTGTTGGCATTTTTCGGTCAGCTCAAGGGTGCGCACATAATCTGCCACGCAGTCGGGTGTGGACAGTTCCTCGTTAAGTCGTAGGAGTTTGTTTTCGCAAAGCTCAATTTCCTCTTCGGTTTGCTTGACGGCGGTTTTGAGACGCCTTATTTCGCTTTGAATACGCTTTTTCTCTTTATACGCCTGACCGCCTGCACCCATTGGTGCTTTAGCCTTTACCTGAGTTTCCTCTGTGGCGTTTTCTTCCCGCTTGCCTATATAATATGTATAATTGCCGTTATAAATATTCACACCGCCATTTTCCATAACAAAAATGCGGTCGGCAAGGGAGTCTATAAACCGACGGTCATGAGAAACAATAAGCATCGTGCCGCCATAGGATTCAAGTGCCGACTCCAAAGCCTGACGGGAATAAACGTCAAGGTGGTTTGTGGGCTCGTCAAGGAGCAAAAAGTTGCTGCCTGACAGCATTATTTTGAGTATGGCAAGACGGGCACGCTCACCGCCTGACAGACTGCCTACCTTTTTAAACACATCGTCGCCCTTGAACAAAAATGCAGCCAGAGCGCCCCTGAGTTCACTTTCGGTGCGGTTTGGATATTTGTTCTGTATCTCTTCAAGTGCAGTGTTTGAGTCAGTCAAGTCACTTTGTGTCTGGTCAAAATAACTGACCGAAACAGAGGTGCCGAAACGGACTCCATCCCCCTCACGCATTAGTTGTTTAAGCAAGGTGGTTTTGCCGCATCCGTTAGCGCCAAGCAAGAATACCCGCTCACCGCGGCGGACGGTAAAACTGACATCCTTATAAAGAGGAGTATCAGTATACGCCTTAGAGATATTATGTGCCATAACGGTGTCATTACTGCCTGCCGCTTTTGGCTTAAATGCAAAGTGTATACCCTCTGTCTCACTTTCGGGCTTTTTAAGGGTGGCATAAAGTCTGTCCACCTCTTTTTGTTTGGAATCGGCGGTTTTAATATTCTTTTCCCGATTCCATTGGTGTTGTTGCTTTATGACCGCCTCTAACCGATTGATTTCTGCCATTGTATTTTCATAATGGCGGCGCTCAATCTCTCTTTGTTCCTTTTTGAAGGCCATATAAGCGGTATAGGAGCCTTTAAAATCTGCCACACGGCAGTGCTCAATTTCAAGGGTGCGAGTAGTGACCGCATCAAGAAAATAGCGGTCGTGGGATATGATAATTGCCGCCGACTTGCTTGATTTTAAAAAGGACTCAAGCCACTCCACCGAAGAAATGTCAAGATGGTTGGTGGGCTCGTCAAGTAGCATAAGTTGTGCATCACCAAGAAGCAGACGGGCAAGGGATATTTTTGATAACTGACCGCCGCTTAGTGACCTGAGAGGCAGATTAAGTTGATTTTCATCAAGACCTAACCCCAACAAAGCAGAGCGGGTGCGGGCTTTGTAGGTAAGCCCCCCTTCACGCTCAAAACTTATAAGCAAATCGTGGTAGAGGGTTATGGTCTTTTCGTCGGCGCCCTCAAGAGCGTTTTGCAAGGCTTCAAGTTGTTGCTCCTGCTTGATAAGGGAATCAAAAACCGACAGTGCCGCCTCGTAAGCCGTCTGATTTGAGGAGGATGCCACAATCTGCTCCATATAACCGACGCGAAGACCTTTTTGCCGAACAATTCCACCTGTATCAGACTCAATTTCACCTGTAAGAAGTTTAAAGAGGGTGGTTTTTCCTGCGCCGTTCATACCGATAAGACCGATTTTTTCGCCCTCGCCAATCTCCATAGAAAAGGGGTTAAACAAAGTTCTCTCACCAAAAGAGACAGACAAATTGTCCGCCGCAAGAATCGACATATTTTAGCCCCCTTCCGTATTTATACTTAACTTTGACATTTTAACACACTTTTTGAAATAAAACAATACCTTATAACCTTGAAAAAAACAATAAAAAGTGGTATATTAAAAACAGATTGGAGGTTTTAATATGAACAACAAAAAATCACCGCGTTTTTGGACCGCCCTTGTAATTTTCAGTCTGGTAGGACAAATTGCCTGGGTTGTTGAAAATATGTATTTTAACGTATTTATATACAAAATGTTCAATGCCGATGAAAGCGCCATTTCGGCTATGGTTTCCGCATCGGCAATTGCGGCAACTCTGACCACTATCTTTATGGGCGCTTTGTCCGATAAAATCGGCAAGCGCAAACTTTTCATTTGCGGCGGATATATTCTGTGGGGCTTATCAATCGGTGCATTTGCACTGCTTAGGGCAGATGTTATAACTGCCCTTTTCCCTGCCGTTACTTCAGCGGCGGCAGTGGGTATAAGTCTTGTTATTCTTCTTGACTGCGTGATGACCTTTTTCGGCTCTACTGCCAACGATGCCTGCTTTAACGCCTGGCTGACTGACTCCACCGAGGAGGGTGGCAGAGGCGCCGCAGAGGGCATTAACGCTATGATGCCATTGGTGGCTATTTTGGCGGTCTTTGGCGGATTTATGGCATTTGACCTTGATAAAGCAGAAAGTTGGACTGCCATCTTCCTTATAATTGGCGTTGCCGTAACCCTTATCGGTCTGCTTGGCATATTCCTTATTAAAGACGCACCCCACATTAACAAAAGCGAGGGCGGTATGTTTGCCAACATTCTGTACGGCTTTAAACCCTCGGTTATAAAAGCTAACCCCATGCTTTATTTTGCCCTTGTTGGATTTGCTCTGTTTGGCATTTCTATTCAGATTTTTATGCCCTATCTTATTATCTATTACGAAAAGGGATTGCAGATGGCAGACTATGTGCTTATTATGGCACCTGCTATTATAATTGCCTCAGTGGTTACCGCTCTTTACGGCAGATTTTATGACAAGGTTGGATTTACGAAATCGGTATTTCCTGCTCTTGCTACCCTTTGCCTTGGCTATGTGTTTTTATTCTTCTTCAAGTCCACCCTACCCGTATTTATTGGCTCACTGCTTATGATGTGCGGTTATCTGTCGGGTGCGGCAGTCTTTGGCGCAGTTATAAGGGACTGCACTCCCATTGGCAAAGCAGGTCGTTTTCAGGGACTTCGCATTGTGGCGCAGGTTTTAATTCCCGGTGTTGTGGGCCCTGCAATCAGCGTGGCAGTGCTTAAAAATGCTCCCCTTATCACCAACAACGACGGCACAACATCCTTTGTACCTAATGAAAGCATATTCCTTGCGGCACTTGTTGCGGCAGTGGTTTTGGCTCTCTTTTTACTACTTAAAAAATTCGTAAAACAAAGCAAAGCAGAGGTGCAAAATGGCTGATACAAAACGACTTTTTACCCCTTGGGGTGAGCAGTACAAAAGTGAAAATTGGCAGATTTATCCCCGTCCTCAGATGAAACGCGACTCGTTTTTCTGCCTTAACGGACAGTGGGATTTTTGCGTAGCAGATGAGGGTGTAACTCCCCTTTTTAATCAAAAGATAGAGGTGCCCTTTGCCCCCCAGTCGATACTTTCGGGGATTGAGCAAACCTTTGACGAAGATAAAATCCTTTTTTATCGCAAAGAGTTTTCCTTGCCTCAAGGCTTTAACAAAGGCAGGGTTTTGCTCCATTTCGGCGCCGTTGACCAGATTGCGCGGGTTTATCTTAACGGCAATTTTATTGGCTCTCACACAGGTGGATACGATGCCTTTTATTTTGATATTACCCCTTATATTAAGGAGCAAAACACACTTATTGTAGAGGTGGTTGACCGCCTTTCAAGTTGCACTCTGCCCTACGGCAAACAGTGTAAAAAACGCGGCGGTATGTGGTACACCGAAGTGTCGGGCATCTGGCAGACAGTGTGGATTGAAAGCGTGCCCCAAAATTATATTAAAGGGCTTAAAATTGACGCCGACGACCGCTCCGTTACCATCACCGCAGAGGGTGTAGAAACAGGTGCCATCATCATTGGCGATGTAAGTCTGCCTCTTTGGGAGGGAAAAGCCACCTATATCCCCGAAAATCCTGAGTTGTGGAGCCCTGAACATCCCCACCTTTACAATTTCAAGGTGCAAAGCGGTGAGGACTGTGTGGAGTCTTACTTTGCAATGCGCAAACTTGAAATCAAAGAGGTTGATGGCTATCCCCGACTTTGTCTTAACGGAAAGCCCTATTTCTTCCACGGACTTTTGGACCAAGGCTACTACAGTGACGGCATTTACACTCCTGCAAGCCCCCAAGCCTATGAGTTTGATATTATGAAAATGAAAGCCCTTGGCTTTAATATGCTAAGAAAACACATTAAAGTGGAGCCTGAGCAGTTTTACTATGACTGCGACCGCTTGGGTATGGTGGTCTTTCAGGATATGGTTAACAACGGCAAGTATTCCTTTTTCCGCGACACCGCTCTGCCCACAATTTTTGGTGGCAAATTAAATCTTAGCGACAAAAAGATTAACAAGGATGCCGAAACCCGCTCACAGTTTGCAATGGGTATGGTAAAGACGGTAAACCAACTTTACAATCACCCTTGCATTTGCTACTGGACTATATTTAACGAGGGGTGGGGTCAATTTTGCGCCGACGAAATGTATGACAGGCTAAAGGAAATTGACCAAAGCCGATTCATTGACTCGGCTTCCGGTTGGTTTGGCGGTGTTAAGTCGGACGTTGACAGCCGTCACATATATTTCCGCAAATTAAAACTTTCCTGCAAGGACAAGCCTCTGGTTCTGTCTGAGTTTGGCGGTTACTCCTTTAAGCCACAAGGCCACGCCTTTAACACAGAGCAAACCTATGGCTACGGCAAATTTGACGACCGCGAAAGGTTTAAGGACGCCTTTGTGGATTTGTATGAAAATCAGGTTATGCCCCTTGTTAAAAAAGGATTGTCGGCGGCGGTCTATACTCAGGTTTCCGATGTTGAGGACGAGACTAACGGACTGCTCAGCTATGACCGCAAGGTAGAGAAAATCTTGCCTGAGGAGTTTGAGGGTTTATCAGCAAAACTTACACGCTAAACTATTGACTAAAAAGTTGTATTTGCTGTATAATTACACTAAATAACAGTTAAAATAATATGAAAAGAGGGTGCTTTATGGCTAACTTTAAAATAACTGATGATATAATTTACGTTGGTGTTAACGACCACGATATTGATTTATTTGAAGGACAGTATGACGTGCCTAACGGTATGGCATACAACTCTTATGTTATAAAGGACGAAAAAATTGCCGTTATGGATTCGGTGGATGGCAGATTCACTCACCAATGGCTTGACAATATCAGCGAAGCCCTTGGCGGTAAGGAGCCTGATTATCTTATCGTTCAACATATGGAGCCTGACCATTCTGCCAACATTTCCGCCTTTGTAAAGGCATATCCCAATGCAAAAATTGTTGGCAACGCCAAAACCTTCACTATGATAAGCCAGTTTTTCGGCGACGCATTTGAGGACAAGCAGGTGGTTGTTACCGATGCCGACACTTTAAGTCTTGGCAAACATATATTGTGCTTTGTTTTTGCGCCTATGGTTCACTGGCCTGAGGTTATGGTTACCTACGACACCTGCGACAAGGTGCTCTTTTCTGCCGACGGATTTGGCAAATTCGGTGCCCTTGATGCCGATGAGGATTGGGCTTGCGAGGCTCGCCGTTACTATTTCGGTATTGTTGGCAAATACGGAGTTCAGGTGCAGGCTCTGCTTAAAAAGGCAAAGGCTCTGCCTATTGACGTTATATGCCCCTTGCACGGCCCTGTGCTTAATGAAAATCTTGGCTACTACATTGACCTTTACGATACTTGGTCATCCTACGGGGTGGAAAGTGAAGGCATTATGATTGCCTACACCTCTGTTTACGGCAACACCAAAAAGGCAGTTTTATCCCTTGCCGAAAAGTTGCGTCAAAAAGGTTGCCCTAAGGTTGTTGTTAGCGACCTTGCCCGCTCCGATATGGCAGAAAATGTGGAGGATGCTTTCCGCTACGGCAAAATCATATTTGCCACAACTACTTATGACGGCGGTATTTTCCCCTTTATGAATGACTTTTTGCACCGCCTTATTGAGCGCAATTTTCAAAATAAAAAAGTTGCTTTTATCGAAAACGGCACCTGGGCTCCTATGGCGGCTAAAAAGATGAAGGGTATGCTGGAGGGTTGTAAAAATCTTGATTTTGCCCAAACTACCGTTTCTATCAAATCTGCCCTTAACAGTGAAAATCACAAGCAAATTGACGCCCTTGCCGACGAGTTTTGCGCTGAATATGCTGCTAATGCAAAAAACAACGACCCCACCGCTCTGTTTAACATCGGATACGGATTGTATGTGGTTACCACCAATGACGGCAAAAAGGATAACGGCCTCATTCTTAACACTGTAACACAGGTTAGCGACAGTCCAAATCGCGTTGCCGTATGCATAAACAAGCAAAATTATTCCTATAATATAGTTTGCAAGACAGGTAAAATGAATATTAACTGTTTGACTGTTGAGGCTCCCTTTGCCATTTTTGAGCGTTTTGGTTTCCAAAGCGGCAGAAATGCATACAAGTTTGACGGCATCACCGTCAGTCGCTCATCAAACGGACTTTCTGTGCTTACCGAAAACATTAACTCTTATATGTCCCTTGAGGTTGTGGAGCAGGTTGATTTAGGCTCTCACGGTATGTTCATTTGCAATGTTACCGAGGCTGAGGTTGTGTCTAAAAAAGAGACTATGACCTACGGCTACTATCACGCTAATGTTAAGCCTAAGCCACAGACTGAAGGCAAAAAAGGTTGGGTATGCAAAATTTGCGGCTATGTGTACGAAGGTGAAAATCTTCCCGAAGATTACGTTTGCCCCGTATGTAAACACGGCGCCAAAGATTTTGAGCCAATAAAGTAATTTGAAAGGAGAATTGCTATGAAATACACCTGTGACGTTTGCGGATGGGAGTATGACGAGAGCGTAGGTCTTCCCGACCAAGGCATTGCAGCAGGCACCAAATTTGAGGACCTGCCTGAAGATTTCGTTTGCCCCCTTTGCGGTGTTGGCAAAGATATGTTTAGCAAAGCTGAATAAATAAGTTAACGGCATCTCAAACGAGGCGCCGTTTTATTTTTAATTAAATTGCCCAATTTTGCCGTCTCTTTTTTGTGCTAAAACATAGTTGTTATATGCAATAAAAAGTTATATAATACTATTATTATAAAAATTAGGGAGTTACAAATATGAAAAAGTCTTTCAGCCTAATCTTGTCTATCCTTTTGATTGCACTATGCATTACTCCTGCCTATGCGGCAGACAGCAACCCCACCGAGTATAGCGGTGTTTTTAACGATACCGACTGGGTTTACACCAACAGATACAATGCCAATGGAGTTTTGTCCTGCGGTATTACCGATGATGGTATGCTCAAAACATCCGATTCCGCCAAATACACCATTACTTCGGCGGCAGATTACAATTTGGGTGACTCATTCCGTTTGGATTTTGACTACCATGTTGCCAACAATTACAACTGCAACGCCAACCAATATCTGCAGGTTTCTGTGGGTGATTTGCAAATCAAAATCAACAACTCACTAAAACCTGACGAGGCTGCCGACAGTGACTGGATTAAAGAAAATCGTCCTTATGGCACCACTGTGTCGGTTTACTGGAATGGTACGCTTATCAAATCCAGTCCCACTTTTTGTTGGTCAAAACTTACTGTCGGATACGGCTTAAGGGTTGAAAAGGGCAATATCACCGTTACAAGAAGCATTGGTCAACACGAAAAAGCTCTGCTTCGTATAACAAGTAAAGAACTTGTCTCTGCAGGCGGAAACAAAGATTTTGACGGCGTTAAGTTGGCTGTTTATTCTGAAGAACAATATAAAACCATCTATGTTTCAAACCTTGCCGTAACACAAAACATCGGCACCGATGATTTTGAGAATTTTGAAGATTTTATGCGCGAGGTTAAGCACGGCGACGTTAACGAAGACCTTACCATATCTGCAAGTGATTTGTCTCAGATGACACTGAATGTTTTGGGTCTTAACAAATTTGAAAATTTGACCCAACTTATTGCCGATACCGACCGCGACGGCAGTGTATCAAGTGCCGATTTGCTCCAAGTTAAGCAAAATATTCTTGGTCTTTCCGAACCCAATCAAATCAAGGCGGTTGCCATCACCTTTGATGACGGCCCCAGCACCGATAATACCGTGAAGATGCTTGATATGTTTAAGCAATACGGCGGTCGCACTACCTTCTTTATGATTGGTGACCGAATCAAAGATGCCCATCACGATATTATGCGCCGTATGGTTGCGGAAGGTCATGAGGTTGCTAACCATTCATACTCGCACAACACATCATTTGCCTCTTTAACGGTGGAAGAAATAGTTGCAGACTTTAATACAACACAAGAACTTATATACAATATCACAGGCGTTACTCCTACCCTATTCAGAGGCCCAGGTCTGAGCTACGGTGACAACGTTGTTAACAATATCTCTGCCGACATTATCAACGGCACCTCAGCAGGTCTGGGTACAACCGAAAGCCGCATTGCCGCAGTTAAAAACAATCTGGCACCGGGCAAGTTGTATCTTTTCCACGATTATACCAACAATGTGAACACTATCGCCGCAATGGAAGAGGTTTTGCCTTGGCTTGTAAATGAGGGTTATGCTCTTGTTACTGCAAGCGAGCTTATCAGACTGTACGACTACACAATGACTCTTGATAATTCTCTTGCCACTTGGTAAAAAACCAAACAATCTTAAAGGACGAAGAATTTTATGAGTGATACTTGGGAACTGCTAAAAAAAGAATGTTTTAATTGCTCCGCCTGTCCCCTTGCACCTACTCGCACAAATGTGGTTTTCGGCGTGGGTGACCCTAAGTCCAGCGTCCTTTTCGTAGGTGAAGGCCCCGGCGAAAAGGAGGATTTGGCAGGCGAGCCTTTTGTTGGCCCCGCAGGTCAGCTGCTCGACCGCTATCTTGAGGCGGTGGGGCTTGAGCGTAGCAAGGTGTATATTGCTAATATGGTCAAGTGCCGCCCCCCTGCAAACCGCGACCCTGCAGACAGTGAGATTGACTGCTGCATCGACTTTTTAAGACGGCAAACCCGTCTTATCTCGCCCAAAATCATCGTTTGCCTTGGCAGAATTTCCGCTTGCCGCATGATTGACAAGGATTTTAAGGTCACACGTCAGCATGGCGAGTGGTTTAAAAAGGGCAATTTCTGGATGATGGGTACCTATCATCCCGCGGCGTTGCTCCGCAATCCCAATCAGAAGCCCGATGCCCTGCTTGACTTTATCGCGCTTCGTGAAAAAATGCGTGAGCTTGGTGTCTGGACGGGGGAATTTGACTAATCAAAAGTTGACATCTGCCTGCGATTGTGGTACAATACCACCTGTGCCATTTCGCAGGCATTTTATATGGAGATGTACCCAAGTGGTTGAAGGGTCCGCACTCGAAACATAGTCGGGTGTGTCACGACCCTATCTTTGAAACTCCGCTGTTTATCGGCGTTTACGCTATGTGCTTATGCACTTTCGAAAATTTGCATCTCGCAGTTTTCTCGCAATTTGGTAATAAGGCTAAAGCCTTTACAATTTAATATGGAGACGTATCGAAGTGGTCATAACGGGGCTGACTCGAAATCAGTTAGGGAGCAATCCCCCGCGAGTTCGAATCTCGCCGTCTCCGCCAAGGACTCCTTGAAGGTTTAATCCTTCAAGGAGTTTTCTCTTTTTATCCCAAGGCAGAACCTATTGCCATTGCACTTGCTTTCTTGCTCTCACTATCAATATGGCTATAGATATTTGCCGTGGTTGACATATCGCTGTGGCCTAACCAATCCTGTATCATCTTCATCGGAACGCCCTGTGCAAGAAGTAGTGAAGCACAACTGTGTCTTAAATCGTGGAACCTGATACTGCGCAGACCGTTAAGTCGCAGTAATATTCTGAAGTGGTCACTGACGTAATCAGGACGAATGATATTGCCGAGCTGATCCACACAAACGTATTCGGAATACTTTTTACTGTAAGAACGTCTGAAGATTCTTTTCATTTCTTCCTGATGTGCTTTTTCTTTCAGCAAAGCTTCTTCTACCTGAGGTATCAGCGGTAAAGTTCGGTATGATGATTTTGTTTTCACAACGTCAAGACCTTTAATGCCGTTTTCGTTTTCAACAATCTTGTGGTTGATGCTAATTGTTTTATTCTCAAAATCTATTGCAGACCACTTTACGCCAACAGAATCGGTATATAAATTACGTCGCCTTCTGCTTTTTCAAGAAGTTCCTTCGGTTCATTCGCGTTGTAGTATTATAATACGAGCCTCTATTCTTCTACAATACCTGTTGCCTTCATATATCAGAACCTCACCCATTTGCAAAATCAAAGATTTTGAATGGGTGCCCGCGAGAACCTTGCCACGCAAAACGTGTAACAAAACTCCTTTGTTGATTTGATAACACTTTATTATCTGTCAACAAAGGAGTTTTATACTAATTAACTAATGATTTCATAATCAAAAGGACAATCAATGTCTGACCAATACTGTTTGTTTTCTTCTAACATATCTAAAATTTCTTTTACCGTAGGTTTTAAATCCTCTGCCACGCTATCGCTACCGATAACTGTAACAAAATCCACATCACAATCCCGATTAATACAATCCCAAAATGCATCTAAATTTTTGCCATAATGATCGGGAAAATCTAACGAAACACGTATACGCTCATGCATTTCGCGTCGTCCAGTACAACCTGTTAAATCTAAAATTGCTTTTTTCATACTAATTCTCCTTTATTAAATAATCTCGTAAAAAGTCTCGTAATGGTCGTATGTAACAAAAATCAACCCATCATTTGACCAGACAATTCTTTGAGTATTTCTTTTACCGGACTTGTAGTTAATATCCGCTTCATACCATATCCTGCCAGGCCGATGGGGTAAATGGTTGTTTTTGTTTTTATACACACCAGTGGTTATCATTTTATCAGGCACAAAGTTTGAGGGCCATTTACCTTTTTTCCATCCTTTTTCTTTGGCGTGTTCTTCAGTAACATAATAATCAGGCAAATCACCCTCATATTTAATCATCCAATCGGCGCCGTTTGCGCCATTGACGGTTGCCGTTCCAGCAGTAATGGCTTGCATAGGTTTTATTTCACAACGGTCCTTTGGATGTATCGGCGGCTTGGGATCAGGCATTTCTGAAATCGGCCAAATTTTGCCGTGATTATCTTCGCACACCTTACATCTCTTTTCATCCTCAACACTTTGTGCTTTGAGTGATTTTAGGGTATAACTTATTGCCGTTTAAAGCCGCAAGCACTCTTGCAATTTTAAACTCAATTCTCATTCTCCTTTATATTATATCATTTTTTAATACAAAAGTACAGACACATTGTTTTCACAGATAAAATGGTAATATTTTAGCAGGACTGCTCCGTGGCAACCCTGCTAAAACTTACTCTTTTTCTTTAATTTGCTCTAAAATTTCCACTATTCTTTGTGGGATGGGCACGCCCAATCGGGCAACATTTTCAACGATGCTGATGCCCTCATTGGCTATGTAGAAATAAGCCACAAGGGTGCGGAATATCCACTGCCCGCCGTTAACAAGTCGGTCAAGCATAACCGCCATTATCAGCATAAGCACTATAAAAAGTTTTTTTATAAGGCCTATAAAGCCTATATGACTTGACAACTTTTTGTTTACTATGGCAACCGCTACCCCTGTAAGATAGTCAATTGCCATAAAGCCTACAAGCACAATAAGTGCCACATCCCAACCGCCGAACAGATAGGTTGCAGCGGTGCAACAAACAGTGAAAATTGATGTTAATGTCAATTTCACTTGATTATTCCCATCCATTTCTTCCAGCAGTTGACACCCCACTGGCCGTCAACCGCTAAATTGTTATTTTTCTGCCATACCTTGATGGCGTTTTCGGTATCTTTTCCACAGAGTCCGTCAATCGCAACTCCAACCTCAGCCTGCACAAGTCGGGTGAGGCTTTTGTATTTATAGGTGTCGCGGCGCTTTACCACTGCCGATTTTGCCACCGACTCAGTCTCAGCGCCCCACATACCGTCGGTGCCGTATTTTAGGAACTTGAAGCCGTCGACAAGTGCCGCCCGCTGAAAAAGCAACACTCGGTTTTCGGATACCGGCTGAGCGTCACCCAATTTAAACTCTGCAAGCGGGAAATATTTGCCTGGGCAGGCGGTGGCCTTAAGTTCACCGTGACCCTTTATATCCTTAATAGGATATTTGCCCTTAAGATAGGCAATCAGTTCAAGTCCCGCCTTTTTCTGAGCATCAGGCATAGGCTCCTTTTCAAAGTTGCCCTCAAAGCAAATGCCGATTGAGTTGGAATTGTAGCTTACTGTATGGGCACCTACTCTGTCTTCAGGTCTGCCGCGCCACACAGAGCCGTCCTTACGGATAAAAAAGTGATAGCCGATACCCGACCAACCTCTATCAAGATGCCAACGGTGAACATCCTGCACGGTACAAGATATTGCCGCCGCGTGATGAAGGACAATAAAGTCGGTTTTTGAGCGTTTGGTCATTAAATCAAAGGTAAGAGAGGATTCGTTAATTTGCACCGCCGCTCACCTCTGTTTTTTCAAGAAAGTTTTTAGCTGCAGAGCGCATCTGGGCTATTGTTGTGGCAGTAGACATTTCTGCCACCATTTCGGTAAGGGCATCGGGAGTGGCAGGCTCTAACTCTGCCATCTCCTCTGCCGTCATTTCTCGGTATTTACCGTTTTCGCAAATTATTGCCATTACTGTAACCCCCATATTATAATTTTTGTACCTGCAGGAACAGGGTTTGTGCTGTTGGTCTGAAGTTTTACATAGCGGACCTTGTCCCCACTGGAATAGGATATATCACCTGTTATATCTCCAAGTGCCTTTATATAAGGCGCAACCTCAACATTCCAAATGTCTGCACGGGGAACAATATCAACGCAACAGGATGTAACGCTTTCGTTGGTCAACCAACTCTCACCGCGAACTATTATCTGTCGATTTAGATTTAAGTTCACAATAAATGACAAACGGTTGTTGGGAAACACTGTGTTAGCGGGCAAAATCACCTTAACGCGTACACCTTTTGTTGTGTCACCAAGCAATTCAACCTGTTCGCTGAACGCCGACACGGAATTTCCCAAAACAATTTCTTTATAAAGTTGCCATTCCTCTTTAACGGCTGCTTCAGCACGGTTGATGGCTTCAATAGCCTTTTGGGACGCGGTCTGAGACAACTCTGCCGACTGAGTTGCAACCTGAGCAGCATCCACTGCAAGACTCATTGCCCCCACAAGATTGTGAGCGTAACGGTCGTATTCGTTGCTGTCAACAAGGGTTGCCACCGATTGTCCAAACTTGATTTTTACAACCGAAAAGCATTGCCTTTTTAACATAATGTAGTTTTCGTCCACAGTTGTAACAACCAACTGCAAAGAGGCGGTTGAGCCCGACAGCGTTATCTCTGCAGGCAAAATAAATTCTACCTTGCCGCTCTCCAATTCTACGGGATAAACCTTTATATTGCCCTCGGCATCGCCAACCTCTACTGTCCACAACTGGCGGTCAGTCTGACTTGCCAACTTCTCTGCAAGAGACTCCTCCAAAGTAAAAATTACCTTGGTGGCGTTGTATTCGCACTGAAATCCCGCCTCCTGAACCGATGAGGGAGTTATGCTTTGAGCACCAACTAAATAATTTATTTCTCTCATTTAATTCAACTCCTATTATCTTTTGTGATAGTTAAACAGAGCAGTCATATACTGATAAGCAAGCTGACTTACCTCGCCCTTTGTGTAGAGGGACTCGGCATAATCAAGTATGTCTTTTTCACCGTAAATTCTGCGTTTCTCTGCAGGGTTTTTACCTATATAGAGATTGTAGAACTGTTTGATTCTTGCCTTATCGTTGGTGGTTAGGTATTGGTCGCGCACCAAAAGAGGCAGCAGCTTATCGGCGCCGTACTGCTCTACATTATAGTTATCCAAGGCTTTCTCAAAAGAACTGACCACTGAATAATCATTACCCTTGTCGGTTGCAGATTTATATTCATCAAGGTATGTTTTAAGTCCTTGCCAACGGTCACGTTCTTTGATAGCAACCTCAAAGAAATTATCTTTAAGTTTTGCAGTAGCTAGTCCGCCACTGGTCAAAACAAGTTGCGCCTCGGTAACCGAAAGGTTGTGCATAATAATATATTCCATCAGAATGTCTGCAGCGTGAGGAGCCGTAATACCGGTTTGAACAGAGTTTTTAAAAGCAGACATAAGTGTGGTAAGCAGATTTTTTCTTTCCTGAGTTGCCTTTTCAAAGGCCTCTTTTTCTGTCTTTTCGGTAGCTTTTTGCTCTGTTTTTGCCGCTTCTGCCGCCTTTTCCTGTTGCTTGTTGTAGTATTCCATCTGCTTGATTTCGGCATTGTAAAGGCGGTTAGCGTTATCCTCTGCAACCTGACGGTCAATAGAGTTAAGTTGGCTTGTCAAGGCACTATTGTTGGAAGCTATTTCCTCTCGCACCGACTGTTCGATGTTTCGAACCGCCGACTCATATTGCAAGCGAGTGTTGTAGTCGGCGTTACCTCTGCTAACCCCTATTGCCGTCTGCTGAGTGCGGTTGAGTCCTGAGTCGGTAAGGCCAAGGTTAGCTATATTTTCGGCAACTCTACGCTCCCCGATATACTGCCTTATGGCGTTTTCGTCATAGATAGAGCGGTATTTGCCCCCCAATTTACCTATATCATCGGCGCCCGCCTGAGTAACCTGTTGATTTTTTATTTGAGTCTCAAATTTTGCCTGCTCTTTTCGTTTTTGGGCAAGTTCCTCTTGCAACTTATTTTGTTGCTCAGCAACGCTGATATAATTTATATTTTCTGTCACACTGTTTCACCTGTTTCCTTATAAATTATTGTTAAGCCTTCCACCGACATTTCCCCCTGACCGCTCACTCGCAAAGAAAAATCGGCAACTGAATTTGCGGCAGGATATATGCGCTGTCGGTACAAAAGTCCGTCATCATCCTCGTCGCACCAAGTTGTGTGGGATGATAAAATCTTTCCGTCAGACATACACTCCACTGCCTTTTGACCTTGATTTTTGCCTAAAGTAAAGAGTACACTGTCGATGTTTTTCATTCGGTCAGGCGCGCCGAAAATAAAATGCTTGGTATTAAAAAAGCAAGGTATAGGATGTTCCTCACCAATACTAACGTCAGCATCCCCCGCCTCATCAAAAGAAAGGGTGTATATGCCGCTGTTATCCGTTATAATAACCGCCTTTGTTTTAAGGACACAAACATGAGTCACCTTTTCCAGAAAGGATGGCATAGTCCACACATACCAAGCCATATTTCTTTGGGCATTTTTGTCGGTGGCATAAGAGGTGTAGCCTTTAAATGCAGCGCTTTCATAATCAAGCACATACACCTTGTCATCAACAAAAAGACAGTATTTGCCCATAATGTCGGCACTTTTTGCCTTTTTAAGCGACTGTGCACTGTGCTTTTTAAGAAGTGGCTCAATAATATAGCTAATCTCACGCACATTACGCTCGTTGTACTGACCGTAACTAACCAAAGTATACACCTTGCCATTACTGTTAAGCCACACCAGTCGGTTTGAGCAAAGTTGCACTGTATCGGGGCAATCGCATCCTACCCCTGAGTGCAAAGGAGTCATTGGAAAAGTTGCCGCAAGGGTAGTAATATCCACCACTGCACCCGATGATAAATCGGCGGCAGTGACCGTTTCGCCCTGCACATACTGTGACACGGTAAGGGCGTTTTTTTGGAATATTACCAACAAATCGGATTGTTGTGCCAAGGCGGTAATGCTTGACGAGTCACCTACATATGCGTAGTTGTTTTCAGGAAAGTAGGTGGGTTTGTTAAGGTCTGACCAATAAATAGCTCCCGGGCAATCAGGGTTGCCTGTCACAAAAAGACGGGTACCGCCACCGAGACCTCCTCTTGAGCCACCAAACCAACAACTCTTTGTCATACCAAGTATGACAGAAGCATTATCGGAGTCAAAACTTTGCACAGTAACCCGCATATTAGATGAGGAATTGCTATAAGCACCCACCGATACGGGACCGATGTGCATACTGAAACTTGATTCATCCTTTGTTTTTGCCACAAAAACAATGGTATTGGTGTAGGCGTCGTATGCCACTCTCTGCTGATATTCAACCGCTACATCCTGATTGTCGGGTATATAGGTTGCCGTAACGGGACTTGACACATATCTGGAATAGGTGTAATCGGCACTGCGGTCAATTTTTGTCCCAACCATAATTGTATGGGAGATGGCTCCTTTAACAGGGTCATACAGTTCAACTGTTATTAACTCTCTCCCTTTTGTCTGACGGGGCAATTTCCATGAAGTTACAAATCCGTTTGCGGTGGCAAGCATTCTGTAACTGTCGCTAAGCATATTGTAGCCTTCAAAGAGTGCGCCCGACAATTCACAGTTATCAGGTGATGATGAGCCGTTGTTGTTTATAAGCACCGTGGGAATATAAATTTCCTCGTTATAACAAGTGTCAACCTTGCCATTGAAGGTAGTTTTTGTGCAACTAACTACATTACCTATACCATCATAACTGCCTTGCAACCGCAAAACCGCATCCTTGTCACTGTTTAGCGGGATGGTAAGATAGGAATCGTCAGACCACGCATTGGAATTAAAATTGTTTGCTAGTGTTATCTGACCGTTTTCCTCAGTTATAGCCAATATGTTAGGCTCGGCGGTTTGGTCATGTGCAATAAAACTGTTACCGAACAGCCACGCCGTTGAGTCCGTCTGACAAAAGTCATCGAAATCAAAGGGCACTGTATCTTTAAAGACAAAGGGCGGTCTTGTGCGCAGTCTGCCTTTGTCAAAATACATATTGTTGCAGTCGGTAAGCTGATTGTCACCCACATAAGAGGGGGCATCTGCCACATTCACACCGCCCGAAAGCTGAGGTATTATAACCCGACGTTTGCCCTGACGATTAAGATAGGGATAACGCATCAGTCATCCCCCCTCGGCAATTTGTCGGTTATTTTTGAAGAGGATGATAGCAATCGGCGTTTTTGACTGTAAAGGGAAGCAAAAAACTGGTTTTTGTCTCCGTCTCCGCGATAAAGTGCCAAATACATTGCCACTCCGTAAAGGGCAATATTGCTAAGCACATTTTCGGGCAGACAAAGTCGGTCACCAAGAGTATTGATGGGATAAAAAGGCTTGCCCATAGCGGTGCAAATATCGGCGCACACCTGATTTATAAAGGTAATACCTGCCTCGTAAACATCGTCGCTTTTACGGTAGCCTAGATTCAGCACCGCACTGTCCAAAAGATTTTTACCCGTCATATTGCGCCCACCTTTCCTATGGCTTTTGCCAAAATTTCCTCTTGCTTTTCAGATGGCAAAAATTCAAACTGCTCTCGTATTTCGGTAGGCAGTCCCTGAAGCAACTCTTCGGTTGTAAAACTTGAATTTTCTTCTGATATTGGTGCATCTTTTTGCCTTAAATCTTCCATAAGACCGCTCACATCGGGCACAATTCCCTTTGGCAAGCGCTCAAGATATTGCATAATATCAATTACCTTGCGGTCAAACAAACTGTCAAGGATACTGATGCTTTGAGCCTCACTCCAAAGAGTAGAAGCGCCCACATCCACCTTAACCGAAAGCATTGTGTCGGCATAATCCTTGCTATTGAACGGAAGATACCATACGCCCTGTCGGTCGGTAATTTTAAGACTACGGTTTCCGTACATATTAACCCAAAAACTTGCCCAAACACGCACGGTGTCCTCTATAAACTGATAAAATCGATTTTTGAACATCTGCATAGGCATAGTTGCCGCCTCGCGCACCGCAAGGATTGCAGAGGTGTTGTCAGGCACAATGTCACCAAGAGCGGCATCGTTTGCACCCGACTGAGTAAGGGTGTTGCCGATGATACTTTGGGCCATATTGTCAAACTGAGCATAAAAAGCAGGAGGAGTTACATATTGCAACGCACCTGCAACCCCGTTACCGTTAAGACTAACAGCATTTATAATCTGACCGGGGTCGTTTGATATATCCTGAGGAATAGCATCCATATCTTTTACAAGAATTGGCATACCGTTAATCATTACCGCCCAGACTGCCGCAGTCAGCATACGGTTAATGGCAATCTGATTGGGAATAAGCCAGGTTACCTCACTTTCACCGTAAAAGCAGTTGCTTCTTTGCTCCCAACAAAATGCCGAGAAGGGATAAACATCCACACCGCAGTCCCACTCTTCTCTGACGGTGGCGTTTTTGCAAACCTTAAGGGCTTTAACTCGGGTTTTGCCACCCTCCTTGACCTTGTAAAACTTGGTAAGCAGGGTGCATTTTTTATCCTCGTCAAGAGCCTTTGAGCCGTAATCCCCTGCAAGACTGTCGGTGTCGTTGTCTGCCTTAACGCTTTCAATTTCCTCACTGGGTCTGCCGTTTAATTTCATCTGTTCCTTAATCTTTTGCACGCTTACGCGCTGTTCAATTATGATATAGGGCTGACTTTGAATATCCCTTGCAGTTACGTCACCAACATAAAAGTTTTCAACGTCAATCAGTTCACAGCATATGTCACCTTTAAGGGCTTTTGTGCGCTCTGCGTCGGCATAAAGTCCGGTCACCACATCTTCATCCCAATAGGTGTGCAAAATGGCTGTGCCACTGATATAAGCCTTGCGAAGCGCCAAATCCTTGATTTCGTTAAAGCGGAGCCTCTCCATTGTGGTGTTGCAGTAGTCACCCAAAGTGCCCACAACAAAATCTGTTCTTTCGGCATCGCTCATTTGTGCAAAGGGGTCAAGTCCGCCCTCAATCAAAGAGGGCATCTGTCTGCGCAAAGAGGAATACTGCTCGCCCTTGTTTGACAGAGAGGATACACCCTCTGCCGTAAAACTAACAGACACAGGTGCCGAAACAATAAAGGACTGCTTGTAGTCACCAATTCGCTTTATAACATTGTGGCGCACAAGAGGACGGTCGGAGCCACATTTTGCGCCGTGCCACTGGTCACCCACATAAAAGCGCTCGTTACGCTTTGACTGCTCATAGAGTCCCTTTTCGCCCATATTGCCCTTGTAGGTAACACCTGCTTGATATTCTTTAAAAATCTGTTTAGGAGTATTGTTGTTTTTATTCATTTTTACCTCCGTTAAAAAATTACTCCGACGCCTTCGGCATCAGCCAAAAACGCCGGAGCACAATTTAATTATTATTAGTAGGAATAAGCGTAAACGGTATTAACTGCTGACTTTTTAACAAGGAAGTCATATACAAAGCGGAAGTCAAGCTTGTATGCATCCAAATCGATGTTCTGGTCAGGAGTCCAAAAACGCATCTTCTGAGTTTTCATAACGCGGTTAACAACCTTACGTGGAAGAACGATAAGTCCAACGTTAACTGCATCTTCTGCAGGAGTAAAGCCGAATTTACCGTCACCGTCGTTGTAAACATAGTCACTCTTCATACGGGCGGCAGGCACGCGGATAATGGGGCAGCCGTTAAAGGTCTTAACCTTGGTATTAACCTCACCCTTGCTGAAATCAGAAATGTCAAGACGGCGCTCAAGCTCGGTTGTCTTCATAAGGTCGTTGTAGAAGGCGGGGTCTGCAAATGCGATAAGGTCTTCATCCTCGCTGTATGCTTCGCCTACTGCATTGATAGCCTCGGTAAGAATACTTACAGAGTGGTTTTCAATATCAGTACCCTTGCCGATAACCTGGTTGTTATCAGATGCAATGGAATAAAGTTTTGACAAAGCGTATGCATCAACCTCAGGAACAACCTGAGTGCGAACAAACTCGCCTGCCTTACCCGAAAGGCGTGCAGGAAGATTGTCAATACCTGCTTCCTCTGCATCAAGGCGGTCAATGGTGAAGGTGGTACCGCGCTCCATTGTAAGCTCATAGGGGGTCTGGTTGATTTTTACCGCACCCTTGGGGAAGCCGGTCTCGCGGTCATAGTCACCAAGGCCGTCCATCTCTACGTCGTCGATAAGAACGGTTTTTGTGCCTGTAAACTTAGCAACCATACCGCCGTCGCCGAAAAATCCTGTTGCAGCCTTTGCTGCAATCATCTTGTCAAGCTCACCGTCGAGCTTGCTGTGAAAAACAAAATTGTTTGCCATAATTTAAAAATTCTCCTTATAATGATTGTAGTTTGTCGAAACGCATAAAAGCGCTTCGACAAGCCGATTTTGTCGGCTTCGCACAATTGAATTTTTGAAAAATTTAATTGTGCATTAAACTCATTACAATGGGTTTAGTTAAATTTTTGCAAAAAATTTGACCACAAATTAAAGATTTGCGGTCAAAACAGTAATTTGTATTACTGTTTCGACTTACTAAAACCATTATAATTTAGTACTGTCCCCAAAGGGCTTTGTAAACAGATGCCATTTCGGGACTTGTGCCGTCGGAAGCCTCACTTTTTAAAGAACGGGTGGCAGAATTTGCCGCCGCCCTTTGCGACTGCTCTGCGGCACTGATTTTTGCCTGCTCTTTGCAGACGTGCATTGCGTAGGCGTACTTTAGCGGCACGCCCTCAATAGCCGAACATTCCTTTACCCAGTCAGGCAGAGCGCCAAAATCCAGCGCCTGAGGAAACTCGCTCTGAAGTTCCAAAAACTCCTCTGCCAAGCGGTGATTTATATCATTCTTTGCCGCTTGTTCGGACGCTTTTTCCTCATCGTAAGATTGAGTGCCGCGCAACTTTGCAATTTGCTCGTCGGCTATTTGTTTGGCAAGGTCTGGGTCAGAAACTTTACCGCTTATATCAGTGGCAAGCCTTTGCTCACCCTCGTCAATCAGTCGGTTAAGCAGTTCCTTTACCCCATTCTCGCCTGACAATCTGGCAAGATATTTTAGCCTGTCTATATGGGGCTTTGAGTATAGCCCGATTTGTACAAGTTGCTCGGCTTCATCGCGGCCAAACTGTCTTGGTTGGTGGTTAAAAACTGTTGTAAGATATGCCTCTTTGGGCTCATGATTTTGAGAAACAGGCTCATTTTCAGTCACTGTGGCGGGTGAGCCAAAATCAGACCTCTGCTCAAAATCGGCGGTTTGCTCAGCGTCAACGGGGATGGCAAACTCATCGGCACAGCAGAATATA
>JAZORF010000017.1:0-12895 GCA_045656545.1 Acutalibacteraceae bacterium | reverse complement strand
GGTCTGTTATTATTGTATGGTACTTTTTTGATTACTAAAAGGAGGTGCAGATAATGGCTAAATGTGAAATCTGCAATAAAGAGGTTACATTCGGTATTAAGGTGTCTCACTCACACAGACGTTCAAACAGAACTTGGAAACCTAATGTAAAGCGTGTTAAGGCTATTGTTGACGGTACTCCGTGCAGAGTTTATGCCTGCACCCGTTGCCTTCGTTCAGGCAAGGTTACCCGCGCAATCTAATCTTTATTCAAAAGCATTCAATTCCCCGATTCGTTCGGGGAATTTTGCTATATGTGAGGTGTTTTTATGCGGTATGACGGAATTTTGCTCTGTTCCGATTTTGACGGCACCCTTGCTTTAGACGGTAAAGTTTCAAAAGAGAATATTGAGGCAATCAAAATGTTTCAGGAAAAGGGCGGTCTTTTCACTCTTGCAACCGGCAGAACGCCTTTATATATTGCCGACACTGTCAGTGAACTTGCAGTTAATGCACCTATGATTTGTGTTAACGGCGCTTCCCTTTTTGACTGTACCAAAAACAAAGAACTGTACAAAGTGCCGCTTGGTGACACATCGGCTTTTGCAACAGATGTTTTTTGCCACAAAGACTGCAACAGTGTTAGGCTGGTCTTTCAGGATTACAGCACTCTGACTGTTGAAAAAGGTGAAATTAAAACCTTTGAAAAGCACCTGAGCGACCCATTATACAAGCTGGTCTATGTTTTTGAAGGCACCGATGCACCTATTGAAAATCTAAACCGATGCACAAAAAACTTTGGAGACAAGTTTTACTTTTCGCGCAGTTGGGAACACTCCCTTGAAGTGTTGGATATAAATGCAACCAAAGGCAAACTGCTTAAAAGGCTAAAATCAATGTTGCACAGAGTTGATATTACTGTGGGTGTCGGCGATTTTGACAACGACGTGCCCTTAGTCAGTGAAGCCGATATTGGATATGGGGTTGCCAACGCCGTCCAATCGGTTAAAGATGTGGCAGACAGGATAACTGTTTCTTGCAAAGACCACGCTATTGCAAAGATTATATATGAACTGTGACAGGATGCCGAGACACCCTGTCACTTTTTTATAGCCCAAAGGATACCGACAACGCTTGGTTTATCATATTCATTGATTGGTCATCAAGACTACCCATTTTTTCCTTTAAGCGTTGTTTATCAATTGTTCTGATTTGCTCAAGCAACACGATAGAATCTTTTGCAAGCCCGCTGTTGTCGGCATTTACCTGAATATGCGTAGGCAATTTGGTTTTGTCCCTTTGGCTTGTTATTGCGGCGGC
Organism: Acutalibacteraceae bacterium; assembly: GCA_045656545.1. Lineage (GTDB taxonomy): Bacteria > Bacillota > Clostridia > Oscillospirales > Acutalibacteraceae > RGIG2206. The sequence goes on along the minus strand of JAZORF010000017.1, from coordinate 11,596 downwards.
AATTACTGTGGGACTGTATTTGTTGCCCACATCGTTTTGAACAATAAGCACAGGTCTTATTCCGCCTTGCTCTGAGCCCACAACAGGACTTAAGTCGGCGTAATAAATATCGCCTCGTTTTATTGTCATTAAAATTCACTCTCCGATAAATTATCAATGATGTACACAAGTATTTTTACCTGAATTTGATTGATTTAAACACCCGCATACATCATTACATAATATTTAAAAGTGAAGTCCGATGCTATTAACACAGTGCAAGCCATTTCGTACAGAATACAAAAAACTGCGTGTTAGCATTCGCCTACGCAGTTTTGTAATTAAAATCGCATATATAATCGTATTTTAAGAAAACAATTTTGCTTATTACTCCATCTTCGCCAAGATACACCTCAAATTCTCCGCAACTGTCAGTGCATCGGTATGCCCCGTCACTATACACATCATCAATGAAGTTGTGATTAAGAGCGACATATAAAAGGGCAGGCAGACTGTGGGACACATACTCCATATCTATCTGCTTTTTAACTTTATATACATCTAAAAAGCATCCGCTTGGCGAAACGGTCAACCCCAAACCCTTACTGCCGTCGCTATGTAAAAACACACTGTCAAAAGTTTCACCGCTTCGGGAAAGTTGCAAGGTTTGAGTAGAGCCATTCATTTGTGCCGTTACAACGCAACTTATTCCGTCGGTTATTGGGTCGGGATTTACAGACACCTTGCTGCAAGAAGTGAAAACCGCAATTATTAACAGCGCAACTAAAAAACGAAGTCGCAATCAATCATCCCCGCGGGTTAATATTGCAAAAGCAGAATGAAGATTCTCAAGCATATCGGTAACAGTCATTGAATAAGCAGTCATATGCTTTGCCGTTATATCACCGCTAAGGGCATGAATATATACACCTGCCACCGCTCCGTCAAAGGCAAGCGCCCCTTGACAGACAAGACCTGCAATGATGCCTGCAAGCATATCTCCACTGCCTGCAGTTGCCATTCCGTCGTTGCCGTTTTGGTTTACATAAATTCTACCATCAGGTGAGAACACAAGGGTGTTGGCACCCTTTAACACCAAAGTTACACCATAATCCGAAGCAAACTTTTTGACTAGTCCAATGCGGTCTGCCATCAATTGCTCAACCGTAAGACCGCAAAGACGAGCCATTTCGCCGTAGTGGGGTGTAAGCACAATCTCACAATTTGCATTTCGCAATATATCTATATTCTGTGAAAGCGCATTTATTCCATCAGCATCTATAACAAGAGGTATTTGGGCTGATTCAATTATGTTTTCAAGCAAAGCATAGGTTGTGCTTGTGTTGCCTGAGCCACAACCAATAAGCACACAATCCGCCTTTTTGATATCTTTTAACACCTGGCGTACCGACTGAAGATTAAGATTATCTTCTTCCCTTTGGGTACAGATACTATATACAGGTTCTGCCATTCGGGTTGAGAGAATTTTATAAACCGAGTGAGACACCGACATCCGCACAAGACCTGCGCCGCTTTTCATTGCAGCCTTTGCTGAAAACTCGGCGGCACCGCACATTCCGTAAGAGCCGCAAACAGAGTGCAAAGTGCCAAAGGTTCCTTTATGCCCGTCAGCCTCGCGGATTGGAATTAGATCTTTAACAAAATCTTCTGTTACGGTGTGGATTGTTGGCTCAATATAGGCATCTTTAGGCACACCAATATCCACCGCCTTGATTTGTCCGCAGTTTTTTATGGCGGGATAAAGTGTATGGCAGGGCTTCATTGAAATAAATGTGACAGTCAAATCTGCCTTGATTGTGTTTTCTGTGCATATTGCACCGTCGCAATCGGTGCCGCTTGGTAAATCAACACTGACAGTAAAAGCCTTGCTTATATTTGCAAGTTTGGTTAAACGGGCAACAGATGTGGGTAATGCGCCATGAAAACCGAACCCGTAAATTGCATCAACAATTACATCGCAATTAAGAAGTAAATTACTGCAAAGGTCAAAATCGCAGGCACCGTCATAAACGGGAATTTCAAGACCTTTTACAAACTGAAAATTCTCTTTAGCGGCATCACTTTTGGGAAAGCCGTCAGTAAGGATGACCGATACCTCTGCCCCATCCTGATATAGACGGCGTGCCGCAACAAATCCGTCACCGCCGTTATTACCGTTTCCGCAAAGAATTGTTACCTTTAGACCGTTACAGTCAAAGCGGTCGCGTATTTCTTTTGCCACAGAACTGCCTGCATTTTCCATAAGACGTTGTTGAGATATGCCAAGTTCCATTGCCTTTTGTTCAACCAAAACAGTTTCGTTTTTGGTGTAAATCAACATTCAAATCACCGCCGATTTTACAGAATGTTTAGAGTAAGTTGACGAGGTAGACAACGCTTAAGCCCATTAAGCATTTTTTCGTTAGGCTCAATCACAAGCAAAATCTTGCCGTCCTCTTTTGAGTTGTAAATGAAATAATAGAGATTTTCTGCTTCACTATTTGCTGCAAAGACGGTTTTAGTGCAGTTGTAATTGCGGTTAGCGTCAAACTTGCCGAATTCCTCAACCTGTTTGCATTCAAAATCTGCAATACGCTTGCGATTTTTCATATTCATAATCATATCAACATCAAAAAGTCCGTTAGTCAGGCAATATTCAAACTCAACATTAAACTTGCCGCCAACATAATAAGCAAGATAAATTACACCTGCAATAACAAGCACAAAAGGTGCCATCAACGGCGGATTAAAAAGCCCCACAAGCAAAACAACGCCTGCAAAAAGTCCACAAGTGGCAAAAAGTACCATTTTAAGCATAAACTCTGATTTTTTCATATTGCGGGCTACAAGTTGTTCAACAAATACATCAAAAGTTTCCATATTGCACCAACCTTGATTATTTTTTATTAAGTATATCACATAATTGTGAATAAAACAATAACGGAGCAAGAATTTATCTTTGCTCCGTTAATTTTATCTTTTTCCTATATAATTCATTGGATCGGTTGGTGCACCATTTCTGTAAACCTCAAAATGCAGGTGAGTACCTGTTACTCTGCCTGTTGCACCCACAAGGCCTACAACCTCACCGCGCTCTACTCTATCGCCAACACTGACATACAGTTGAGAACAGTGGGCATAAAGAGTTTTTATACCATTGCCGTGGTTAATTACAAAATGCAATCCGTAAGCCTCTCCCGATGCGTTAACTGACTCAACTCTACCGTCGTAGACACTGAGTATGGGTGTACCTTTTGATGCCGCAATGTCATAACCCTTATGACCTCTGCCGTCACCCCAGAAAGAACTTACATACTGTCTGTAACCTGTATCAACTGGCCAACAGTAACCCTTATTACCTGCGTTAACAACGGCAGTTGCAGTAGGCTTATCGGGGAATTTTTCTGTGATTTGTGTGCCTGCAACCTGTGTGCGAAGTTTAATATTGTTAACATATACCTCTTTATAAGTGGTTATCTGCCAACTTGATTTTGCCACAGTTTCAGAAGCAGGGATGCTTTTTTTATCCTGAGTGGTTATTTCATTGATAAAAGCAAATGCAGGTAAAGATGCTTTGATTGAGATAACATCATTTACATTAAAATCAGAGATATTCTCTTCGGGAATACCAAATTTTTGGGCAACCGATTGCTTGGTATCGCCATCAACAATCTGATACTCAATATCTGTTACAATAAAATCATTAAGTCGTTCATCAAGTTTTTTAAGTCGACCTTTTACCTCAGTAGAAATTACACACTCGCGAATTTCAACCGAATTGTAAAATCGATTATTTCCTGAAATTCCGCTAAGAGTTGCCACACCCTCTTCAACCGAGTTCACCTCTGCAAAAGCAACACCGTTAATTACAACACAGTATGCCTTGTTAACATCATTATCCTTTGAAACAATGTTGTCGGCAAGTTCATCAGTTGAAATAAGTTCAGACGATGGGGCAAAAGTATAAATACAGTCAACATCAGGCTTTGAATATGCACTGTCGTTTTTAACCGAGTTTGCCTGTAAAATATCAACAGCGCGGTCAACAGTTTTGCGGTCAGATACATATCCGCAACTTTCACCCTCTACACTTACTTCAACGGCATAGGTTAAATCGGTAACGGAAAGCACTGATACAAACACAGTAAGCACAGTTGCAAACGAAAGGGCAGTGTAAACCCCTCGGCGCACATTTATATTATTTTTAAACAGCAAGACAAAAGCCTTAAAAACTCTTTTAAGGGCTAAAATCATACTGTTCACCTCCAAAAAGTAATTACAAAGTTGTAACAATTACGACAATTATATCGTAAAAGTTACAACTTTGCAACCTTTTTGAGATATTTTGTAACATTTGCCAACTATAATGCAGTTAACCGTTATAGTATTGTAGTAAATGACTTTATTTCTTGTATTCCATATCTGCCACAGTCCAGTTTTCTATTTCGTCACAATAGCGAGCAGCGTCCTTTTTGGCAAATTCAAGGCTATGCTCCCTGTAATTTCCACATTCAACAGCAGTAGTGCCGGGGATTTCACCCTGATAATCGCGAACAAAAGCCATACCGTCTTTTATAATCTGAAGGACTGTTTGGTCGCTAAGGTCAGTGGTTAGAAAATAAAACCCTGTACGGCAACCCATAGGACCAAAGTAAATTATATGGTCTGAATATTGACTGTTGCGCACATAGGTGGCAAAAAGATGCTCGATAGTATGGATTGAATCGTTGCGAAGCACCTCTTCCCTATTAGGATGACGAAAACGCAAATCGTAGGTAACAACATCTCTGTCAATTCGGGAAAGATAAATGCCGGGAGTCAAAATATCGTGATTTACAAGAAAGCTTTTGATGGTTTTCATTTGATTTTCTCCATTACAATAGTTTTGTCTGCATCAAGTACTTGGGCGTTTTCGTGGGTTATAACCACTACTAACGCATCCTTTGCTTTTTCTTTCAACAGGTCTGCCACAATTTTTACGTTATCGGCATCAAGACCTGCAAAAAGCTCATCAAACAGATAGATATCTGCATTATAATACAAAGCTCTTGCAATAGCAACCCTTTGCCTCATTCCGCCTGAAAGTTTGTCGGGTGTTTTTTTTGCATCGTCGGGTGTAATACCCATTCTGCCAAGAAGATTCAGTGCTCCTTGCTCGTCCTTTTTGTCAGAAACGCTCATTACATTCTGCAAGGCATTAAGCCAAGGAAGCAATCTGTGTTCCTGAAAAGAATAGGATATTTTATCAGGAATATCGGTTATTGTGCCGCTATCTACAGATTGCAGACCTGCAATCACTCTGAACAAGGTGGTTTTTCCACTGCCTGACTCGCCAACCACGGCAATTATTCCCTTGCCTGAAAAATCAAAACTAAAATTCTTAAGTATAGGTTTGCCGTCAAAAGCTACCGAAATATTATTCAGTTTCATTTTGGCCCACCTCCATTGCGAAACGCTTATACGCCGACTTGGACAGTTTTCTGATAATCGCGTCAAAAATCACGCTCATTATAACAACAACGGCAGTCCAGGCAAACATTTCGTTGGTTTGGATGTAATACTTAGTTTCCCAAATCTGATTGCCGATTGAGTGCATTGAACGGCATATTACCTCTGCGGCAATGCCCGCTTTCCAGCAAAGGCCCAATCCTGAGCCAGATGCAGATAACATATAGGGAAAGATTGAAGGAAAGTAAATCAATCTTACCCTTTTGAACGTAGGCATTTTAAATACCTTTGCCATTTCAAGCAGTCCGCCGTCTATATTTTCAAGGCCTGCAAGAGTGTTGCTCCACACAATAGGAATTACCATAAGCATACTGATAAAAACCGGAACAATGCTATTACCAATCCACATAAGCGCAAGAATAATAAAAGATGCAACGGGAGTGGCTTTTACAATACTGATTATAGGAGAAATTAAATCTTTAAAAAAGGCAAAACGGTGAGCAACAGAGGCAAGCAAAAAACTTATAATATATCCCAAAGCAAAGCCGCCAAAAACTCTGCCAACCGATGCAAAAAGCGAAAGCCAAAACTCACCTTCTTGAACTAATTCAGACAAGGTTAATACAACACTTAAAGGAGATACAAAAAGTATCTCCTCGTTTATGAGCATACTAACCCCTTGCCATACAAGAAGCCATATTGCCGTTATTAAAGTGTAGCGTACAGGATTTTTAGCCAATATAGTAGAAATTGTCATCGGGCAGCTTTCCTCCTACTGAAGCGGGATTAGCTGTGTATAACACATTGTAAAAAGCGTTGATTTTATCCTTCATTTCGTTGTCGGTAATGCATACGATATTGCAACGGGGCAATGCCTTAAGTGCAACGGGTGCAGCAGGCACAATACCAACCTCTGCAATTACCTGTGATGCAGCAGTGTGGTCATCATTAACCTTTTTAACCGATGCCTCATACTCTGCAAGGAATTTTGCAACGGCTTGAGGTTTTGATTCTGCAAATGCGGTGTTTACAGCGATGCATCCCATAGCAATAATGCTATCTTTATTTTCGGTATCTTTTACTGCTTCTGTCCACAAATCGTTAAGGTCAAAAGCAACCTTCAATTCGGCGTTTTTAGTAAGCAGTGCAGTAACCTTAGGCTCGGGCAAAAGGACTACATCTGCCTTGCCTGATGCGGCAAAGGCAACCAAATCGTCGTGGTTTGCATAGGTAAAGTCAAGTTTTACGTCGGTGCCAACCTTAAGTCCGTTTTCGTTAAGAACATAGGTAAGTGCATATTCGGGAGTTGCACCCTGACCGCTTACATAAATGGTCTTACCCTTAAGGTCAGAAACATCTTTGATACTGTCGCCTTTGGTTACAAGATAAAGCACACCCAAGGTGTTAAGAGCAATAATCTTAACCTTGCCGTTTGACTTGTTGTAAAGAGTTGCAGCAGCATTGGTAGGCAGTGCAGCAATATCTATCTGACCTGAAACAAGCTTTGCAGTAACCTCTTCAGGCCCTGAATACACTGTAAAATCATAGTTGTTTTGTGCCTCGCCCTTTTTAGCGGCATCAAGCAAATATGCCATACCCATACCGGTGGGACCCATAAGAGTGGCAAGTTTTACATCCTCTTTTTTGGCAGGTTCTTTTGACTGAGTTGACTGAACAGAAGATGTATCAGTATTAGCATTGGTACCGCAAGCGGTAAACAAGCCAATCACCATAACAATAGCAACAAGCAGAGCAATAAGTTTTTTCATTTTAGTTTCCTCCATTAATATTCTTTGATTTTTTTGATGTCAGTAATTATAATCCGCTTTGAATCACGCTTAATAACTCCGTTTGCCTCCAAACTGTCAAGGGCGCGGTAGAGGGAGGCTCTGCCTATTCCCAAGGATTTTGAAAGACTGGTCATATTAAGGTCAAAGGGTACATCCTCACCGTCAACATAAGCAGCAATGAAGCGCGCCAGCTTGGTTTCAACATTAGGTGAAGAATAAGCACTGACAAGTCGGTTTAGATACTGAATTCTGCCCGTCAAAAAACCGATATAATTAACCGCAAAGGGTTTATACTGGTTTATGGCGCGAGTTATGACAGATTCAGGCATAAACAAAACAGTGCAATCGGTTTTTGAAGTAATAACCGAAACATAGGGTTTGTCGTTATGGGCAAACACCGCCGCAACACCAAAGCAGTCACCTTTTGATAAGCATCGCACAATTACGCCGTTATCGTCGCCGTTTTTTGCAACCGCTTTGCCTGAAAGGATTATTCCGACTGCCTGACGGACTTTATCGGCAGAGTAGATTACCTCACCCGATTTAAACTGTACCTGTTCACATTCGCTATCTGAAAGTATAGCCTGTACTTCGGCATCAGTTAATCCGTTAAATAGGGGGAATTTGCTCATAAAACACCTCCAACTGTCTCATTTGATACAATTATAGCCTATTTTTTACAATTTGTCAATAGAAAAACACCTGCAGAAAAGTCCTCATAGTTCCACTCCTTTATTAACGCTAATTTCTGTAGACGAAGATTCATTGAAATTCGGTAGCAGCACAGTCATTTGCGTACGCAACCGAGTAACCATAAAAATCAAATGCCTTGTCGAATGTCATTGAGCAATGTTTGAAACATCGTTACTATCTTTTGATGATTCAGTCACATTCGAATTATCGTTATTTGTAGGCAAATCTGTTTCGTCCGGATTATTGCCGCCACATGCAGCTAACGAGCACACCAACATATTTGATTTTCTGACGGTCGGAACCGAATACAAATACCATTTTCAACAAATTCACTGCCAATTTTAGAGGGTTCAATTTGTGTAAAACAGACTAAAACAGGTCATTTTAAACTCGAAATCAACATAATCACCATATATATTGCCGCAGCAATCAAGGTGGGGTTATAACTTTTAAAAAACAACACTATACCAACAAAAGCAATAACCACTATAAAAGTTGTGTTTATTACAATTTTAAAAGCTGCTTTTACCCTTTCTGTTTTAACCTTTTGCAAAAGGCAATCGACTATATCTCCCCCATCTGTGCAGGCGATTGGAAGCAGATTAAGCAGTCCGTTAACAAGCATTGCCGTTTTAAAAGTGCCGCCTCTTAAAAACAAAGCAGGAATTAAATTGAAAAGCGGTCCCGCTGATGCGATTATTATTTTAGCCATACTTTGCATCACTGCACTGCTATCTATAATCACTCCGCACGGGCAAAGATATATTTGCTTTGGTTTTTCTTTTAATATAAACATTGCTGAAAGATGCCCCACTTCGTGTATTGCCACCGACAGCAACGAATAGGGCACCACGGAATATCGGTCGATTGCCAAAAGCAAAGATATAACTGCCATAAAAAGAAAATGAATTTTTACATTTATTCCAAATATTTTAAAACTCATACTGTTTTAAGTTCGTTCAAAAAGTAGTCGGGATTTATTCTTACATCGTTAATTCTTACTTCAAGATGCAAATGAGGTCCCGTTGACCTGCCTGTACTTCCAACAAGAGCAATCGTATCACCCTGCTTAACGGTATCCCCCGCTTTGACAAGCAGTTTAGAGCAATGAGCATACAAAGTGACCAGTCCATCCCCGTGGTCAACGGTTACAAAATTGCCGTAATCCGAACTGTATTTTGATTTAAGTACCTTGCCCGACAACACCGCTTTTATTGATGTTCCCGAGTTGGCGCTTAAATCAATACCGCCGTGTATTCCGTAGTTACCAGTAACAGGGTTTACTCTATAACCAAAGGGTGAACTAACACGGATAGGGTCAAGGGGCATTATCATTTTGAATGCGTTGGTTTTACTTGTGGACATTTGCCGCACAAGTCCCAAATCAAATATGTACTGAGCGGTGTCAGAGTCTTCTTGACCTACTTCGTAGTCATAGGTAAAATCGTCGGTTGTAACTGTTGTTGTGTCGGGTATGGAGTTTTCTTCCTCTTTGGGCTTTGGAGTCTCTTTTTTTGGTTTAACGAGGGTTGCCGAGGTTTTTTCGTTGAACATTTGGGTAATGGGTGCGCTTAACTCTTGATAATACTGAGGAAAAATCATTTTTAAAGAAAGCATAACAATGCTTATTATTAAAAAAACAACAGTTTGAAAATACAAAAAAGAAAAATGGCTTTTTTTGGAATTTGCTTCCCTTTCGGTTAAATTTTGCAAAAAACAACACCTCCCACACTATCTATATGTGGAGAGGTGTTGTGTTCATTCTTAAAATCAGTATTTTAATCTGATGGTTGATGATACGCCAGTATCAATTCGTGACACAGTATTAAAGTTTTTACAAATATAGAAGTCACCGCCGCCTGAAACACTATCGAAATCTTTTATGAAAGAAAGGGTTGTGTTGTCATTAAAACAAACCATTCTTACACTTTCGGCTATTGCTTTTTTTGGTGTGGTCCTTAAACCAAATGACTACCTGTGTCAATGATTTCGGCTAAGATTGCAACTGTGTCTGCCTTTTGGTTGACCGCATATCCGCTTATGCGGTGTGCAAGAGCCTCACTGCCTGCATAGATTGTTTTGTCACTGTCGACATATATCACTGTGCCATCTGCAAGGTTATAAAACTCGGTAACTAAGTTGGCAACTGCACCGGGACGAGCTCACATATTTGCCGAGTTGCTTTAACCCTCTGCACACTTTTCGCACAAGGTCAAACCCTCCGAAATTTCTGCAGAGCATTTTTCACACTTAGCCACATTCTCACCTTTAACATAAAGTTTAAAGGATTACTTGTTCTTTTTGATTACGTACTTATACATACACTCGGCAGGAGTAATAAGATGACTACCTACCTCGTTTGCTTTGCAAAGGTCAACAAAACTGTTAACAGTGGTTGCATCGGCACGGAACATCTCGCCCAAAATAGAATAGGTAATGGTGCTTTGTACCTCGTTATCGCCGTCAACATAAAAGTCGTCAAGCATATTAACCATTTTTATAAACTGCTTGGTTTCACCGTTTTTAATAAGGTTTGCAAGATGAGGTGCCGCATAGGTAGAAAAGAAGTAATCAGGCAAAAATCCACTGTACTGTGCTACACAGTCTTTGTATGAATCCTTATATGCGGGGAAAAGAGTTAAAAAGCGGTTGGCAAAAGCCTCTGAACCTGGGGTTGTGTCTGCCGCTGCCTTTGAGGGCAAAGCAACATCCTTGCGGCGAAGTGCAACCGAACGCTGAATACCCAATTCGTTATTCAAACTGTCAAGGAAGTCACCGCCAACAGAACGGGCATCACGCTCATCAGATGTATTATCAAAAAGATAGTTTGAAATATTTACAAACTCTGCCTCGCCACCCTCAAGATTGGCAACGTCAAGTTCAAAAATATGCCTTTCGGCGTTGTGGTTAATTCTGAATGCCTTTTTATCGTTTGAAAAAACATATTCATCACCTTGACGGGTGAACTTTTGAGAATCAATAACAGGCTTTAAAGTCTCGATTATAATTTCATAAGCGTTGTTTATCATAGTTATCCTCCAAAAAACGTAACGACCATAGTGTTTTTTAGCCGTAAATATATAATTTCAAGATATTATATCACAAACTTTTTTATTTGTCATCAAAAATATTGTTTTTATTGAATTCTTTTGTTATAATACGGTTAAACGGAATTTTTTAGGAGAATCTTGAATGTACGACCTGACTAATATTAACACTTTACACCGTATTTTTGAGAAAAACGGGTTTAATCTAAAAAAGGGGCTAGGGCAAAATTTTATTGTTGACCCCGAAGTTTGTCCTCAAATCGCTCTTCACGCCGACATTGAAGGTGAGGGAGTAATTGAAATCGGTCCGGGTGCAGGCGTGCTTACCTGTGAGCTGGCAAAACGGGCTAAAAAGGTTGTGTGCATTGAACTTGACACAAAGTTAAAACCCATACTTGCCGACACCCTTTCTGATTTTGATAATGTTGAGGTCATCTTTGCCGATGTTATGAAATGCGACCTAAAGGCAATCATAAATCAGCATTTTAAGGGTATGAGTGTATCGGTTTGCGCCAATCTGCCCTATTACATTACATCACCCATTATTATGATGTTGCTTGAAACCTTACCCGAACTTAAAAGCATCACTGTTATGGTACAAAAAGAGGCGGCAGTCCGTCTTTGCGCCGAAATGGGCAC
>JAZORF010000016.1:0-19864 GCA_045656545.1 Acutalibacteraceae bacterium | reverse complement strand
GCCTTTACGGTGAATCCGTTAAGGTCAAGAGTGATAGCCTTGTCAATTACCAAAGTAGACTCAATAGTAACATCCTTGTTAAGAAGGATAACGTTGCCATCATTTGCGTTTGCAACTGCTTCCTCAAGGGTTGCATAGTTTGCGTCGCCGATAAAAACTTTGTAAAGTGACACATCGTAGAAATAGGTATCTATCCATTCCTTTTGGTCAGTAACACTTACTTTTGCAGCACTAAGGTCAGCATCTACAACGCCGCTATAAATAACGTTATCGCCATTTATAGTTACAGTAAGCACACCGTCAAAATAATCCATCTCTATTGCAACAAATCTGTTTAAAGACACCTTTTGACCTAACTTTGTCCGAAATTCTGTGTCGTCGTAATAATAATCTGTTGCTGTTGCAAGAACTGTTTCGCCGTTAGAAACGGTTACATTAAAATCACTAGAAGTATCATTATTATTCAATATCGATACAGGTGCTACTACAACAGAAAGAGGGCCAACTTTTACGGTTACGTTGTCATTTGTAGTACCGTTGTGCCAATGTCTGCCGTAAGTAGTACCAAAATGGAAACCTTCAGTAAGGTCATATGCTTCTTTAGTAGTTACGTTAAGTTGTCCGGATCCGCGTAAATACTTACCGTAAACATCATCGGTAGCAAAAGCGCCGCCGTTTAGTTCCCAATGTTCTGCATCATAGCCGTCAATAAGTTCTTCTCTGCTTACAACAGAAATAAAACACTTGTCACTTACAAGCTCGGCACCTACAAACTGGCTCTCACCTGCGCTCTGCCACAAGCAAGTGTTACGAGTTGTAACTACAGGGCTTACCGGTCCGCCGGCAAATGCACCGTCGGGAAGGTCAACACTAACCAGCTCGGTTTTAGTGCCATTAACGGTTGCATAGCCTTTTACAACACCGTTAATAACTTCAAGAGTATAAACACCCACATTGGGATAGAAGTTACCGGTTGCGCTCTTAATTGCTTCCAAGTACTCATCGTGATCGTTATAAAGAGCATTGTATTCGCCATCAGTAGCAACAACCTTGTTTCCTTCCTCGTCAAGAATATACTCGCCGTCTTCACCCATTTCATAATAGGTGGGAACTACAGGTGTGCCCTGAGCAAGCTTGGTGCCATCATACCAGATTTGAGGAATATTATACTCCTCCATTCTGAATTCCAAAGCACCAACCTTTACACCGACAAATGTTTTGTCAGCGAATTCTTGCAAGTTGTCTTTGGTATCTCTTTCAAAGGTAGCGTACCCACTGAAAGAGAAGTTTACACCGTCAAAATTATATGCATCGTTATAGGTTGCATAAATCTGTCGGTTTTCACTTGTGGTTTGCTCTAACATATACTTGCCGTTAGTTGCATCGGCATCGGGTGTGATAGTCACACCTGTACCGCTTACACTAGCGGTCCACATATCATAGTCGAAACCGTCGGCATTGTCGATTACCTTATAACCGATTACCTTTCCGTTTTCGTCCACTACCGCAATGTCTTCACGACTTGCGTATTCGTGGCTATGATTGTGGCTGTGAGTTTCGTGTACTTCCAGCTCTGCCGCAACAGCTGCGAAAGGCATCATTGAAAATACCATGCAAAGCGAAAGCACGATTGCCAAAATCTTTTTCATTTTGCGCATTCCTCCTTAATAAATTATTGGGATGCTCTTTCATCCCACGGATTCACAACATAGCGGAATATACCACTCCACCATGTTTACAATTATAGCATCTTGCGTAAAGGATGTCAAGATTTCCCAAGCCTTTTTATATGTAATAATTATAGAAATTTTAATCGTGTCTTTGTGCAATTGTACAATTTCGCTAACAAACTCCTTTTTTCGATGTTTTTAAAAAGGGAGGGCTCTAATAATGCCCTCCCTTACAATCATTATTCCTTTTTAAAGCACTGCCGTAGCAATAGCAAAATAAATAAGTAAAGATATAGTGTCAACCAGCGTAGTGATAAAGGGACTAGCCATAACCGCAGGGTCAAAGCCGATTACCTTTGCAATAATAGGCAACAGACTGCCCACAGTCTTTGCCACAATGATGCTGACAAGCAGAGTTGCACTAACTACCGCCGCCACAATCACAGACGGGCGGTCAACAAGCATCAGTTTGCCAAATGTAACCACCGCCATAGTAATACCGCACAGCAAAGCAACCCTGATTTCTTTAAATACCACACGAAGCCACTGCTTAACCTGAATTTCGCCAAGAGACAGTCCGCGCACTACGGTTGCAGAGGTCTGACCCCCTGCATTACCGCCCGTATTCATCAGCATTGGCATAAATGCCGCAAGCCCGAATGCTGTAAGTGCCGTTTCGTAGCGGGTGATAATCATTCCCGTAAATGTGGATAGTAGCATAAGCAGTATAAGCCACACCACGCGAGTGCGCCACGACTCAAATACCCCCGTCTGTAAATAGGGTTTGTCGGTAGGAGTGATAGCCGCCATACGCTCAATATCCTCGGTGGCTTCTTCCTCAATAACGTCCATAGCATCGTCAAAGGTGACAATGCCCACAAGTCTGCCCTCGCTATCAACAACAGGCATTGCAAGCAGGTCGTATTTAGAAAAATTAAGAGCAACCTGCTCTTTATCCTCAAGGGTTGCCACCGATATAAAGTTTGCTTGCATTATATCGTCGATAACCGTGTCCGGCTCAGCCAAAAGCAAATCCTTTGCCGATACTACGCCAATCAGTCGGCTATATTCGTCCTTAACATAGCACTTATAAACAGTCTCTTTATCAAGAGCGCGACGGCGTATTGCCGAAAATGCGTCCTCAACGGTGATGCCTGATTTGAGCGACACAAACTCGGTGGTCATAATGCTGCCCGCACTGTCCTTTGGATACTGAAGCAGCTCGTTTATAACCTGACGGGTATCGGGGTCAGTCTGACTAAGTATACGGCGCACCACTATGGCAGGCATTTCCTCAATCAAATCGACGGTGTCGTCCATATACAACTCGTCCAGCATCTCTTTAAGTTCGCTGTCACTGAAACTTTCTATAAGGGTAGAGCGGATTTCACCCTCTAACTCTACAAAGGTTTCTGCCGCCAAATCGTTTGGAAGCAGTCTAAAAAGCAGGGTAGCCTGCCTTTTGCTAACTTCGGTAAGGATAACTGCCACGTCGGCAGGTTCCATCTGTATCAGTAAATCACGTATTTGCTTAAAATCTTTGTTTTCAAGCAGAGTTAAGATTAGTTCTAACATAACAAAAAGTCCTCCTTTAACAAACAGTAAAGAGGACTTAATTTCAAAATTTATCCGCGTAAAAGATTAACGGTCAGACCTGGCGCAGACCAAACCTGTACAGTTGCGGTATATAAAATTGAAACCAAGCCTCGTACTACTACTGCCAGCGTCCACGCTTTTGTCACTCCTTCTTTTTAATAATCTTTTAGCAAAAATATAATATACCACTTTTGACAACAAGTCAACACTTTTTTAATTTGTATTATATATTATATATTAAATGTACGCGCACGCGCGCGCGCGCGAGGGAACAGTCATAAAAGTTTTATGCAAAGCACAAAACACAAAATGTTGTGGTCATAGCAGTATAAAATCAAAAATGGGGGAAAGGGGGTAAAATTTTAGCAAAAAACAAAAGATTTTGCCGTATTTTTCTGCCAAAGTGGAGTAAGCTAGCAGTTTTTTATTTACATTTTTTGACAAGTCACCCCCTTTCGAGTCTTTTTTATTTTCTGTTTTAGCAATTTAAACGCCTTTTTTAAGAATTTATTAAAAGACGCCCCCTCAAAAAAGGCGAAAAAAGTAAGAATTTGTAAAATTACTATGGAGCGCTATCTATCAGAAACGGCATAACCACGCGCGTTTTGAGCGTTTTGAAAAAACTGTGGCAAAACTCTGTAGGTTTGCACAAAGAAAAATTTAAGATTTTAGAAAATTCCCGAAAAGCTCCTCAAAAACCCCCTTTTTTAATGTGGATTAAAAATAGTTACAAAGTTGTAATTAGTCAATTTGCACAAAGGCACCCCTACCTGAAGTATTGACATTATACAAACTTTTGAATATAATGCCTTTTGCTGAATAAAAATACTAATGTGCAGGCAAATTTTGCCTTGCAAAAAAAGTTAAGGAGTTCGGTATTATGAAAGGACTGAAGCATCTGGGCAAATCGCTTCGATATGTAAGCAAGCCTATGATGATGCTGGCAGCTATCACCGCAATTGCAATACTTTCAGTATCAATATTAAGCGTGTCTACCAAGGCGGTATCCATTCACGACGGTAAACAGGTACAGACCGTCTACACCTTAAGCAGCAAGCCCGAGGTTATCCTTGACGCTGCAGGCGTAGAACTTGGTCACAAAGACGAGTACAAAGTTTCAGGTATGGACAGCGCTAACGGTAAGATTACACTGCTTCGCGCATTTCCTGTTACAGTTGACGCCTACGGCAAAACCTACACCGTAGAAACAACCGGTGGCACAGTAGCAGACGCGCTCAAGGCTGCAGGCATCAAAATTTCGGATGAAGACATCCTGAATTTTTCAAAAGAAGACTCACTCAAGTCGGGTATGACCATTGCTGTAACCGATATTGAGTACAAAACCGAGGCAAAGCAGGTAAATATACCCTTTTCAACCAAGGTTGTTTATGACGACAATCTTGAAGAGGGCAAAACCTCTGTAAAAGAGGGAAAACAAGGCGTAAAGGTTATATCCTACACCTACAAATTTGTTGACGGCGTGCTTGTTGACACCCAAATCACCGACCAAACTGTAACAGCAGAGCCTGTTGACGCGATAAAAACCGTCGGTACCAAGAAAAAGCCCATCAACACCTACAAAAACAGCAAAACAAAATATGTGTCAGGCCTCGTTCCTGCACAGGATTTTGAACTTGATGAAAACGGCATCCCCACAAAGTACACCAAAAAGATTTCAGGTAAGGCTTCTGCCTATTCAGGCGGCGGTGTTACATCTACCGGTAAGGGTGTGCGCACAGGTTATGTTGCCGTAAATCCCAAGCAAATTCCCTATGGCACCCGACTTTTCATCCGCTGTCAGAACGGCTCTTATATCTATGGCTACGCCGTTGCAGAGGATACAGGCGGATTTACCAAATCCACCGACCGCGTTGTTGACCTCTATTTTCCCACAGAGTCACAGTGCAAATCCTTCGGTGTGCGTTATGTTGATATTTATGTTTTAGGTTAAAAAAGCGCCCAATCGGGCGCTTTTTTTATGAATTGCAAACTTTCGTTTGCATGAATTGAAAAGTTTTTCGTGAATTGACCTAAAGGTCATGAAATGTGCTTGGCACATTTCAATTCATTGAGCGTAGCGAGAAATCATGGCGTTAGCCAATTCATGATGCACAAGCATCAATTCATTTTTGCGAGCGCAAAATAATGCTTGACAAAGTGAAAAGTGTGTGTTACAATGCTAAAGCCGCATATTCCGGGCTTTTGTAAGCGAGTTTTCTCCGCCCGAGCGTAGCGAGTCTATAATAAAGGCAGGTGCCAGAAAGAATGTACGCAGTTATCGTAACCGGCGGCAAGCAGTACAAGGTTAGCGAGGGTGACATCATCTACATCGAAAAGCTCGATGCAGAGCAGGATGCTCAGATTACCTTTGACCAGGTTATTGCCGTTAATGATGACAACGGTCTTAAGGTCGGTGCTCCCTATGTTGAGGGTGCAAAGGTCGAGGGAACTGTTCTCAAGCAGGGTAAGAACAAGAAAATCATCGTTTTCACTTACCGTCCTAAGAAGGGCTCAAAGCGCAAGCTCGGTCACAGACAGCCCTACACAAAGGTACAAATCAACAAGATTGGCCTTTAATTAACTATTATGACTAGTGCTGTATTCTTCAAAAACAACGGTGGCCTTTGCGGTTTTCGCATCTCGGGCCATACCGATAACACAGGCAGTGTAAATGCCCGTCTTGTTTGCTCGGCAGTGTCAAGCGCCGCATATATGGCAGCCAACACAATTACCGAGGTTATCGGCGACACACCGCAAATTAAGGTTAGCGACGGCGAAATGTCCCTTAAATTCAAGGGTTGTCTCTCAAATGCATCACAATCGGTGCTTGAGGGGTTGTGGCTACACCTGTGCGGTTTGCAAGAGCAGTACCCCGATTTCATCCACACTAAAATGGAGGTGCAACAGGATGCTTAAGATTAACATTCAACTTTTTGCTCATAAAAAAGGTATGGGTTCTACCAAGAACGGCCGTGATTCTGAGTCAAAGCGTCTGGGCGTAAAGCGTGCAGACGGTCAGTTCGTTCTTGCAGGCAACATTCTTGTTCGTCAGCGCGGCACCCATATTCATCCCGGCAACAATGTTGGCAAGGGCAGTGACGACACTCTCTTTGCACTCATTGACGGAAAGGTAAAGTTCGAGCGTCTTGGCCGCGACCGCAAAAAGGTTAGCGTCTACGCTGTTGAGCAATAATTTATTTGTTTCCAAAGCTTCGGGCATAATAAGTCCGAAGCTTTAATTTTTGCTATTGCAATGAAATGTGCAACCCACATTTCAATTCATTGAGCGCAGCGAAAATTTATGGCGTAAGCCAATTCATGATGCGTCAGCATCAATTTATTTTTGTTCCGACGAGGTGAATTTTATGTTTGTAGATACCGCAACAATACATGTTCGTGCAGGTGACGGCGGCCACGGTGCTGTTGCATTTCATCGCGAAAAATACGTTGCTTCGGGCGGTCCCGACGGCGGTGACGGCGGTCGTGGCGGTGACGTCATCTTAAAGGTTGACGACAGTCTGTCCACCCTTGCCGACTTCCGATACAAGCGCAAATATGCCGCCCAAAACGGTCAAAACGGCAGTGGCGGCCGTTGTAGCGGCAAAAGTGCGCCTGCTCTTGAAATAAAAGTACCCCGCGGCACCCTTGTCCGCGATGCCGAAAACGGCAGACTGATTGCCGATATGTCAGGGGACGAACCCTTTGTGCTTGCAAAAGGCGGCAAAGGAGGTTGGGGCAACAGTCATTTTGCCACTTCCACCCGTCAAGTGCCCCGTTTTGCTAAAAACGGCGCCCCGGGTGACGAATTAAATGTGCGCCTTGAACTTAAACTGCTTGCCGACGTGGGACTTATCGGCTTCCCCAACGTTGGCAAAAGCACGCTGATTTCGGTGGTTTCAATGGCAAAACCCAAAATTGCCAACTACCACTTCACCACCCTGACCCCCGTTTTAGGCGTTGTCAGCATGGGGGAGGGCAACTCTTTCGTAATGGCAGACATTCCCGGTCTGATTGAGGGTGCAGGTGAAGGAGTAGGCCTTGGTCACGAATTTTTGCGCCATGTTGAGCGTTGCCGAATGCTTGTGCACGTTATTGACGTGTCGGGCAGTGAGGGCCGCGACCCCATTGCCGATTTTGAGGCTATCAACCGCGAACTTGCCACCTTTGACCCTGAACTTGCAGAGCTAAAGCAGGTGGTTGCCGCCAACAAGTGCGACCTTACGGAAGATGAAGAGGTTGCTCGGGTAAAAGCCTATTTTGACGAGCGCCAAATTCCCTTCTTTCCCATTATGGCAGCTATTGCAGAGGGCACACAGCAACTTATAAACCACGTTGCCGCCCAACTTGCAACCCTGCCACCCATAACCCGATTTGAGCCAGACCCTGAGCCTGTTGAGGACTTTACCGAGCAGAAAAAGCGCCCCTTTACCCTTACAATCGAGGATGGCGTTTATATTATCGAGGCTCGTTGGTTGCTTAAGATTATGGAGGCAATCGACCCCGACGAGTATGACTCTTTGCAGTATTTTCAGCGTGTGCTTCACTCAAGCGGCATAATTGACGCTCTTGTGGAGGCAGGAATACAAAAGGGCGATACCGTCAGCATTTACGATTTTGAGTTTGATTACATCCCGTAAGGAGTGTTTTAATGGCTGAGCAAAACTTTGGCGCATATAATGCCCTTGCCCTTGCTTTTATAGGGGACGCGGAGTACAGTTTGCGGGTACGCAAAATGCTTGCACAAAAGGGCAACATTCAGGTTAACGGATTGCACAAAGCGGCAGTTAAGTATGTTTGCGCCGGCGCACAGGCAAAAGCCGCGGCAAAAATAATGCCCCTACTCACCGAGCAGGAGAGCGCGGTCTATCGCAGAGGCCGTAATGCTCATTCATCCCACACCCCAAAAGGAGCAAGCGGAGCGGAGTATCACGCTTCCACAGGACTTGAGGCACTGTTTGGCTATCTTTCGCTTATAGACAATACAGAGCGTCTTGATGAACTTTTTGACCTTGTAATCAATGCAATCGAGGAAGAATAAGGGTTAATTTTGTCCCTTACACCTATGTAATCTCGGCAATTTCTACAAAAACACCACAAGATATAGGGCACAAAAAAATAATGTGCCCTATTTTTAATTTTTTTGATAATTTTGGTTGACATAAGCAGTCATTATATTATATAATTTACAATTGCAGGGTTATGTTTTGGACCTATCTGCGCTTGGCGCAGTTAATGTATAAGGGTTCACCCAAAGAAAGAATTTAGAAACGGAGGGGTTAAAAGTGTTAAGAACCTACCAGCCCAAAAAGCTTCACGCTAAAAAAGAGCACGGCTTCCGCAAGAGAATGGCTGACAAAAACGGCCGCAAGGTGCTTGCCCGCCGCAGAGCAAAAGGCAGAAAGCGCCTGTCTTACTAAGAGCATCTGCTTACAAGGGCTGTTTTTCAACAGCCCTTGTGCTTTTTAGCTTAGGAGGTTTCGCTTATGGCGGAAAGAATTAAGCAAAACCATCTGTTCAGAATGGTTTATTCAAGAGGCAAAAGTTTTGCATCGCCTCTGCTTGTGACCTATGTTGTGCCCCGTCGCAGTGGGGGAATTCAACTTGGTATCACCTCAGGCAAAAAAATCGGCAACGCCGTCACTCGCAATCGGGCACGACGGGTAATCCGCGCCGCTTTCAGAGCCTGTGAAAAAGAACTAAATCCCGATTGCAGCGCATTTATTGTGTTTGTTGCCCGCACCCGTACTGCCCCTGCCAAGAGTACCGACGTGGCAAAAGCAATGCTGCAACACCTAAAAGACGCCGGTGTGGCGCGCAGTTAGTATGAAAAAACTGCTTATATGGCTGATAAATTGGTATCAGCGGTGTGTGTCCCCATTAAAGCCTGCTTGTTGCAGGTTTTATCCGTCCTGCTCCCACTACGCTATTGAGGCGATTGAGCTTCACGGCTCCTTCAAGGGCTTTTGGATGTCGGTTTGGCGCATACTCAGATGTAATCCCCTGTGCAAAGGGGGATATGACCCCGTACCACTGCCGGGGCGTTTTAAAAGACGGAGGTAGTATATGTTCGACTGGTTAAACGATTTTTTCGGTTGGCTTATTCGCTTTTTCTGTGAATTGTGCGGCAACAACTTTGTTGTGGGTATTTTTGTTTTTACCCTTGTTGTCAACGCCGTGCTTATTCCCCTTAACATTAAACAGCAAAAATCCACTGCATCACAGGCAAGAATGAAAAACAAACTTGCCAAATTGCAGGAAAAATATAAAAACGACAAGGCAAAGTATCAGGAAGAAATGGGCAAACTCTACTCTGAGGCAGGCTCATCACCCCTTTCGGGTTGTCTGCTTATGTTTATCCGCTTTCCTATCTTCATTTGCATTTACACCGCAGTGCGCGAAGCCCTTAGTTACGTTTACGGCGCCGACGCCAAACTTATTGAGGCAGCCGAAAAGGTGTTAAAATCAGATGTGCTTGGCAAAAATATGCTTTCAAGCAGCACTCCTCAGCTTTCTATCCTTGAACATATGGACAAGTTGGTTGACCACGACGGCAAGTTTGCCGCTCTTACAGGTGACTTAAACCTTAATTTCTACCTGTTTGACATCGATCTGCTTGAAACTCCTTCTCTTGGTAATATTTTCTCTCTTATTACCATTATTCCATTGCTTTCATTCCTCACTTCTTTTGCAAGTTCACTTATTTCTATGGCAAACACCAAAAAGACCAATGGCGACAGCAATGCGGCAACCAACGGTTGTATGATGATTATGATGCCCCTTTTCTCACTGTGGATTACCTTCTCTGTGCCTGGCGCAGTTGGTTGGTATTGGGTATGCTCAAACATCGTTTCCACCATTATTATGACCGCCATGCAAAAGATTTACTTCCCCGGCAAACTTATTGCTGAGGCAGAGGCTAAAGAAGCCAAAAAGCGCCGCAAACTTGAGCAGCAGCGCATCAACCCCACTTTGAATGAGAAATCTATTCTGAAATAACCCGTTTCCCCGAAAGGATGTAAATATAATGAGAAGAGAAGCTACCGCAACCGCCTCTACCATTGACGAGGCTATTGAACTTGCCCGTGCCGAACTGGGCATTGGCGACGAAATTGACGTAGAAATTGAAATTATCGACCAGCCCGAGAAAAAGGTGCTTGGTATATTTGGCGGCAAGCCTGCTAAGGTTACCCTGTCTTATGACGACGGCAAAAAGGAAGAAAAGCCCAAGAAAGAAAAGAAAGAGGCTCCTAAAGCCGACAAAAAGCCTGCTAAAAAAGAGGCTGCTCCCGTTAAAAAGGCAAAGGCAGAGGAAAAACCTGCAAAAAAGGTTACCATCAACCAGACTGCTCTTGATAATACCCTGACTTTTGTTAAAGATGTGCTTTCACATATGGATATTGGCGAGTTTACCTGCTCTGTTAGTGATGTTGAGGGTGGCTTCTGCATCACCGTCGAGGGTGAGGGTATGGGCGCCGTTATCGGCCGCAGAGGTGAAACTCTTGATGCTATTCAGTATCTTGCAAGCCTTTGCTACAACAATGATGAAGAAGGTTTTGTGCGTGTTGTGGTTGACACCAACAACTACCGCGCAAAGCGTGAGGCTACATTGACCGCTCTTGCACAGCGCATTGCAGGTCAGGTTGCTAAAAACGGACGCAATCAGGCTCTTGAGCCTATGAATCCTTATGAGCGCCGTGTTATTCACACCGCTATTCAGGATATTGAGGGTGTTACCTCTTGGTCTGTTGGCGATAGCAAGGGCAGACGAGTAATCGTTGGCCTAGCCGACGAAAATGGTAACCCCAAGAATCCCGACGAGCGTCCCTCAAACCGTGGTGGCAGAGACCGTGACCGTCGCGGTGGCAGAGGTGGCCGTTCACGCGGCGGCAGAAGCGCAGGTTATACTCCTGCAGAGCCTACCCGTGAAAAGCGCAGTGATGCCTCAAATCTTCCCCTTTTCGGCAGAATTGACAAATAATTTTGGGGGTTAGCCCCGTTAACGCCCACAACTATGCTTGTGGGCGCTTTTCATTAAAATTTAGGTGGTGAAACAGAGTGTCCCAAACTATTGCCGCAATAGCAACCGCCTCTGCCGCTGCAGGCATTGGCGTTATCAGAATATCAGGTGATGAGGCTTGCGCCATTGCCGACAAGGTTTTTAAGTCGGTCAGCGGTCAGTCTTTGGCTCAAATGAAAGGCTACACCGCCGCTTTTGGCGAGGTTTTTGATGCCGACGGCAAAATTGACGAGGCAGTTGCCCTTCGCTTTGTTGCTCCCAAGTCATACACAGGTGAAGAGGTGGTGGAGTTATCCTGTCACGGCGGTGACTATCTGCTTCGCCGCACTCTGCGTGCCATATTATCAGCAGGTGCCCGTATGGCTCAGTCGGGAGAATTTACCCGTCGCGCCTTTTTAAACGGCAAACTTGACCTTACCGCCGCCGAGTCGGTAATGACTCTTATCGGCGCAAAGGGAAGCGGCGCTCACAAAGCCGCACTTGCCGCCCGTCAAGGCGCAGTTTTCACCTCTGCACAGGCAATTAAGGCAAACCTTGTCTCTGCCGATGCAGATTTGGCGGCGTGGACTGATTTTCCCGACGAAGACGTGCCTTATGTAGAGGCTGATAGTCTTAAATCAAGTCTTGTTAAGGCAAAAGAGGGCTTAAATGCCCTTATTTCCACCGCAGAGCGCGGAAAAATGCTCACCCAGGGTGTAACTACCGCCATTGTGGGTAAGCCCAATGTAGGCAAATCTACCGTTATGAATTTGCTGTCAGGTTTTGACCGCTCCATTGTTACCGATATTGCAGGCACCACCGGTGACGTTATTGAAGATACCATTTGTGTGGCAGGGTATACTCTGATTTTGGCGGATACGGCAGGTATTCGCGCCACTGATGATGTTATTGAGGCGGTAGGAGTTAAACTTGCCCGAGAAAAATTAGAGCAAGCACAACTTATAATTGCCGTTTTTGACTCATCACGCCCATTTGACAGTGAGGATTTGGCGCTTATGAGTGAAATCTCAAGCCGTCCCCACATTGCCATACTTAATAAGACCGATTTGCCCCAAAAAGCAGATATATCCCACTGCCCCATTACAAATTGGGTTAAAATCAGCGCCAAATTTGACTCTGTGGAGCCTATTGAGTCTGCCCTAGAGTCAGTGCTTGGCACCGCCGATTTGGACGCTGAGGCGGGAATTATAGCCAACGACCGACAGTTAGACTGTGTCAACCGCTCTTACTTTGCGGTGTGCGACGCCATTTCGGCTATTGAAAGCGGATTTACCTTTGACGCCGTTGGGGTTTGCATTGACGATGCTATATCCGCCTTGTGTGAACTAACGGGCGAGCGGGCAAGTGAATCGGTGGTTGACGAGGTTTTCAGCCGTTTTTGTGTTGGAAAATAGCGACCGAAGGTCGCAATGAATTGCAACCTAACGGTTGCATGAATTAAAAAAGAATTTTTATGAATTGACCTAACGGTCATGAATTGTGCTTGGCACATTGCAATTCAATTCATGGAGCGTTAGCGAGAAATCATGGCAATAGCCAATTCACGATGCGTTAGCATCAATTCATTCTATTGGAGTTATCATTATGAGTTATTTTGCAGGACAATATGACGTTGCCGTAATCGGTGCAGGCCATGCCGGAATTGAAGCCGGCCTTGCTGCCGCGCGCCTTGGTTGCCGCACTGCAATTTTTTCAATAAATCTTGATGCCGTTGGCAACTGTCCCTGCAACCCATCAATCGGCGGCACTGCAAAGGGCCATCTTGTGCGAGAGGTGGATGCTCTTGGAGGTGAGATTGCCAAGGCAACCGACGCTACCCTTATTCAACTGCGAATGCTTAATTTGGGCAAAGGCCCTGCGGTACACTCTTTGCGAGCACAAATTGACCGCCGCAGTTACAGTGCTTATATGAAGAAGGCTCTTGAAAGCCAAGAAAACCTTGAACTGCGTCAGGCAGAAATTACAGATATTTGTAAAAACGGTGAAAATTGGCAACTTACCACCAAATTAGGTGCTATATTCTCTGCAAAGTGCGCCATTCTTGCCACAGGCACATTTTTGGGTGGCAGAATTTATATCGGTGATGTTTCTTATGAGGGCGGTCCCGACGGATTATTCCCTGCAACCGAATTGTCGGAGGCTTTGCGCTCTTTAGGACTTAAACTGCGCCGATTTAAAACAGGCACCCCTGCCCGAGTCAACCGCAACACCATTGACTTTTCAAAGTTAGAGGTTCAAGAGGGGGACGACATTACCACCGCCGTTTCCTACTCCATTGACAAAAAGCCTGAAAATCAGTCGGTTTGCCACATTACCTACACCAACGACAATACAAAGCAGGTTATTCTTGATAATATTCACCGCTCTCCTCTTTACAGCGGTATGATAGAGGGTGTTGGCCCCCGCTACTGCCCCTCGTTAGAAGATAAAATTGTTCGCTTTGCCGACAAGCCCCGTCATCAACTCTTTATTGAGCCTTGCGGACTTGACACCGACGAAATGTACATACAAGGCGCTTCATCTTCTTTGCCTGAGGATGTGCAGATTGCCTTTTACCACACTATTCCAGGCCTTGAAAATGCACAGATTATGCGGCCTGCCTATGCTATTGAGTATGACTGCATTGACCCTACGGGACTTGCACCCACTCTTGAATTCCTTGATTTTGAGGGACTTTACGGCGCAGGTCAGTTTAACGGCTCCTCGGGATATGAGGAAGCCGCCGCACAAGGCCTTGTTGCAGGCGTAAATGCTTCTATGAAATGCCTTGGCAAAGAGCCTCTTATTCTTGAGCGCTCATCTTCCTATATCGGCACCCTTATTGACGACCTGGTCACCAAGGGTTGCACCGACCCATACCGAATGATGACATCCCGCTCGGAATACCGTTTGTTGCTCCGTCAGGACAATGCCGACGAGCGCCTTACTCCAAGAGGCAGAGAAATCGGCCTTGTGGACGATAACTTGTGGCAACGCTATTTGACCCGTCTTAAGCAAAAACAGAGTGAAATAGCCCGTCTGCACACTGTTGTGGTGGCTCCGTCAGAGGAAATCAACGCTCTGCTTGTTTCACGTGAAACATCTGCCATAACCACAGGTGTCCGCCTTGACGAGTTGTTGCGCCGTCCTCAACTTGATTACAAATGCCTTGCCCCATTTGACCCCAACCGCCCCGATTTGCCTGATGACGTTATTCAAAAGGTTGAGACAGAGGTTAAGTATGAGGGTTATCTTCGTCGGCAAGAGGCACAGGTTAAGGAACTGCGCCGCCTTGAAAAGCGACTAATCCCCGATAATATTGACTATGACTTGGTTACGGGCCTTCGTGACGAAGCAAGGGAGAAGTTAAAGCGCATCCGTCCTCACAGTGTTGGTCAGGCTTCAGGAATTTCAGGTGTAAATCCCGCTGATATTACAGTTCTCCTTATTTATTTGAGCAGAGAGGTAAAAAATGATTGATTTAAACAAGTTATCTGCAGAATGTTCTGCTTTTGGTGTTACCCCCGATAAGTTGGCGTTGGAACGTCTTGACCGATATGCAGAATTATTGGTGGAGTGGAATCAAAAGATGAATCTGACCGCCATAACCGAGCCCGACGCTATTGTAACCCGACATTTTGCCGACAGTGCATCTTTTTTTGCCGCCGTTAATCCTAATCAGTCAGCAAAACTGATTGATGTTGGCAGTGGCGCAGGCTTTCCCGGTATGGTGCTTAAAATTCTGCGCCCCGATATGAATATTACCCTTCTTGATGCCACCAACAAGCGTATTACCTTTTTATCTGCGGTGGCAGAGGACTTAGGGCTTACCATAGAAGCCTTACACTCCCGTGCAGAAGATGCCGCCGCAAAGCCTCAGTACCGTCAGCAGTACGACTATGCAACTGCCCGTGCGGTAGCCGAACTGCGAGTGCTCAGTGAATACTGTCTTGGCTTTGTAAAGGTGGGTGGCACTTTTGTGGCAATGAAAGGGCAACTGTCTGACGAGGAGTTAACCTCTGCCGCAAATTCAATAGGTGTTATGGGTGGCAAAAAAGAGGCTATTAAAACCTTAACCCTTGCCGACGGCAGTGAAAGATGCCTTTTAACCGTCAAAAAAATATCGCAAACCCCGACAAAATATCCCCGTTGCTCTGCACAGATGTCAAAAAAACCTTTATAACGAGTTTTCTGCCGTCGTAATATGAGTTTTATTGCGACCGAAAAATATGGAAATATTTCAAAAAACACCCTATACTTGTGTAAAAGATAGGACAAGCCGTTCTGTCAAAAATACAAAGGCGGTGTTTTTTTGTTTACCAAAAATAAAGAAAGACTTATAACTCTACCTGTTGGAGCAATTCATCCAAACGCTTATCAGCCCCGTACCCATTTTGACCAAGGGGAGTTAGCATCTCTGTGCGACAGTATTAAGCGCAACGGACTGCTTCAGCCGGTGACAGTGCGAAAAAGGGAAGACGGATACTACGAACTGATTGCAGGGGAAAGGAGGCTTCGCGCCTGTAAAATGGCAGGGCTTGTTAAAATTCCCTGTGTTGTGATGCAGATGGATGACCGCCAAAGTGCCATTTTAGGACTGGTAGAGAATGTTCAACGGCAAGACCTTAATTTTTTTGAGGAGGCAGAATCCCTCAACACCCTGATGATTGAATGGGGTGCCACCCAAAGCGAACTTGCAGAGCGCATCGGCAAATCACCCTCTACCATAGCCAATAAACTGAGACTTCTACGGCTTTCTGCCGACCAGCGCACCCGCATCCTCTCTGCAGGGCTTGGAGAGAGACACGCCCGTGCTTTGCTACGCATAGAGGATGAGCAATGCCGTAACAACGCTCTTACGGAAATTATCGGCAAAAAGATGAACTCTGCCGAAACCGAGCGGTATATCACATCACTGCTTGACCCCGATGCCTTTAAAAAGCCCATGCGCACCACTGTAATCGGTGATGTAAGGGTTTTCATCAATACCTTGTCAAAAACAGTAGAGTCTATGCGCAAATCGGGATTTGACGCCCAAAGCGACTCCACCGAAACAGAGACCTATATTGAGTACAGGGTGATTATACCCAAGGGCGACAGAGTAGCCAACTAACTCTCGTTGCGAAGCAACATATCGAGTGAGTAATCACATATCGAATGGCAAAGCCATATATCGAGTTTGCTCGCAAACATATCGACTTCTCTTTGTTTCACGTGAAACATATCTTTTTTACAAAAAAGTTGTCATTTGCTCTTTAAATCTGCAGAATTATGTGGTATACTTGTGGATAGGTGACTTTTCACCCTCTATTTTAACAGTTTTGGGAGCGTAAAATGGCGCATATTATATCTATCGTAAACCAAAAGGGCGGTGTTGGTAAAACCACCACTGCCGTAAATCTTGCGGCAGGCCTTGGTATTTTAGGCAAGCGCACTCTGCTTATTGACATTGACCCACAGGGCAACTCCACAAGCGGTTACGGCATCAGCAAGCGTGATACCAAGTTAAACAGTTATCATTTGCTTACAAACGCCGCAAAAATCGACTCTGTCATTATAAAAACCGAGTTTTCCAATGTGGATGTTATCCCCTCGGGTATGGATTTGGCAGGTGCCGAAATTGAAATGATTGACCTTGACAACCGTGAATCTGTGCTTAAAATGGCAATTGCCAATGTTTATAACGATTACGACTACATTTTGCTTGACTGCCCACCATCCTTAAGCCTTATTACCCTTAACGCTTTGGTGGCGTCTGATAGGGTGCTTGTTCCCATTCAATGCGAATACTACGCCCTTGAGGGACTGAGTCAGTTAATGAGCACCGTCCGTCTTGTTAAGCAAAAGTATAACCCCGAACTTGAACTTGAGGGGGTACTGCTTACAATGTACGACGGCAGACTTAATCTTACCCAACAGGTTGTAGGTGAGGTTAAGCGCTTCTTTCCCCGCAAGGTGTTTGCCACTGTCATTCCACGCACGGTGCGACTAAGTGAGGCGCCAAGTTTTGGTCAGCCCATTCAGTATTATGACAAGGGCAACAAGGGTGCTATTGCCTATAACACTCTTGCAGAGGAAATTGTAAATAAGAATTAAAGAAAGGTCAGAATTATGGCACAAAATACTAAAAGAGGTCTTGGCAGGGGTCTTGACTCCCTTTTCAATGACAATTCTGTTGGTGAAAACTCGGTTACCGAACTTGATATTAACGATATTGAGCCTAACCGCGACCAGCCACGCCGCGAATTTGACGAGGTGGCTCTTAACGAACTTGCCGACAGTATCGCTTTGCACGGGCTTTTGCAACCTATCGTTGTGCGTCCTATGTCAAATCTGCGCTATCAGATTGTGGCGGGCGAGCGCCGTTGGCGTGCAAGCCGTATTGCAGGGCTTACACGAGTTCCCGTAGTCCTTCGTGAAATGAGTGACAGGGAATGTATGGAACTTGCGATGATTGAAAATCTGCAGCGTGAGGACCTTAATCCCGTTGAAGAGGCTTTGGGATACCGCCAATTGATTGACACCTACGGTCTTACACAGGACGAGGTGGCAACGGCAGTAGGCAAATCCCGTCCTGCAGTGGCTAATTCACTGAGACTTCTCAGTTTGCCCGATGATTTGCTTCAAATGGTAAATCGGGGTGAAATCTCAGCAGGCCATGCAAGAGCACTTCTTGCAATAGAAGATGAGCAAATGCGAGAATACGGGGCAAATCTTGCGAAAAACGGCGCATCAGTGCGACAAATTGAGCAGATGGGCTCTAAGCGTAAAAATAAAGACAAAACCGACTCAAAACAACCAGCCATTTCTTTTTATAAAGAGGTTGAGTTAGCTCTTACCAACGAACTGGGCAGAAAAGTTCAGGTTGTTGGCAGTGATGGCAAGGGTTATTTAAAAATTGAATTTTATTCTGACGGTGAGTTAACCGAAATGGCACAAAAACTGTCAGCAGATAAATAAAAAAGGACGGATAAATTATGTTAGACATCAAATTCATACGCACCAATCCCGAACTTGTTAAGCAGGCAGTTCGCAACCGCAACGGCAATCTTGATGCAGAGATTGACCGCTTGGTTGAAATTGACGTTAAACGCCGCGAGCTTACCGCTAAAACCGAGTCTTTAAAGGCAGAACAGAATGCCGCATCAAAGAAAATCCCTCAAATTAAAAAAGAGGGTGGCGATGTGTCTGAAATTATGGCTCAAATGAAAGAAATTTCTGCTCAAATCAAAGAGCTTGATGCTGAACTTGCCGAATACGAAGAACAGCAAAAGCAAATTGTTTATATGATTCCCAATGTGCCCGATGAGTCTGTTCCCGTTGGCACCGACGACAGTATGAACAAGGAAATCCGCCGTTTTGGTGAGCCTACCAAGTTTGACTACGAGCCCAAACCTCACTGGGATATTGGCGCAGGCCTTGACATTCTTGACCCCGAAACTGCCGCAAAGGTTACCGGCGCACGCTTCCACTTCTACAAGGGATTGGGCGCCCGTCTTGAGCGTTCTATCATCAACTTTTTCCTTAACACCCACACCGAAAGCGGCTATACCGAGGTATTTCCTCCATTTATGGTTAACCGTGCATCAATGACCGGCACAGGTCAGCTTCCTAAGTTTGAGGAAGATGCATTCAAACTTACCACTAACGACTACTTCCTCATCCCCACTGCAGAGGTTCCTGTTACCAATATGCACCGCGATGAGATTATTGATGCAAGCAAACTGCCTATCAGTTACTGCGCATATTCTGCTTGCTTCCGCGCAGAAGCAGGCTCTGCAGGACGCGATACCCGCGGACTTATCCGTCAGCATCAGTTTAACAAGGTTGAACTTGTTAAGTTTGCTAACCCTGAAAATTCTTTTGAAGAACTTGAAAAGCTTACCAACGATGCTGAGCGCGTACTTCAACTTT
The DNA here is from genome assembly GCA_045656545.1 of Acutalibacteraceae bacterium. Taxonomy (GTDB): domain Bacteria; phylum Bacillota; class Clostridia; order Oscillospirales; family Acutalibacteraceae; genus RGIG2206. Next base: position 688 of record JAZORF010000016.1, on the reverse strand, counting down.
TAGGTCTGCCTTACAGAGTTGTTTGTCTTTGCAGCGGTGACCTTGGATTTAGTTCTGCAAAAACCTATGATATTGAGGTTTGGATGCCCTCTTACAACCGTTATGTAGAGATTTCATCCTGCTCTAACTTTGTTGACTTCCAAGCTCGCCGTGCCGCTATTCGCTTTAAAGAGCAGGGCGGTAAGGCTCAACTTGTGCACACCCTTAATGGCTCTGGCGTTGCAGTTGGCAGAACAGTTGCCGCTATCCTTGAAAATTACCAGAATCCCGACGGCAGCGTTACCATTCCTGAAGCACTTCGTCCTTATATGGGTGTTGATAAGATTTCTAAGCGGTGAGGCACCGCCACCAAGACGTACTGAATAAGTAGATTAAAAACCCGCAGTTGCTCGGAATAGAGCCTCTGCGGGTTTTATTATTCTGTGTAAAAACAGTCATCCTGCCATTTTACAGGGTTTGAATCAATGTATTGCCATATTTTTAGGTAGTCGTTATAATCCCGTATAACGTGGTCGTGAAATGAGCGTTGCCAAATTTTATCTGCGGTATGCATAAATGCATTCCCTACATTTCGTGTTACGGCAGCTTTATATTTTCCGATAACGTTTGAAATATCGTATTTTAATGTATATGATTTGGCATTATCACATATTTATCTATTTTTACATTGTCATAATACTTTTCAACA
>JAZORF010000015.1:0-18088 GCA_045656545.1 Acutalibacteraceae bacterium | reverse complement strand
CATTTAAGTTTTTTTTACTGGGCCCCTATTCTGCATAATAAACCCCGCTTGGAGCCTTATTTAAGGGCTCAATTCGGTTTGTTTTACTATTCTTTTACTTTTGCTTGATAAAACTTAAAATTAGTGCTATCATAATTATGTCTAAAAAAGGGGGAGATAATGTGAAAGAGCAATTTGAGCGCACCCGAATGCTAATCGGGGATGAGGCTCTTGCCCGTCTGCAGTCGGCTACAGTTGCAGTGTTTGGCATCGGCGGAGTAGGCGGTCACGCCGCAGAGGCACTTGCCCGTGCTGGCGTTGGCACCTTGCATCTTATTGACAGTGATACCGTGTCCCCCTCTAATATAAATCGGCAAGTCGTTGCCCTTAACAGTACAGTCGGCAAGTATAAGGTGGATGTGGCGGCAGAGCGCATCAGGGATATTAACCCCGATGTTAATGTCTATACGCACAAGGTGTTTTTTAACGAAGAAACTAAAGAGCAGTTTGATTTTTCCGCTTTTGATTATGTTGTGGATGCAATCGACTCTGTCTCTTCAAAAATTTTGCTTATAGAGTGTGCCACCGCACAGTCGGGCGGCATCATCAGTTCAATGGGAGCAGGCAATAAGCTTGACCCAACCGCCTTTGAGGTTGCGGATATATATAAAACCTCAGTTTGCCCGCTTGCAAAGGCAGTTCGTACCGAGCTTCGTAAAAGAGGGGTAAAGGCGCTCAAGGTGGTATATTCAAAGGAACTCCCTGTTATAAGCAGTCGAGTGCCTGCAAGTATATCCTTTGTACCCTCGGTGGCAGGACTAATCGCCGCCGGCGAAGCGGTAAACGATATTATAAAGGAATAAAGAGGTCAAAATGAAAGCGATAATTATTATTTTAACCAAGGCTTTGTCCTTTGTGGGCAGGTTGATTGGCAAGGGTACAAGTCTGCCGGGTAAAATTGCCCTTAAACTTTGCCCAACCATACTGTCACAACTTACCTTGCCCAAAAATGTTATAGCCGTCACCGGCTCCAACGGTAAAACCTCAACGGTAGAGATGATTGCTTACATCCTCACCGCATCAGGTAAGGATGTGGTCTATAACAAAGAGGGTAGCAATCAGATAGAGGGAGTGGCTACTCTGCTTATTTGCAACAGTAATCTGCGTGGCAAAGTAAGAGGGGACGCCGTCATCCTTGAAAGTGACGAGAGATATGCCCGATACACCTTTAAATACATCAAACCCACCTGCTTTGCAGTCACCAATCTTTACCGCGACCAGTTGACCCGCAACGCCCACCCCTACCGCATATACGACATTTTGCAGGACGCGGTGGATTTGGTGCCCGATGCCACTTTGCTTCTTAACGCCGATGACCCCATTGTGCGTGGCTTCGGCAAGGGACGGGATAACGCCCTCTATTTCGGTATGGAGCAAAATGCCTATTCCACCACCGAGCAGGACGGAATTTACAACGATTGCTACTATTGCCCCAACTGTAAGGGCGAGCTTAAATATAACTTCTTCCACTATGCTCATTTGGGTGACTACGCCTGTGAAAATTGCGGATACACCCGTCCCGAGCGTGCCTATACTGTTGACACTGCCGATTTGGATGAGGGTGCAATTACCGTTAATGGCAACAAAATCAGTCTTGCCTTTGCAAGCCGATATAACGTCTATAATCTGTGTGCCGCCTTTGCCGCTGCAAGCATTGCAGGTGCAGACGGGGAGTCAATCGCCGCCGCAATGAGTGATTTTGTAATGAAAAACGGCAGAATCGTTACCTTTAAAGCAGGGGATAATCAGGGCTTGCTTATCACCTCAAAGCACGAAAATTCCACATCCTACAACCAAAGCCTTGAGTATGTCTGCAACCGCAAAAATCCTTGCGACCTTTATATAATTGTGGACGCTATCAGCCGCAAATATTACACTGCAGAAACCAGTTGGCTGTGGGATATTGCCTTTGAAAAAATTGCAAAATCCAATGTTAAGCGTGTTACCCTGTGTGGCAGTTATGCCAACGATTTGGCGGTGCGCTTTTCAGTTATGGATTTGGGAGACGCAGAGGTTGTGGTGCAACCAGACCTTGACCAAATGGCAAAGCAAATGGCCGAAATGCAGGGTATGGAACTGTATGTAATCACCTGTTTTTCCGATAAGGACAAGCTTTTCAGCCGTGTGGATGTGCAAACTCCCGTTGCAAAATGAGGTAAGAGTATGAGTGAAATTAAAATTCTGCATCTTTTCAGCCGTCTGCTTTCTCTTTACGGGGAGTACGGCAATATTGCCATATTAGAAAAAACACTAACCGACAAGGGCCACTCCGTTATAGTTGACAGGTCGGAAAATTTGCCCCAGGATTTGAGCGGATATAATCTTGTTTACACAGGGGCAGGCACTGAGGATGATATAATTGCCGCGGCGCAAAGACTGGGTGACAGTGGTCGCGACTATTTGGCAAATGGGCGCCTGTGGCTTGCCACAGGTAACTCGGTGGCTCTGCTTGGGGGAGAAATTGAGTATAACGGCACAGTGGAAAAAGGACTTGGCTCGTTAGACTTTACTACCGCTATGAGCCGTGAAAAGCGTTGGCTTGGTGATGTGCTTACTACCGCCGAAAACCCATTTGGCGCACAGGTGATTGGCTATATTAACACTTCCTCGGTGTATGAGGGGACACATTGCCCTCTTTTTGAACTGAGTCTTGGCAATGACCTTGGCAACGACAAAAAAAGCAGTGCCGACGGCATATTTAAGGATGGCATAATTGCCACCCAATTGACAGGCCCTCTGCTTGTAAAAAACCCTGCGGTGCTGGGCTTCTTGTATGAAAAACTGACGGGTGAATGCCTTGAAATTGATGAAAATGACCCTATTCAGTTGGCATATAACAACGCCCTTGCACAACTTACAAAAAGAATAACGGAATAAATCAAAAAGCCTCAATCAACCGATTGAGGCTTTTGCTTTTTGGTTAAGTCTCTTAATTTTACCAGCCTGAAAAATCAAATAAACACCTACGGCAGAGAGAATTTCTGCCGCCGTTTTAATCCAAAGGGGTGCGCCCCTTAAAATCAAAGAAACACATAGTCCCACTGCCAAAGATGGCAAAAGCGCAATAATAGGCTTTAACAACCAACTTGTAAAATCGGGTTTAATCCCCGTCACGTCCATCAGTTTGCTTATGCACAACATACTTGTAAGAATGTTGCTGACCGCCATAATAAGCACAAAACCCTTAACACCCGTAGAACTGAGCATAGTCACAATCAGCGCAATTCTCACTATGCCGTCAATTACGCTGTACTTAAAGGTGTCGCCTTGTCGGTCGAGTCCGTGGAGGCACCCTGTTGCAATACTTTCAAGATACATAAAAGGCACAAGAGGAGAAAGTACGGTAATATAAAATCCCACATCTTGCTCTTTATAAATAAGACTGCTGATGTCCTTTCCAAAAAGAGCAAAAACTCCCCCGATAATCACCGAGGCAGTGGCGGTAATTTCAATTAGCCTTGCAACAGAGCGACGGATAAGACCAAAATCACCGCTTGCGGCGGCACCTGAAAGTTCGGGCACAGTCAGTGTGGCAAGTGAGGTAAGAAAAGAGGCGGGGAAAAATAGCAGAGGCAACGCCATACCTTTAAGATTGCCGTACTGAGCAAGGCTTAGCGCTCTGTCACCGCAAAAAGCCGCAAGGCCTATGGGAACAAGCATACTTTCGGCGGTGCGAAGTCCCGTTGTAAGATATCTGCCTGCGGTAATGGGTGTCGCAATATGAAGCAGTTTTGCCGTAACACCCTTAATATCCGGCTCTTTTTTTAGACTTTTGCCCTGATTTCTGCGATGAATTAAATATCCCACCACCGAATAGGCGCAAGAGGCCGCCTCGGCAATACTGTCACCAAACAAAATAACGGCGCAGGCAAGGGCAATGTTGCTTATATCCACCTTTGCCATTACAAAAAAGATAACCGCCATTCTTACCACTTGCTCAAACAGTTGTGCCATGGATGGAGTTACCACCTTGCGAAAGGCTACAAAATAGCCTCTGATACAGGCAGTCACCGCCATAAAGGGCAAGGAAAAGGAGAGCAGTTTAAGGCTTAATTCGGCGCGAGCATCCTTTATCCAGTAAAGCGAAATAGGCTTTGCAAAGATAACAACTGCCACTGCCGAAATTACTCCCACCCCTATAACAAGAGTGACGGAGCGTAGTATAATCCGCCTGACCGCACCCTTTTGTGAGCGGGATATAGCCTCGCTTATAAGACGGGTGACGGCGGTGGTGACGCCTCCGCCCGCAAAGGTGGCGGCAAGCATATAAAATGCCAAAATCAGTTGATAAAGCCCCATACCCTCACTGCCTATGGAGTTGGCAAGCCAAATTCTGAAAAACATACCCACAAGACGCAAAATCAGTGAGGTCAAGGTGAGTATGGCGGCGTTTTTAAAAAATCGGGCAAGATTAAATTTCACGGTTGCCACCTCTGTACTCATTAAACAGACGGGCAATCATATTCCAAGTGGTTTTATCTACCTGTCCTGTGGTGGCAAGTCCTGATGTATGCTGAATTATGGCAACAGCTTCAAGTGTGTCCTCTCCAAAGGTGTCGATGCTTTGGATTTTGGGCAGATTGGAAAAGACAAAAGCCAATGCTCCAAGCATAATATTAAGCACTGTCTGAGATACCCCCGTGCTTCCAAAAACCAAGGGCTCATCATTTATGGGAAAAATTTGCACTGTTACCGCAGGAAGCCTTTTTTCACTTGCCACTCGGTAAAGGTCATTAAGGGCATTCAGGGTGCGCTCATCCGCCTCACCGGTGGCATCGAAGCCTAAAATCCGTTGCAGTTCGGCTACGGCGCGCCCTGTTTCCTCACCGTAAATGCCGTCAACGGCAATAGGGAGAAGAGAATCAAAATCTTCTGATAAAAAGCGCAGTTTGTTTTGAATGTCCCGCACTGTGTTTTCGTTCATTTTATCACCTCAAATCATCATAAGCCGATGCAAGCGCATCCCAAGTGACTGCACCCACAACTCCGTTGGGAGTGATGCCGAAACGCTGTTGAAATGCCCTCACCGCTCTGTCGGTAGCCTCACCAAAATTGCCGTCCACCTCTACAGAGGGAATGTCGGTATAGGTTTGGGACAGTACCGACAACCACTCCTGAATTATGCGCACATTCTCACCTGTTGCACCAAAACGTAGCACACCACCGGGGTAGAGGGGCAGTCCGTTTGCCCCAATGGGAGATGCGGCAATAATACCTCTGTAAGCGTTGTAAATGGCATTCCAAGTTTGTCTGCCAACAATTCCATCGGAGTTAAGGACATTTTGTTGCTGAAAAGCACGAACGGCTTGTTCGGTGGGGCCGTCATACTGACCGTTCACCGTAACAGTGGGAATATTGTTATTATACTGAGATATGACCCGCAAATAATATTGCAACACCCGTATGTTGTCTCCACTGTCACCGGGGCGCAGTACCCTAACAAAACTTTGAGGGATTTCGCCTAGGGCAATTCCCTCACTGTCAAGTTCTGAAAGACGCTTGACCGAGGAGTATATGTATGCAATGCGGTACCAGGTGGCGTTGCCTACAATTCCGTCATCGGTAAGCCCAAAAACCTGCTGAAATCGCTTGACGGCGGCAGTGGTGCGGGTTCCAAAAATTCCGTCGGGGTTGGAAATGGTGGGTATACCGGGGTAATTTCGGGCAATGCGGTTAAGTCGCACCTGCATCAGTTGAACATCGTTACCCACATCCCCCTCGCGCAAAGGAATACCCGGATAGGAGGGGGTATTTATTCTGACGGGGGCGCCCGATACAATGTCAATGTCGTCACCGTAATAATACTGCAAAATCTGATATGGATTAAGACCTTGCTCTGCAAGAGTTACCGTGTCCCACTGCTTTAATCCCTCGCAGTCAACCCCTCTGCCACTGCAATAGGCGGTAAACAGAGGTTCGGTACTGCCTTGACGTCGCACATAACTGTTAAAAATGTCATCGACAATCAGCGAAATATTGTCAAATACCGCTCTGCCGTCACTGTAGGATTGGTCGTAGGCGGTAGAGGAGGTTATGTCGAAATCATAGCCCTGGGACCTATACCATTCGGTGTAAATGCGATTAAGAGCAAAGGAAATCTGGGCGTAAATATTGGCTCTTAGGGCGCTTTCAGGCCAAGTGGGATAAATTTCACCCGATGCCACGTTTTTTATGTAGTCGGGAAAACTTACCGTCACATTAGGCGCATCAGAGGTGGGAGGCCCAAGGTGCACTGTAATATTTTCGGGTATATAGGGCTCAATCGCCATCTATATCACCCCTTTGACCGTCACTCAGTTCGGGCAGTGGCACAAGAGGGGCGTTTTGCACATTGGTGATACCCCCAAAAACAGGCACGTCACGGTTTATAAAATCCAAAAATCCGTTTTTAATAATCTCGATGTTGTATGTATCGTAGGCATCCATACCCTCAGACGTGGTAGATTCACTGCGCGACACAGTTTTAAGCGCCACCGCAGGAGTCAGTCCGTCTCGGTCGGTTATCATAGAGGCAACAAGTGACCCTTGCTGACTTGTTATGGCAACAAGTGCTCCCTCAACAGGCAGAGCCTTGTCGGCGGTGTATGCCCTGATTTGAATGTACCCCTCGTCATCGGTGGAGGGCTCTCCTTCTGCCACAGGAATATCGGAAATCTCCCTTTCTATGTAGGGAGCCTCGTCCTCCTCGCTTTGTAAGGGAGGCAAAACGGCAGGAGGCTCGTTTTGAGGGATTTGGGGCATTTCCAAAGGCTCTCCCGGTAGTACAACGGGCATTTCGGTTGGCTGTGTGGGAATAGTAGGCTCGGTGTAGGGCGTTGCAGGGTTGCTTTGGGGTTGCTCCTCTTTGTTTTGAGGATAACGCTCTTTCATCTGCATCAGTTCGTTGGCATATTTTTGTATCAATTTTTCAAAATCTGTGGGCATAATCATCCACTCCTTCTGTTTTATTTATATGCACGCCTATGCCAATTATCCATTGACTATGACTTTCGTCTTTTGTATAATTACCATGAGGTGATAGGTATGAAAATTAACGAAACCTTTCAAACACAAGTGACAAAAGAGTGTGATGTTTTTGTTGCAGGTGGCGGAATATCAGTTATCGTAGCGCAAACCTTGCCGCCTCAATAACCGACTATTTCGCCGCACTTGACGTGACACAGTTGCAAGAAAAATTAAAAAATGCAGGAGTAATCCTCCACGAAAAAGATTTGTAAAGAACAAAACACCCGACTCAACCGAGTCGGGTGTTTTCATAAAAATTATTCAAAATCGCCTGAGGCTTGCATTTCAAGGAATTGCTGATGGGTCAGTAGCACCGAACGGGGCTTTGCACCCTCAAATGGACCTATGATTTTACGTTCTTCAAGTTGGTCCATAATTCGTGCCGCACGGGCATAACCAAGTTTCAACTTGCGCTGAAGCAGAGAGGTGGATGCCTGACCTGCCTCAACAACGCACTCAATAGCCTTGGGAAGCATCTCGTCAGCCTCACCGCCTGATTCACCATCGTCGGCATCAGCCTTCTTCTTTTGACTTGCAAGGGATGCTTGGCGCTCAATCTCTTGCATAACGGCATCGTCGTAATTGCCGTTTGCTGACTGCTTGATAAAGTCGGCAACCGCCTTAATCTCGCGGTCGCTTACCCAACAACCTTGAATACGGGTGGGCTTGCTTGTGCCTGAGGGGGAGTAGAGCATATCACCGTAACCGATAAGTCGCTCGGCACCCTGCATATCAAGAATAATTCTTGACTCAAGGGGAGAGGACACCTTAAGAGAAATACGGCTTGGAATATTAGCCTTAATAAGACCTGTAATAATATCTGCACGTGGGCTTTGGGTAGCGATAACAAGGTGCATACCTGCGGCGCGAGCCATCTGAGCCAAACGGCAGATATAATCTTCAACCTCTTTGGGAGCCGCCATCATCAAGTCGGCAAGCTCGTCAATGAAGATGACAATTTGCGGTAACTTCTGCATACTGTCGTCTTTTTCGGCAAGTTCGTTATATCCCTCAAGATTACGCACGTCGTATTCACTGAGTAGCTGATAGCGGCGGAGCATTTCTGATACCGCCCAACCAAGAGCACCTGCGGCTTTTCGTGGGTCGTTAACCACGGGAACAAGCAGATGAGGAATGCCGTTATAAACCTTCATTTCAACGGCTTTAGGGTCAATCATAATCAGCTTAACCTCGTCGGGCTTAGCTTTATAAAGAATGGATAAAATAAGTGAGTTAAGGCAAACTGATTTACCTGATCCTGTGGTACCTGCAATAAGAAGGTGAGGCATCTTTGCAATATCCATATAGCAATCCTCACCGGTAATACTCTTACCCAAAACGCCTGTAACAAGGCTTTTTGCATCAGAGAAGGTGTTTGCTTCAATAAGACTGCGCAGTGCCACTGAACTTTTTGCCTTGTTGGGTACCTCAATACCGACGGCGGCTTTGTTGGGGATAGGAGCCTCAATTCGCACGCCTGCGGTAGCTAGGGATAGGGCAATATCATCGGTAAGGTTGGCAATTTTGCTAATACGCACACCTGCGGCGGGTTGCAACTCATAACGGGTTACAGAGGGACCGCGGCTTATATTTACAAGACGGGTTTCAACGCCGAATGAAAGAAGTGTGTTAACCAACTTTTCTGCGGTGGCAGTCATTTCGGCGCGAATATCGGCATAGTTCTCGTCACTTGGTTTGTCAAGCAACTCAAGAGGGGGATAACGGTATTCAACCGGCTCTGCGGCAACGTCGCTACCCTGCTCAACGTCAAAGTCAAAGTTTTCTGCTTCTTCCTCAATGGTAGTTGCAGGCTCGTCTTTGTCACTTTCGTCGGTAACCACTGTAATCTCGCCTGTAAGAGCATCTAAAATATCAGGGCTGACGATGGGTGCTTCCTCTTGCACAGGGGGCTCGGCAACAACGTCTTCACCTGCATCGGTGACGTCAATGTCAATCTTTGACTTGCCGTTAAAGGAGTCAACCACCTTTTTGCCTTTTTTTGCAAGGTCTTGAGGGTCGGCAGGCTCAACAACGGGGTTGGGCTCACCCTCAACAGGAACATCAAAGGGATGTCTGCCCGGAGTAACGCCAACTTCAACCTTTTCGGCAGCCTTTGCCTTGCGCTCGGCATCACGCTCCACCTTGCGCTCATAGGCTTCCTCAGCGGCATTGCGGATGTGCTTTGCAGGGGTCTGAATAGCCTTAAAAAGAGAAAGCAGAGTGGTGCCCGTGAATATCATAACAAAAACGAAAGCAAGAATTATAACGGTGATTTTTGCCGCCAAATCACCAAAAGCGGTATAAAGGGCACCGCCTGGCAGAGCACCCAAAAATCCACCGCTAAGTGTACCTGTGGCACCTGTGGTATAAGCATTTGCAAGGTGTTTCCAAAAGGTTTCGTTAGCGGGATGCTTGCTAAAAACATCCACAAGAGCGGCGGCAATAAGCATAAAACCGCCTATAACGGTGCTTCGCGCGGCAATGGATTTGCCCTCACGCTCGGTAGCAAGCAAAACCGCAATATACCCCATCAAAAAGGGTGCTAAATAAGCATTCCAACCGAACACACCCAAAACGAAGGAGTGCAGTCCCGTCCAGACACGCTCACCTTTAACTATTGCCATAGCCAAAAGGAGAAGTGCCGATGCAAACAGAACAATGCTTGCTATGTAACGGCGTTGCTTATTATTGGCTTTGGATGAGGCTTTTTTGCTTGAAGCGGAAGAGCCTTTTTTCTTTGTTTGTGCCATTTTAATCTCCTGTATTTTTTATTTTGTAATATTCTCAACAATGCTTGCAATTATAACAAGCACACCTGCTATACCGCAGTAATATGAAAAGATGATATAGCGGTTTTTCTTAATAAGCCAGATAAATGTTTTAATAGCGGCAATGCCTACAAGGGCGGCAACCACAATGCCGATAATGGTTGGCAGCCAATCAATGCTGCCAAGTCCCTCTGTTTCAAGGGCGTCTTTAAATTCAAGCAAAGCCGCGGCGGCAACTGCAGGAATAGAAAGCACAAAGCTGTACTGCGTGGCATAACTTTTTTCAAGACCAAGGGTAAGGGCGGTAGCAGTGGTGGTGCCGCTGCGTGAAAGGCCTGGGAAAACGGCAAATGCCTGACTAAGACCGATTACAACAGCGTCTTTAAGGGTGGCGCAGTTGCGAGTTTTACGGCTTTCATCAGAGGTGATTCGGTGAGCAACAATCATAAGCACGGCGGTGATAAGAAGCATAACGCCGATTACCCAAAGAAGTTGAGGATAATCTTGCTGATTGGAAACCTTTTCGATGCAGTCTTTAATATTCTGACCGTTACCAACAGGGATAAACATAACCAGAAGCATAGCGCTTGAAATAATCATCATAAAGATGGTGCGACGCTCGATATTCATATTCTTAAATGAAAATTTGCCCTTGAAAATATCACCAATCATACGGCAAAACTCAACTATAAGAGCGGCGATAGTTTTGCGATACACAAGGCAAACGGCAAACAGAGTGCCAAGGTGAAGCATAACCGAAAACATTGCGCCCGAAGTGGATGAACTGCCGAAATAGTGCTGATAAATGGCAAGGTGACCACTGCTTGAGACGGGCAAAAACTCGGTAATGCCTTGAATTATGCCTTGAAAAATAGCGTTAAGAATATCCATCATAATATGTACCTCCGCAGTTTGTGTGGGGAGGATTACTCCCCGTCAATTAACTTATAAAGCGCGTCTATCGCATCGTGCAGACCGCCCAAAGAGTCAATAAGCCCATATTCTACCGCCTTTTCACCGTCAAGAACAGTGCCCATATCGGTAACAAGTTCACCTGTGTTCATCATAAGGGTGGTAAACTTATCCTCGTCAATAGAGGAGTTGGCGGTTATAAAATTGGTTATGCGCTCTTGCATACGGTCAAAGTAAGAAAAAGTTTGGGGTACCCCAAGCACCAACCCGTTCATTCGCACGGGATGAATAGTCATTGTTGCGCTGGGTACGATAAAGGATTTTTTTGCCGATACTGCCAAGGGCACGCCAATGGAGTGACCCCCTCCAAGTACCAAAGAAACGGTGGGTGTGGTCATACCTGCTATAAGTTCTGCTATGGCAAGGCCTGCCTCTACGTCACCACCTACGGTGTTGAGTAGGATAAGCAGTCCGTCAACAGTGGGGTCTTCCTCAATAGCCACAAGTTGAGGAATAACGTGCTCGTACTTGGTGGTTTTGTTTTGCTCGGGCAAAACATAATGACCCTCAATCTGACCGATAATGGTAAGGCAATGAATTACCTTTCCCTTTTCACCCACAGTGACCGAGCCCGATTTTTCAATCAGTTCTGTTTGGTCAAGGGATGCTGTGGTGCGACTGTTATCACTGTTATCGTTATTTTCTTCCTCTGGTGTGTTGGGTAAAAAATCCTTTGTGCTCATACATTTCTCCTTTAAACTTTTTAATAGTTTTTCAGAAAAAATGTATATAATACATCAATATGTAATTGTAGCACAAAAATGTTGTTATGTAAAGTAAATTTTTCTAAGCAAAAAACCAACTGATTAAGGTTCAGTTGGTCTGCTTTTAATCTTCAAGTGCGCTTATTACAATTTCGCGGTGGCTTTCGCACATAATAAGGTTTAGAGCCTTAAGGCGTTTTTCCTTTTTAAGCAAAATTTTGGCAAGAAGTCTCGGCGCAAATTTGTATAGCGCCTTGTGAAAAAGACTATTTCCTGCAAGACTGCGGGCAATATAAAGAGCGTTTGCCTTTGCCTCTTGCTTTAGCCTTTTGGCAACAAAATCTTCATCCTTAATTTCTTCACTGCGATTGATAAAGCCGTCGATGATAGCCTGCGCCTCATCACCCTCTGCAGCCTTAAGAGTACCGCTTGCCTTTAATAGTGGCAGATACTCCACCTCTTTTGAGTCAGTATCAACCTTTATAAGCAGACTGGTGTTCCAATACTCGTCACTTATGCGGTCAAAAACAAAATTTCCCTGCCCGTATACAATTTTGCCGTCCATATAATCCTCAGCGCAACCGACACAATGAGTATGCTGACAGACAACAAGGTCTGCACCTTTTTCCACTAATTTGCGGCAGTTTTTTTGCAACTGAGGCAGGGGATAGCGGTAAAATTCACGACCGCCGTGGTAAAGCACAATTACAAAATCGCACTCTGCCTTTAATTTTGCAATGCGGTCAGGACACTCCAAGGGTTCAAAGGGGTTTGCACCCAATTTGTCACCGATTGCAATGGAAAATTCGTGCTCTGCACAAGCGTAAACACCGATTTTTTTGTCGTTATCGTTGATGATATAGGGCTTTGCGGCATCTTCTGCCCTTCCGCAACCTAAACGGGCAATATTTTCCTTGTCAACTGCATCAAATGTGGATAAAATGCCCTGCTGACCTTGGTCTAAAATATGGTTGTTAGCCATTGAAAGCAGGTCTGCACCCAAAGCCTTGTAGCCCTTGATAGCGGCGGTGGGGGCAATCAGATGAGGCCCGTTTTTGTTAATGGGGTCAGCCTCATCGCAAAGGGGAGTTTCAAGATTATAAATGCGAAAATCGGCATTTTCAAGCCAATTTACCGCCTTTTCCCCCACAATAGCAAGGGCGTCCCCTTGTTTAAAAGCAGGTGTGTTTGACTGAGTAGGCACCACGTCGGCACCGATAATAATTCTCATAAAAATTACCTCGTTTTAGGCGGAAGTTTAATCCAATCGCCCAATTTTTCATCCCACTCGTGAGGTTCAAATGCTACAAGACCAGAGCAAGGATAGAATGTGAGCTCACCAAAATAAATGTTGTTGTTAATTTCATAAAAATCAACTCTTACAAAAGGTATGCTTTCGGATAGTTTTTGGGCAAGTTTTAACATTTTTTTATAATTTTTAGGTTGAGGAAGACCTTCTTTTACAGATGGACTTTGACACTCAACAGGCATAATATTCCAATCTAAATCAAAAAAAGTTATATGAAGTCCTTTTTTTGAATTCCGACCGGAGCAAACCAAACTGCATTTTGGAAAACCGTTAAAGCAAAAAAATTTGTAATCACGTAAATCTTTGGTGGTCTCATCCTCTATATACTGCTCGGCAATGATGCGAGGCTTTACACTTTTATATGACCATTCGCGACCATGATAGAAGTACTGAGCCTTCATGCTTGCTTCAATTTTCTTTTTAGCAGCCTCTTTATCAAAGGTGGCTTTGTCGGTGCAGATAACCAGTCCGCCGCTGTCGTGGGTGCATTTAAGCACAAATTGATTAGGTAGGGTGTCAAAATCAATCTCGTCAAAACTGTTCCACACATTAAGGGTGGGGATAATATACTCCTCACCGATGGTGTCAGCAATGTACTTTTTAACCTCATACTTGTCAACCATCATAGAATATTCGGGGCGGCGGTCATATAACTTTAACCACTGTATTTTTTCATTAAAAGTGCGTGGATTTTTAAGGTTGAGTTTCTTATGAAACTGCGCATAATAACGCAGTTTAAGATAAAGCGCATCGGGAATAATATGTGTCATTTTAAGAAGCAGTGCTTTAAGCATAAAACCCCTCTTTTTCGAAGTTATAAAAACATTATACATCAATTAAAACCACTTTGTCAACAACACCAAAATACCTCTTGAAATATGCAAAAATAACCATTATAATTAGGTTGTATTTTGAAAGAGAGGCGCAAAAAATTGGCACATTTAATTAACTATTTTTTGAATGTTTCAACACAGGTTGTAATATTTTTCATACTTATCTGCATCGGCTTTTTTCTGACTAAGAAAAACATACTTACCGCCGACGGCTCAAAGCAGATAACCGATATTGTTATTTATTTTGTAACTCCCTCCGTTATTATCAAGGCTTTTGCAGGCGGTGAGGTGCTTTATTCCGCCGAAAATGTTAACCGACTGCTTGTTGCGGCAGGCGCGGCAATTGCGGTGCACCTTATTGCCTTTTTGGTGGGAATTGCCTTTTTCGGCAACAAAAAAGATGCATATAATAAAATTTACACCGCCTGTGTGCTGCTCAGCAATTGCGGATTTATGAGTTTGCCTCTCACTCAGGCAGTTCTTGGTGACCAAGGTGTGTTTATCGTAACCGTTTTTGTTGGCGTGTTTAATGTGGTGGTATGGTCTCTTGGCCTTTCTTTGATTTCAGGTCAAAATGTAAACCTTAAAAAGACCTTTATCAACCCCGGATTTATACCTGTTTTAATCGGTATTGCAATGTTTATTTGCCGTGTGGATTTGTCGGGTGTTCCCATTGTTATTGAGCCTTTGCGCCATTTGTCTGCCCTTAACACTCCTCTGCCTATGATAGTTATCGGCTATTATCTTGCCAAGGCAGGATTTAAACTGCACAAGGGTGACGGCAAAATGGTGCTTGCAATGGTGCTTCGTCTTGTTTTGGTGCCTCTTATTGCCATGTTTGTGCTGCGTTTCGTCGGCATTACAGGTGATGATTTGACCGCCTGCATAATACCTGCTTCGGCACCTGTTGCGGCAATTGTTATGATGATGGCGGCAAAATATTCCGACAATGCCGAGCAAGCAAGCCGCCTTGTGTCTATGTCTCATTTGCTATCTGTAATTACTATGCCCATCCTTCTGACACTGTGCAAATATATAGGTGGCTGATATGCAAAAGGTAAATTACCAGTTGCAACTTGACAAGATAACTGCAAATTTAAGTGGCAAGCCCCGTTTGTTGCTTCACAGTTGTTGCGGACCTTGTTCAAGTTATGTTATTAAGTATTTAAGCAAGTTTTTCCAAATAACCGTTTATTATTACAACCCCAATATCCATCCTAAAGAGGAATATTTGCACCGCCTCGAAACACAGCGTCGACTTGTGGAAAAACTTGGTGGCGCAGTGCTTATAGAGGGGGAGTATGAGCCATCTCGCTACTTTGATGCCGTCAGGGGATACGAAGATAGTGCTGAAGGCGGTGAGCGGTGTAATCATTGCATTGAGGAAAGACTTGTTCAAACGGCGCAAAAGACCAAAGAGGGCGGCTATGATTGGTTTGCCACCACTCTTACTGTAAGCCCCCACAAAAACGCCCAAATTATAAACCAAATAGGTTTTGAACTTGAGCAAAAATTTGGCATAAAATGGCTGCCTTCCGATTTTAAAAAGCGTGAGGGATATAAGCGCTCCATTGAACTTTCGGCAGAGTACCAACTCTACCGTCAGGATTATTGCGGATGTATCTTTTCACTTCAAAACAAAAATTGACAGAATAATACTTGCAGTCAGGGTCATACTAACATTGTACTTCAGGAAATGGAGGTATGTACAATGGATTGTAAATGTAACACTTGCATTGAATGCACCGTGTCAAGTTGCCGTCATCACGCAGAAAATAACTACTGCATGTTGGATAAAATCCTTATTGGCACTCACGAGAGCAATCCCACTATGGATCAATGCACCGACTGCAAGTCCTTCGCAAAGAAATAATAAAAACGAAGGCAAAAGCCTCTTTCACAGTCTTGTGAAAGAGGCTTTTATCATTTCAAAATATCTATTTTTTTGGCAACTGACCAGACGCCGCTGCCAAGAATAACACAAACAATCAACTCTCCAATTGCCACCTCTGCCGCCGTTATCCAAAATATTGAGGCAAATGCTTCTGTATTAGAAAGCAAGGCAACCTCTGCCCCAACAATAACAGCGTTTGCAACAACGGGTGAAAGCATAGTCACAATTGGCAGCTTTAAAATCTGCACTTTTCTGAAAAGATAGCCTGCCAGTGCGGCAATCAGCGTGGCGGCAGTGCCGCAAATAATATCAATCACGCCAAAGGGACTTGACAGATTTGCCACAAGGCAACCCACCGTAAGCCCCGGTATAGCCGCAGGCGTCACCGCCGCCAACACACATAACCCCTCTGACAGTCTGAACTGCACGGGACCGTAAGCTAATCCAAGTGCCGCCGACAGATAGGTCAGCAGTGCATACAGCGCGGCAATAATACCTGCTGTTACCGTAAATCTTACCTGTTTTTTCATTTTTCTTCAACTCCGTAGTTTTGATTTTTGTCAGGATTTTGCGAACTGACATTTTATGGGTTTCAAATCTACCCAAAATCCACATCAAAGGGCTAATTTTGGCTATTTTTGACCGAACATTCCTTGTAAGGCACAAAGCCTTACAGCGTCTTGTTCGCTCCAAAATTTCTCAAAATTATCATGCTTTGATACTGGATTTTGTTAGCTTCTTAACCCTGTTTGACGTAAGCAATCGTAGATAACTAAATTAAGATGATGTTATTTATCCTCTAAATCAAATGCTTTTGCCAACTTTTTAAAGGCTGGGGTAAATTCCACATGTTTATCAAGCACTTTATCAAAAAAACCAATCATAAGGCCGTTAAAGGTTGCCATAACAAGAGTACCGATGCCCACACCCTTAAAGCCTGCAAAAAGCACAAGACTTAAAATGACCGACAGGGCAAGGCTTGACATATCGTAGCAAATTTTAAACTTGCCTCGGTCAATGCCAAAATGCGCCGACATACCCTTTACAAAGAAGTCATACACCTGGGGATACAAATATGCCTTAAAGAATAGTGCCACTGCAAAAGAGGTAAGCACCATACCCACCCCAAGCAGAGCAATTCTGAGAGGCAAAGCGTAGCTTCCCGGAGGAGTAATTTCGGGGTTTAAAAAGGGAATAACGGTGCGGAACAAATCAAGCACCGCGCCGTAAACTATGCAGTTTAAAAAAGAGGTAAAATAGACCAATTTAACCCGTTTTTTAATAATACAAAAAACGGCAAAAAGAATACCTTGCAGCACATATTCCCACTGGCCAAAGGTCAAAAAGGGGAATTTCAGGCTTAAAATATAGGCAGGCGCCACCACCATTGAAACACCCAGGTCGGTAGATGCAATCAGTGCCACCGAAAAGGCAATAAGCGCAATGGCAAACAGATAGGTTGCCTCGTTGTTGATTTTGATTTTTTTCATTTTAAAAATCCTTTTTATTTAATAAGGGAATTATAACTCTAACCGAGTGTTTTGTCAATGATTGTTCCCGCTGTGTAGAAATGCAGGAGTCGGCGTCTACGACGCCCCGCTATCGTAGGGATGGCACCTCGACCTCCTGTTGAACAAAACAAAAAACCCACAACCGAGGTTGTGGGTTTCGCATAAGCATATAAATCAGCGCTTGCTGAACTGAGGTGCACGACGTGCGCCTTTGAGTCCGTACTTTTTGCGCTCCTTCATTCTGGGGTCACGAGTGAGCAAGCCGGCCTTCTTAAGAGTGCCGCGCAAGTTTTCGTCAACCTGAAGCATAGCACGGGCGATGCCGTGACGGATAGCGCCTGCCTGACCGGTAACGCCGCCACCGGTAACAGTGCAGATAACGTCAAACTTACCTTCGGTGCCGGTAAGGGCGAAGGGCTGACGAACGATAAGCTTAAGGGTTTCAAGACCGAAGTAATCGTCAATATCACGGTCGTTGATGGTGATTTTGCCGGTTCCGTTAGCAAAAACACGAACACGGGCAACAGAACTCTTTCTTCTGCCGGTGCCATAGAAATAAGGTGTAGACTCGTACATTTAAAGCGACCTCCTTCGGATTAGAATGCCCAGACTTCGGGTTTTTGAGCGGCATGAGGATGCTCGGCGCCTTTAACCACGTGGAGTCTGGTCATGGCCTTGCGGCCGATGGTTGTGTCGGGAATCATACCCTTAACTGCAAGCTCCATAGCGAGCTCGGGGCGGGTAGCCATAAGGGTGCGGTACTTAACAGCCTTAAGGCCGCCAATGTAACCGGTGTGACGATAGTAGTACTTGTTTTCAAGTTTAGAACCGGTGAGTACTGCGCTTTCTGCATTGATGATGATAACGTTATCACCGCAATCAACGTGGGGTACAAACTCGGGTCTGTGCTTGCCGCGAAGCAAAACTGCAGCCTCGGCAGCTACGCGACCGAGAGATTTGCCAGCAGCGTCAATGACATACCACTTGCGGCTGATTTCGCCGGCTTTGGGCATATAAGTTGACATATCAGTTACCTCCAAATAAAAATTCTTT
>JAZORF010000014.1:0-12548 GCA_045656545.1 Acutalibacteraceae bacterium | reverse complement strand
AAAACTCAGCTTGCGCGCCCCCTGCTTAACTACATCTGGAACGCAAGAATTCTGAGCGGAGTTAATCATCTTGGCGGCGGTGTGGGTGCATACGGCCAGCGTGCACAGGCGTACATTGACCCCGAGGGCAAGGGCAGATGCTGTGTTGTTCGCGACGGCAACCGATATTTTTATATTAAGGACAAGGCGACAGGCGAGGTTTTCAACCCCGGTTGGTATCCCTGCCGCACTGATGTGGAGGATTATTCTTGCACTCACGGCTTGGGCTATAGCATTATAACCGCAACAAAAGACGGGGTTAAAGCTACCGCCCGCGTATTTGTAAACGAAACCGACCCTGTTGAAATATGGACGGTAACCCTCGAGAACAAGTCGAAGGATACCAAAAGCCTTTCGGTTTATTCCTTTGTTGAATTTCAGCTTGACGGATACGCCCGATACAGCGATGCAATGAGTTATCTGCACAGCGAATATGATGAACAAACCAACACAATCGTTGGCTTTAACGGCGCTATGGAGCGCCCTCACGAATGGTTTAACGGCTTTATTGCATCGGATATGAAGCCCACAGCCTTTGAAAGTAGCAAGCGGGCATTTTTCGGTATTTACGGCAATGTTTCTATGCCCGATGCCTTAAAGAATGACCGCCTTTCAAATTCCCTTTCGGCCTGCGAGCCTATGGTGGGCGTTTTGCAGCACGATTTTGAGCTTAAGGCCGGTGAAAGCCTTTCTTTCAACGTTATAATCGGCGCCACCGATTCGATGAAAACTGCAACCGAAAGGGCGACAAAGCTGTTTGCAGACGGAAAAATTGAGGCCGATTTTAAGGCGCTTAAAAGCACTAAATCAGCCATTTCGGAGGATATATTTGTCGACACCCCCGACGAGCGCATCAACTGCTTTGCAAACTACTGGTTAAAGCAGCAGGTGCAGCTTTGCGCCGAAGTAGGAAGGGATACGGGCAAGGGCTTCCGTGATCAGCTTCAGGATGCTTGGGCGGTTGCATCCTTCAACCCCCAACTTGCCAAAGAGAAAATTCTTGAAACCCTTACATATATGTATTCTGACGGCCGATGTGTTCGCGGTTGGCTGCCCCTTGACCATCATATTTACTCTGACGGTCCTACCTGGGTGGCTCCGACCATCAATGCCTATATTAAAGAAACCGGCGACGTTGCCTTCCTTAACGAAAAGGTAAAATATCTTGACAAGGGTGAAGACACCGTTTGGGAGCATATGCTGACAGCCGCAAGATTTGCCTCTGACGATATTGGCAAGGACGGCCTCGTAAAATCCCGTGACGGTGACTGGAACGACTCTTTAAATATGACGGGCCTTCAAGGCAAGGGTGAAAGCGTGTGGACCTCCATAGCCCTCTGCTATGCCCTTGAAAATATGGCAGAAATTGCCGAAAAAATCCTCGGTGACGGCAAAACTGCAGAAGAAATGCTGTCTCGCAGAGAAAAGATGGCCGCCGCCGTTAACGACAAGGGTTGGGACGGCAAGTGGTACCTTGCCGCCATTAACGACTATGATGAAAAGGTAGGCTCTCATACCGAAAAAGAGGGTATGATATATCTTAATTCTCAAACCTGGGCCATTCTCTCAAACGTTGCCGATGAGACTCGCAAAAAGCAATGCCTTGAGGCTGTAGATACCTATCTGGATTCTGACTACGGCCCCTTGACCCTTTATCCCACCTACACCAAATTTAACAACCGCATAGGCAGGCTTACTAGCTTTGTGCCCGGAATATGGGAAAACGGCACCCCCTATTGCCACGGCGGCACCTTCAAGGTGGTTGCCGACTGCATTGAGGGCAGAGGCGACAAAGCTTATGAAACTATATCAAAGATTTTGCCCGACAGCGCCTCCAACCCCTCCACCCATTCGGGTTGCGAGCCTTATGTGGTTACCAATATGTACTTTGGCCCCGATAATCCACGCCGCGGCGAAACCCTTTTTGCCTGGGTTACAGGCACGGCAGGCTGGATGTTCAGAGCCATAACTCAGTATATGGCAGGCTTCCACCCCTCCTATGACAGCTTCACCATTAACCCCTGCATCCCGAAGGAGTGGAAAAAGGTTACGCTTACCCGCAAATTCAGAGGGGATATATACAAGCTTGTTATAAATAATGAAAATGGCAGTCAGTCGGGTGTTAAGCAGTTAAAGGTTGACGGCAAAACAATCGACGGCAACCGCATTGGCATTTTTGCTGACGGTAAAACCCACACTATTGAAATTACTATGTAACCGACGAACCGCCGGTGGTAAGACGGCGGCAAGGTGCCGCTGCCAAGACGTACTGAATATTGATATTAAACAACCGCAGTTGCTCGGTAATGTGATATGCACCCCAAAAGTTAGACACTTTTGGAGGTGCATATCAGTCCGAGCTACCGCGGGTTTTATTTTGTTGACTCTTAGACTTCTGTTTAATGAGCTTTTTGCAAAACGCACCAACACTAAATAATAGGCGCGTTTCTTTATAAAACACAATACTGGTACACATTATTTCGTTGACAACTTTGCTGCAACTATAGTATAATGATAAATGTGTATTTATATCATCAGAAAAACATAAAATCCAGGTTAATATCAACACCACCTATTAACCGCGTTTCAGAAGGTTTTAAAAATCACTGATCGTAAAGGAGAATGAAAACAATGAAAAACAGAATCTTTTCATTAGTCGTTGCATGGTGTGTTATTTTTTCTACTCTTGTATCTATTCCTGTTAGTGCAACAGAAAATGAATCGAAAAAAACATCTATTGAAAATGTTGCGGTCGACTCTGACAGCACCTGCAGTGAGCATATTTGGGGTAAGTGGAGTATTTCCATCCCTGCCACATTGGATACAGCAGGCACAAAAATACACACCTGTCAAACTTGCAACGAAACCGAAGAAATCGTATACACCATCACCGACGGCGGTGTTTCCGGCGAGGTCAACTGGGGATATGGCGATGACGTTTTGTACATAACCGGCACAGGTGAAATGGCCAACTATACCAACGGTGCAAACGGGGTACCGCCTTGGCAAACCTACAGAAAACAAATAAAGACTATTATTATTGGTGACGGTGTCACATATATTGGCAACCGCGCATTCAAAGGTTTTAACTGTGTTACGGCTGTAACTTTCGGCAAAGATGTTATAAGCACCGGTTATGAGTGTTTCTACCTGTGCACTGATTTACAGACTGTTGCTTT
This sequence comes from Acutalibacteraceae bacterium, assembly GCA_045656545.1. Taxonomy (GTDB): domain Bacteria; phylum Bacillota; class Clostridia; order Oscillospirales; family Acutalibacteraceae; genus RGIG2206. Next base: position 9,330 of record JAZORF010000014.1, on the reverse strand, counting down.
AAACGAGGGGCTTGAGACACTTGGTTCTTTGTGTTTCTACAACTGTACCGCTCTCACTCAAGTTGCCATTCCCTCAACTGTAACCAAAATTGAGAATCGCGTGTTCAAAAAATCAGGGCTTACCTCTGTGGAAATTCCTGATGCCGTAACTTACCTGGGTTACGAAGTGTTTATGGAGTGCCTTAGCCTTGCGGACGTAGAGTTATCCGCCGGTGTAGAGCTTATTAACGGCGTTATGTTCTCCGGCTGCTCCTCGCTGACAAGTATAGTTATTCCGTCAAACATTAAGCAAATTATATCAAACGCTTTCCAAAACTGTGTTGCCCTTGAAGAAGTTATATTTGAAAATGATGATTCTTTGAAAGCAACTTCAGGTTCCGCAAACATTGCATCTAACGCCTTCAACGGATGCGATAAAGTTACTCTTAAAGGCTGGTTAAACGGTCTTGTTAGCGTTTTTTGTGCCAGCAAGGGCATCCGTTTCCAACCAACCAACTCCTCAATATTCAAATACACCGTTAATGATGATGGACAGACTATCACCATTACCGGCAGAAGAAGCAACTCTGCAAAACTGGTAATACCCGAATCTATTGATGGCTACACAGTAACAAAAATCGGCAGCCAAGCATTCAGAAACAATGCATACATAACCTCTGTTAGTCTGCCGTCAAGCCTGACCACTATCGGTAGCCGTTCATTCCAAAACACAAAAATCACCAAATTAGACATTCCTGATTCCGTAACTGTAATAGAGTACAATGCTTTCCAGGATTGTACTGCTCTTACCAATGTTTCTTTTGGAATAGGTCTTACCTCTATTAACGCCCAAGTATTCAAAGGATGCACTGCGCTTGGTGAAATCTATGTTCCCAACAATATTGCATCCATCAGAACAAATGCATTTTCAGGTTGCACCAACGCTACTATTAAGACTCAAAGCGGTTCAGCTGCAGAAAAGGCAGCAAAAGCCGAAAACGTTGCAGTTAAGGTAGTAACCCACTTCGACTATGTCGTAAATGCTGATGGCCAGACTGTCACTGTAACCGGCGCTCTTGACAATACCAGTGAATTTGATATTCCTGAAACTATTGGCGGTTACACCGTAACAAGCATCGGAAAAGCAGCGTTCCGCAACGCCACTCATATAACCGGTATAACTCTGCCTTATACCCTTACCGAAATATCCGGTCGAGCATTCCAAAACACCGGTTTGACCTCAATTATTATTCCTCAAAGTGTAACCATTGTTGATTACAGTGCTTTCGAAGATTGCGTCAACTTGACCGAAGTTGTTTTTTGGGAAACTCCTAACACTATCCACGCTAAAGCTTTTGATGATTGCACCAATTTGACCTTTTACGGAACCGAAGGCTCTGTAGTAGAAGCATTTGCTAACAACAAAGGCTTCACCTTTATGACAGGTCGCAAATACATAACCTACGAACTGCCCGTAATCAATATAAACACTAACGGTCAGTCTATTACATCAAAAGAAGATTATGTGAATATGACCTTTAGTATAGAAAACTGTGACGATGAATTAATCGATGTTACCGGTGGTATAAGATTAAGAGGAAATTCTACCTTTGGATATCCCAAAAAGCCCTATAGAATAAAATTTGATAAAAAACAATCTCTATTCGGCTTGGAAAAAGCAAAAAGTTGGGTTCTTTTGGCAGAGTGGGTTGACCCATCAAATCTGCACAACTATACAGCGTTTAGTTTAGCGTCCGAGATGCCCGGTTTCAAATTCTCTCCTACACCGCATAAGGTTAATGTTTATTTGAATGGCGAGTTTAAAGGTTTATATACCCTTTGTGAGCAGATTCAGGAAAATTCCGGACGAGTAGACAATGAGTTGGAGGAAATCACCGAATCAATGTCCGACCTTAAAGATTTCAACTTCTTAATATGCATGGATTACAATGTTACCGAAGATCCAACCGCTGTGCTTGATGAAACCTACTATTATATACCTGAATATGACCGTTATTTTGAGTTAAAGTATCCTGAAAAAGACCAATTTACATCTGACGAACAGTTTGAGTCTTTCCTTGCACAACTAAAACAGTACACTAAAGAGGTAATGGATGCATTTAAATATCGCAATGCAGAAGCAATAAAAGCTAAGGTAAACATTGATTCATTGGTAAACTTCCTCATTATTGACCAAATTATGGGAGAAGTTGACCACCGTTCAAAATCATTCTATATGTATTATACCGGAACGTCTTCTGATCCTAACGAAAACAACAAGTTGAATTTTGGACCGGTGTGGGATTATGACTTTTCTCTTTATACTGAGTGGACGTCTAGTCCAAATCAAGATTACCATGTTTCCGATTTAGTTTTCTATTCGAATGTATTCTATGGCGGACTCGTTGATATACCTGAGTTTTACGCAAAGGTGGTTGAGTGTTATGAGACATACGCCCTTCCTGCTCTTAACGAGTATATTGCAAACTTTGACAGCTTGGTGGCAAGTATGGAAGAATCCATCGAATTGAACAACGCTCTGTGGTATGAGGATAAATACGGCAGTGAAATATCAAAGAACAATGTTGATTTCTTGAAACGCTTTTTGATAAATCGTGTTAAAGTTCTTGGCGAAGCATGGCTTGGCAATAAATAAAACAGCAAAACCCGCAGTAGCTACTGCGGGTTTTTCTTATATTCCTATATATTCTCTCAGTTTTTGAGCATCACCGTCAAACAGATAGCCCTTTATTCCTACCGATTGGGCGCCCTCAATATTATCAGGCAAATCGTCGATAAAAAGGCTCTCATCGGGATAAAATCGGGCAAGCACCTTGCCGAAATCAAAAATGTATTTTTTAATCTTTTTTAACTCTCCTAACAATAAGAATTGGCAGATACATCAAAAAAATCACAAGAGGCAACAAAATGGGAAATCCCCACAAATGATTGCCAAGTAAAGCTTCAAAAAGCTCAAGAGGGTTGCCTTTGTCAGGCTCCATCAAGAACATAAAGTTAGTGTCCCACAGCAAGTTCAAAAAATAAATGGGTATGGCAAATGCAACAAGCACAATCAGGCTTTTAAATGCCGATTTTAAATCGGTCTGTACCTGACCCGAGGTAACAAGCAATATGGGGTACATCACAAGCAGAATATGTATTACAAAACTGTGCAGATGGAAAAAATTCCATACGGGTTGGGAAGTCCAATTAGGGAATAAAAGTGCCAATACCGCACCTGGTATGCAGAAATAATAAAGAAAACTGCGGACGATTTTTGTGGGCTTAATAACATCAAATAAAATCAGCAAAATATTTATTCCGCACAGGTGAAAGGGCAGATATCCCACCGTAAACTCGTCAACAACGGCAACCACCGCGTTTTTGAGCATTTCCTGAAAAAATATGTAACTGCCCAGTATAATAAGCATCTTTCGTTGACCGCCTACCGACAGTTTTTTGTAAAGCAGACAAGCGCCAACACACATCAAAACGCCCACTGCAAGCCATATTAAATGGGTTAAACCAAATGCGGAAAAGCCAAACCCGACGGGAATATTATCTTTTGTGTAAAAAAACATTTTTATCACCCAAAGAAAGTTTATCATATATTGTCGAATTTTGCACTAATTATTTTTATCGGTCGACTAAAGCCTCGCCCTTTGGGAGAGGTAGCGGCGCAGCCGACGGAGAGGGAAAATAATCGATATATTTGCTAACGTAAACTCGATATGCCTTGCGGTTCGATACGCGTTTCGCACTCGATATGTTGCTTCGCAACAAGATTACGGAAGGTTTTTTCAGGCGATTGATAGTCGCCCGTTTTTTCTTGTTGCAAATTGAAACTTTTTAATCAAAATGAATATATATATAAAAAAATCATATTGCATAAAATATGTGGGTATGTTAAAATTATGTGGAATTTTTTACGAAAAGAGAGTAAAGATGGACCAAAAGACTAAACAGCAAATCGAAAGACGCCGTACCTTTGCTATTATTTCACACCCCGACGCAGGTAAAACCACACTTACCGAAAAGTTGCTCCTTTACGGCGGAGCAATTCAGTCTGCAGGCTCCGTTAAGGGCAAGCAGGGTGACAAGCACGCCGTCTCTGACTGGATGGAACTTGAAAAACAGCGTGGTATTTCGGTTACCTCGTCAGTTATGCAGTTTGAGTATAACGGCTACTGCATCAATATTTTGGATTGCCCCGGACATCAGGACTTTTCGGAGGATACCTACCGTACTCTTATGGCGGCAGACAGTGCCGTTATGGTTATTGACGCCGCAAAGGGTATTGAGCCACAAACCCGCAAACTCTTTAAGGTTTGCGCTATGCGCGGTATTCCCATCTTTACCTTTATAAATAAGCTTGACCACGAGGCTCGCGACCCCTTTGACCTGCTTGACGAGTTAGAAACGGAGTTTGGCATTGCCACCTATCCTATGAACTGGCCCATCAGTTGCGGAGTTACCTTTAAGGGCGTTTACGACCGCAATCAGCGTCACATTTTAACCTTTGACAACTTCCACGGCGGCAGAAACCGACTTGAATCTATCACCTGTCCCATTGACGATACCGCCCGATTGGATGAACTTATCGGTGCCGATTTGCGTCAGGAGTTAATTGACCAGACTGAACTGCTTGACGGCGCAGGCGGTGATTTTGACTTAGGCCTGGTGCGCAAAGGCAAACTCAGTCCCGTATTTTTCGGCTCTGCTCTTAACAACTTTGGCGTTGAGCAGTTTTTGGAAAGTTTTCTTAAGTTGACCACCTCTCCTCTGCCCCGTAAAAATGCAGAGGGTGGCTCGGTTGACCCCTTTGACGAGCATTTTTCTGCTTTTGTCTTTAAAATTCAAGCCAATATGAACAAGGCTCACCGCGACCGCATCACCTTTTTGCGAATTTGCTCAGGTAAATTTGAGCGCGGCAAGGAATATCATCATTTGCAGGGCGCCAAAAATATGCGCCTTTCACAGCCTCAGCAGATGATGGCGCAGGAGCGCGACATTATTGACGAGGCTTTTGCAGGTGACATTATCGGTGTGTTTGACCCCGGCATCTTTTCTATCGGCGACACAGTCTGCGACCCACAGAATAAGGTGCGCTTTTCGGGTATTCCCACCTTTGCACCCGAGCATTTTGCCATTATTGAGCAGGTTGACTCTATGAAGCGCAAGCAGTTTGCAAAGGGTATGAACCAGATTGCACAAGAGGGTGCTATTCAGATTTTCTTTTTGCCAAACGGCGGTATGGAAAAGGTTATCGTCGGCGTTGTGGGTGTGCTTCAGTTTGACGTGTTAAAATTCCGTATGCAAAGTGAATACGGAGTTGAGTATCTTAAGCAGGATATTCCCCACGAGTATATCCGCCGTGTAAATAACCCCGATTTTAATGCTAACGATTATAACCTTGCAGGAGACACCCGCTGGGTTAAGGATGTGCGCGGCAACGATTTGTTGATTTTCAACGGTCAGTGGTCACTACAATGGGCGCTTGATAAGAACGAGGGTCTTGAATTGACCGAGTTCAGTCAGGATATAGAAGAAGCCTAATATAAAAAGCAGAAAGCGGTTGCTTTCTGCTTTTTTCGATATAACTAAAGTTGCGATATGTTGCCTGCGGCAACGAGTTATTCCATATAAACTGCGGCGGAGATGAAGCGTCTTACAATCTAATATTGTTATATATAATATAGTAGGAACCAAAAATTTGCCCTAAAAAATTGTGCAAAAATAATACTTGACCTTGGACAAGGTATGTGATATAATCATTAGTACCTCTGTACAGGGGGTTAGTTTTTTGCGCCCTAACTTCATTGTAGAGGGAGGCTAAATTTTTCCGTAAAACGGGAGGTGCCGATATGAGAGTAAAAATCACACTCGCTTGCACTGAGTGCAAGCAAAGAAACTACAACACTATGAAGAACAAGAAGAATGACCCTGATAGGCTTGAGATGAATAAGTATTGTAGATTCTGCAAAAAGCACACTCTCCACAAAGAAACCAAGTAAGGAGGGGAAATAATGAAAGCTGCAACTATGATTAGCCGTGTTATTACGGCTGTACTGGCCGTTGCCATTTTGGTAGTATTCTTTATGGGTATTGTCAGCGTAACCGGTCCAGAGGGTACTTTCAGTCTTTCCGGCGGCCAACTCGCATTTGGCTCCAAAGCAACTTCCGACTCAGGTGTGGAGCTCGACTTTAACCGTTCATCATGGTATCTGTTCACTATGGTATTCGTGATTATCGGTGCAGTCTGCGCTTGCTGCTCTTTCAAATGGAAGGGCGCTACTGTAGGCGGTCTTGTGTGCGGCGCGGTCAGCATGATTATGACGCTTGTTTTTAGCTTCAACAAGCCCGCAATGTATGTTGATCATCGTCCAATTTCGGTTAGCAAAGTAACCAATCTTCAGTATACTGAGCTTGCTATGGTGCTAACCGGCTGTGCTATTGCCTTTGTGGTATTTAGCATCATCACCATTTTTGTAAACGACTACGCTGAAGTGTTAGAGTCTAACGGCGCAAAGAAGACTTTGGCAAAGCGTTTTGTATCGTTTATCCGCGAATATAAGAGCGAGATTAAGAAAATCAGATGGCCTGACATCAAGACTGTTGTTAAAAACACCATCATCGTTCTTATCGTTTGCGCAGTAGTTGGTGCATTCATCTGGGTGCTTGACTTCGGTCTGGGCAACCTGATTAAGTGGCTTTTCGCCTAACCTAACAGGGAGGGTAACAAATGTCAGAAATGGATGCAAGATGGTATGTTGTGCATACCTACTCCGGCTATGAAAACAAGGTTGCCGACAATTTGGTTAAAATTGTTGATAACCGCTCTATGCAAGACCTCATCTTTGACGTTAAGGTTCCTACTGAAATAGTAACCGAAATCGGCAAAGACGGCGCAACCAAAGAGGTTGAGCGTAAAATTTTCCCAGGCTATGTGCTTGTCAAGATGATCGTTACCGACGATTCTTGGTTTGTTGTGCGTAATATACGCGGCGTTACCGGTTTCGTAGGTCCTGCAGGCAGCCCTGTGCCCCTTACCGATGAGGAAGTGGCTAATTTGGGTGTTGAGCAGCACACTATTGAGGTCAACTATGCCGTTGGCGATATGGTTGACATCGTTTACGGTGCACTTGAAGGCTTTAGCGGAAAGGTCGATTCTATCGACACTGAAAAAGGCATTGTACTTGTTACATTGTCTATGTTGGGTCGTGACACATCTGTCGAGCTTGAGCTTGACCAGGTTGAACTGACCAACTAATTATTAACTTAACGGTAATACCGTTACGGCGTTTCGCCGGTGGGAGGGCAGCATAAGGCTGTTCCGCCATACCACATTTTATACGGAGGTGCTTTTCAATGGCTCAAAAGGTTGTTGGATTTATTAAGCTTCAAATTCCTGCGGGTAAAGCCACTCCGGCTCCCCCTGTAGGTCCCGCGCTTGGACAGCACGGTGTTAACATTATGGCGTTCACCAAGGAATTTAATGAGCGCACCAAAAACGACGTGGGTATGATTATCCCTGTTGTTATTACGGTTTATGCAGACCGTTCCTTTACCTTTATCACCAAAACTCCCCCCGCAGCCGTTCTTATCAAAAAGGCTTGCGGCATCGAGACTGCCTCTGGCGTTCCGAACAAGACTAAGGTGGCAAAGATTACCAAAGAGCAGGTTCGTAAGATAGCCGAGACCAAAATGCCCGACTTAAACGCAGCTAATATCGACACTGCTATGAGCATGATTGCCGGTACTGCACGTAGTATGGGCGTTGAAGTTGTAGACTAATATTTATTGTCTGCTCACGGGAAATATCCCGGTGGGAGGAAAATTCCGATTAACCACTTGTTGGGAGGTAAATTAAGTAATGAAACATGGTAAGAAATATACCGACAGCAGAAAGCTCGTTGAGGGCTCTAAGCTTTATGATGTGAACGAGGCTCTTGACCTCGCAATCAAAACTAAAATTGCAAAATTCGACGAAACCGTTGAGGTTCACGTTCGTTTGGGTGTTGACTCACGTCACGCAGACCAGCAGGTTCGCGGCGCAGTAGTTCTGCCCAACGGTACAGGTAAAAGCGTTCGCGTACTCGTTTTTGCTAAGGGCGATGCCGTTCAGGCTGCTCTTGATGCAGGCGCAGAGTATGCAGGCGGTGAAGAGTATGTAACCAAGATTCAGTCAGAGGGTTGGATGGACTTTGATGTTGTTATCGCTGCTCCTGATATGATGGGCCTTGTTGGTCGTCTTGGTAAGGTGCTCGGTCCCCGTGGCTTGATGCCTTCTCCTAAGGCTGGTACTGTTACTCCTGATGTTGCCAAGGCTGTTACCGAGGCAAAGGCAGGTAAGATTGAGTACCGTCTTGACAAAACCAACATCATCCACTGCCCCATCGGCAAGGTTTCTTTTGGCGCTGAAAAGTTGCAAGAGAACTTTGATGCTTTGCTTGGCGCTATCGTTAAGGCAAAGCCTGCTACCGCTAAGGGTCAGTATATCCGCTCTTGCGTGGTTGCTACCACCATGGGCCCTGGCATTAAAGTAAATCCGAACAAGGTTGGCTAAGTTTTAGTTGACAAATTGTTCGCTTTATGCTAAAATATCAAATGTTGTTCTTGACCGCAGACAGCAAGTGCCGATTTTTATTGGCCTAACGGTTTGACCGCTTGCCGAGGGAAAGGGTAAAACTAAAACAATTTACGCACAAAGTGCTTGTTGTATTAGCATGCCTGTTCCCCGTCGGGAACAGGCATTGTTTTTACAACGGAGGTGAAAATATGGCAAGTCAAGCAATTCTTGAAGCAAAGAAACAACAAGTTGCTGCCCTTAAAGAGCGTATGGACAAAGCTGTTGCAGGCGTCATCGTTAATTACAGCGGCATCAACGTTGCAGACGACACTAAGCTTCGTAAGGAACTGCGCGAGGCAGGCGTTAACTACACCGTAGTTAAAAACACCATGTTGGAATTGGCATTCAAAGACACCGCTCTTGAGGGTCTTACCGAACTGCTTACCGGCACCACTGCTATCGCAACCAGTGATGAAGATTATGTTGCTGCTGCTCGTATCCTTGGCAAATATGCAGAGGACCACGACAACTTTACTCTTAAAGGCGGCTTCCTCGATAATGAAGTTATCAGCATTGAAAAGCTTACCGCTCTTTCAAAGCTTCCTTCCAGAGAAGTTCTTCTTTCTATGGTCTGCAATGTATTGCAGGCTCCTATCGCAGCATTCGCTCGCGTAATCAAGGCTGTTGCCGACAATGGCGGCGCAACCGTTGCTGAGGCTCCTGCTGAAGAAGCAGTTGAGGCTCCCGCTGAAGCTCCTGCTGAGGCACCTGCCGAGGCTCCT
>JAZORF010000013.1:0-19329 GCA_045656545.1 Acutalibacteraceae bacterium | reverse complement strand
AAGGTAAACATATTATTCATGACTCCCCTCCTCGAATTGCGCAAGATAGAAGCTCTCTAAATCACCCATTTGTTCGTCCCATGTTCCTTGATAAATCAAAGTTCCATCTTTCATCATGAGCACCTCATCGGCAATATGCTCTATATCGGAAACGATATGGGTGGACAGAAGTACGATACTGTCTTTACCGAGCTGTTGGATAAGGTTTCGGAAACGCACGCGTTCTTTGGGATCCAGTCCGGCGGTGGGTTCGTCGAGGATCAGTAGTTTCGGGTTGTTCAGCAATGCTTGAGCGATCCCCAGTCGCTGTTTCATGCCGCCCGAAAATGTTTTAATCTTTTTGCGGCCCATGTCTTGCAAGCCGACCAATTCCAGAAGCTCATTTGCTCGCCGTTTAGCTGACCCCTTGGGTAGCCCCTTCAATGCTGCCATGTACAACAGAAAATCCATAGCAGTAAATTCCGGATAATAGCCGAAGTCCTGGGGCAAATACCCTAATATTGCTCGATAGCCTTCCTCACGGACGTCCATACCGTCGAAAGCGATCGTACCGCTTGTAGGTTGCAGGATGCCACAGAGCATGCGCATAAGTGTGGTTTTTCCTGCGCCGTTAGTTCCCAAGAGTCCAAAAACACCGCTATGCAAGCGCAGACTGACACGGTCTACTGCGATTTTGTTTTGAAATTGCTTTGTTAGTCTGTCAATGACAAGTTCCATGTGTATTCCTCCGTTCGCTTTATCGTGCAATGTATTTCATATGCCAACTCTATGAGTAAGAAAACTGACAAAACAAGCCACCAACTGGTGTAAATTTCTTGATATATAAGGTCTGTTACAAAATGTAGGCCGGTGTTGATCCCGCTGACAATTGTTGCAACACACATACACCCATAAATAATTTCCTTATCATTGATGCGGCGAGCAATCCATAAACTGAAGTTTACAGTTAAAAGATATGGAACAAGAAGGTACATCCCAGTTCGAAGCAGAGAAAAATCATTACCAATACGGCACAGGGGTGTAAGGAGGGTAATTACAGCCAAATTGATCAGTCCCAAAATACTCATTCTTGCGAGAACTACGCTTTTCAAAGAAAATCGAGTAGACATTTCAAATTCACTCATTCCATACATCGTAGAGCGTGTGCTTTCTGTAACCGCTAAAAGACCTAATATCGGTACAAAAGCGGATACGATCCACAAGGTATGTTCTGCCACATTAACAGCCCCAATCACCGCAGGGAATAGTAGCAGGATAGAAAACACTAACGTCAGTTTTCTCATGTATGTTGCTTGTGCTAATATAAAGCGGAACATACTAATTCTCGGTTGAGGTAATGCTCTTATAAATCGTGACTTTTCCTGCTGGTTTGGTTGTGGGGCTTCAAATGCTTTTTGAATATTCCGTTGTAATTTATTATTCACTTGAAAATCCCTCCTTTTTTAATTCTTCTTTGAGCCATTTCAAAGATTTTGATAGCCTGCGATAAACTGCAAAGCGGGATAACCCGGTGATTTTGCAGATAGAGGTAATCGGAAGTTCATTTGTGTATCGCAAAAAAATCAATTCTTGTTCATCTTCTGGCAATTTTGATATGGTCATTCTTAATGTTAAATTGCTTATCCAATCTTCGGTTGTGTCATCTATAACTTCTTCTGTTATTTCTTCTAAACTTTCAACCGTCCGTTGTCGAAAGCGGTCTATACACAGATTCTTTGCAATTGTATATAAATAGGGCAGTTCTTTGTCACTGCCAAGATTTAATCCTTGCTTGCAAAAACGAAGAAAGGTTTCTTGTGTAATATCTTGTGCTATTTGATCATCATACATCTTGAAATAGCAATAGCGGTATATTTTGTCATATTGTTCTTCAATATCCATTTTCAATGAAACCTCCCTTCATAATGTTTAACGGATTAGGACTACAAAATGTGCGGCTTTGGCTAAATTGTATCCTTGGGACAAAATCTCCCAGGGCTCACTATATTTTAATGCTTCTTCATCCTGCAAACAAGTTAGTCGACAAGAAACAAAATACTACCTATATATAAAATTATATTTCGTTCAAATGATGTCACCCGAAATAAATAATTGCACAAATATGAAAGGTTGCACGAATGCAACTTTTGCAACCCGATACAACCCGTATCAAAAATTGCGTTATAATTCAAAAAAGCACTTGCATCAGCAAGTGCTTTTTTATATCTATCACACAAAAAACATCTTTGCGGCTAAGGTCATAATCACAAGAAAAGCCACATTCAGCCCCGTAAAAATCAGCAGATATTTTTTGGTCTGTTGGGGGTGGAGTAGACGAAACTCGTTGAAGGTAATCAGGCTTGCCAATGATGCGATAAGGGTACCCGTACCGCCGATGTTTACTCCCAACAGCAAGGGAGCGTAATCAGCCGTAAACTGCGATAGCAGAATGGCGGAGGGCACGTTGCTGATAAACTGACAACTAAGAGTAGACACCAGCAAAACATCCCTTTGCAGCAGGGCGGATATGGCGGTGTTAACCCACTCAATTCGCGCCACGTTGCCTGCAAAAATGAAAAAGAAGAAAAAGGTGGCAAGCAGACCGTAATCCACCATTAAAAAAGACTCGCGGTCGGCAAAAAGCAGAACGACAGGGATAACAATCAGTCCCACCGTAAAGGGCACCACGCGAAAAACTATCAAAATTGAAGCCAAAAACAAAGCGCCGTAGAGCACCGCTTTTTTAACATTAAGTCTTTCGTGGGATTGCTCGCAAAAGGCAAGTTTAACAGGTTTTATAGGCAAACACGCCACTACCAAAAGAGACACCGCAAGCAAAAAGGCGGGCAGCATAATGCGGCAAAACTCACCTGTGGGAATGTTGTAATAGGAATAAATATAAAGGTTTTGCGGGTTGCCGAAAGGGGTGAGCATACCGCCAAGATTGGCAGAAATATTTTGCAGCACAAACAGGTATGCCATATATTTTTCCTGACTGGTAACCGACAGAGCAAAATATCCAAGAGGCAAAAAGGTGATAAGCGCCATATCGTTGGCAATAATCATTGAGCCGATAAAGGTAATGGTAATAAGCATCAAAAACAGGGAGCGCATATTACCTGCCATAAGCACAAGCCGTCGGGCAAGGATAGAGAAAAATTTAATGTTTCTGAGGGCACACACAACCGCCAAAGTCAAAAAGAGGCAAGAGATGGTGCGCCAATCCACATAATGCAGATATTTTTCGTCAGGGGGCACTATAAAAGCAGAGATTACCGCTGCCAATGCCGCAATGCACATAACCGCGTTTTTCTTTATAAATCTTATGACTTTCACCTTTTCACATCCTTTAACAAACGACAACTTTGCCATTATAGTACAAAGGATAGCGTATGTCAATCACTCGGTCGGTCAGTTTTTATTGGAAAGATGGAAACTACAAATCTTCTGTTTTGAAGGTGGTATAATCTTCGTAATAATAACTGTGGTCAATACCTTTCATAAACACTTCGCGGTCATTTATCTTATCTGTTAAGGCGTTTTTAAGAATATATTTGATTTCAATATCTTTAACGGGACTACGTTCCATAGCAAGCAAATAGTCCTCTTTATCAACCAAACTCCAATCAACAACTTTGCCGATTTCCTTTTTCAATATGCAGTCAAGCCAAATACGAGTTGCTCTGCCGTTACCTTCACGAAACGGATGCGCAATATTCATTTCAACGTATTTTTCAACTATTTCTTCAAAAGCAGATTGAGGCATTTTATCAATATTTTGAAGCGCCACCTCTAAATACATAACAGGTGCAAAACGAAAACTTCCTTTAGCAATATTAACTGTACGGATTTTTCCTGCAAAATCATAAATATCTTCAAACAAAGCCTTGTGAATTGCTATAAGGGATGCCGTTTTTCCGGATTCTAAATTATCAAGAAATCCGTTTTCAAAAAACTCTAAAGCCTTCTTTTTGCTGATTCTCTCTTCTTCACGAGCAAGTTCAACAGAAGATGTTATACCAAGTTTATTTTCAAGCATTCCGACACCTCTTTTTCGCAATTTTATATCAATATTATATCACACATAAGCCAATATTACAATACAAAAATCCGCCCGAAAACTCGGGCGGATACATGCAAAAGAGGGGAATTAAGATAACTTATTCAAATCTATCAAATATTTGGCAGGTTTACACTTTTCTTCTAAAAGCAACCCCATTGACCGTAATTTAGTCAGGCGTTTATTCACTGTTGATTCGCTAATACTTAATTCTGAGCCCAGTTGTTTTTTTGTAATTCCATCATCAGAAAATAGAGAAGTTTGGATTAAGACAAAAGCAAAGGCTTTTAGTTCTTCCGACATATCTTCTTTATTTGCAAGAACATCTGAAAACTTTAACAAGAGGTGGATTCTCTTTTCCAAGGCATCGTATAGGTTTTGAAACGACTCGTGAATTATATTAAGAAACATAATTATAAAGGGGGTTAAATCTCCTAAGTTTTTTTCGTCGTTGCATTCTTTAAATGCATCATAATACTCTTTTATATGTGCCTTTATAGTGTAAGAAAGTCTAAAACCAATTAAAAATTCAAACTCTTTTGAAAGCAAGTAACTGCTTATAAAACGAGAAGTTCTTCCGTTACCATCGTAAAAAGGATGAATATATCCAAAAAGATAATGAAATATTGAAATTCTAATTAGTATGGGGATTTCTTTTTGGTTTAAAATGTTGAGCGCCTGTTCCATTAGCTGAATGATTTTCGCCTCAGGATATGCGCCTTGATGTATTACCTTTTGAGTTGGTGTCGTAACCTCTGCCAAATCTTTTCTAAAAATTTCACCATCCGGAACATTATCTACACAATCTTCGGAAACCTCTTTTAAAACCAAATCATCATAGATCTCTCTTATATCGGTTGACGTGTTTAATGCAAATTCGTTATCGCTAATTAACATTTTGTATTTATTCAGCAATCCGTAGAAACGTTTCTTTTTTGCTTTGCTGTCCATTTCACCCAGCACAGCAGCAAGCTCTTTTCTTGTGCTATAAACACCTTCAATATCATTAGTAAGTTTGATTTCATCGATTAAGCATTTATTGGCAAATTGAATTAGAGCCACATCAGGCAGTTCGCTTCTAATGTGAGAAATGTTTTTATCAAGTTGCATTATCTGCATACTGATTTTGTGTATTTCGGGGCATAAATAATAAAAGGCATTACAGCTACCAATTTTTATAGGTAAGATATAAGTCGATTCCGATGCAATTCTTTTTTCATATAAGGCTTTGTATTCGTTTTTATCTTTGTAAAATAGGTGAGATAATAAAACGTAACTCATAATAGTTATCCTCCGCCGAAAATGATAGATGTGTTGGTTTGTGAGAAAACAATCTAGTTAAATTCTATAATTTTAACTAGATTGATGATATTCTAGCACCCAAATCATGTTTTGTCAACGCTATTATACTAATATTTTAGTATAATTTTTACAAAATATGCTTTTTTAATGGCTTAAAACAAATAAAAACCGCCAAGTTTCCTCGGGCGGTGATTTGCTCCTTCAAACAGGCATTTTTATCCTCGATTGAAACTTTTCAACATTTTTTCAAAATTGCTACAAAATTGCGACAAAAAATATGCACAAAATCATATATAATTTTCAATATATTTGTGCATTAAGTAGAACTTGAAATAAACAAGAAAAAGTAGTGGCAATCCTTTACAAAACGCAAAAAATATGTTATAATGTATGCAGTAAACGGAGTGATGAAAAAATGTATGAACTAATTGAGGAAGTAATAGAATCGGGTGAAGATGGAAACTACACCGCATACGGCATTACATATAAATCTAAAGAAAAAAGTGTGTCGGTCAGTGACCTGACTTTTGACAAAGACAAAGCGCTAAACTTTGTTTTATTATGTAACAGACTAAATCTTGACCCTGACCATCTGTTTGATGCGGCAGAGGATTTTGTTTTTGAAGATGGGCTTGTAAAGGTGTAATTTACACCTGAAAAGGCGGAATAAAACTTTCGCCAACGGCATCGCCGTCTTGACGGTATCCGCAGTCAAGCCCTAAGAAATCGGCATAGTCAAGCACTAATTCGTACTCGTCCTTGGTGACTGTGCTGTCAAGTGGTGGGGGCACATTCTCCATAGGTGTGTACTGACTCATAATGCTGACGGTTATGCCTGTGCCAAAGCGCAGTTTAAGGTCTTTCAGTGCCTTCATACTGTCGTCGGTGCAGCCCGGCAAAACAAGGTGGCGGATGATAACTCCCTCGGTCATAATACCCTCTTTGTCAAACCGATTTACACTCCGTTTTCTAAGCATAAAATCAATAGCGTCAAGGGCAACCTGAGGATAATCGGGGGCGTTAGAGTAGCGCGCCGCCAACTCCTTTGAGTGATACTTATAATCGGGCAAAAATATCTGAATTTTATCGGCAAGCAGTTGAAGGCTTGCCTTTTTTTCATATCCGCTTGTGTTGTAAACCACAGGAATGGACAAATCTGCCTGCTTTAAAGCCTCGCTAATTTGCGGAATATAGTGGGTGGGCGTAACAAGATTTATGTTGTGCACACCCTCCGCTTGCAGATTTTTCATAGCCTCTGCAAGTTGGGGCACCGAGTAAATTCTGCCAATGCCACCGCCGCCACTGATAGCACGGTTTTGACAAAAGATGCAACCCATATTGCACCCGCAAAAAAAGATGGTGCCCGACCCTTTTGTGCCCGAAATACAAGGCTCTTCCCAAAAGTGCGGGGCAACGCGGGCAATTCTTATTTTATTGTCGGCACCGCAATAACCCATCTGACCGCTTTGGCGGTCTGCATTACAGTTTCTGGGGCAAAGATTACAATTCATAATAACAAATCTCCCTGTGAAAAAAAGAAGATTCGTTTTTTAAGGCGAGTCTTCTCTTCTTATTTATGTAGTGATATGCTGACTGCCGCCAGCGTGATATTTTCTTTTTAAAAAAGAAAGTGATATTGAAGCCTTGCAGCTTCAGTGATATTCTATTCACACACAAACTATGCTTAAAAAACGCTTCATAAAGTTCACCTTTATTATAGACTTGTATAATTATCTATTTTACATTATAGCCAACTGTTTATGGCATTGAATAGGCAAAACTTAAAAAGTCGGGTAATTTTTCAACATCACCCTTTGCCATCAGGCAAAATTTCTCACCCGTTGGGGTTTCTCCCTCACAAAGAGAGACAAGCCGCTCATCCCCTGTAATATACGGAATTACAGAGTCTTTTCGGTCAATGGCGTTGTAGGACTTAAAACCCATTTTGCCGTAAAAGTTAACAAGGCTTTCCTCGGCAGGACGAAGTATTACAAGACTGTGACGGGCACAAGTCTCTTTTACAAGAGCGGTGGCATATCCTTTGCCTCGGTAATTGGGATGGGTTGCGGCGGCAAAAACATAGCAGACAGGAATTTCACCCTCTTGGGTGACAAGGGTGCAGGGTATCTCAAAAAGCATACTCACAACCTGACCGTCCTCTGCAATATAGCGTATGCAGTCGGAAAACAGGTCAAAAAGCCTGTCGTCAAACCCCTCAGCCACGCCGAAGGTGTCGTTATAAAGTTTTCTTGCCGATGCCTTTATATCCATATCGCCACCCCTTTCTGCCTTTATTTTACCATAAAAAAGAAAATATACAAGACCTACTAAAGCCTCGCCCTTTGGGAGAGGTGGCGGCGAAGCCGACGGAGAGGGCAAATATAATCGATATGTTAAAACTCGATATGTTGCTACGCAACGAGAAACAAATCAACCCTCTTGCGCTTAATGTTATAAAATGGTATAATATTCATATGCTAAAGCCGAAAGGACTGACCTGATTGTCAAAAATTGTTGACTGTATTGAATCAAAATTTTATTTGCGCCTAATTCTTGCTTTTGTGGCGGGGATAATTATTTATCCCGTTATTGCATTTACTGGGGATACTCTTGGCGAATGTCCTCTGCTACTTGCTCTTTTGGGCGCTATCCTTTGCATCGTTTACATTTTGCCCATAATTGCCGAGAGGGATATACCCCTTGCCTATATGGCGGTGGGTGCAGTGGCAGTTGCCGCACTTGCCTATGTGCGCATCTCAATGTTTTATTATCAGTCGGGTGACTACGGCTCATTTTTGTATCATTGGGTGGAGCAGATGCGGGGTATGTCACTGACCGAGGCTATGAAAGCCGACATCGGTGACTATAATATGCCCTATCTTTATATTCTTTTTGCCATTTCCCGTGCCAAGATTAACGACCTTTATCTTATAAAACTTGTCAGTTGCCTTTTTGACGGACTTGCCGCCTTTTTTGTTATGAAAATCGTCGGTCACTTCCGCAAGGGAGCGGTGGCGCGAATTGTTGCCTTTGTGGCTACTCTTGCACTGCCTACTGTATGGCTCAACGGCGCCTTCTGGGGTCAGTGCGACGTGGTTTTTGCCTCTTTATGTCTTGGAATGGTGTGGGCAATCTTAAAGGGCAAAGGAAATCTTGCCACTGTTCTTTGGGCCCTTGCTTTTGCCTTTAAACTGCAAGCCATATTTGCCTTACCCCTGCTTATAATTGCCCTGTTCACCAAACGGATTAAGCCCATAAGCCTTGTGTGGATTGTGCCCGTCTTTTTTGCAACCTTGGTGCCTGCCCTACTTTGCGGCAGAGCCTTTGTTGACTGCATCAAGATTTATTTTGAACAGGCAGACCAATATCCCTATATGTACCTTAACATTCCGTCAATTTGGACCTTGCTTGGCCACATCAGTTTTGACCATTTCAACGCCGCCGCAGTATTCCTTACAGGCAGTGCATTGGTTGTGTTTTTGCTGCTCTGCTACCATTGGCGAGAGGCTATTGACGACAAAAAACTTATAACTCTCTTTTTCATTGGGGCACTTCTTTTGCCCTTCTTACTTCCCCGTATGCACGACAGATACTACTTCCTTGCTGATTTAGCCGCTCTTGCAGTATTCCTCATTGACTTTAAAAAGTGGTATGTGCCCCTTGTTACAGTTCTGTCAAGTTATGCGGGCTACCGCTACTTCGTAATGGGTGGGGAAGTGCTGTTTGACCTTAAATATTTTGCCATTGCCATACTTGTTATGCTTACGATTATGATTAAAGACACCTTCAAGAAAATGGCTGAACAAAAAACAGCATAAAAAAGGGGTAGCAGTTGCTACCCCTTTTTTAATACTTAAATATTAAAATTCAATCTTTTCGCCACGCTTAAGTCTTTCGCGATACTCTGCAGTGGCGCAGAAGATTACGTCGCCTGAGGAGTTAATTGCCGTTTCAAGAGAATCCTGCACAACGCCGATAATAAATCCAACGGCAACCACCTGCATAGCCACATCTTGTCCTACACCAAGCAGAGAGCAAGCCATGGGGATAAGCAGAAGTGAGCCACCTGCAACACCCGATGCACCGCAAGCACCAAGGGTAGCCACAAAACTGAGCAAAATGGCAACCAGAATATTAACCTCGATGCCTTGAGAAAATGCGGCGGCAAGGGACATAACGGTGATGGTAATAGCGGCGCCATCCATATTTATGGTTGCGCCAAGGGGAATAGCCACCGAATAATGCTCTTTGTCAAGGCCTAATTTTTCGCAAAGTTTCATATTAACGGGGATGTTAGCGGCAGAACTTCTGGTAAAGAAGGCGGTAATGCCCGACTCTTTGAAGCACTTAAATACAAGGGGATAGGGATTGCGCTTAAGTGCAACTGCAACAATAAGGGGGTCAACGATAAAGGCAACTGCCAACATACAACCCACAAGCAAAAGCAATACTTTGCCGTAATCGGCAAAAATCTTTTCGCCGTATTCACCCACAGAGGAGAAAACAAGACCCAAAATACCAAAGGGTGCAAGTTGGATTACCCAAGAAACTGCCTTTGAAACGGCGGCAGAAAGGTCTGAAAGCACTTCTTTAGTTTTGTCAGAAGCGGCGCGAAGGGCAAGACCAAGCACAACCGCCCAACAAAGAATGCCCAGATAGTTGCCGTTTGCAATAGCGGTAACGGGATTCATAACCATATTGCCAAGCAAGGCTTTAAAAACATCCCCAAGACTTGAGGGGGCAGACTGAGTTGCAGAATCGGCAAGGGGCAAAGTCACCTTGAACATATAACTGCCCAAAACGGCAACAACTGCCGCCAAAAAAGTGCTGAGCATATAAAAAATGATAACCGTTTTAAAGCGTCCGCCAATGCCTTTGCCTGCGCTTGCAAGGGATGCAATAACAAGCACAAAAACAAGCAGAGGGGCAACGGCTTTTAAGGCGCCAACAAAAACATCGCCGAAAACGGCAACAAAGGATGCCTGAGGCACAAATTTGCCAAGCAGAGCACCGATAACAATGCCGATGGCAATTTTTAAAATAAGGGGTACCTTTACATAAAGATTAAGAATTTTCTTCATAATTTTTTATCTCCTAAAAATTTATGGAATTATTATACAGTATAAAAGCGTTATTGTAAAGAGAAAAACAGACAGACTTGCGCACCAGATTGAAATGTGCTAACATAAAGAAAAACCGAAAAAGGAGCACGAATATGAAAAACTTGTTTAAAAAGTGGCTTAGCATCACGCTGGTTGCACTCTGTTTGCTCACCTTTACCGCTTGTGAAGTAGATACCGACACAGCAGGTGTCAGCAGTCTTTTGTCAAGCGAGGTGCAGTCGGTTGCATCTGCCGATAAGGGTGACAAAGTAAGTTCACTGACCTCTGACTCCCCCGTACAAAGTGATATTGAGGTTGGCAACGGCAAGGCGGAGCCCGTAAACTTAAATGATATTCCCGCCTATTCGGGCAAGCCATATGCTTATATAAACAACAATGTGCCCAACTTCACTGCCGACGAGTTGACCACCGCCGCATACGAAAATTACTCTGAACTTGACTCTTTCGGCAGATGCGGAGTGGCTACCGCCTCTTGCGGCAAAGAAATTATGCCTGCCAAAGGGGAAAAGCGAGGCAGTATCAGTTCTATCAAACCGTCGGGATGGGTGCAAGCCAAATATGATGGCATTTCGGGTGGATATTTGTGGAACAGATGCCACCTTATCGGTTGGCAACTGTCGGCAGAAAACGCCAATAAAAAGAATCTTATTACAGGCACCCGTTATATGAATATTGAGGGTATGCTTGTCTTTGAAAATATGGTTGCCGACTATATTTTGGAAACGGGCAACCACGTGGCATACCGAATCACCCCTATTTATAAGGGCAATAATCTTGTTTGTAGCGGAGTGCAGATGGAGGGCTACTCCATTGAAGATAAGGGTGACGGTATACTTTTCAATGTTTATTGCTACAATGTTCAACCTGGCATAACCATCAATTACGCCACAGGTGAAAGCGCAGGTCAGCAAACAGAGGAGCCCGCCACCCCCTCATCCACAGTGCAAAGTCAGGCAACCACCGACGACAACAATTATGCCGCCGTTATGGTGTGGATTCCCCGAACAGGCAGTAAGTATCACCGCAACGCCTCTTGCAGTAATATGAAAAACCCCTCACAAGTTACACTAAGTCAGGCGCAACAAAGCGGTTACGAGCCCTGCAAAAAGTGTTATTAAAAAGCCTTCTTATGAAGGCGCGATATGTTACCTGCGGCAACGCGATATATTTGCAGTGCAAATGCGATATATCTAACGATGCGATATATTGCTTCGCAATGAGAAAAACAAATAAACGCGGCGCGATGAAATCAACACCGTAGGGGCGGATATTATCCGCCCGTTTTAATATGCTTCTCATAAGGATGATTAAAACCCCGATGGAATTCATCGAGGTTTTCTTATTACAACAAAAAAGAAAAATAGTTATATTCTGTGCTAACGCACAGAGTGATATTTTCACTTCGTGAAAGTGTTATTACTCCCTCTGGTCGTAGTGGTATTTTATTCGCCCCAAAAAACTGTCCGTAGGACAATACCACTATGCGTAAGCATAATATAACTGTGAAGCAATAAAACTCGCTTTTGGCGAATAAAACTGCCCAACATCTTGTAAGGATGTTGGGCAACGGGTGGCTTTTAATCTTATTACTTTCTTCTTTTTCTGTTGCAGTGCCATTTTAACACTACATTATGTTTGTTCAACAGTTACTTGCAGACTGCCGAAATTATTGCATCGGCAACGTCCTCAGCAGTCATATTATCTGCCGAAAGGGTTATGTCGGCATACTTTTCGTAAAAGGGTGCACGCTCATCAAAAATCTCTGCCAAGGTTTTGGTGTTGGAGCCTGCTACTCCCCGTGTGTCAAGGTCATTAAGGCGTTGGTCAATAACATGAAAAGGCAGTTTTATGTAAACCACAACACCATCTTTTTTAAGGTGCGACATTGCCTCTGCCGAAAAGACGGCGCTTCCGCCCGTTGCAACAACGGTTTTGCTGATTTTAAGGGATTTGATTGCATCTTTTTCTGCTTTTAGCAAGGCCTCAACACCCTCGTTATCCATTATCTGTTGAAGCAGTTTGCCTTGTTGGGACTGAATAACAAGGTCGGTATCAACAAAGGCAAAGCCTAATTTTTTTGCCACCAACACACCTACTGTGCTTTTACCGCAGGCGGGCATACCGATTAGAATTATATTCATATGGCAATTACCTCAGTTTGATTTTGAAGTTGAGCGTTATACTCATCCTCGGCGATGAACTGACGGGCGGCGCATGCTAAAGCGGCGCTTAAATAGGGGGTGGTGTAAAGCTGACCAAACCCTGTGGCGTTAAGCAAAATCCAACCGAAAAAACTGAAATAAAGGGAAACAATCAATTTAAAACGCTTTAGACAAAGTGCCGAGCAAGCGCCTAAAATAAAACCTATTGATTTGTCACTGTGGTTGATAAAAACAAAATCAATCAGGCAGTAGCGAACTGACTGAACAACCAAAAGCAGAATGGCAACAAAAATCAAAATCAACATGCCAAGAGACATAATCCCTGCCAAAAAACCTTTTGCCGAGTCTAAATATCCCTCAAGTGCGAATGTAATAATAACAGCAGGGGATGCTATAACAACTGCAGGCACTGCAACAAGCAGGGCTTTTACGATGTAAAGGGCAAAATATTTAAAAAGCAGTTTAGGATTGCCGTAAAGATAAAGCACCTGGCTTAAAGAGGGCTTTTCACCTTTTGTACGAAGCCACAAAATGCGGTTAAACCCAAGCATAATAGGGGATGCCAACAGAGCGCCCACCGCAGAGCCAAACAAAACAAAGGCGGTGCCGATAGGCGACTGCACAGGGGTTTCGGTAAGGGCAAGAACAATTTGCATAATTATTGTGGTAAAAGAAGACACGCCCAAAATCACCATAACCGTAGTGACTGCGCGCAACCAAAATCCGCTAAGTATAGCTTTTGCAGAACTTTTAAAAAGATCGGTCATATCAATCTCCTGATTTAGCGGTGGCCGATTTAATCATAGCCACAGAGTCTTTAACAGCAACAATGAAGTTTAAAACAGAGGGTAATGCAACAATAACAAGGATGATTGCAAGCACGGCAATCATAATATTGCCAACATCGGCAAGACTGCCAAACACGCCGTTTGCAAGCAGAGAAACGCTGACAACGGCAAATGCCACTGCTACAAAATTTATTGTATTTACAACTGTAATAACAATTTTGCACCAAGTTTTTTGACTGTCAAAAAGTGTATTGACGGCAAGCACAAACAGGCACCAACCCTCAAAAATAACGGTAGGCACAAGGGTAGCATAGTAATAGGTGGGGGCATATTTTGTAAGCGCCCACAGAGCAATAGCAATGCCAACAAGCACCAAAATCGAGGCGGGAACAGATATAAAAGCATACTTTTTAGACAGACTGCCCACAAAACAAAGCACAGCTACTGCCAAAGCCACAAGGCAAAAGACATCTGCCGACTTTGACATATAAAAAAGGTCAATTCCCTCGGCATCGTAAAGGCCGGTCTGCGCGTTGTTGTAAATAACGCTTTCTTGCGCCATTAAAAAGACGGATAAAATTACAGTCATCACAATTACAAGTTGACCGCAGGCAGAAGCTGAACGCAAGGCAATGCATCCCTCTTTTTTGCGAAGAGCGACGGCAAATATCAAAATCAAAAGTGCCAAAAGCACAAGGGAAATTATTGATGCAACTGTCATTTTATACCTCTTTTAATCTTTATCGGATTTGAGGTAATTATACCATCCTTTTTGCCGTTTGCCAACAGTTTTTTGTTTGACATAGGTAAAATAATATAATATAGTATAGATAAAGACTAAGAAAGGCGGAATTTAAGTGACTCAATTTACCCCTGCACCCATAAGCCCTGACGAAAGGGCAGTTAAACTTAATATGATAAAATGCATAAAGCGCGTCAGTAACCGTTGGGCACTGACTACTGTTATAGCCAATATTGTAATATCGGCTGTTATTATGATTATATATACTTTTTCTCCCCTGATGCCTATATCCGTTAGGTATTTTTTTGAAAGCAGTATGGGTGACCTTGTGATACAGATTGGCTATTCCGTTTTGATGTTTACAGTGCCTTATATCTTTGTTGCCGCCATAAGCAAGGAAAAGGTGAAGGATTTAATTCAAATCAAGTGGAAAAAGCCTCTGAAAACCTTACCTCTTATAATGCTGGCACTTGGCGCCGCAATGGTAATAAATCTGCTTGTTTCACAGTTTATCTCACTGCTTGAAAACTACGGGATAGATACCACCCCTCCTTCTCTTGAAATGCCTCAAAGCGTAGGCGGCACCGTGCTATATTTGTTTGCTTTAACGTTGGTACCTGCAGTTGTTGAAGAGTTTGCCTTCAGAGGCATCGTGCTGGGCTCCCTTAAAAAATACGGAAGCGGCTATGCCATTATTATTTCCTCGGTGCTTTTTGGCCTTATGCACGGCAACGTTGTGCAAATTCCCTTTGCCACAATGCTTGGCCTTGTAATGGGTTATGTGGCAGTGGCAACAGGCTCTATTATCCCTTGCGTAATAATTCATTTTCTCAACAACCTTATGGCAGGAGTGGAGGAAGTAATCGGCCGTTACTGTGGCGAAACCGAGCAGGCGGTAGCATTGTATATCTGTTTCCTTGCATACATGGTTATTGGTTTAATCGGCTTTGTGATTATCTGCAAAAAGTATAAGCACCCCTTTGATAATATTAAGGAAACGGGCGCATTGACTGTCTCTGAAAGCACTAAAGCCGCTATTGTAAGCGCAGGAGTTATAACTGCAATAATTTTCTTTGGAGGTACGGCGTGTCTAACTTTGTTAACCAATCAGATGAGCGGTTTATGAAATCTGCCATAGCCCTTGGTGAAGAAGCCGCCAAAGAGGGTGAGGTGCCTGTTGGTGCAGTTATCGTTCGGGAAGGCAAGATTATTGCAACGGGCAGAAACCGCAGAGAAACCCTTGGCAACGCCTTGGCTCACGCTGAGATAGAGGCAATACACAATGCCTGCAAGTCACTTGGCGGGTGGCGTCTTACAGGTTGCACCTTGTATGTGACCCTTGAGCCTTGTCCTATGTGTGCGGGTGCCATTGTCAATGCCCGTATTGACCGGGTGGTTTACGGCGCCGCAGATATGAAGGCAGGGTCGGCAGGCAGTCTGTTCAATCTGTTTGAGCTGCCCTACAACCACAAGCCTTTAGTAAATTCCGCAGTGCTTGAAAAGGAGTGCAGCACTCAATTAGAGGAGTTTTTTATAAAAATACGATAAAAATTTAACAATTTGTCAAAAAATATTGAAAAAATTTTTTATTTATTATACAATTAGTAAAAGAAACGGAGGGTTTCATATGAAAAAAATAATTTCTATAATTACAGTTGTCGTTTTGCTTATGGCAATGACCGTAACAGCCTTTGCTTTCCCCGACCCAAAAGTTGACAAAGGTCCTTGGAAAGAGGCAACCAATTTCTCTCCTGTAACCTTCAAGGCTAACAAAGCAACTGGCACTATCAACGTTGACGGTGCGGCAACTCCTGACGAGGCATACGGTTCAGGCAATGCCATTTCAGTAGAAGGCTTTAGTGAAGAGAGTCTTCTTGAACCCAGTGGCGGTGCCACAGGCGAAGCCAATGTTGCTTGGGACAGCGACTATATTTATATTCATTTTAATGTAAAAGACACTACAAAAAATATTGGCGACGGTTTTGAAGCCGACAGTGTTGAGGTTTATCTTGACTATGACCAAAAAGCAGACGGCAAAAAGGTTATGTGGAACAAGGTTAGCTCGACTGACACCTATTCAGCCCAGTACCGCGTTCAGCGCGGCGGCTCAACCGTTGATAATGCTGTTGGTGCGGACTTCAATTCCGTAATGGGTTCTGTCGGTAAGCGTGCAACCGCTAAGGTTGTTGAAAACGGTACCGCAGGCTATATTGTAGAGTTAAAATTCCCCCTCAAAGATGAGAGTGGCAAATATATTCCTGTATCAAACACCATAGGTTTTGAACTTCAGATTAACGACAACAAAAACGGCATGAAACGTCACAGTGCTGCATACATTCAGGGCGGACTTCAGTACTATGCTTACGAGTATTCAAGCCTTTTTGATAACATCAAACTTGACGGCGCAAGCGATATTACTTGGTCAACCCGTACCATAAAAACTGATGTTAACGAAAATCTCAGAGATTTTGACCCCAACTCAAAGTATGTTCCTAGGGTTTCTTCTACTGCAAGCAAGGCAACCTCAAGCAAGGTTTCATCTGCACCTGTTTCATCAACACAGTCAACTGTTGAATCGGCTGTATCAAGCGGTGAATCTCAAGGCGCAGCAGATATATTTGTAAAACCAGATAATTATGCAACTGTAGTATTGGTAACAATAAATCCTCAGTTTAATCTTTATCTTGACGAAGCCAGCGATGTATTAGCTGTAGAGCCTGTAAATGCAGATGCTAAAAATGTTATTGGCGATGTGACACAGTCAAAAGGAAAATTTGAATCGGTTATAAATAATTTGATTGCTGCAGTTAACAAGGGTGGCTTTGTAAAAGATAAAGAAATAACCGTTAACTTCTCTATTGCAGAGGTAAAAAGTGATAAAGTAGACACCGATAAAATCTTAAGCAACGCTAAAGAAGCAGCGAATAATAGTTTCAAAGATTTGGATGTTGATGGTGAAGTTAATACCACTAACAGCGATACCGCAAACACCATCGGTGCAGAGGAGGATAAGGGTGGCTTGTCTATTCCTGTTATTATCGCAATCATTGCAGGGGGCGTACTTCTGCTTGCCGCGGCAGGCGTAGCAGTGTTCTTCATTATCAAGAAGAAAAAGGCACAATAATTAAACAAAACTAAGACCGTGGTTTCACGGTCTTTTTTGTTAAAACAAACACAAATTTTTAACTTTTAATTTGTGCTTAATTGTGGTAATATAATTATACTGACTGAATGGGGGTGTATATATGGCTCTTGCTATTTTTTGTGTGTGGCTTTATTTTGTTATTGCCTTTATAACGGTGCGCCTTTTCTTTCCTGAACTTGTGGCGCAAAAACGCACCCGTAAACAGATAAAAGCACCTCGTGAATATGATAATTCAGGCTACGACAGGCAGGGCTTTACACCTTTGGGTTATCACCGAAACGGCACCCGATACGATGACGAGGGGTACGACCGTGACGGACTTGATAAAAACGGCAACCCTCGACCGAATGACGAGCATGGCAGTGATGTTGCCCGTCAGATAACAATGTCGGTGCAAAAGCGCAAGGGAATAGTTACTGCCATACTTGTTCCTTTGGCGGTGGTGCTGATTATTGTGCCAATTATAAATTTTGCGGTTAATGACAGTTGTCTTTTCGGTCACAACCCTGTGCAAACTTTTTGCGAAACTCCTATAAAGTGCACCAAATGTGAAAAAGAAATTGAAGCGGCCCCCGGTCACAAGTGGTTCAAAGATGCCAAAACAGGCGAAGAAATTTGTGTCGATTGCCGAGCAGTGCGCTATGAAACAGAGTAAGAAAGGATGTCAGATGTGCAATTCAGCAACTCTGTTTTAATAAGAATTTCAGCCTTTGCAATGTGTTATGTATATTTACCCTTTGCTCTTGCGGTAACAATGGCGTCACAAATGACACGCATTAAGATGGAGCACAAATCTGCTCCTATTTAGCGTATGTTTGTTATAAGCGATGTTCACAACAAAACCGACAGACTTTCCAAGGCAAATGCATCCACTTGATTTGTTTAAAACTGACCTGCTTACAGAGGCACAACGCGCAAGGTTTAGCCTAACTGTCGGTAAACCTGGTTACAGTTACGGCTACGGCGTGCGCACCCTTATCAGCAGGGAGGTGGGGCAGTCCCTTTCACCTCTGGGTGAGTTTGGTTGGGACGGTATGGGTGGCTGTTACACTCTCATTGACCCCCAAAAGAAAATCGGTATTTATTTTGCAATGCAGGTTGTGGGTTGCGGCTACGCTTATTCTCATATTCATCCCACACTCCGCAATTTAACCTACGAAGCTCTTGAAAAATAAGGTGATACTATGTTTTTATACGATACCCATGTTCACACATCCGAAGGTTCTGCCTGTGGCAAAAGTACTGCACGGGAAATGGTGCGCGCTTACAAAGAGGCGGGTTATACGGGCTTTGCCATAACCAACCATTTCTTTCACGGCAACTCTGCCGTTGACCGCAAAAACACCACTTGGCGCCAGTTTATGCAGCCCTATATCGACGCCTATTACGAAGCCTGTGATGAGGGCGCAAAACTTGATTTTGACGTAATCTTCGGCATTGAAGAGGGCGTAGGCGATAGCAAGGAACTGCTTTGCTACGGAATGGACTTGGATTATTTGATTAACTGCGAAGAAATGATGTATGCCCACCGAAAAGAGTTTGTTGACCTTGTTCACGCAGGGGGCGGTATCGTAATCCACGCTCATCCTTTCCGCTTTGCCGAGTATATGAAAAGGTATGTTGACCCCTTCTTTGACGATTGCGACGGGATTGAGGTGTTTAACGGCAATAACCGACCTCAAGATGCAAACGAAAAAGCTCTTAATGCCGCATTGGCACAGGACCGACCAATGATATTGACGGCAGGCTCTGACTGTCACAGCTGTGCAGGTGTTTCAAATGTAGGGTTGCTTTTGCCCGAAAGAGTAAAGGATGCCAATCAATTTGTTCAGGTGCTGAAAAGCGGCAATTATGAATTAAAGATAAAATAAAAAACACCCACAAGCATTGAACTGCTCCAATTTGTGCGGACAGCACAAAAACCACCCTTTATGGTAAATAAAATTAAATTTTAAGCAACATACTGACTCCTCTTTTCAAGGGGAGTCAGTTTTGTTTTTAATTGAATACGCTGATTATTGTAGAAAT
>JAZORF010000012.1:0-16595 GCA_045656545.1 Acutalibacteraceae bacterium | reverse complement strand
ATATCTGCCCGGAATTTTTGAAAACACAAAGGGCTGTGGTACGGTGGAGGATGTAGGGACGGGGGTAAAATGGAGATATGCCCTCCCCGGCTCCAAGGTGATTTTTTGTAGGGAACAGATTTATCCGTTCCGCTTCGGGATGCATAAATGCATCCCCTACTGCATCAAATCGTGCTTGTAGGGGCGGATATTATCTGCCCGTCTTGGCTCCCTCATCAGAGGAGGGCTGTTTTTAAGGGATGTCGTGGGCGCCATCCCCTACGCATAATTACATCCAAAATTTCGACACAAGCATTGCGCCGAAAAATCCCAAGGCAATCAGTCCCACCGCTATTGCGGTGATGCCTGCCGCCTTCCAAAAAATTTGCCATCCGCTTTTCTCTTTTATTTCAATATGCTCCATATTCTCACCCACCATATTTTTGCCGATTTTGTGTGCAATTATGCCCTCTTTTCATAAAATGTAGTATATGCAAACGGCAAATTTATGCAACCTTTATTTACCGCTTGATTATTGCTTTTGTTTGGGTTTATCATTTGTATATAAACCTATTGGGGAGGGAAATATGAACATACAGTTTGAAACACCCGAGCGGCTTAAAATAGATCTTTCTGCCGCCGACCTGAAAGAGTTAGGCACAAGTTACGGTGAACTTGACTACGCCTCTGCAGACACTCGCAAAATGCTTGATGATTTGCTTGGCAGAATAGGTGCCAAAGAGGATTTTCGCCTTACGGACCGACGACTTGTGATTGAAATTTTACCTGCCGAAAAAGAGGGGTGTACCATATTTTTAACTCTCGTTACCCCATCTTTTAAGGGCAGACGGGTGGATTTTAATGTGGGCGTGTGGCAATTTGACTCTGCCGATGAACTGGTTGACGGCATAAATGCTCTGCTCCCCCACTGCAAAAATAAAACAAGTCTGTACCTGCTTGAAGGCAAATACAGACTTATCATACTGGGTGAACGGCAACGGTCTTTGCGCCTGATTTTAAGCGAGTACGGGCAAAAAATTGGTGGCAAAAGCGTTGCCCTGTTTACTGCCGAGCACGGCAAACTGCTTAGCGATAATATTATGGCAGATTTTACTGCTCGCAAACCGCTTTAAGCTCACGGACTGCCTGTGCCATATCTTCCGCATTAAAGACGGCACTGCCTGCCACCAGAATATTGGCGCCTGCCTTTGCGGCAATAGGAGCAGTTTTCATATTGATACCGCCGTCGACCTGAATATCCATTTCAAGACCTCTGCGGTCACACTCGGCACGGATTGCGGCAATTTTATCGGTTGCACTGTCAATATATGACTGGCCGCCAAAACCGGGCTCAACCGACATAACAAGCACCATTCCAACCTCGTCCAGCAAATCAAAAATTGCCTCGGCAGGAGTGGCGGGCTTAATGGTGATTGAGGGAATTACCCCTGCATTTTTTATCATTCTGAGGGTTTCGCGCACGTCGCAGTCACTTTCGTAATGGATAGAGATGCGCTGAGCAAATTTTGCAAATTTTTCTACATAAAGTTGGGGCTTGGTTATCATAAGATGCACATCAAGGGGGATATTTGTGTGCTTAAAAAGTGACTCGGTCACAGGAAATCCGATTGACAGATTGGGCACGAAAATGCCATCCATAACGTCGATATGAAGCATTTCGGCACCTGATTTTTCAAGTTTTTTAAGAGCTGAACTGAGTTCAACAAAATCTGCCGCCAACATTGAGGGTGAAATCTGAACCATTTAAAAATCCTCCGTTTTTGTTTTCGTTTTTATTTTAAACCCAATCAGACTAAAAATCAAGTGTTTGGTTAAGATAATATAAAGTGAGGTGATTTTATGTTCAGACGCAAACAGCCTGTCTCTACCTATATGCTTATTGCTATTTCTGCCGCCGCAGTTGGAGCAATGGGTTGCGCCGCTATGTATAACAAGGTGAATGTTAAATCTTTAAAACGCAAAGCCACAAAAGTTGTTGATAGAATGGTTGACAATATCGGCGCCATGATGTAAAATTTTGCTTAAAAGTGAGGTTTACATTATGCAGACATTTAATCTTTGGGACAAGGTGCCTGGACTTTGTGAAGAAACTCCCGTTCTTGAATATTTTCCTGCCGAAAACAAGGTGACCGATGCCACCGTTGTTATTTTGCCCGGCGGCGGCTACGCTTTAAGGGCAAACCACGAGGGTGAGGGCTATGCCCGCTACCTTAACTCAATTGGTATGGACGCCTTTGTTTGTCAGTACAGAGTCAGTCCCCACCGTTTCCCTCTGCCTTTGCTTGACTCGCGACGCGCCATCAGATTTGTGCGGGCAAACGCCGAAAAATTCGGTATTAACAAAGATAAAATTGCTGTTATGGGGTCCTCTGCAGGCGGTCATCTTGCCGCCTTGACCTCTACATATACCGCCCCCATTGATTTTGAGGGTGCAGATGAAATTGATGAGGAGTCAGCGACTCCCAACGCCACCATTTTGTGCTATCCCGTTATTTGTTCACCCGACAGTCTTGTGGCTCACGAAGGCTCTTTTGTTAACCTTGTGGGTGAAGGAAATCAGCCTCAATCGGCAAATTTTTCTTGCGAAAAGTTGGTAAGAGACACCACTCCCCCTACTTTTATCTGGCACACCTCTGACGATGCCACTGTTAATGTGGCTAACAGTTTACGCTACGGCGAGGCGCTGCGTAATCACAACATTCAGTTTGAGATGCACATCTTCCCCTCAGGCAATCACGGATTAGGTCTTGCAACCAATTCCCCCTACGTAGCCCGTTGGGCAGAGATGCTTAAAGAATGGCTTAAGAATATTGATTTTATTGGATAAGAAAAAACGCTTTCGAAAAAAAACGAAAGCGTTTTTATTTTAATAAGACGAATTGGTTGCAGTGTATAAATCTAGTATCTTATCCCAGTTTTCTGCTATTATATCGCGTGCTTTGACAAACTGTATGTTATACTCTCTGAAATCATTCATTTGTGCAGGGATAAAATCATGCAAGTATATTGCACCGCTTTCCCGGTCTACCTGTCCATATCCGTCTGCAAGATAATACAGTGTGGTTGCGGCTTTCTCTGCCACCTCTCTGTCGTCGCAATCCAAAAGGTCAACAAGGGATGGCACCGATGCTGAGCCAAGGCTTCTTAAATAATCAACATCCACCTGTGCTAAATAGCCGTTAAGATAGGCTTGAGTGTTATAGCGAGCAATAGTGGTATTAACATCGGCAAAGGCAATACCTACCGACAATATGGCGAGAGTTGCCGCTGCCGCTCTGAAATATGCAAAGCGGGGAAGGAAAAGTCTTATGCCCACAAATATGATTACAATGGCGGCACAGACGCTGAACAGTGAGGTATAAATGCGCAATTCTGTAAGACCGTAAAAGCCCATATACATTACAAGTTTGCCGATTACGGTTGCCACAATCACAAGCGAAAACAAGCAGATAAATCCGCACAGCAGCCGCACTGCCAAAGGTTGATTGCCCTTTTTATCCTTTTTGCTGATAAGCAGTGAAAGGGCAATTAACCCGATATTTATTCCGCATATAACCGTCATTTCGAAAAATCCGCGGCGGGCATATTGTGCGTGGGAAAAGTGTTGGGGCAAAAGTCCTGAAAAGACATCAAAAAAATAGGCAAGCTGTGAGAAAAGATAGACCACGTAAACTACGCTGATAGTGCTCAAAAATGCGGTAACAGGTGTGGATGACACGCCGCTGAACTTTGTCTTTTTGGGCTCGTCAGTTTTTTCGGTTTGATTTACAGAATCAATCTTTATAATCTTTTTGCTTGCGGCAAAAACCGATGTGAAAAGAAGAATTGCAAGCAATGTTCCCATTATTACAGAGGCAATAACCCTTGAAATTCCGTCAGCAAAAATATTGTTTATTACCGCCTCAAAAGCGGCGTCTGATGAGACAAGTATGGGCACGATAATAAACAAAGCGGGCAAGCCACAGGCAACGCCGATAAGTATGCCCTTTGCCTTTTTCTTTGAGTTTGAGCCTTTGTCCTGAAAAAGTGAAGCAAGGGTATTTGAGCAACGTTCAAAGGGCGTAATTAAAACAAGGCGCAAAGACTCAGAAAGTTGCATCCAACCTCGGCTTGCATTTTTTGTGTTGTTGGCAATAGCAAGGCCCATAAGCAGTAACGACCAGAAAAACAGCAAAATTTTTGCCGAGGCGGAAGTATACATACAAAAGGGCACTGTTATTGCCACAGCACAGGTTGCATAAAGGGTGCCAAACAAGGAAAGTCGGTGCTCGGCAGTAGGATAAATAAGTACTAACGAACCTAATATCACCGATGCAATTGTATAGCCAAGGTCAAATCCACCGTAAACGGAAAAATCAATCCAAATAATGCCTGCCACTAAAAAAAGCAAGGCAAAAATCATATCTCTTCCTGTAGTAGCTACCTTTAGCAAGGGAGTCGGATTAGGCAGAGTATTGGTTGGTGCAGGTGTAGTTTCAACAATTTCGGACTGAAGATTATTGTTTTCGTTACTCATCTTCTTCATCCTTTCTGAATTCTAAGATATCACCAGGTTGGCAATCAAGAGCATCGCACAAGGCACACAAGGTAGAAAAGCGCACCGCTTTTGCACGCCCCATCTTTAGAATAGACAGGTTGGCAGGGGTTAAATCTATCTTTTTAGCCAATTCACCTGATGAAATTTTGCGTTTTGCCATCATAACATCAAGATTAACAACAATTCTCATATCGTACCCCTATATAGTAAGTTCATTTTCTGTCTTAATTTCAACTGCCGCACCCATAACGTGACGTATAACCCGTATGCACAGGCAGAAAAACAAAGCGGCAAAACTGATTATCAGCAAAGGCAGATAGCCAAGCACCACCCCAACCACAAGGGTAACGGTGGCAACATATCCGCAACTCCAAGCAAGGCAGCGCAGATGGGTTACATTGCGAAGGATAAATACATCGTTCTTATATATATTGTGCATCAGCCTCATCAAATGGTATATTGCAAAAAATGCACCGGGCACACACAGATAAAAGGCAACAAGCAAAGGTTTGCCGTCACCTGATGCACCTTGACGGACAGTGAAATAGTACCAATCAGCCAATTGTGGCATCACAGCAATCATTACAAACAGAGCCGCAACAAGAAGCCCGCACAGTACCATTGTTATAGCAACAGACCAACTTTTTTTAATCATAACAATCCCCTTTCTTAAGTCGGGTTAATAAAAAAATACTGCCAAAGGAAAACTCTTCCTTTGACAGTACAATAGCACATCTGTTATCGTTTGTCAATAACAAATTATCAAAATTCAAAATATTTTATCTGTTAAAAAGAAAATACCGAATAAAATTGGTTGGTGAACAAGATAAATTATCAAGGATTTTTTACCGCACCAAGCAAAAAGCGGAATTGGGTTTTTGGTGAAGATTTTTGGTGCAGTCCCCTTTTCAAAAGGTTTGCCCAAAACGGTACCCACAATAAACATAGGAAGCCAAGGCAAGAGAGGAAAATAGTCGGCAGAGAAAAAACCGGGCGCCGTAATTCCAAAGGGGAAAAGTTGACGGTTAAACTTTAAAGTAGTAGGCAAATCAACCGAAAAAGAGCCAATGCCGAAATAACCTTTTTCCAGATTAAAGGTAAATGCACATACAATCAGGCAGAGGGGGAGCATGATCCACCACGGCACTTTATCGAGCACCTTGCCCGTTGCGGCGTAAAAAAGCATTGACAGCGAAAGCAGATGGAGTATACCAAACCAGATTACCACTCCGTCCACACCAAAAAGTTGCAACAGATAGGTGACCACCGTCAATCCTATTGCCACCCAAAGAAGTTTTGCGCCCCTTAAAGCGTTGCTTCGTGACAGACGGCAACATATTCCCGATATAAGCACAAATGTGGCGGCAAAAAAGGGCTCTGCAGGGGTGAAAAATGCCAAAAGGGTACCGCCAAAAGACCAACCGAACACCTCTGCCATAAGATAAAAGCCGTGGAAGAAAACCATACAAATTATTGCAAAGCCACGGATTTCATCAAGCAAATGATAGCGTTTTGCGCCCTCAATCATTAAAATGCTCCTTTTTAATCAAGATTTTGCAAGCGATAGCCAAGAGCCATAAGACTGTCTTCAAGATGAACGTTTTCAACAACCATATTGGGAAACTCAAGACTTAAATCATAGGGGGTAAAGTTCCAAATTGCCTTTATACCGAGTCGACTCAGCTGATTTCCCAGCTCAAGCGCCGCATCCTTTGGCACGCAAAGGACGGCAACCGCAGGCTTTTCAAGACGGCAAAAATCGTCAAGTCCGCTTATGTGACGGATAGGCATACCTGCCACCATCTGACCTGCAAAAGCCTCGTTACTGTCAAAAGCGCCTACAAGTCGGTAGCCTAAATCTTTGAAATTTATGTGAGACATAAGGGCGCGGCCAAGATTGCCCGCACCGATAACGATACAACCGAAATGGCGCTCTTTACCGAGCAATCTGCCAATTTCGTCGCGAAGCATAAGGGTATTGTATCCGTAGCCCTGTTGACCAAAACCGCCGAAACAGTTAAGGTCATTTCTTATCTGACTGGCGTTAAGCCCCATTATTTTGGCAAGTTTGCCTGATGAAGTTTTATCCTCACCTGCTTTGACCATTTCGTCAAGCAAGCAGTAGTATCGGGGCAAACGGCGCAAAGTGTTAGTTGAAATCTTTTTCATATTATCCTCCGAAAAATCGGTATAAATTCATTATCGGCTTTTTATCCTTTTTCTTACAAACTCTTCAATTAAGAAGAAGGCAAGGCATCCCACAAAATAACAGACAATATCTAAAAAAGCAAAATCAGTGCCCATTATAGTTCGTACAACCCTGTTTCGAATACCCAAAAGGTTGGCAAGACGGAAGTACTGAGTTACCTCTACAAAAACGCTAAAGGCAAACACCCACAGCCACAGTTTTGGAACAGGCTTGGTATAAATGCTTCTTACAAGAGTGCAAAGCAGAGCAGTTACAAGCACGTCGCCAATGTATGGGCGTATTATACCGTCGTGCAAATAAAGAGCAATCAAAACTTCTGTTATGAATATAATCACTTTATGATTATGTAAGAAAGCCGCTTTTTCATATTTACACCTCATTTTAATCATTATACAGCCTCCCTATGCATTTTTGCAAGCAGAATTTAAAACTATCCCCTTTTTATTGACAATAGAGAAAATTTGTACTATTATTTAAAAGGATAATTATGCTTAAAATGAGGTGAGGTTTGTGAAGGACTACGGCTTTAATTATGTGGTTTTTGGCTATGCCAACGATTTTTACACCATCCCATATGATGACATCAATCATCTTGACAACGCCGTCTATCTTTGCAAGCCCATTGACAGTGACAATAAATTGCTCACCTTTTTGTATAAAACCCACTTTTCAGGCCTGCTTAACAAAAGGGTGGGTATGCCCTTTAAAAGCATTTGGAATCCTATGATGTTCCGCCATCAGTTTTCAACCAAACAACCTATTTGTTTCGTTTTTTTTATTCGCAGATGTTATCTTATCAAATACGGCCTGATGGACTACCTTAAAAAGCAATATCCCGATGCAAAGTTTGTCTGTCACTATCAGGATTTGGTTGCCCGTTGCCCTGATGTGCCTGTTGAAGAAATTAAGCGCCGGTTTGACTTAGTGCTATCCTTTGACCAGAAGGATGCAAAGGAGTACGGCCTTGAATATTACCCACTTGTTTATTCAGATTACAAGGTTCCCGAAAACGCTAATATAGAGCCAAGCGACGTCTTTTTCGTCGGCAAGGCGAAGGACAGGCTTGAGGATATAATCGACGCTTTCGAAAAACTTGAGGAGTGCGGTCTTAAATGTGATTTTCACATTACAGGCGTGCCCCAGGACAAACGCCGACTGACCGATAAAATCCACTATATTGACAAAATGCCATACATAGAAAATCTGCAGCGGATTAAAGCCACCAAATGCTTGCTTGAGGTTATGCAAAAGGGTGGCCACGGATACACATTGCGGGCTTGCGAGGCAATTATGTATAGCCGCAAAATGCTAACCAACAACCCCGAGGTGACAAAGGCGCCTTTTTATTCGGCAGAGGCTATTTCGGTCTTTAACTCGGCAGAGGATATTGACCTTGATTTTGTTAAATCTGCAACAGAATTTGACTATAATTACAAAGAAAAATTGTCCCCCGTACATATGCTTGAATATTGCGGTATGAGACTCAGTGAAGGAGGAAAATTATGAAAGGTATCATTCTTGCCGGCGGTGCAGGTACCCGTCTGTATCCTCTTACAATGGTGGCGTCAAAACAGTTGATGCCCGTTTACGACAAACCAATGATTTTTTATCCATTGTCAACACTAATGTTGGCAGGTATTAAGGATATTCTTATTATATCCACCCCTGAGGACCTGCCTAATTTTGAGCGCCTTTTGGGTGATGGCAGCCGCTATGGTGTTAACCTTAGTTACAAGGTTCAGCCCTCCCCCAACGGATTGGCTCAGGCTTTCATTTTAGGTGAGGAGTTTATCGGTGACGAGCCCTGCGCTATGATTCTGGGTGACAACATTTTTTACGGCGGCGGTTTTATAAGCCGACTTAAAAATGCCGTTAAAAATGCCGAAGAGGGCCATGCCACCATTTTCGGCTATTATGTAAATGACCCCCAGCGTTTTGGCATTATGGAGTTTGACAAAGATTATAATGTGCTTTCGGTTGAAGAAAAACCAACAAATCCCAAATCAAACTATTGCATTACAGGTCTTTATTTCTATCCTGCAGAGGTGTCAAAACTTGCTAATCAAATAAAACCCTCAGCAAGAGGCGAACTTGAAATCACCACTCTTAACGATATGTATCTTAAGCAGAGCAAACTGCGTGCCGAAATTTTAGGCCGCGGTTTTGCTTGGCTTGACACAGGCACTATGGACAGTCTGTTAGAGGCAGGCGCTTTTGTTCAGATGGTTGAAAAGCGTCAGGGTGTCAAGATTTCGGCACCTGAAGAGATTGCCTACCGCAACGGTTGGATTACCTGTGACCAGTTGAGACAAACTGCTGCTCTTTACGGCAAATCTCCATACGGTGAGCATTTGCTGAGAGTTGCCGACGGCAAGGTTATTTATTAAGAAAGAGGTTTCGCTTATGACCGTTATCGTTACAGGCGGAGCAGGTTTTATAGGCTCCAATTTCGTTTATCATATGTTGTTTGCTCACCCCGAATATCGCATCGTGTGTGTTGACTGCCTTACCTATGCAGGCAATATGTCCACCTTGGCAGAAGCTATGAAAAATTCCAATTTTGCCTTTTATAAAACCGATATTTGTGACCGTGAGGGCATTTACGAAATTTTTGAAAAAGAACATCCACAAGTGGTAGTTAACTTTGCCGCCGAAAGTCACGTTGACCGCTCAATTGAAAATCCCGATGTTTTTTTGCGCACCAACATTATGGGCACTGCTGTGCTTATGGATGCTTGCCGCAAATATGGAATTGACCGCTATCATCAGGTGTCAACCGACGAGGTTTACGGAGATTTGCCCCTTGACCGACCCGATTTGTTCTTTACCGAGCAGACACCTATTCACACAAGCAGTCCCTATTCATCAAGCAAGGCGGCAGCCGACCTTTTGGTGCTTGCATACCATCGCACCTACGGTCTGCCCGTAACCATCAGCCGTTGCTCAAACAACTACGGTCCATATCACTTCCCCGAAAAGCTTATCCCCTTGATGATTGCCAACTGCATTAACGACAAGCCACTGCCCGTATACGGCAAGGGCGAAAACGTTCGCGACTGGCTTTATGTTGCCGACCACTGCAAAGCTATTGACCTTATTTTGCATAAAGGTAAAGTAGGCGAGGTTTACAATGTTGGCGGTCACAATGAAATGACAAACATTGATATTGTTAAACTTATTTGCAAGGAATTAGGCAAACCCGAAAGCCTTATTACTTATGTTGCCGACCGCAAGGGTCACGATATGCGATATGCCATTGACCCCACAAAAATTCATTCTGAACTTGGTTGGTTGCCCGAAACTAAATTTGCCGACGGTATCAAGATGACTATTAAATGGTATCTTGATAACAAAGACTGGTGGCAGACTATTTTGTCAGGCGAATATAAGGACTATTATGCCCGTATGTATGGAGACAGAAAATGAGAATTTTAGTAACAGGCGCCGCAGGATATCTTGGCAGAGGCACTGTATCCGCCCTGTGTGATATGGGTGCAGAGGTTGTTGCTGCGGATTTTAATACAGACTGTGTTGACTGCCGCGCAGAGCGTGTAAACTGCAACCTTTTTGAGATTGACTCCCCCTATGAATATTTCGGCAAGCCCGACGTTTTGCTTCATATGGCGTGGCGTGACGGCTTTGTCCACAACTCCAATGCTCATATGGAAGATTTGCCCTTGCACACCGAACTCATCCGCCAATTTGCAGGCAATAAGTGTCGCATTTGCGCCATCGGCAGTATGCACGAAATCGGCTTTTTTGAGGGTGCCATTGACGAAAATACACCATGCAAACCTATGTCTATGTACGGCATTGCCAAAAACGCTTTAAGAGAGGCGGCAAGCCTTATTTGTAAGCAGGCAGAGACAGATTTTCAGTGGCTTCGCGGATATTATATTGTTGGTACCTCAAAGGCAGGCAACTCCATTTTTGCAAAGATTGTTGCCGCCGCAGAGGAAGGCAAGAAAGAGTTCCCCTTTACCACAGGGGTTAATATGTACGATTTTCTTGATTATGAGGAATTTTGCCGTCAGGTTGCTGCC
This sequence comes from Acutalibacteraceae bacterium, assembly GCA_045656545.1. Lineage (GTDB taxonomy): Bacteria > Bacillota > Clostridia > Oscillospirales > Acutalibacteraceae > RGIG2206. Next base: position 5,806 of record JAZORF010000012.1, on the reverse strand, counting down.
GCCGCTATGCAAAATAAGGTGACGGGTATAATCAACATCTGCTCAGGCAAGCCCGAAAGACTGCGGGACCGTGTGGAGCGTTTTATTGCCGACAACGGTTTCGGTATTAAACTGCAGTACGGCGCATTCCCCGACCGCCCCTATGACTCAGCGGCAGTGTGGGGCAACGGTGAGAAAATCGCACAGATTATGAAAGAGGTATAGCGTGAAAAATCACGCTATAAAATATAAAGGCGCGTGCTTCTCGCCGCTTACACGGCAACCGAAGCACATGCGATAATAATCACCATATCAGTGGTTTTTATCGTATTTTGTGTCTGCAAAGGATATGGTGATTATTATGGGACAAATTAAAGTCACCCGTCTTGATATAGAGGGGCTTTGTATAATTGAGCCTGCAGTTCACGGTGACCACCGCGGTTATTTTATGGAGACTTATAATCAGCAAGATATGGCTGCAGAAGGACTTGATATGGTCTTTGTGCAGGATAATCAGTCTATGTCCCGCAAGGGTGTTTTAAGAGGGCTCCATTTTCAAAAGCAGTTTCCTCAAGGCAAACTGGTAAGGGTCATCCGTGGCTCCGTTTTTGACGTTGCCGTTGATTTGCGCCGCAACTCTGCTACCTTTGGCAAGTGGTACGGCGTTGAACTGACTGCAGAAAATAAAAAGCAGTTTTATCTGCCTCCCGGCTTTGCACACGGATTTATGGTGCTTAGCGATGAAGCGGAATTTTGCTATAAAACCACCGATTTTTATCACCCCGATGATGAGGGCGGTCTTATGTGGAACGACCCCGATATAAATGTTGAGTGGCCTTTGGATAAGGTGAGCGAAATTTTGCTTAGCGAAAAAGATAAGATAAACCCCTCTTTTGCCGAATTAAAGGCAGACCCCAATCTTTTTAAAAATATGGGCTGATTTTAAGCATTTGACAGTTGACATTTCAGTAAAATACTGATATAATAGCGGAGTGAGTGATGAAACATCTTTGCTCCGCTTAATATTTTTGGAGAAATACCCAAGTGGTGAAGGGGCTCCCCTGCTAAGGGAGTAGGTCGGTGAAAATCGGCGCGAGGGTTCAAATCCCTCTTTCTCCGCCAAATACAAATACCACCCATTAGGGTGGTATTTGTATTTATCAGAGAGGGATTTGAACCACGAAAGGAAGCGAACACCGAGCAACGCGAGGTAAGGAGCGACTAAGAAACAGTCCGGTGGACTGTTGCGCCTTTCGTCCGACCGAGCAAAGCGAGGGAGCCTGCCAGATTGATAACTGCGCCACAAGGAGTAACGATTTAACCAACCCAACAAGGGTGGTATTTGTCGATGAGTTTTTGTTGACATTTTGCGAAGAATTGGATATAATAGGATTAGAATCAAGCATTGGTGATGAACTTAATTCATCGCTCACTACGGCATGTAAAGTCCGTGAGGTGCTTGATTTTTTGTTTTTCAGCTTAAAACGGATTTTTACTGCCTATCTGCTTGGTGGCTTTTCGTGAAAAATTATTCACTTTTTATGCGTCGTTTTGAAAAAATCTTATATTATTCAAAAAAACACTGCATTTATTTCAAAAAAACAGGGGCAAGAGCATTATTTTTTCTTGCAAAGAGGGCGTTTTTCATATATAATGTATTCAGATGCTATAAAATTTTAGGAGGTATTTAATAATGAAACGCATTTTTTCAGTTTTGTTAGCTCTGGCAATGTTGCTTTCTTTAACCGCTTGTGGTAGCACCATGACTATGGGCACAGGCAGCCCCACAGGTACATATTACGCCTATGGCGGCATTGTTGGCCAGTACATCACCAACAACGCAGGTGTTACCGTTAACGCTGTTTCTACCGGTGGCTCTAAGGATAACATTCAGGGCATCGATTCAGGTGACTATCAGCTGGGCACCGTTCAGTCTGACGTTATGCACTACGCTTGGAACGGCACCCGTTCTTTTGAAGAAGACGGCAAGGTTGATACCTTCCGCACCGTTGCAGGTCTTTATGCCGAGGCAGTTCAGCTTGTTACCGTTAACCCCGACATCAAGTCTGTAAGCGACCTTAAGGATAAAAAGGTTTCTATCGGTGCTCCCGGCTCAGGCGTATACTTCAACGCCGTTGACGTACTCTCTGCCGCAGGCCTTACCGAAAAGGACATTAAGCCCCAGTACCAGAACTTTGACGAAAGCGCTGACGCTCTTAAAGACGGCAAGATTGATGCCGCTTTCATCGTTGCAGGTGCTCCCACACCCGCTATCACCGAGCTTAGCATGACCAATGCGAACACCCGCATCGTTCCTATCGACGGTGATATCGCTGAAAAGTTGATGAAGGACAACACCTTCTATTCTGTTTACAAGATTCCTGCAGAAACCTATAAGAATCAGGCAGAAGAAATTACTACCGTTACCGTTAAGGCTACCTTGATAGTAAGCGCAGATGCAAGCGAAGATGACGTTTACAATCTTACCGCCGCTATCTTTGACAATATTGATGCCATTACCAAAGAGCACGCCAAGGGTGCTGAACTCAGCCTTGAGAATGCTACCGAAGGCTTGACCGTTCCTTTCCACGCAGGCGCCGCTAAATACTTCAAAGAAAAGGGAATTGAAGTAGAGGTTAAGTAATTAACCGAATTTGTAGTTACACTCTGATAGCTGCGGCATAAGCTGTCGCAGCTATTTTAAATTATTGAAAGGTGGTAAGTTTGTTGCTTTTCTCAAAAAAGAAGGCAACTCAATCCGAAGAACCTATGGATTTAGATGCCGTTATGAAAAAATTTGACCGCGAATCCAACACTCGCGTTTGGGAAGGCAAAGCAAAAATAGTTATAAACTGCATTTTGGCAGCCTTTTCTTTGTTTTGCGTTTATGTTACATTTTTTGCAACCTGGCTTGATGCAATCAGACTGTCAAGCTTTATGGGCTGCATCGTTTTTATCGGATATTTGATATATCCTGCTCAAAAGGGTATGCAAAAGGTCAACTATATGCCCTGGTACGACATCATTTTGATGGTTGCAGGCAGTGCATCCTTCTTTTATTACACCTTTGATGCCATGACCATTATTCAGCAGGGCAACAAGTTTGAACTCTATCAAATAATTATTGGCGTTGTTGGCATACTTTGTCTTTTAGAGTTGTGCCGCCGCTGTGTTGGTATTCCTATCATCATCGTTGCCGCTGTCTTTATCATTTATGCGCTCGTTTGGGGCCTTAACAACCCTGATATGTGGCGCAGAATTGAAGGCTTGGTTGGCAAACTGTTCTACACCACCACCTCGGGTATTTTGTCCACACCTATCAACACCTGTTCAAAATATATTGCCATATTCATTATTTTTGGCGCATTCCTTGAAAGAACAGGCATTGCCGATTTCTTTATTAAAATATCCAACTCGGTTGTTGGCGGCTTTTCGGGCGGACCTGCAAAGGTTGCCGTTGTCGCCAGCGCCCTTGAGGGTATGGTTTCGGGCTCATCGGTTGCTAACACCGTTGGCTCCGGCTCAGTAACAATCCCCCTTATGAAAAAAACCGGCTACAAGCCCGAGTTTGCTGCTGCCGCCGAAGCCTCTGCTTCTACAGGCGGTCAGATTATGCCACCCATTATGGGCGCCGCCGCCTTTTTGATGGCTGAGAATATCGGCGTTCCTTACAGCAACATAGTCGTGCGTGCAATTTTGCCCGCTTGCCTTTATTTTATGGGCGTATTTATCGCCGTTCACCTTGAGGCAAAGAAGGAGGGCTTGCGCGGCCTTTCTAAAGAAGAGCTGCCCCGTTTCTTACCCCTTATTAAGCAGGCATATTTGCTGCTTCCACTTATTCTGCTTATCGCCCTTGTTGGCTCGGGCTCACGCTCAATAGCCTATGCCGCAGCCATCGCTATTATTGCGACCATTGTTGTTGGCCTTATTAACAAAGAAAACCGCATTACTCCCAAGCGCATTTGGGAGGCGTTGGCAGCAGGCGGACAAGGTATGATTACTGTTGCCGTTGCCTGCGGCGTTGCAGGTATTATTGCAGGCACCATTACTATGACAGGCCTTGCCACTATGCTTATTAACGGCATTTTGGCTTTGGCAGGCGACAAGGTAATCATCGCCCTCTTCCTGACCATGCTCACCTGCATCGTTTTGGGTATGGGCGTGCCCACCACCGCTAACTATTGCATTATGGCCGCCACCTGTGCACCTATTCTGATTAAAATGGGTGTGCCCGATTTAGCCGCTCACTTCTTTGTGTTCTATTTCGGCATTGTGGCAGACCTTACTCCCCCCGTTGCATTGGCAGCCTATGCAGGTGCCGCCATTGCACAGGCAAACCCCATGAAAACGGCATTCACCGCCACCAAGCTGGCTATCGGCGCCTTTATAGTGCCCTATGTGTTTGCTCTTAACCCTGCAATGCTCTTTATTAACACAACGGTATGGGAAGTAGTGCTCATCTGCATAACCTCCTGCGTTGGCATATTCGGGGTGTCGGCCTCACTTGAAGGATACTTCTTGCACAATATGGCTTGGTATGAGCGCATTGTTTGCGCGGCAGGCGGATTGTTGCTTATCTATCCCGGCATTGTGACCGATGCTATCGGTCTGGCCTTGGTTTGTGTTGTGCTGGCTGTTCAGCTAATAACCAAAAAGCGCACACCTGTGCTTAATTCATAAAAGCAAAATTTATCCCCTCTTGAACTTCTGTCCAAGAGGGGATTTTTTATAATGATTATAATTTGTCGAAACGCTGAAAAGCATTACCTTAAACCCGATTTTTCGCTCAACGAGGCGGCGGCAAAATTCTTCGTCAGCCCCACCTATTTTAGAAGGTTGTTTAAGGCGGAGTTTGGCAAATCCCCCAAGCAATATATCATTGAGTGGCGCATCAACTATGCCGCCTCGCTGATAATTACGGGATATTATTCGTTGCAAGAGGTGGCCGAGCTGTGCGGTTATAACGATTACAAGCACTTTTCGGCAGAGTTTAAAAAAATGCTTGGGGTATCCCCTTCAAAATATGTATATAAAAAAGAGCGCCGCAAACCTGAATAATCAGGCTCACGGCGTTTTTTAATTTGTTAACTTATAATTTCATAATCAAAAGGAGAATAGTCAGCCCAATCCAATTTGTTCTTTTCTAACATATCCAGAATTTTCTTTACCGTAGGTTTTAAATCCTCTGCCACGCTGTCACTACCGATAACTGTAACAAAATCCACATCACAATCCCGGTTAATACAATCCCAAAACGCATCCAAATTTTTGCCGTAATGATCGGGAAAATCTAACGAAACACGTATACGCTCGTGCATATCAAACAAATCGGTACAACCCGTTAAATCTAAAATTGCTTTTTTCATTAGATTTTGCTCTCCCACTGAGCTTTTATACGTTCGTTTATTCTTGCATCCATTTTAGGAATAACCGCCAAATCCGATTCCTCCATTGAAATTTCTGCAATATCTGTTTTTTCGCCATATTGAGGGAAATTAACAAGAACCCACCCTTTTATGCTCGGTTCTATACATATCCACCCCTGCATACCTTTATGTACACCGTCGTCTGCATAAATTTTCTTTTCTACTAAAACCTCAACTATATCCATCATTTTCATAATACTACCCTCCATATGGTGTTGTTAATTGAATGTATCCATTCGGATAAACCATCCATCCAGACACAAATGTTACAACATCATTCTTGTCTTTTCTCATTATTTCTATAGTTATACTTATTCGCTGCCCATCTCTGTTCAATTTACCCAAAGTATATTGACCCAAAATATACTTTTGTAAGCCTTGTTTTTCAATTTCTTTTTTTA
>JAZORF010000011.1:0-24592 GCA_045656545.1 Acutalibacteraceae bacterium | reverse complement strand
GGTTCAAATGCCTGAATACCAAGACGGTGAAGTGTAGGTGCACGGTTAAGAAGAACGGGGTGTTCTTTAATAACGGTACCAAGTGCATCCCAAACCTCTTCACGCAAGCGCTCAACCATCTTACGAGCGGTCTTAACATTTTGAGCAACACCGGTTTCTACAAGGCGCTTCATTACGAAGGGCTTGAAGAGTTCGATTGCCATTTCCTTAGGAAGACCGCACTGATACATCTTAAGTTCAGGACCAACAACGATAACTGAACGGCCTGAGTAGTCAACACGCTTACCGAGCAAGTTCTGACGGAAACGGCCCTGCTTACCCTTAAGCATATCGGACAAGGACTTAAGAGCGCGATTGTTGGGGCCTGTTACAGAACGGCCACGGCGACCGTTATCAATAAGAGCATCAACAGCCTCTTGAAGCATACGCTTTTCGTTGCGCACGATAATATCGGGAGCGCCAAGTTCAAGCAACTTCTTAAGACGGTTGTTACGGTTGATAACACGTCTGTAAAGGTCATTAAGGTCAGAGGTAGCAAATCTGCCACCGTCCAACTGTACCATAGGACGCAAATCGGGGGGAATTACGGGCAAAACGTCCATAATCATCCACTCGGGGCGGTTGCCTGAGGTACGGAATGCCTCGATAACTTCAAGACGCTTGATAAGGCGGGCCTGTTTCTGACCGTTTGCCTCTTCAAGTTCTGCCTTAAGTTCTTCACTTAACTTTTCAAGGTCGATTTCTTTAAGCAGTGCCTGAATAGCCTCGGCACCCATACCTGCGGTAAAGGAGTCCTCATACTTTTCAAGCATATCGCGATACTGCTTTTCGTTAAGCAGCTGCTTCTTTTCAAGGGGTGTATCGCCCGGATCAATTACGATATAGGCTGAGAAATAGAGCACCTGCTCAAGTACACGGGGAGTAACGTCAAGTACAAGGCCCATTCTTGAAGGAATGGTCTTGTAGTACCAAATGTGTGACACGGGAGCGGCAAGCTCAATAGAGCCCATACGCTCACGGCGAACTTTGGCACGGGTGATTTCAACACCGCAACGCTCACAGATTTTACCCTTATAACGAATGCGCTTATACTTACCGCAGTGGCATTCCCAGTCCTTAGTGGGTCCGAAAATGCGCTCGCAGTAAAGTCCGTCACGCTCAGGCTTAAGTGTACGGTAGTTGATGGTTTCGGGCTTTTTAACCTCGCCAAACGACCAAGAACGAATCTGCTCAGGAGAGGCAAGACCGATTTTTATTGATTCAAACTCATTAAATTCCATAATCCGTACCCTCCTTATTCTTCATCGTCGCCATAGGAATCGGTGTAATCGTCATCCTCTGACTCGTCTACAACGGGGTTGCCCTCGTTATCTTCAATGGTATAGCCATCATAGTTGCCCTCGAAGTCGGTATCGGTTGCGATAGCGGGAACATCGGGAGAAACAAGACCCATATCATCGTCGTTAAAGGTTTGCTTAAGGTCGATTTCCTCGTTGTACTTATCAAGTACGCGAACATCAAGACCGAGAGCCTGCAATTCTTTAATAAGAACCTTAAATGACTCGGGAACGCCCGGCTTAGGAACGTTCTGACCCTTGATGATGGCTTCGTAGGTATCTACACGGCCAACAATATCGTCAGACTTGATGGTGAGGATTTCCTGCAAGGTGTAGGCGGCACCGTATGCTTCAAGTGCCCAAACTTCCATTTCACCGAAACGCTGACCGCCGAACTGTGCCTTACCGCCGAGAGGCTGCTGGGTAACCAGTGAGTAAGGACCGGTTGAACGTGCGTGAATCTTATCATCAACAAGGTGATGGAGCTTGAGGTAGTACATATAGCCAACGGTTACAGGGTTGTCAAAACGCTCACCTGTGCGGCCGTCGCGCAAGAATATCTTACCGTCGATAACCTTAAGTTTGTCGTTAAATGCAAGTTCGGTCAAAGCAGCCATATCCTTTACAGTTGCTTCGTCAAGGCGTGCAATATCCTTCTTACCGTCTTCACGAACAGTTTCTTCAACAAGGATTTTACCGCCAAGAGGCTCCATAAACTTGCCATTTTCTTTGTTGAACATTACGTCACGGTAGTAGCCGCCCTGTTCAAACATTTCCATAATGTCGCCTTCGTGTGCGCCGTCAAATACGGGGGTGCACACCTTCCAGCCCAAGTTCTTGGCTGCCATACCCAAGTGTACCTCGAGCACCTGACCGATGTTCATACGGGAAGGAACGCCCAGAGGATTGAGCACGATGTCAAGAGGTCTGCCATCGGGGAGGAAAGGCATATCTTCCTGAGGAAGAATGCGGGAAACAACACCCTTGTTACCGTGGCGTCCTGCCATTTTGTCACCAACAGAAATCTTACGCTTCTGGGCGATATAGCAACGAACAACGGTATTTACACCGGGGTTGAGTTCACTTGAGTTTTCGCGGGTGAAGACGTCAACATCAACGATGGTGCCGTACTCACCGTGAGGTACACGCAATGAGGTATCACGAACTTCTCTTGCCTTTTCGCCGAAGATGGCGCGGAGCAAACGCTCCTCAGCAGTAAGCTCGGTTTCACCCTTAGGAGTTACCTTACCAACAAGGATATCCCCTGCACGAACCTCAGCACCGATGCGGATAATACCGCGCTCGTCAAGGTCTTTAAGGGCATCTTCACCAACGTTGGGGATATCACGGGTGATATCTTCAGGTCCAAGTTTGGTGTCGCGTGCTTCAACTTCGTATTTTTCAATGTGAACAGATGTGTAAACATCATCACGTACAATCTTTTCGTTAAGCAAAACAGCGTCTTCGTAGTTGTAACCTTCCCAGGTCATAAAGCCGATAAGGGCATTCTTACCAAGGGAGATTTCGCCGTTGCAGGTTGCGGGACCGTCAGCGATAACCTCGCCTGCGATAACCTGCTGACCAACCTCAACAATAGGACGCTGATTGAGACAGGTGCCGTGGTTTGAACGGATGAACTTGATAAGCTTATAGCTGTCAATTTCGCCGTTTTCTGCCTTAATCTCAATCTTGTCGGCATCTGCTACGGTTACGGTACCTGCACGCTTTGCAAGCACAACAACGCCTGAGTCAACTGCAGCCTTATACTCCATACCTGTTGCAACGATAGGTGCCTCAGTCTTAAGAAGCGGAACAGCCTGCTTCTGCATGTTTGAACCCATCAAAGCACGGTTGGTATCGTCATTTTCAAGGAAGGGTATCATAGCGGTGGCAACAGAAACTGCCATCTTAGGTGATACGTCCATATAGCTAACTTCGTTAGGTGTAACTTCAAGGAACTCGTCACGGAAACGGGTAGTTACAGTCTTGTTGATGAAGTAGCCATTCTCATCAAGAGGAGTGTTTGCCTGAGCAACAATGTAATCGTCCTCAACGTCTGCAGTCATATACTCAACTGTGTTTGATACATAGGGCACGCCCTTGTCGTCAAGCATAACCTTACGGAAAGGAGTTTCAATAAAGCCGTAGGTGTTAATGCGAGCATAGGTTGCAAGATATGAAATAAGTCCGATGTTGGGGCCTTCAGGAGTTTCGATAGGACACATACGGCCGTAGTGGCTGTAATGTACGTCACGAACTTCGAATCCTGCACGGTCACGGGAAAGACCGCCAGGGCCCAAAGCAGACAAACGACGCTTATGAGTAAGCTCTGACAAAGGATTGGTCTGGTCCATAAACTGTGAAAGCTGTGATGAACCAAAGAATTCCTTAATAGCGGCAACAACAGGACGGATGTTGATAAGGCTTTGAGGAGTTACTGCATCAATATCCTGTGCCTGAAGTGACATCTTTTCGCGGATAACACGCTCCATACGTGAGAAACCGATACGGAACTGATTCTGAAGCAATTCGCCAACGCAACGGATACGACGGTTGCCAAGGTGGTCAATATCGTCGATGGTGCCAACCTCGTGATTGAGGCCGATGAAATAGTTGGTGGCGGCAAAAATATCGTCAAGAGTGATAGTGTTTGGAACAAGCTCGGCAACGCGCTCAATAAGGGTGGCAACAAGGTCGTCCTTATCTGTAGCGTTTTCGAGAATTTCACGAAGTACGGCAAAGCAAACATGCTCGTTTACAACATCCTTAACAGCATCGTATACATCTGCCTCAACAAACTTGCTAAGGTCAACCATACCGTTAGAGATAACCTTAACTTCACTTTCGGAACCGTCGGTTTCGATTACATTAAGGTATACTTCGCTAACACCTGCTGCCTCAATAGTAGCAGCCAACTCTTTGGTAACAAGTGTGCCGGCATCTGCCAACACTTCACCTGTAAGGGGTGCAACTACGGGTTGTGACAAAGCCTTGCCTATAATACGGCCTGCCAATGCAAGTTTCTTATTATACTTATAGCGGCCAACGCGGGACATATCGTAACGGTGGGGGTCAAAGAAGAGACTGTAAAGATAGCCCTTTGCGCCCTCTACGGTGAAAGGCTCACCGGGGCGGAGCTTCTTGTAAACCTCAAGCAATGCTTCCTCAACGTCTTTGGTAGCGTCCTTTTCAAAGGTGTATTCAAGACGAATATCCTTGCCGAAAAGTGACTCCATCTCTGCATTGGTCATTTGGGTATCAGTAAATACACCCAGTGAGCGAATAAAGGTGCTTACGGGTATTTTACGGTTTTTATCAATGCGGACATAAAGAATGTCGTTAACATCGGTTTCATACTCAAGCCATGCACCGCGGTTAGGAATAACGGTAGCGCTGAACTTTTTGCTGCCCGATTTGTCAATCTCTACATCATAATAGACACCGGGAGAACGAACAAGCTGTGATACAACAACACGCTCGGCACCGTTGATAACAAATGTGCCCGACTCGGTCATAAGGGGGAAATCGCCGATGAACACTTCGTTCTCTTTAATTTCGCCTGTTTCCTTATTTAAAAGGCGTGCGCGTACACGCATAGGAGATGCATAAGTGGTATCACGCTCTTTGCACTCTTCAACTGTGTACTTGGGTTTGTCGTCAAGACGGTAGTCAATAAAGCTGAGCACAAGATTATCGGAATAGTCAGAAATTGCCGACATATCGGCAAATACCTCTTTCAAGCCGTCACCAAGGAACCACTCGTAAGATTTCTTCTGAATTTCGATAAGATTGGGCATATCCAAAACCTCGTTGATTTTGGAAAAGCTCATACGGACAGTTTTGCCAAGATGGACAGGTTTGACTTTCACCATTGGCTTTATCACTCCTTCATCTGATTAGGTTGTTACGCCTATCTAAAAACACTCTTTTAATGTGTGGACAGCCCCTGTAAACTTACACTTGACGAATTGCATTTGTTCTGCTATAATAATCGTCAGATAAGTTCACACGGGTACATACACCCATTATTTGTGCAGTTTAATATTTTACTACCAAATTTTGCAAATGTCAAGCGTATTTTTGAATTTGCAGAATTTTTATTTTTTATAGGGTTTTAAGCCTCTGCTGTCATAAGCAATGGCTTTTGTGATTTTTGGAAAAATTTAATAATTTTTTCTACGCTTAAGTGATTGACATAACAACCTAAAACTTGTATAATATGAAATATGTTACAAAATTGTAAGAATTTCGACAGAAAGGATATGAGCAAAGGTGCATTCATTTAAAAAACTTTTATCGTTTATTATTTGCATAGTGATTACAATCACCGCCGTGGTTGTGCCCTCTGCTCAATATGCTTTTGCCACAAGCAGTGTTACTGGCACTGTTATTACCCAGACCGACCCTTTAAGAGTTCGTTCTGCACCTAACACCTCTGCATCAACAATCGGTTGGGCTGCCAAGGGTTCCACCGTCACTATTACCGACAGCACATCCTATAGCGGATGGTATCAGATTGATTTTAACGGCAGTGTAGGTTATGTTTCATCGCAGTATATAAAAATTAACGCTGTCATTCCGGAATACACTCCTGATGCGGATTTTGAGGCTTATCTTACTGCGCAGAATTTCCCCGAAAGCTACAAAGAGGGGCTTCGCAATCTGCACGCCGCTCACCCAAACTGGATTTTTGTGGCGCAAGATACAGGTCTTAAATGGAGTGATGCCGTGGCAGGTGAAAGTGTGCTACGACGCAGTCTCGTGCAAAAGCTTTCTTACTATCCCGACGCCTTTTATTCCTATCAGCAGGGAGCCTACAATCCCGACAACGGCACTCATGTTGTTTTTGACGGGTCTAACTGGATTCAAGCATCGGAAGAACTTATCAAGCACTGTCTTGACCCCAGAAATTATCTGACCGATACATATGTTTATGCATTTTTGAATTTGTCTTACGCATCAACCGAAACGGTGGAAAACATTAACCAAATTCTTAAAGGCACATTTATGGAGGGGGCATATCCTGCCCAGTTTGACGAGTTTGCCACCTATGCCGACGCATTTTTAGCCGCCGCAAAACAAACTAACGTAAGCGCATATCACCTTGCAAGCCGTTGCAGGCAGGAGCATGGTGCCAGCGGCTCTGCCCTTTCAAGAGGTGACGTGTCGGGTTATGAAGGTTATTACAATTTCTTTAACATCAACGCTTATAATTCAGGTAACCTTTCAAACGTTACTATGGGCGCTATGCACGCTAAAAACAAAGGTTGGGATACCCCATACAAATCCATTTTAGGCGGCGCAGAATTTCTTGCCAGCGGATATATAAGCGTTGGGCAGGACACTCTTTATCTGCAAAAGTTTGACCTTATTGAAAAAGGCGGATATTACACCCACCAGTATATGTCCAATATTCAGGTGGTTTTCAGCGAAGCAAGCAGTCTTAAAAATGGCATTACCGACGACGTTATAAACAGCAATCTTGTTTTCAAAATTCCTGTTTTTCGCGATATGCCAAACACTCCTTGTGTTAAGCCTACCGGCTCGGGTGCAAATAACTATTTACTTAACGCCCTTTCGGTTGAGGGTCACTCTCTGTCCCCTGCTTTCTCTACCTACACATACGACTATGAGTTGGTTGTAAGCAGTGCAACAAACAAGGTGGTTATCAACGCCACTCCTGCTGACTCTAACGCTACAGTATCAGGCACAGGAGTTATCCCCCTTAATTACGGCGACAACAAGGTGACAATTACCGTTACTGCCCAATCAGGAACAAAGCGTAACTACACCATCGACATAAGCCGTCAGCAACCGTCAGGTAGCGGAGATAGCAGTGTTCCCACCATTAGCGGCACAAAGTACACCCTTTCAACCTACATAACGGGTGTTGCGCCCGAAACGACAGTTGCTGACTTTATCACCAATCTGGGCATCTCTAACGGCTCGGTTGAGGTTAAGGATGCAAGCGGTACTACCCGTACAAGCGGCAATGTTTGCTCTGGTGATAACGTGATTATATATAAGGCAGACGGCACCGTTTACCTTTCCTATGAAGCAGTAATTTACGGCGACATAAATGCCGACGGCAAAATCACCACCGTTGACTTATTTATGGGTCAGCGCATTATCTTAGGCACATACAGTCTGACAGGCTCCCGTCTTTGTGCATCCGACGTTAATAAAGACGGCAAGTTAACCACCGTTGACTTGTTTATGGGTCAGCGTCACATTTTAGGCACCTACACCATCACTCAGTAAGGCGGTTTGAAAATGAAAAAAACAATTTCTTTAATTACGGCTTTGGTTATACTAGCAAGCCTTTGCGTTTTTTCTGCCTCGGCGGCAACTGCAAAAGCAGCAGTATCGGCAAGCAGTTCTACCGTTAAGCCCAATGACCAATTCACTGTTACCCTGCGAGTTTCTGCCGATACCGGTATGGGTAGTGTGGAAGGTCAGTTAAGCTACAATGCAAGCCTTGTTGAGTTTGTATCAGGCAGTGGCGTAAGCGGTGCAGGCGGTTTGCTCACCCTGTCACAGTGGGACTCCACTGGTAATGGCGCAAGCGAGTTTAAATTCGTTATCACCTTTAAGGCAAAGGCAGAGGGCTCTAACACCTTTACCTTTACCTCTACCGAAATAAGCGATGTAAACTTTAATTATCTTAGCAACGTGTCCGCTTCATCATCGGTTTCCATTCAAGCCGAGAAGCCTCTTTCAAGCAACAACTACCTTAAAGGCCTTACCCTTTCAAGCGGCACCCTGTCCCCTGCTTTTTCAAAGAGCGTGCTTAACTACACAGTAAACGTTCCCAACGAAACCACCACTATGTATCTTACCCCCACTGTTGAAGATAGCACTGCAACCACCAGTGTTTCAGGCAGTGCCACTCTTAAAGTAGGCAGTAACACACGCAAGGTAACTGTTACCGCTCAAAACGGTGCCAAGCGTACCTATACAATCAAGATTGTGCGCGCAGCAAACGGCAGTGAAACTCCCTCAGACACTCCCTCATCACAGGAGTCGGGCAATACTGTTGTAGACAATCAGATTTTCATTGACGGCAAACCTTTCACTGTTGTTGACGAGTTGCCTGCCGATAAAATCCCCGCAGAATTTTCTGCCACCGTTACAAAACTTGGTGACAAAGAGGTTATGGCAATTGTTAACGGCGCAGGCAGTGTGACTATGCTCTATCTTGAAGATGAAAACGGCGAAGCAAAGTTTTACGTTTATAACAAGGTGGATATTTCATACCATCTGTATCAACCTTTGACAGTGCTTAATCAGAATTTTATTGTGATTGAAAAGCCAAAAAGCGTAACCCTGCCAAAAGGATTTTCTCCACGCGCACTTGAGTTGGGTGAAAATCAGTACGATGCTTGGATATACGATGCAAACTCGGATTTTTATCTTGTTTATCTGTGCAATCAAAAGGGCGAGTTAGGATTTTATCTTTACGACTGTGCAGATGGTACTATACAAAGATACATCGGCACTTTGCCTAACAACATCGTAAAGCCCGACAGCAATGCCAACTCCCCACTTGTTGAGATTAACGATTCCCTTTTCGGTAAATTCGGTTTGATTGTTATAGTTCCTCTTGGTGCGGCAGTGATTGCCCTTACCGTTTTGCTTATAGTCTTCTTAAGCAAAAAAGAAAAAGCCGATTTGCCCAAGGTTGAGCATACCGACAAAGAATTGAATTTTGATGACAATTTCATTTTAAACGATAATATTGAAGAATAACAAAAAACCTGTGCAACAGTTGTTGTTGCACAGGTTTTTATTATATCAAAATCGGGATAAGCACTACATAGGGCACATTAAGCAGAGCGAAGCATCCGCAAAGCATTGTGCGATTCATCTTGTCACTGACACGCTTACCAAGTATGGCAAATCGGGTAAGCCAATACATCACTAACGCCGATGCAACACAGGCAAGAATCGGCACCCATACTGTGCTTTTATCATAGTTGCACACGCTTAAGTTGTGTTGCAATGCGGCATCTCCGTATGTGAGAAATGCACCCATTATCGCAAAGGCGGTAACTGCAGAGGCAACTGCACATAAAAAGGTAACTATCAGTCGGTCAAGGGCAAATTTTACTGCCTTCGGCTTGCCGTCCACACAGGTTGAGGCAACACACAAAAAGCCAAAATTAACAATCAGTGACAGAGCAATATAAACAGCCGTCACCCAAGGCACATAAACATATATCCAAAGAGGCACAACGTTGCCCCCTTTCTTTAGATTTCGCCGAATTTGTTCATCACAAGACCTGTAATGAGTTTGGGATAGAAATAGGTAGATTTTTGAGGCATTTTCTCACCTGCGGCTGCAACGTCACGGATTTCGCTTACACGGGTGGGATTCATAATAAATGAGCAGTTTGCCTCGCCACTGTCAACTGCAGAGATAGCCTCGTCAGCGTTGCGAGTGTAGGTAAGGTTAATCTGCTTTGCCATATTTTCTTTGTCAATACCCATTGCGCGCTCAAGAACGAGAGTGTGAAGCACATTTACGTCAAGACCCTTAAGAGCATCACTGCAACCTGAACAAATTGCATCCAACTCTGCGGTATCTTTAAGGGTGAGCATATACCACTTGTCTGCGCCAACGTAAAATGCAAAGGCGGTTTTGTTTTGCTCGTATGCAGCTTTAAGAGCGGGCAAAATTGCATCTGCACCCTTTTGCTCGGCAATATCAAAACTCTTTTCGCAAGCAGAAAGCACGTCTTTCTCGTTATAATTTTCAACGCCGCGAACGATTCTGTGGGTTGGGAATACAACCAATCCGTCACTTTCCATAGCCACAAGCATCATCATAACAAAGTCGCAGGCGTCGCCCTCTTTTGCTATACCCTGCTGGCGCAAGTGGTTGCGGAAATTGATAGAGGTTTCGTATCTGTGATGACCGTCGGCAATATAAAGTTTGCGAGCATCAAATTGCTTGCAAAGGGCGTCACACTCATCCTTATCGGTTACAATCCACAAAGAGTGAGTAACACCGTCACCGTCAGTAAAGCACTGAACAGGCTCACCGGCAGACAGGCGGTCAATAGCGGCAGTGGTCACGCCACCGTCATCATTATAAAGAGAGTAAATCTGACTGAAATTGCACATTGTGGCATTCATAAGATTAAAGCGGTCTGCCTTTGCCTTTGACAAGGTTTCTTCGTGAGGCAGAACGATGCCCTTTGAAAACTCTTCAATATGTACTCTGCCGATTATACCCTTGAACTCGTACTCCTTGCCCTCAACGGTAAAGCGCTCACCATAAATATAGAGCCCCTCTGCATCGTCGGTTTTAAGGGTGCCCTCTGCCAAAAATCCGCGCAAGGTTTCGCCTGCGGTGGCATAGCAATCCTCACCCTCACGGGGAAGCTCAAGACGGATAATATTGTGCTGGTTGCGAGCAATATAGGCAAGGCGTTCATCCTCACTGATAATATCGTAAGGGGGACAGCAAAGCTGAGATATTTCCCCTGCCTTTTCTGTAAATCTTAATGCACCGAAAGGTTTTAACTGTGCCATAATCATCACTCCGTTAAATCATTATAGTGTTAATTTTATTCCATATGCCCCCTCAAGTCAAGGGGTATTTGGCGAAAAGGTTAAAAGATTAAACAGCACCTGACTCCGTTTTGGAATCAGGTGCTGTTTTTATTTGAAAATGAATATATTGATGGATACGGTGTTTACCATACAAAACACCACCCTTTTGGGTGGTGTCGTTTTGGCTGTTACGAACCATTATGATGCCAACTCGAAGTTGGACTTTTAAGAGTCGGCAATAGTTTAATTCTTGAAGAATGCAACAACCACAGCTCCGGGACCTGCATGCGTGCCGATAACACTGCCAACTGAGGTGTATCGCACTTCATTCAAATTGCCGTCCCATATGTGTCGGCTGTCTTCAATATATTTTTGCAACAAAGCATCGGAAATACCGCTGTAACCAAGCAACACAGGTTTGCTAAAATCTATACCGCCGGCTTTATCAATTTCCTGAACAAGTAAGTTGTTGCCCATCTTGGAACCACGAGCCTTGCCGAGCATATTGATTTCTCCGTCAATAACAGAAAGAACCGGTTTAATGTTTAATACACTTCCCGCAAATGCAACCGTTTTTGAAATGCGACCGCCTTTTTTAAGGTATTCGAGCGTATCAACCAAAGCAACGATTATAATCTTTTTCTTTTCTTCTTCGAGTATCTTTGCGATTTCTTGAGCAGATTTTCCTTCATCCAAAAGTCTAAAAGCCAGTTCTACCAAAATGCCACTACCCATTGCCGCGCTCGCACTGTCTACTATGTAGATGTTGTCATAATCTTCTGCCGCAATCGTCGCACTTTGGTATGTGCCGGAGAATTTGGAAGCAAGTGTGATAACAACCGCCGCTTCTTTTGCTTCTTTAGATTTTTCAAATTCTCTTATAAAAGCATCGGGTGTTGCCTGGCTGGTGGTAGGCAAAACATCACTCTCGATAAGCTTTTCGTAAAATGTTTTATGGTCAAGGGTAACGCCGTCAATAAATTCTTCATCGCCAAAATTGACCGTAAGTGGAACAGTATGCACACGGCTTTTAAATTCGGGCATTAAATCTGCGGTGGAATCTACAATAATTCTTGTTTTCATTTTGTCAATCCTTATTCTACCTCTACGATTCCGTCTGCTTTTACGGTGATTTTCATTCCGTCCTTCACGTAACTCAAAAACTCGTCGCCGAGTCCGTCAATAACGGGCATTGTGACACCGTCAACCCAAACATCTGCAAGCACAGCACCTGCTGCGGCAAGAGAGTCAATATGGTTAGCAAAGAGCATACAAGCGGGATTTTTCTCCATTGAACAAGCGCAATAAAGTACAAGACCGCCCGTAGTAGAACCAATGGTCTGAGGCAGGCAAAGTGCTTTGTTTATAAGCGGTTTTCCGTAAAGTTCCTTATTGCTCTGATCTCCGCATTTTACTTCTTTATCACCAAATTGCAACGCCATCTGAAGCGAAGCCAGGGTATTAAAGCCTTCTTTTGTTACAACCGCCTCAGCAGTTACTTCGCCGGGAGTAACAACTCTTCCTTTGAACTGTTTCATTAGTTTCTACCTCCTGTAATGGTTTCGAGAATTTCTGCATCAGTATAATATCTCGCGCTTGTATATGTACGAAGCTTGTTTGAGGAGGTAATAACCGGCATCTTCTTACAAAGAGGATTGTACATATACATAAGCGGACAAATATAAGAAGTAATAACGCCTGTTGCTTTAAGTCTTGCTGCATATTCGGTTTTTTCAAATGTTTCAAGCACCCCCGGGGCTGCGGTAAATACGGTGTTAACAGTAACCTTCTTTTTACCGTTCTTTTTAAGTTCAGCTTCGAGCTTGAGAGTCCAATCCTTCAACTGTTCCAAAGAAAGATGAGGACAACCTACAAAACAAAGTTTAGGCTTAGCATCGGGATTCTTCCAGATTACAGGATAGTTATTATTTACTCTTTCAAGTTCAGCGTCGTCAATGACATACTCTTTTGCACCCTCTGCAATAAGATTTTCTCCAAGTTCTACTGCTTCGGGAGTAAGGTTTTCGATATGGTAAAGGCCCACTGCACCGTTTGATGCGGTTGCCGCACCGAAGTCTTTAAGATATGCACAGGTCGAATCGTTAAGTTCATTACCGATCCATTTATCAAGCCCAACAATGTAAGGAACATCTTCCATAACCTTCATACCGATGGCAGAGCCGAGAAGTTGTGCTTCGGGTTTCTTTGTGGTTTGAATTTTTACTACCCAAGTTGCTTTTCTGCCTTCATCGGTAAGAAGTCCAAAGTAAGGAACAAAGCCCACAATAGAACCCATAATATCAATAATACCTGAGTTTCTGTTACAACGGGCGCCTAAAACAGAGTTTGCGTAAACAACGGCACTGGACTCAGCCCAAGAAAGCACATCGCCCTTCTTGGGCTTATTACCAACCTCGTCCATATAGCAAGTGCAGGTAAAGGCGTTCTTATCAATAAGGCCCAGTTTATCAAGCTGTCCCTCATAAAAGTCCTGCTTGGTATACATAAACTTGTTAAACACAAGGTTCTGCAAGAAGTTTGCAGGCACATTTTTGTCAAGAGGGCGGGGGTCAACCGAGAATTTCTGCTCGGACGAAACATCTGCATCTAAAAGTTGTTGCATTAAATCGTACACAGGCGACATAACCTTGAGACCAAAAGATGTTACAAGGTGGTTGTATTTCGAGGTAATTGGTACAAGTTTTTCTGCTTCAAAAGCATCGCCGTACATTACGAGTGTTTTCATTACTTTTGCAAGCGTTTCACCTTTTTCACCTTGGAGGATGGCTTGCTGTTCTTTTGTCAGTATCATTTTTCTATCTCCTTATCTTACAGTTTCATTGCGGTATCCCAAGCACCCCAAATAACAGTACGCAGGTTGCCGACCTTTGCGGCATCACCAATTACGTGGATATGTCTGCTCTTATTTGCAACAGGAGCAGGATTATAACCAACTGAGAGAATAACAGAATCAGCATCAACCTTGAATGTTTTCCCGTTTTTGTCTTTGAGGGTAACACTACCGTCATTTATCTCACAAAGAGAGGTTTCAAGATAAGTGGGAACATTGTTAGTCTTGAAGAAGTCACGCAAGTAACTGGTATTTGCAAGGCAAATGCCTTTGGTTGTGATGAGGTCATCCTGCATTTCAACGATAACAGGCTTCTTGCCGTTCAAATAGAGGTCATAGGCAATTTCACATCCGGTAAGTCCGCCGCCGATAACAACCACATTCTCACCGACAGTCTTATTGCCGAGCAGGTAATCGACTGCTTCAACCGCAGTTTCGGCACCCTTTACAGGTATTCTCTTTGCCACAGCACCGGTAGCTACGATTATCTCGTCTGCATCAAGTGCTTTTACATCGGTAATTTCGGTGTTCGTTTTTACGTCAATGGGATGCTTGGCAAGTTCACGGATATACCATGCAATCAGCGCTCTGTCTTTTTCCTTAAAGGACGGAGCTGCTGCTGCAACAAACACGCCACCAAGTTTGTCGCTCTTTTCATAAATGGTGACGCTGTGTCCGCGCTTTGCACAAACGATTGCTGCCTCCATACCACCTATACCGCCGCCGATGATAGCAATCTTCTTATGTCTCTTTGCAGGTTCGATGTGATACTTCTTCGACTGCATAGTTTCGGGATTAAGAGCACAACGGGCAAGTCCCATTGTATCGGTAAGGTCTTGAGTATTAGCGTGACCTTTGGAGGACGAGAAGTTAAAGCAACCGCTATGACAGCAAATGCAAGGTTTAATGTCTTCCAGTCTATCTTCAATGAGTTTTGTAATCCATTCGGGATCAACGAGGAACTGACGTGCAACACCAACGGCATCAATCTTACCGTCGGCAACCGCCTTAGCACCAACCTCAGCATCCATTCTACCGGCACAAACTACGGGAATATCTACAAATTTCTTTATGTGAGCCACATCTTCAAGATTGCAGTTTTCGGGCATATACATAGGTGGATGCGCCCAATACCAAGAATCATATGTACCATTGTCAGCGTTAAGCATATCATATCCGGCATCCTGCAGGTATTTCGCTGCTTTTTCAGATTCTGCCATTCCGCGACCTATCTCGGTGTAAACTTCACCGGGCATAGCACCTTCGCAGAAGCCCTTCATTTTGGATTCTACGGAATAACGCAGAGAGACAGGATAATCATTTCCACAAACCTCTTTAATAGCCTTTACAACCTCTGCCGCAAAACGATAGCGGTTTTCAAAACTACCACCGTATTCATCAGTACGCTTGTTGAAAAACTCAATAGCAAACTGGTCAAGCAGATAGCCTTCATGAACAGCGTGAACCTCAACACCGTCTACGCCGGCTTCTTTGCACAGTTTTGCAGTCTTTGCGAAAGCCTCAATGATTTCGTGAATTTGGCTCTTGGTCATTTCAGGACACTCAATATCATGTGCCCAACGTGATTTTTGAGGAGAGGGTGATGCAAGTTCATGACTTGTATCAATTATTGGTTTTACAATTGCTCTTGTAAGTTTGTTTTTATGCAGAGGAGCCACAAGTTCGGTGATTGCCCAAGAACGACCCATACCTGCAGTAAGCTGAACAAAAAGTTTTGCACCGGTTTTATGGATTTCGTCCATAAACTCTTTGAGGTCCTTAAACATTTTTTCGTTTTGCCAAAGCCATTTACCCCAAAATATATCGCGCAAAGGTGCAATACCGGGAATGATAAGACCTACATTGTTGTTTGCTCTCTCCAAGAAGAGTTTTGCTGCCTCTTTGTCAAAGTGGCAACCGGTAAGTTCAAACCAACCGAAAAGCGATGTGCCACCCATGGGACACATTACGATTCTGTTTTTAATTTCAACTTCGCCGATTTTCCAAGGCGTAAATAGCGCCTCGTATTTCTGATTTGTTTCCATGTAAAACCAATCCTTTCGAATTTATATAGTATTTGTTGTTTTAATAAACACACCGCTCTAAACTGTCGCTTATAATAGATAAACTACGGTAAAAAGCAATACGTTCTTCCTCAGTAAGACCGCCGCTAACAGTATCAAGCACTTTGTCGATTTTGTGGGCTATCTTTTTGCCAACTTCTACGCCTTTATCCGTCAGCAACAATGGACTTTTATATCTTTTTGTGCTTTCTGCTTCACGGGTAATATATCCGTTAGTATTAAGATAATCTAATGCGCGGGAAATGGTTGCTTTATCTTCCTCACAACGCTCACAAAGGTCGGTCGCAGTTGCGCCTTTCAGAGTATAAATATAATAGAGGCACGAAACGTGGACACTTCTTAGATTATACTCCGCCATTTCCTGATTTTTTATCTTTCGAATATTACGACTGATTCGATTTATTAAAACCGTAAAAATTTCAAATCGTTCTTGCAATATATCACCTCCATAAACTTGTTGAAATGTCAACATTTTACAATATAACACAAAATTGTTGAAATGTCAACAATTGCCGAATGGGTTTATATTTTTCTTAACAAACTACACCACCCATTTGGGTGGTGTAGTTTGTAGGGGATGGCGTTCACGACATCCCGCGTATGAAGAAATTATTGGATGGATACGGTGCGCTCTCACCTTTGCCGATGGCTCCGAGCCATTGGCGGCAAAGGTTTCGTGCTGCCGACTTTGGCAGTCCGCAAAACCTATCGCGGTTTTGCGTCTGCGTCGCCGAACCAATGGTTCGGAATCAAGCATCCTCTCCCACCAAAACAAAAACACCGCCGAAGCGGTGTCTGTTTTGGTGGGAGAGGATGGATTCGAACCATCGAAGTCAGAGACAACAGATTTACAGTCTGCCCCCTTTGGCCACTCGGGAACTCTCCCATATTTTATTTTTGCTGGAGCTGGTGGACGGACTCGAACCCCCGACCTGCTGATTACAAATCAGCTGCTCTACCAACTGAGCTACACCAGCACGTCACGCAGCAAAAGTTATATTATCATAATTCGACTTGTTTGTCAATACCAAATTTCAAAAAAATTGATTTTGTAAAAGAGATGGGGTAATTCACAATACATAGCTATTACAGTTGACCTATAATAAAGAGAGTTCTATACAGCCATACTAATTATAATTTGTACAATTTTTCTTTTGTTGAATCAAAATTCTTGACAAAAACAGATGGTTTGATGTATAATTAGTAGGATAAATATTGATTGAAAGGAACCAGCTGTCTGCAGAGGATGTTGGTTCCTTTTGTGCTTTTTTCCATAAAAATATAAAATGTACATTATATAAAGGAGTTTAAGTTATGGAAATTCAACTTCAAGAACTTATTGAGCAGATCAAAAAAGACGGCGTTGATGAAGCCCAATCTCAAGCTGAAGCAATAATCGAATCTGCAAAAGCCGAAGCTAAAAAAATTATAGCTGATGCTCAGGCACAAGCAGACAAAATGATTGCCGATGCAAAAAGCGAAAACGAAAAAACTGTAAAATCGGGTGAAGATGCTCTTCGTCAGGCAGGCCGTAATCTGCTTATCTCTTTCAGAGAAAGTGTTACAAAAGAGCTTGATGCCATTGTTGGTGAAAATGTAAAATCTGTCTATTCATCCGACGCACTGGCACAACTTATTGCTGGTGTGGTTAAAAGCTGGACGGACAAGCCTGAATCAGAAAACCTTTCCGTTATTTTAAACAGCAACGACCTTACAAAACTTGAAGAGGCACTTCTTGCAGCGCTTAAGTCAAAAATGCTTAACGGTATTACCCTTAAAGCAAACGATAATTTTGACGGAGGATTCCGCATTGCCGTAAATAACGGCGCAGTTTATTATGATTATTCCGCCGAGGCAGTTACTGATATGCTGTCCAACTATCTCAGTCCCAAGGTTACCGCCCTTTTGAAAGAGGCTGAATAATTATGGCTGAATATTATCTGATATCTCAATTGCCCTCCCTTGACGGAATTAGCGAAAGTACCCCTCTTTCCATAACATCGGAAAGATTTGCGGAGCTTTGCGAAAGGTTTTTGAGCAAAAAGTCACGGGCGGAGTTTGAAAAGTTAACCCTTGCTCCCTCCAAATGTCCCGAAAAGTCATACTCGCCACTTGTTGAAGGTTGGAATGAGGGTGAGCGCAATCTGCGTATTGCCTTGGCAAAACTTCGTGCAGACAAAATGAACAAGCATTTTGATATGGACGTGCAAACTTTTTCACCCGAACTTATGCAGGCGGCTCGCACAGCGGTAGAGATCGAAAGTCCTATGGAGGCGGAGCTCTTTCTTAACAAGTACCGTCTTGATTTTCTTGAAACACTCAGGCCGATGGACTCATTTTCAGAAGAATACGTTTTCTATTACGGAATTAAGCTTATGCTTATTGAACGTATCAGAAAATTTGATACAAAAATCGGAGAATTAGCATACAAGAATATCTACAGTTCCATTATGAACAACGACAGAACGGAGGTTATACAATGACCGAAAATAAAGGTAAGGTAGTAAGCATTAACGGCAACCTTGTATCCGTAAGATTTGAGGGCAGCGTTTCTATGAACGAAATCTGCTTCGTTAATGTTGACAACACTAAACTAAAAAGCGAGGTTATCCGTATAAGAGGTGACGTCGCTCAAATTCAGGTTTATGAAATGACAAACGGCATAAAGTGCGGAGACGAGGTTGAATTCACAGGCGATATGCTCTCTGCTCAACTTGGACCCGGTCTTCTCGGTCAGGTTTATGACGGCTTACAGAATCCCCTGCCCATTTTAGCCGAGCAGGCAGGTTGGTTCCTTGAAAGAGGCAACTACGCCGACGGACTTGATGCCGAAAAGAAGTGGGAATTTACTCCCACCGCAAAAATCGGTGATACTCTGCGTGCAGGTGAATATATCGGAACTGTCCCTGAGGGTCCTTTTACTCATAAAATCTTTGTTCCTTTTTATCTGCTTGGCAATTACACTGTAAAATCCATTGCAGATAAGGGTGAATATACCGTCAGCGAACCCATTGCTGTGCTTACCGATGACAGAGGCAGAGAAATTTCTGTTTCAATGTCATTCAAATGGCCTGTTAAAAAAGCCGTTAAGTGCTACAGTGAAAGGCTTGCACCCGTGGAAACTATGGAGACAAAGGTTCGTCTTATCGACTCCTTCTTCCCTGTTGCTAAGGGTGGAACTTACTGTACCCCCGGTCCTTTCGGTGCAGGTAAAACCGTTTTGCAGCACACCACATCAAAATATGCAGACGTTGATATTGTTATTATCGCCGCCTGCGGTGAGCGTGCAGGTGAGGTTGTAGAAACTTTGACTGAATTCCCCGAACTTACCGACCCCAAAACAGGCCGCTCACTTATGGAACGCACCATTATAATCTGCAACACATCATCTATGCCCGTTGCATCCCGAGAAGCATCGGTTTACACTGCGGTAACTCTTGCAGAGTATTATCGTCAGATGGGTCTTAACGTTCTTATGCTTGCCGACTCAACTTCCCGTTGGGCACAGGCGATGCGTGAAATGTCGGGCAGACTTGAAGAAATCCCCGGTGAAGAGGCTTTCCCCGCATACCTTGAATCATACATTGCCGCTTTCTATGAAAGAGCAGGCTACGTTCGTTTGCCTGACGGAAGCAAAGGCTCGGTTACAATCGGCGGTACAGTTTCCCCTGCAGGCGGTAACTTTGAAGAGCCCGTAACTCAGGCAACACTTAAGGTTGTAGGCGCCTTCCACGGTCTTTCCCGTGAGCGCTCGGATGCAAGAAAGTATCCTGCAATCGACCCCCTTATTTCTTGGTCAAAATATAAAACTGTTACTGACCCCGCAAAATCTGCTTTTTGTAAAAATATTCTTCTTCACGGCAACGAAATTGATTCAATGATGAAGGTTGTAGGTGAAGAAGGCACAACCCTTGAGGATTATATCATCTATCTGAAATCAGAAATGATTGATTCTGTTTATCTTCAGCAAAACTCCTTTGACTTGGTTGACGCTAACTGCGGCACAGACCGTCAGCGTTACGTTACAGATAAACTTATATATGTTCTTGGCAGTGCATATGCCCTTGACAGTAAAGACGATGCGCGAGTTTTCTTTAACCGTATGCGTCAGAAATTCATTGACTGGAACTATACCGAATTTAAGAGTGATGAATTTGCAAAGGCAGAGGCAGAGATTGACTCGATATACGCCGACGGTCAAGGTGAAATAAGCCCCGAGGCAAAGCTTTTACTGAAAGGCGGTGAGTGATAATGAATAAAGTTTTTAACAGAATTGAATCTATCATCGGCAACGTTATCACCGTCAAGGCAGAGAGCGTGCGCTATAACGAACTGGCACAGATTAACACCCGTTTCGGCAAATCACTTGCTCAGGTTAACAAGATTGACGGCGACACCGTTTCACTGCAGGTTTTTGCAGGCGGTCAGGGTGTATCCACAGGTGACGAGGTTCGCTTTTTAGGTCACGAAATGCGAGTTTCCTTTAGCGAAGACTTGCTTGGCAGAATTTTTAACGGCTCAGGTGAGCCCAGAGATAAAGGCCCCGCACTTACCGAGAATATGAAGTCTATCGGCGGCCCCTCAGTTAACCCCACAAAGCGTATTCTTGCAAACCGCATGATGAGAACAAATATCCCTATGATTGATATGTTCAACACTCTTGTTGTTTCACAGAAGCTGCCGATTTTCTCTATTTCAGGCGAGCCTTACAATCAGCTGCTTGCAAGAATTGCTCTTCAGGCAGAGGCAGATGTTATCATCCTTGGCGGTATGGGTCTTAAGTATGACGACTTCCTCTATTTTAAAGAGGAACTTTCAAACGGCGGAGCACTCAGCAAAACTGTTATGTTTATCCACACTGCATCCGACCCCACGGTTGAATGTATGATGATTCCCGATATGGTTTTGGCAGTTGCAGAGCAGTTTGCATTGCAGGATAAGGACGTTCTTGTTCTGCTTACCGATATGACAAACTATGCCGATGCAATGAAAGAAATTGCTATCACTCAAGAACAGGTTCCCTCAAACAGAGGTTACCCCGGCGACCTTTATTCACAGCTTGCAGCACGTTATGAAAAGGCTGTTGACTTTGACAATTCAGGCTCCGTCACCGTTCTTGCAGTTACAACAATGCCCGGCGACGACGTAACCCATCCCGTTCCCGACAACACCGGTTACATCACCGAAGGTCAGTATTATCTAAAAGGCGGCCGTATTGAGCCCTTTGGCTCTCTTTCCCGACTCAAGCAGAATGTTAACGGCAAAACCCGTAAGGACCATCGTGCACTGATGGATGCGATGATTCGTATGTATTCTTCATATAAGGAAACCCTTGAGAAGAAGAATATGGGATTTGCTATGAGCCGTTGGGACGAGAAGCTTCTTAAATACGGTCAACTTTTTGAAAACAAACTTATGGATTTGTCAGTCAACCTTTCTCTTGAAGATGCTCTTAATCTTGGTTGGGAAATCCTTGCAGAATGTTTCGAAAAGGATGAAACAGGCATAAAATCCGACCTTACAGACGAGTTCTGGCCCGTCAGATAAGGAGGATTTAAGTGGCAAAAATCAAATTAACTAAAAACGAGTTAAAGGTACAGAAGGATGCCCTCAAAATGTATCGCAGATATTTGCCTACTCTGACACTTAAAAAACAACAGCTTCAGGCTGAAATCCGCACCATTGAATCAAAGGCGGAAGCGGTAAGAAAAGAGCGCGAAAACCTTGAAAAAGGCTTTAGTTCGTGGATTGCCGTCTTTAGTGAAACAGATGCTTTTCCCGATGGTATAATCACCGTAAGCAATATCCGAAAAGGATACGGAAACATTGCAGGTGTTACCATTCCCGTCTATGAAGGTGCCGATTTTTCCCGAGGAGATTACGACTTGTATGAAACTCCCTTGTGGGTTGACTTAGCCGCAAACCATATGGAAAAGGCTATGTCACTTGACCTTGAAGCAGAGGTGTTGGACGAACAGGTCAGACTGCTTGAGCAAGAACTTCGCTCAACTGCTCAAAGAGTTAACCTGTTTGAAAAGGTAAAAATCCCCGAAACAGAGGAAAACATCAAAAAAATATCCATCTATATGGCGGACCAACAGGTAAGCGCCGTTGTCCGTTCAAAAATCTCGAAACGCAAAATTGCGGCACGGGATGATGTATCTTCGGGAACGGAGGTGTACCCAACATGATCGTTCCTATGAAAAAGGTCTCGCTTATAATTAAGGGAGACAAGAAAACCGAAACGCTAAAAAAACTCCGCAAACTTGGAATTGTTCACATCGAATCGGTTGAAGGCTCAGGCAAAAAACTTGAAGAACTTAAAGAAAGAGTTTCTCTGCTTGAAAGCGCTCTTTACAGTCTGACAGAGACTAAGAGCAAAAAGGTTGTACAGAAAAACATTGATGTGGAAAAAGCAATCTCGGTATCAGAGGAAATTGTGGCGTTAAAGGAAGAAAAGAAACTTTGCTCAGCCGAAAAGATTACCCTTTCAACAGAGCTTGACCGTCTTTCAGATTGGGGTGAGGTTGACCCCGAAAAACTTAGTACTTTATCTGAAAAAGGCGTTGATGTTTCCCTTTATGAAATGCCGACAGCAGAGTACTTGGCGTTGGGCGATAATGTGAAAACCCTAACTCTTAACAAAACCAAGTCTTCAGTAAAGTTTTTGTTGATTAAATCGGGTAATGAAGGCGAGAGGGAAATTGTTGATTCAATAAAGGCATACCGATTTGAGTTGCCCCAAACATCAACCGCCCAAATCAAGCAAAGGCTTGAAAGCCTTGACAACCGCATAAGTCAGATTGATGAAAAGGTTTTATCCTTTGCGTGTTTTACCGACAGTATCAAAAAAGCAATCGCCATATGCGAAAAGGAAATTGAACTTGAGGTTTACACGACGGGTATGACAAACGAAAATCTTTCCGATGTAACAGTTTCCTATTTTACGGGTTACGTTGAAGAAGAAAATCTTGACTGCCTGAAACAAACCGCAAAAGAAAACTCTTGGGGCCTTCTTGTTGAAGAGCCTACCGAGGAAGATAATGTTCCCACCAAACTGAAAAACAACAAGTTTGTAAGTCTTATTTATCCGCTGACCGACTTTTTGGGTACGGTGCCCGGTTATTTTGAATATGACATTTCAGGTTGGTTCTTGGGATTCATCCTCATTTTCTTCGGAATTATTTTCGGTGACGGAGGATACGGAATTCTCATTTCTGCAGTTGCGGGAGCGCTAATTGCCAAGTCACTTGTTTCCAAGAAAAAGGTGCCGCCCGCATTTTTGCTTGTTGGACTGTTCGGCTTGTCTACAATTCTTTGGGGAACACTGACTTGCACTTGGTTTGGTCTGTCCCCGGAACAACTTCCCCAGTGGCTTCAAAAGTTGTCCATACCCTTTATTTCCAATGTTTATGCCGATAAAATTTGGTATCCGCCTTGGACAAATGGCGAAGCAGGGCTTACTACGGCACAGAATTTGCAGATTTTCTGCTTCTCATTAGCACTTGTTCAACTTGTGGTAGCACACATCAAGGTTGCATCCCGAAACAGAAAATCAATCAAGATTTTAGGTGATATCGGCTCAATTATGCAGCTTATCGGTATCTTTTATGTGGTGCTCAGTTTCGTAGTTAACGCTCAGGTTTTCCCCTTTGGACTTGTTATTGGCGGTATTCCTGTTGGCACGGTTGCTCTTGTAACGGTTATAGCAGGCTTTGTTATGAGTTTTGTCTTCTCTAACTATGAAGGCAGTATTGGCAAATCCATACTTGAAAGCCTTAAAAACATTGTTTCTGTTCTGCTTGGCGTTGTAAATGTCTTTTCGGATATTGTTTCTTATATTCGTCTTTGGGCAGTCGGTCTGGCAGGCGCGGCAATTTCCGCAACGGTAAATGAGCTTGCAAGCCCAATGCTTGGCAACTTTATGTTTATAATCATTGCGATAGTGCTTCTTGTGTTCGGTCACGGACTTAATATGATACTGAACGTGCTTTCGGTTATCGTTCACGGTATAAGACTAAACACATTGGAGTTTTCGTCCCATCTTGATATGTCCTGGAGCGGACATAAATTCAAACCATTTGAAGAACAAATTGAAGATTAAGGAGAGATTATTATGAATTTCGGATTATTAGCAACTGCTTTGGCAATGGGTATTGCCGCAATAGGTTCTGCTATCGGTATCGGTATTGCAGGTCAGGCTTCAATCGGCGCTTGGAAGAAGTGCTATATGAGCAACAAGGCTGCACCCTTCATTCTTACCGTTTTTGCCGGTGCACCCCTTACACAGACCATCTACGGTTTCCTTCTTATGCAGCAGATGAGCGCATCTACTGCTGACCCTGCTTTCCTTCTCGGTCTTGGTGTTGCATCAGGTGCCGCAATGGCAGTTTCTGCTGTTGTTCAGGGTAAGGCAGGCGCCGCAGGTGCCGATGCACTTGCCGAAACAGGCAAAGGCTTCTCACAGTACATCACCGTTGTAGGTCTTTGCGAAACCGTTGCACTTTTCGCACTGGTTTTCAGCATGGTTGCCCTTGGATAATAACTAAGCAATGCATTAAGCCACGGTATGCAAAAGCGTACCGTGGCTTTTTGATACAATAAAAACACCCATTCATAAGTGAACTGCTCCAATTTGTGCGGACAGCACAAAAACCACCCTTTATGGTAAATAAAATTAAATTTTAAGCAACATACTGACTCCTCTTTTCAAGGGGAGTCAGTTTTGTTTTTAATTGAATACGCTGATTATTGTAGAAATG
>JAZORF010000010.1:0-36320 GCA_045656545.1 Acutalibacteraceae bacterium | reverse complement strand
ATCTACGGTAAATTCAGGGGTAGATACAAATGCCTTTTCTAATAGTTCTGCATATTTTTTTGTTGTTTTTTTAAGTGCAAACAATATTGTTTCTCCGTCAGATACACAGTCAAAATTGATAACAAGGGAGTTTTTCTTTATGTTTTTATGCTTTGATGCAAATGATGAAGAGCCGATAAGTCCCGCCTCTTCAAGATCAAAGAAAATAAAAGCTACCTTGCTTTTTTGGTCTTGCGGGAGTTCTCTCATAATATCAAGTAATGTCGTAACACCCGAGGTGTTGTCGTTTGCGGTATTTTTGTTGGCAGGACCGCACAATAATAAATACATCAAAATAAAATAAATAACCGTTGGTAAGAAAGATATTATTGCGTATGATACATCTTCATTAATAGGAAGGAAAGATAATGTCAAACCAGATAAAAACCCAAGCGAGAAAAAGATAATAAAGAAAACGCCTACAATCAAAAACTGATATAGCAAATATATTAAAAAGTTTTTTGGAGTTATAAAGTTTGGAAAGGGGAGACGAGCACAGGTGTCATAGTGGGCAGTGTAGAGAACTTTTGCATTGTCTGCATCACCAATGACAATATTCCTAGCACCAAAACTGCCTTTTTCAACCTTGAAATCATAACCATAGCTTTTGGAAATATTTTTTACATATTCAATAAAAGCTGTTTTTTGCTTTTTGGTTTTTCTTATTTGGTATTTTTCGAAAATTTCTTTTGTTGTTTCGGTCATTTTAAAACTTCTTTCGCATTGATTTGTCAATATTATACCACACCGCCGTTTTAATGTAAATATTTTTGCAAAAATTAACGTGTCCTATATTGACAGCATAGGGTTATATCCTCGGCACTGTCGCCAGTGTGGTGTATGGGGTCATTTATTGGATTACAACTTTATTCTAATACAAAAGGCTTGACCGCTCGGTCAAGCCTGTTATTTTATTCTTTAATTATCTTCCT
The DNA here is from genome assembly GCA_045656545.1 of Acutalibacteraceae bacterium. GTDB lineage: Bacteria > Bacillota > Clostridia > Oscillospirales > Acutalibacteraceae > RGIG2206. The sequence goes on along the minus strand of JAZORF010000010.1, from coordinate 35,349 downwards.
TGTGTAAAAACACCTTCTTGCAACTGTTACAACGGTAGCTCTTGCAAGAAAGACGGTGACGAATACGGTTGCGTTTGACCATAGTTTTGGAAATATAGTCACCCCATACACAACCACCGACAAAGCCCACTAACATAAACAATGTCATTAAATGAAAGGCATCATACGGCATAAACAATGCAAAGATAAGCAAAACAGCAAGACTGCAAACAATGCCAAGCAGGGGGATGAGCAACATGGTTGCCAACTCTTTTGGACCTTGGCGCAAAACTCGGTTTGGCAATGGCTTAAGGTCATCACCGCCGCAAGCAGAGCAAACTGCCTGCCCAAGATATACCGACTCAGTCTTTTTAACAGGCTTTTGCTTTGCAACATCATCCTCTGCCTCTGCAGACTGAGATGTGGGCGCGTTCAAAACGCCTTTGATTCTGCCAATCAAGGTTTCCATAGCCTCTGCCTTTTTCTGATAGGCAGAATAGCGTTGAGCACCTGTAAGCAAGAAGTTGAATTCATCGTTAAGAATGCAGTCCTCAAGCATAAAGGGAAGAATAACCTTGCCACTGTTTACGGCAGAGTCCAATTCTTTAAGCACCCAATGCGAACTTTGCGCGTTTTCAGAAAGAATAAGCACAAACACCTTGCAGTTGCGAATGGCAATAGGAATTTCTTTTGTGTAGTTGCTACCGCCTGGTATATCTCTTGGCGCCATCCAGCAAGACAGACCGTTCTTTTCCAAAACATTGCGAACAGTTTCTGCAGATGCAGAATCAATGGTGCTGTAACTTATAAAAACTTCCTTCATTTTAATCCTCCGTGTAAATAGATTCATTAACGAGTCTATCGATTTCGTCGCTTGTTGGCTCGGGCAAATGCCCAAAGGGAAAGGGGATAGCCATATTGTCATATTTAACTTGACAAATTTTCTTAAATGGCAGCAGTTCAATTTTATCAACACAAGGATAACTGCTTACAATCTCTTTAAGTGCAATCACGCTTTGCTCATCGTCATTTACGGTGGGGATTATTACCTGCCGCACGGTAGTGGGAACATTCCTCTCATTAAGATAAGCCAAGAATTCAAGAGGCGCATCAATAGAGCAGCCCACGTTTTCGCGGTACAAAGCATCGTCGGTGTATTTAAGGTCAAGCATCACCCTGTCAGTGTGGCTTAGCAACTGCTTAACGGCATCGTTTAGCACCACACCTGACGTGTCAAGGCAGGTGTTAATACCCTCATTGTGACAAAGTTTAAAAACCTCACTGCAAAACTCCGCCTGCATAATCGGCTCGCCACCTGATAGGGTAACGCCCCCCTTATCGCCAAAATACTCGCGGTATCTTTTTGCCTTTTGGACTAATTCCTGTGCAGTGTACTCATTTCCGCCCTCAAAATCCCAAGTGTCAGGGTTGTGACAACACTTGCACCTTAAAGGACACCCTTGCATAAAGACTACAAAACGCACCCCAGGGCCGTCAACTGTACCGAGACTCTGAATAGAGTTAACTTTTCCTATCATACGCTTTGGTGGAATGTGCGAGAGATAACCTCACGCTGCTGCTCGCGGGAAAGTTTGTTAAAGTTTACTGCATAGCCCGAAACGCGAATGGTAAGGTTGGGATAATCCTCAGGATTTTCGTAAGCCTTAATCAGTGTTTCACGGTTAAGCACGTTAACGTTTATATGGTGAGCCCTCTTGGCAAAATAGCCGTCAAGAATGGCAACCAGATTGGCATTTCTCTCTTCATCAGTTTTTCCTAATGCATCAGGAGTGATAGAGAATGTGTTTGAAATACCGTCACGGCAATCCTCATATTTAAGTTTAGCCACCGAGTTGAGAGAGGCAAGGGCGCCGTTTTCCTCACGGTTGTGCATAGGATTGGCACCTGGGGCAAAGGGAGCACTTGCAGGTCTGCCGTCGGGGGTTGCACCTGTGTTTTTGCCATACATAACATTAGAGGTAATGGTAAGCACCGAAAGGGTGTGAATAGCATTTCTGTATGCAGGAGTCTTGCGAAGCTCGGTAATAACTTTGTGGGTCATATCTTTTGCAATACTGTCTACACGGTCATCATCATTTCCGTATTTGGGGAAGTCACCATCACGATTAAAGTCAACGATGTAGCCCAACTCGTCCTTAACAGGAGTAACCTTGGCATATTTAATGGCAGACAGTGAATCGGCAACAACCGAAAGTCCTGCAATACCAAATGCCATAAGGCGCTCAACCTGAGTATCGTGAAGAGCCATCTGAATTTTTTCATAGGCATACTTGTCATGCATATAGTGGATAAGATTCATAGTGTTAACATACAACTTGCTAATCCACTGAATGTAAATATCATAACGCTCCATAACCTTGCCAAAGTCAAGAGTATCCCCATCCATAACGGGCATTTGAGGACCGATATGCATACCGCTTGTGGTGTCAAAACCGCCGTTAATGGCAATAAGAAGCAACTTGGCAAGATTGCATCTTGCGCCGAAAAATTGCATCTGTTTGCCGATTTCCATTGCCGAAACACAGCAAGCGATGGCGTAGTCATCACCGTGATATTCACGCATAACATCGTCATTTTCGTACTGAATGGAGTCGGTGTCTGCCGATACCTTTGCGCAAAAACTTTTAAAGCCTTGAGGCAAGCCTTGTGACCATAAAATAGTCAGGTTTGGCTCAGGTGAAGGACCAAGGGTGTAAAGGGTGTTAAGCATACGGAAAGAACTTTTGGTAACAAGAGTTCTGCCGTCTTTACCCATACCGCCAACTGATTCGGTAATCCACATTGGGTCGCCGCCGAAAAGTTCGTTGTATTCGGGGGTACGCAGATGACGGGCAATGCGCAGTTTAATTACAAAATCGTCCATAAGTTCCTGGGCGCCCTCTTCAGTAAGGGTGCCGTCAGCCAAATCACGCTCAATGTAAATGTCAAAGAAGGTGGCAACTCTGCCAAGAGACATGGCGGCGCCGTTTTGCTCTTTAATAGAGGCAAGATAGGCAAAATAGGTCCACTGAATAGCCTCACGGGTGTTGCTTGCAGGTTGGCTTATATCATAGCCATACATAGCTGCCATTTCTTTTAAATATCCCAAGAAGGTAATCTGCTGATGCAATTCTTCAGACAGACGCGCGCTATCAACGGTGAAATTAACATCTGCCAAAGCAGCCTTATCTTTTTTCTTTTCTTCAATCAGTCGGTCAACACCGTAAAGAGCCACGCGGCGATAGTCACCAATAATTCTACCGCGACCGTAAGCGTCGGGCAAACCTGTAATAACGTGGCACTTTCTTGCGGCGCGCATTTCATCGGTGTAAACACGGAAAACGCCGTCGTTATGGGTGGTGCGGAATTTAAACTCATCCTCAACCTTGTCGCTCAGACGGTAGCCGTAAGCGGCACAAGCCTGACGAGCCATTCTGATACCGCCAAAGGGATTAACTCCGCGCTTAAGAGGACTGTCGGTTTGCATACCTACAATCAACTCGTTTTCTTTATCAATATATCCCGGAGCAAAACTTGTAAGGGATGAAACAGTGTTTTCATCCACATCAAGCACGCCGCCTTTTTGCCTTTCAAGTTTAAAAAGCTCTTGCACCTTGCTCATAACAGAGTTTGTACGCTGGGTTGCGCCTGCAAGAAAACTTGCGTCACCCTTATACTCTTTATAATTAAGCTGTATAAAGTCGCGCACATTTATCTCGTTTTGCCAAGTGCCTTCTTTAAAACCTTTCCAATTTTCGTGTGTCATAAAAATTCTCCTTTACCGCCGAATTTGCCAAACAAAAAAGGGCAAACCAGCTCTTAAATGAACTGAGTTTGCCCAGACGGTCGGCCTTAGCTTTTTACACTTCACCGCGGTATCCCGCGAAATCCGTCAGTCATGTAAAAGCGTTACACTTATTATACAACAAAAGTCGTTTTTTGTCAATTAGATTAAAGTTGTAAATAATAGTTAATTTTATTCCTTGATTTTATATTTTTTTTGATATGCTTAAATGGATAATTTGCCATCTTTGTCAAAAACTCTTTTTATCACAGGTCGCTCAAGGGTAGCATCATTTGGAATATGCATAACAAAGTCAGATTGCCATCAAAAGCCCTCTTGCTTTTCAAAAACAGATTTGGGCTCGCTCCAATTTTCCAAATCGGTGCTGATATAAACGTCAAAACCCGTTTGTTCTCCCCAACTGAATTTAACAGCAGGGTCAGGAGTGCCAACTCTTGAGCCATACATATAGTACTTGTCACCACAAGGCGAAATAAATGGGTCGTGAATGTTTATCTCATTAAGTTTCAAATTATACCAAACCTTTGTCTTTTATAAACTTGGTCAAAACATCTGCAGCCTTTTGATGCCCTGCCAATGAGGGGTGATATCCGCCACCTGACCAGTCGGTCTGAAGGGGACAGTAATAAACACCCTTTTCCTCGCCACCATAGGTTTGAATGCCCTTCATAATGTATCCTTCAACAGTGCTACCCATAAGGCCGTATGCCCAAACGATTTTAGCATCGGGATGAACGGCTTTTATTGTTTCAAGAACTTTTACTGTGTAGTCGGTAAAGGTGGTGCTGACACCGTTGTTTGCATCGTTAGTGCCAAGGTTTACCACTACAATGTCGGGGTGACGGGTGGGAGTGTAAGGAGTATTATCTCTAATCCAGTTGATTTGATTGTAAAAATCGCTGAAAGGAGGATTTTCACCTGAGAACATATGACCGCTACGGCAAGTAGCAGTAATATCTGCGTTAAGATTTTTTGCAGTCAAAAATGCATATGTAGAGGTGGCATCTGAGTTTTTAGCAGCGCTCGGATTTTCGGTATCATTGTTTCCCAAATTGCCGTAACCTGCAGTGATAGAGTCACCTACAAATTCAATCAGCAAATCTCTGTCAGCAGGCCTTTCGCAAGGAACGCCGTTCATAGTGATTGATTTAAGCAGCATTGCTGCAAGATTGCTTTCGTTCTGACGGTAAATCTCAATGGTATGCTTACCTTTAGAAAGACCCTTTGCAACAGTAACAGAGCGGTTGGCATAAATCATAAGACCGCCCTCAACGGCAAGTCTTTCTTCCTGACGGACACCGTCAATATAAACGGTAAGATAGCGGTCGCGCCAACCTTCCGTATCGGCACTGAAAAGCTTTACGTCAAGGTCAAGGATAACATCGCCCTCGCAATCGGCAACAAAAGAAATGCAGTTGTAAGCATTATCGTAAGTTATGCCTGTGTACTTATTCATATCGTCCTTTTTCTCTTTATATCTGCCGTCTAATTTAAGATAGTCGAGAATATCAATTACATTGTATGTACGCTTTGAATAGTCATTCACAGCAGGAACAACAGGCTCTTTTGACTGGGCTTCTGACTGCACTTTTGATGCAGTTGAAGAAATTTCTTTGCTTGACAGTGTAGAGGAGGCGTCACCACTGTCAGTACCGCAAGAGCAAAGGAAAAGGCAACAAAGTAATAAAACACAAATAAGTTTATGCATAAAAACAACCTTTCGTTTTTAATTTAATCCAAGTATATCATATCAAAAAATCAAAATCAATAATGTGCAAGGGTAAAAGTATATAAAATCTTTGGCAAATAAAAAATAAGTGCCCTTTTGTATAAAAAATATACTTTTTAGTGTTTACAAATAATTAAAATAGTGCTATAATCCATATAACCCATCTATAAAGGAGAGTTAAAAATGAAAAACGGAATACTGTTTATGCCCCACGGCAACCTGCAGTACTCACAGCTTCCCATCGAAAAGCGCGCTTGGGTTGCTAAGGAATCTTATGAGAAAATTTATGACATTGCCGAAAAGCTTGACATAAAGCTTGCTTTCGAAGCATCAGGTGAAACTCTTGAAATCGTTGCAGAGCAAACTCCCGATGTTATGAAAAAACTTGTTGATGGCATCAAGGCAGGCAGAATCGAGCCTGTTGCATCGCCTCAAACCCATATTATGCTTGGTAACATCGACCCCGAAATCAGCTATCGCTCATTGGTTGAGGGTCTTAACACTTGGGAAAGACTTACCGGTGTTCGTCCCGTAGCAGGTTGGAACCCCGAATGTTCTTGGGCTTCCTACATTCCCGAAATTTATAAAAAGGCCGGTTTTGAAATCCTCATTGCCGATGCTGACAGCTACTTCTTGTCCTCTGTTGAGGGTGTAAGAGAAAAGACCGGTTTGCGTTTCGATGTTCGCGGTCACTCCAACAAGAACGAGCTTTTCAAACTTGAAGATATTATTGCTAATGACCCTTCATTACTTGCTAAGTACACCCACCCCGGTGTTCTTCCTAACGGCCTTAAGGTTATTCTTCGCAGCGATATGATGTGTAACATTATGCTTTGGTACCTTATGGGCGCAACCGAGGGCAACCGTCCCAACCCCGTAACTATTGAAGAAGTTCGCGAGGTTATGGGCAAGTGGCAGGCAAGAATTGCCGATAAGGGCGGCTTCCTTATGCCTTATGCAGAAGATGCAGAGTATGTTGGCACCACCGCTTACTTCTATGTTAAGCAGTTTGGACAGGCACGCTTCTTTGAGTCTGAACCTGCCAGCGTTGACCGCTTTGAGCAGATTCTTGCTTCTGCTAAGGATATGGGCTTTGAGTTCCTCACTCCCTCTATGGCAGTTGAAAAGTACGAAGCAGTTGAAATTGACGACTTCGATAAGATTGAGAATGGTTGTGCTTGGCACGGCGGCACATCACGTGCTTGGGCAAACACTCCCTATTCTCGCATTCTTGACCCCGTTTGCCGCGCAATGTACGATGCACTCAAGGCAGTTGCAAAGGATTTGGGCAAGGATATTTGGGACGATAAGGGTATGAACGCTGTGCTTAAGAGCATCACTACCGCATATGTATCTGATGCCCGTTGGCCACCTGCACCCACCTCTCCCGGTCGCTTCAACGTTCGCGAAGCTTTGGATGCACTTTATAAGGCAAACGAACAGCTTAAAAAGGTTATGGAAGATAACGGCATCGCTCACAAGTGCGGTCTCCACTCCTATAACATTATGCAAACTCAAATCGCCGCTGTTGACGACGAATTGATGGCAATGAAGTATTTCGAGGAATAATTAAAATTCAAAACTCCGCAGTGATTACTGCGGAGTTTTTTGCTTGCCTCGCCCTTTGGGAGAGGTGGCGGCGTAGCCGACGAGAAAAAGAGCGAGTTTATTGCAAACTCGCTCTTAAATTTGTGTATATATTTTTTATTTACCCCATAATCTGTTTCCAGAAAGCGTCAAGCTCATCATCACTTCTAGCATCGGGTGTACCGGGATTTGCCTTAAGACTCCAATTCTCTTTAAGTTCACTGGTAACACCGGGAGCAACCACCTTAACAGCATCCATCATCTCAAGCTCAAGGACGCCTGAAGCGGTGTAGGTCTCAAAAGAAACGTTGCCGTCGGGATAGGTAAGGTTGTCGTGGTCAACCTCTCTTGTCTTGATGAAAACAGTATCCTTAGCACAGTATAAAGCCGCACCGCTGCGGTTGTTAGTACCCATCTTAAATGGACAGGGGGCAGCAGGGTCCTGCTTAACGGTCATATACTTTTTGCCGTTGTAAAATCTGTAATCGTTGGGGTTGGTGTATGACCAAAGAGATATTACTCGGTTGTGCAAATATCCTGTGTCGTTGGTGTTTTGGGGGAATATTTCAAGTCCGCCGTGCTGCATAACCGAGATAGTCCAAACAGCAAACTCCTTGTCGGCAGCGCCAACATTTTTAATGCGGTTAAACACTTCCATATCAGCGCCACTGTCTGCTATACGGATTTCAATAGATACCTGAATATCATTTTTCATCTGTGGGGGAGCAGTGAAGATAGCACCGCTTTTGGTGTATTCAACGGTAAGAGGCTCGTTATCGGGATAATAGGTTTCGGGTGCACCCTCAGGAGTTGCCCAAATTCTGTGACCGCCATAGATATAAGCCTTGGCACCCTCATAATAATATTCATCCCAAGCCTTGCCAAGCCAATTGGGTTTGTTTGAATGGTCCTCGTGAAGCACATTTTCACCGTCGCAAAAGCCGTAAAAGAGAATGCGAGGACCGATGTCGGCAGTAACAATAGCCTTTACAGTGCCGTTTGAGATTTCAACACATTTTCCATAAACCTCATAATTTTCAATAACATTACATTTAACTGACATATTTGTAACCTCCAAAAGTTTTTAAACGATAACAACCGCAACGTCATCAGGGTGGGGCAGAGGACTGTCTGCCGATAAAACGGCAATTCCGTCTGCAACCGATTGAGCGTCAAGCAAGCGCTTTGCATTTGCGCTAAGATTTGCCCCATCCTTTGCCCGTGCAATTATAGGTAGGGATGGCTTTGCAGCGGCAAGGATTTCTCTGCCTTTGTCGTTAAAGCCAAGCACACGAATGTACTGGGGCTCCAAAGAGTACAACTCCTTGTCAATACCAAGCAGGGCAGACAGCAAAATTCGTCTTATTCGGGCGTGGGTATACCGCTTTGATTTTACTGCATCGGCAACATCAAAGACTGAGCCGCACTCACGAACTGCTTTATAAATACGATTTTCAAGCCCTTCGCTAATGTCGGGCAGATTAGCGATGTCCTCCAAACTCATACTGCGCAGTTTTGCCATAAATGCTCTGTCAAGACTGCCAATGAGCATAGGAGCCTGACCGCTATCCACTTTTCTTTGTAAAATTTCGGCGGCGTCAAGTGGCATAAAGGGTGCAAAATTATCCCCGTCAGCCACCATTTTGCGAATGACGGAAGCACTGGCAAAGGTGCCTTTTACTCCGCCGTCGTGACCAACTCCTTTGCGCTTGATTGCCATTCTCTCAAGGCAGGCGTTTTGGCGGTAAATCTCGTCAATATAGCAAACGGCAAGGGTGTCGTTGGCATTTTGAAGGATGCCACCCTCGTAACCGCAAAATTCAAGTGCAGACTGTCGTGCAGAGGCAAAACTCATACCCAGCGCAAGATTTTCCTTCATTTTCTCAACTACTTCGGGAAAATCAATAGCATCGGCAATTTTATCAAGCAACTTTTGGTCACCACATTCTGACCCAAAAGCCAAAGTGTCAACGCAACCGAGTGCTTTAATCAAAGCCACCGCTCCGTGTGCAAAGCGCTGAGCAGTTGCGGCGGCATAGGTAACGGGCAGTTCAATAACCAAGTCGGCGCCACCCTCAATAGCCATTCGTGTGCGAGAGTATTTGTCGCATATGGCCACATCACCCCGCTGAACAAAGTTACCGCTCATAACGGCAACAATATGGGTGCCGCCGGCCTTACGAACTTTGTCAATCATATACTTGTGGCCGTTGTGAAAGGGATTATATTCGGCAATAATGGCACAAATTTGCAAATACTTCACCTCTTTGTTTAAATTGACTATTGAAAAATGTGGTAATATGATTTATTATATTATAGTTAATATTACACCACGCTCATTTTACTACAAATGGGCGCGGTATGCAATAATTATTTAGAAGGACGGATGAAATTTATGAAAATCTTGGTTGTTAATGCAGGTAGTTCATCTCTTAAGTATCAACTTATTGATATGGATGGCGAAAAAGTAATGGCAAAAGGCCTTTGCGACCGCATCAGCATCAAAAATACTGACGGTACTATTGGCGGCCATATCAAGCACAAGACTGCTGACGGCAGAGTTTTTGATGCCGATATTCCTATGCCCACCCATGCAGAAGCATTTGATGCATTTATGACTGCTATGACAGGTGAAGAGTATGGCGTTATCAAATCTCTTGACGAGATTGATGCTGTCGGTCACCGCATCGTTCAAGGTGGCGCTATATTCAAAGAATCTTGCCTTATTGATGAAAAGGTTATCGAAGATATTGACGAGCTTGGCGAACTTGCTCCCTTGCACAATCCTGCACACGTTTTGGGTATCAAGGCTTGCCGCAAGTGCTTCGGTACCGAGCTTCCTCAGGTTGCAGTTTTCGACACCTCTTTCCATTCAACCATGCCTCCTGAAAGCTATATGTTCGGTATGCCTATGAAGTATTACCGCGACTACAAGGTTCGCAAATACGGCGCACACGGTACATCACACCGTTATGTAAGCGGCCGTTGCATTGAACTTATGGGCGTTAAGCCTGAGGGCACCAAGGTTATTACCTGCCACTTGGGTAACGGTTGCTCAATCACCGCAGTTAAAGATGGCAAGTGCTTTGATACCAGTATGGGTCTCACTCCTCTTGACGGCTTTATGATGGGTACCCGTTCAGGTGCAGTTGACCCCTCTGCCGTGCTTTATATTATGAAGAAAGACAATATTTCTCCTGACGAGATGTCTAACATTCTTAACAAAAAGTCAGGCGTTCTTGGTATTTCAGAGCTTACCAGTGACAACCGCGACATTGTTGATGCCGCAAACAACGGTCACGAGGGCGCACGTCTTGCAAAGGATATGCAGACCTATCAGATTATCAAGGTTGTTGGCTCTTATGCCGCAGCAATGAACGGTGTTGACGCTATTGCATTTACAGGCGGTATCGGTGAAAATAACGAGGATATCCGCAGTGCAGTTTGCAAGAGCCTTGAGTTCATCGGCCTTAAGGTTGACGAGAATCTTAACAAGGAAACTATCCACGGCGCAGAGGGAATTATTTCTACCGCTGACTCAAAGGTAAAGGCATATGTAATTCCCACCGAGGAAGAACTTATGATTGCCCGCGACACCGCCGCTTTGGTAGTAGCTAAATAATCCTATAATTAACAAAAGTCCCGATTCAACCGAATCGGGACTTTTTCTGCCTTATTCTGCTTTTTCAAACTTAAAACTGCCATCGGCAAAGTCGCAACGCACCTTGTCACCCGATATAATCTTGCCCTCTAAAATATGCTCACTAAGGGCATCCTCAATCTTGTTCTGTATGGCTCGGCGCAAGGGACGGGCACCGTAAACCGCATCAAATCCTGCTTCACTGATAGCATTGACGGCATTCTCAGTAAACTCGATGTCAATATTCATATCGGCAAGCCGCTTTTTAAGGACTTCAAGCATCTTTGTTGCAATTTCACCAATTTCATTTTGACTCAACTTGCTGAAAACGATAATATCATCAATTCGGTTAAGAAATTCAGGCTTAAAGGTGCGTTTTAACTCCTCCATAACCTTGCTCTTAATGTCTTCGTTGTCGGCAGTGTCAGTGCCAAATCCCATCGACCGCTTGTTGTCGGTAATCATTCGGGCACCCACGTTGCTTGTCATAATAATAACGGTGTTTTTAAAGTTAACCTGTCTTCCTTGAGAATCGGTCAGTACACCATCCTCAAGTATCTGAAGCAACATATTAAACACATCTGGATGTGCCTTTTCAATCTCGTCAAAAAGCACTACAGAATAGGGCTTGCGACGTACCTTTTCGGTCAACTGACCGCCCTCATCATAACCCACATATCCGGGGGGAGAGCCAACCAGTCGTGATACAGTGTGCTTTTCCATATACTCCGACATATCAAGCTTAATCATTGCATTTTCGTTGCCAAACATAGCCTCTGCAAGAGCGCGGCAAAGTTCGGTTTTACCCACACCCGTGGGTCCCAAAAAGATGAAGGAGCCGATAGGACGCTTGGGGTCCTTAAGACCAACTCTGCCTCGGCGAATAGCCTTTGCAACGGCGGTAACCGCCTCATTTTGACCGACAACGCGGCAGTGCAATTCTTTTTCAAGGCGGAGCAGACGGGCACCCTCCTCCTCGGTTAACTGAACAACGGGCACACCTGTCCAACCGGACACAATTTGAGCAATGTCCTCCTCGCTGACTTCGCCTGACGCGTGTTCGTTTTGCTCTTGCCACTTTGATTTAAGACCGTCAAACTCCTCTTGCAGTTTGATCTCGTTGTCTCTGATTTGGGCGGCAAGCTCAAAATTCTGAGAGTTAACCGCTGCCGTCTTTTCCTCAGACAACTTTTTGATTTTCTCCTCCAAATCCTTCATATCGGTGGAGGGAGTCATATTGTTAAGACGCACCCGCGAGCAAGCCTCGTCAATAAGGTCAATAGCCTTGTCAGGTAGATAGCGGTCACTGATATATCGGGATGACAGTTTGACAGCCGCCTCAATGGCCTTATCGGTAATTCGCACCTTGTGGTGTGCTTCATATCGGTCTCGCAGTCCTTTAAGAATCAGTATCGCATCTGATTCGTTAGGTTCACCAACAGTAATCGGTTGAAAACGGCGCTCCAAAGCGGCATCCTTTTCGATGTGCTTGCGATACTCGTCAAGAGTAGTTGCACCGATAACCTGAAACTCACCTCTTGCAAGCTGAGGTTTTAGCATATTTGCCGCATCGGTAGACCCCTCTGATGAGCCTGCACCCACGATGGTATGAACCTCGTCAATAAATAGGATTACGTTGCCTGCTTTTTTGACCTCATCAATGGCAGATTTGATTCTTTCCTCAAAGTCACCGCGGTACTTTGTGCCTGCCACCATGCCTGTAAGGTCAAGGGCAACCACTCGCTTGTCTTTAAGTAGTTCGGGCACCTCGCCCTCGCTGATTTTTATGGCAAGGCCCTCAATAACTGCCGTTTTACCAACACCCGGCTCACCGATAAGGCAAGGATTATTCTTAGTGCGGCGACACAAAATTTGAATAATACGCTGAATTTCTTCCTCTCTGCCGATAACGGGGTCAAGATTGCCACTTTCTGCCTCAAAGGATAAATCTCTGCCGTATTTATCAAGTGTAGGTGTGCTTTCACCCTTTGATTTAGTTGGTGCAGAATTGCCTTCAGGTGATTTTGCACCGTTACCCATTGCCTTCATAACTTCACTTAAAATGGCAGTGCAGTCACCACCTAATTCACTAATGAATCTTACGGCGTAGTTGTCACCCTCCTCAAGAATGGCAAGGAGTATTTGCTCAGTGCCAACGTAGGATATACCTCTGCTTTTGGCGGCGGAAACCGACATTTCAATAATCCGCTTTGCCCGTGGAGTAAATTGGGCAGGGGATAACTTGGTTTTTTCACCAACACCGACTGTAAGGGTCAAAGCATCTTCAATTTGTTCTGTAACAATACCTTTGGCAGTCAGAATCTGTGCGGCAACACCGCTGCCTTCTCTTAAAATTCCGATAAGCAGATGCTCACTGCCAATATAAGTGTGGCCAAAATCCTGTGCAGACTCTATTGCAAGGTTAAGGGATTTGTTGGCCTTTTCGGTAAATCCGTTGAATTTATACATAAATTCACAGCCTTTCGCGTATGATTTTTGCACGCAATCGGTCTCTTTCGGTGGCGTCTAACGGCTCACCTGCATTGGCTTGCAGGGTGGCGGCGCCTGCGTCGATAATAAGCTCCTCTATTTTTTCAAGGGGGATACCCTCAACAACACCTTTTGCAACCCCCAAACGAACACGGGAAATCAATTTCATAAACTCGTCACCCGACAGAATGCGTGCAAATTTAAGGGTGCCGAGGGCTCTGTAAGCATTATCCTCCAAAGCAAATTGGTCAAGATTTTCTCTTGCGCTTTTTTCCTGTGCCATAGCCTGTGCGGCAATGGATTTAAGATTTTCAATAGCCGCTTTTTCCGAAATGCCAAGTGTAACCTGATTTGACAACTGATACATAGAAGCGCTTGCCTTGGTGCCCTCACCGTATGTGCCACGAATGGTAAGACCGATTTTGCTTACTGTGGAGGCAAGACGATTGACTGCACCCGACATTTCAAGGGCAGGAAGATGAAGCATCAGTGATGCTCTCAGACCTGTGCCAAGATTGGTGGGGCACTCGGTAAGATAGCCCAACCGCTCGTTAAAGGCATAGTTTAGTTTTTCACCTAAAATGTCGTCTATTCTGTCAGCCTCTGCATAAGCCTCGTCAAGAGATAACCCTGCCCGCATAACCTGAATGCGAATATGGTCCTCCTCACAAAGCATAATGCTTACCGACTCATCATCAGACAAAATCAGTGCCTTATTATCGCGTACCTTGGCAAATTCGGGGCTGATAATATGACGCTCTACCATAGACATAACGGTGATGTCCGGCAGTGTATCCATCTCAATGTACTTAAATCGTTTAGCTGCATCCTCGTCGCAAATAATAGCCTCTTTAACGGCAAGATTAACCGCTTTGCGTTGCTGGGCGGTCATTCGTGAGGGGAAAGGCATACCTGCAATATTTCGTGCAAGGCGGATGCGGGTGCTTATAACGGTGTCAGACTGATTACCGCAAGAAGTGTACCACTTACTCATTGTCTGCATCCTCCTTTAACTCTTTAATCTGGTCGCGGAGCTTTGCGGCAAGTTCAAAATCCTGTGTTTCAATGGCTTTTTGCATTTGATTTTGAAGCTCAGAAATTTTATCCTCTGGGCTTTCCTTAGTCACAATTTGGTTGGGGATTTTGCCTGCATGACGGCTTCTGCCGTGCATCCTTTGTAAAGAGGGGAGCAGTTGCTCTAAAAAGGTCTCGTAACACTTGTCACAACCAACTTTGCCTGACTGAGCAATATCGTCAAAACACATTCCGCAACCCTCACAACGCTTGCGGTTGTCGGTTACGGGATGGCTTTTAAGACTGTCACCAAAAAATGAGCCAATAAGACTGTCAAGCATCACACTGCTGCCGCCCGAATGCTCCTTTGCACAGTCGGGGCATAAATGATGCACCTCAACAATGCCGTTTATACTTGTTTTTATGTGTGTTGTGGCGGTTCGCTGACCGCATTTATCGCATAACATAAGTTTGCCTCCTTATCTAACCTGTGTCATAAGCATATGCTTAAATATGGATGCCCTGACTTCGTCTCGACTGCTTGGGGCAATCTGCCGCAAAGCCGAGTCAGATACTGCCGCACTCATAATAGCGGCGGCGCCTGATGAAATCAAGTCGCGAAAAACCAAGTTTTCCAATATAATGCGCTGTGTTCGCATATCGAGTGAGTTGCCGATAGAATTGATAATGTGCATCAAAGCAGAAGCGGAGCCTGTGCGCACTTCTGTAATGCGGATATATCCACCGCCACCACGCTTGCTTTCAACAATATATCCTTTTTCGGGAGTGAAGCGGGAGGATATAACATAGTTAATCTGACTGGGCACACAACCGATAGCCTCTGCCAAGGTGTTGCGCTGAATTTCGGTGATGCCGTCTTCCGAACCCTCTAAAAGTTCAAGTATTCTTTTTGCTATAAGGTCACTGATAAGCATTAGTCTGCCTCCTTTGACTTTCTTTGACTAATTATATTTTATGAGAAAAGTCAAAGAAAGTCAAAGTCAACAAAGGTCAAAAACATATAGTTACAACTCAAAATCCGCCGAATTTTAAAAATAACTTTTTATATCTCATTTTTTCTTTGATTTTCTTTAATTTACTGTGTAACTCCAAAAATCACCCCGTAACCAAAATAAAACCCTTACATAGAATGATATCGAAGGGCGGCAAAAGAGAGAAAAACCTCTCTTACCGCTCGGAAAGGGGGTCGCGCATATGTGTAACGGCTTCGGCGGAAACTGCAGCTGGATTATCATCCTCATCATCATACTGTTCTGCTGCTGTGGCAACAACGGTCTCTCCACCACTAACGGTGGTTGTGGATGTGGTGGCTGCAATGGTTGCAACAATGATTGCTGCTGCTAACTGACTACCTAAAAAGCTCCGCTTCGTCTTAAACGGGCGGAGTTTTTTGGTTTAGCCAAAGCATTTAAATCTGAGTTCAAGTTTGAATGCTTTGGCTTACTTAATAATTGTGACCGCAACGGTAATATCGTCCTCGTGACCGTCAGTTCGCCGTCTTCGAGCAGAGTCGGCAAGGCTCGAAGCCAGTTGTTGAGCAGAGTATCCAACATCAAATTTTTTAAGTTCTTCAACAATCCAATCGGTGCCTTCTGAGTTAACGCCGTCAGAAAAAATCACCGCAATATCGCCTTTTGACAAAGTGATTGCCGCCGTATCAAAGGCAACCTGTCTCAATATGCCTGCGGGGAATGAGGCACACTCGGCAATTCCTGCCTGACCTGACCGCATTACAAGGGTAGGACAAGCGCCTGCTTTAAAGAATTCTGCTCTGCCTGTAAAAAGGTCAACTGAGCAAATATCAAGTGTGGCAAGTGATTCGTTTGCAGATTTAAAAAGCAAAGCGGAATTGACAATTTTAAGGGCACTGTCATAGCCGAAGCCTGCCTTAATCATACGCTCCATAAGTCCTGTTACCATAGCAGAATCAACCGCCGCTCTGCCGCCTGTACCCATACCGTCACTAATCATCATAATGCTATGACCTCTGCCGTCGCAAAATACCGAGGCGGTGTCTCCACACAGTTTTCCGTCACTGCTTGTGATACTTGCAAGCCCAACGTCTGCCGTAAGCCGAGCCTTTTGCGCAAGGGTGATTAGGGTACCTCTGCCGGAGGAATAGATTGATGGCGGCTCAAATTCTCTGCCGCAAGCAGTGGCAACCTGGTGCATAATAGTCATTTTGCTAAAACGTGCCCTGTCACCGCTAAGCACCCTTATTTCAACCGTCATTCTACCAAATCGGTCAATGGCGCAACCCACGTCGGACGGTATTATGTCAACCGACCTAAGCGCCGATTCAACTCTGCCTGCGGCATCGTGGTCAAAAATACGCTCGCGGTCAAATTCATCCGCCACCTCAGCAAGCAGGTCGGCAACTCCGGAGAATTGGTCAGCAAGAGCTTCGCGGATTTCTCTTATTCTGCCCGTAGCCTCGTTACGACTTAAAAACTCACTGTAAGCCTTTTTAGCCGCAGTAATAAGACTGTCCTGTCTGCCGCAACCGGTAAGATTTGCCTCTTTTTCTCCGCGCACTCTGCCAATAAGGGCGGCAACGGTGTTTTCCCGTCTTTCTTCCCAACAGTAGCACCGCATAGAGCAACCGTTACACACCGATTGCTCAACCGAGGTTATGACCTTTTCAAGAGGCGGATTATCTATTTTTTCAAGTCTTTTTGCAACGTTTTCTACTGTGTCAGAAACGTCGCACAGTGCCTTTGATGCAAAACTTAGCCTCATAGAGACCGATTTTTTAAGCCCGTCAAGACGAGGCAGTTCTGCCGCAGGGGCAAAAACTCCTGATATTTTTGACCTAAATTCTTTTGGCAAAAAGATAAATATAACTGATGCGGCAACAGTTTCATAAATCAGTGATAAATCTGCACTTCCGCTAAGCAGGGTGTAAACGATACCCGTTGCAGAAAAAAGCATTGCACCACCTATATGAGCAAATGGAGATACCAGTCCTGCAGTAAGTCCGCTCAAAGACATTGCGGCAGGAATCCAAGGCTCCGCTCTGCCTGTGACACACATAACAAAGCCAAGGATAGCACCCACATAAGCACCTGCGGCACCCTGACCGCCAACAGCGGCGCACAAGATAATTACACCTGCGCAAACAGAGGATAGACTAACCCCTCCAAACTCAATCCACATAAGTGAGGCTAACAAAAGTCCCACGGTTGTGATGATGCACAGGTTGTCCCCAATGGGAATGTGTGCAGGCTTTCTGTTTTTAATATAGCCGACAGAAATACTGACTGCACCTGCAGTGCAACCGCAGATGATACATTCGGCGCTTTTTATTGTAAGAATTTCAACTGAAAAAGACATAATTATATTAGGCAGTGTTGCAACAAGACAAGAGGCAAATCCAAGAATAGCAGAAAAAATATGTTTGCGTTTACCCTCATATTTGCCATGCAAAACAAATTTAATAGCAAGTATTGCAAGGGTAGCGGCAACATATCCAAAACCACCTTGGTTGGTAATAGGGAAGAAGTATCCTGCCCCACTACCAATAGCCGCCGCAAAAGCGTATACCCCCTCAAGTCCTGCACAAACCCCCAACCCAAAGGGGACACTTTGCCCTAAAAGAGCAGTTCGAGCAAGAAAAAATCCCATCACAGTAGTAATAGTGATTTTAAAAACTCGGTTTGCAATAAGGTTACCTTTAATACTTTCTTTCCCTTTGTTAAGTATGTTAGTGCTTTCTTTCATAAATTCACCACCCAATATGATGAGCCCATTATAGCCTGTCCAAACCGACAAATTTGTCGCAAAAGGGAAGTGGATGAAAAATATAAAATCAAAGCAAAACAAACTTGCATTAAATACTTGCAATATCTTTTGCCCTTTGGTATAATACATAGGTTGAATATGAAATATAAAGAAAAGGTGAATTTTCTATGTCAGGACATTCCAAATGGAACAATATTAAGCGCAAAAAAGAAAAGACCGATGCTCAAAAAGCAAAAATCTTTACCCGTATCGGCCGTGAACTTGCAATGGCAGTTAAAGCAGGCGGTCCCGACCCCAATGTTAACGGCAAACTTCGTGATATAATTGCCAAGGCAAAGGCAAACAACGTGCCTAACGATAATATTGACCGTATGCTTAAAAAGGTATCTAACGATGACTCAAGCAATTACGAAGAAATAATTTACGAGGGTTACGGTCCTGCAGGAATTGCCGTTGTTGTTGAAACTCTTACCGATAACCGCAACCGCACCGCAGGTGAGATGCGTCACTATTTTGATAAAAATGGCGGCAATCTTGGTCAAAGCGGCTCAGTTATGTTTATGTTCGAGCGCAAGGGCATCATTATTATCGATAGCGAGGGCCTTGATGAAGACACCGTTATGGAAGATGCACTTGAAGCAGGCGCCGATGACTTTAATGTAAACGACGACTCTTTCGAGATTATCACTGACCCCAATGCAGTTGATTCAGTTAGCGCCACCCTTACCGAAAAGGGATACACCTTTGTTTCTGCCCAGGCAGAGTATGTGCCTAATATGACCAACGATCTTACTGATGAAGAGGCTATTTTCAAAATGAACAGACTTCTTGATATGTTGGAAGAAAATGACGATGTTCAGGGCGTATGGCACAGTTGGAATCAACCCGAAGAATAAGATAACAAAGTCGCTATGCTAATGAAAAATGTAGGTATGTCCCGTTGGAACGTTTTTATTTGGGAGAGAACTAGTTTTTGCAAAGCAAAAGACTGAGGGAGAATGTGAAAACCGCCGAGCAATCGGCGGTTTTTCTCTTACAAACTATCAATAATCGCATACAAATTTTCGTCTGAATATTCAATTTCGCATGAAAAAGCGCGGGCAATATCAACTCTGCGGTCAAAACTTAACTCGCCCCTCTGAGTAAATTCTGCCGCACCCAAAGTATAGATTATATTCACTGCCAAAGCAGCAAACTTTGCTCTTTTAAGGCAACTGACACCGTCAGGCGCGTTGGCAAAATGCCGATAGATAAAATAGACCGCCAACTGCTCATATTCGCATTCATAATCTTTTATGTAGTCGGCATAACCCTCAAAATCAATAGGCTTTTTTAGTGTGTTTAATCTGTTTGTCCAATCCTCGTCAAGCCGTTCAAGGTTATACAGTCGGTCTGCCCAATTCTTAATATCAACCTCAAAATTTTCCTCACCGCAAAGCCAAAGCATATTTTGGGTACGCTCAAAGATAGAAAACTCGCGGTCTTGCAAGGTGTCTATTATGGCGTCCCGCAGATTGATAATACTGTCGTTGCAAGGTGAATCGCTATCAAAGACCAAATTAACCTTGTGCTTTTGCCTTAAAATCAAATCTGCCGCCGCCTCACAACAAAGCCCTAAACCGATTTCAGTGCGGTCGGGCAACTCGTTTTTAAATCTTGGATGGTCGGTACAAATACCGCAAAGTTTATCTTCACCCAATCCGATTATAATATCGCACAGATTTTCACTGTTTAAAAAGGGGCAACGCTCATTTTCACCAAGAATAAAGCAAGACTCATTCCAATCAATGCACCTTTTAAGGCGGTCGCCCAATTCGCCGCCGACACTATTGTAAAATGAAGCGGTATCACTGTCAATCTCTATTTCCCAACCGATACAGCAGTTGTGACGGCATTCGCCCTTAATACATTCAAAACCCTTATAATAATCAGGATAAACGGTCATAAAATCACTTCCTGCAGATATTGTATCATAATTGCTTGACTATTTAAAGCAAAAATCTGCATAAAATCCCCTTTGTGATAAAAAATAAAGAAAAACGCAAAAAGGTGATTAAAATGGCATACCGTCAAGGCAGATATACCGTTATTCTTGAGCATAAACCTACTATAATTGAATCGGCAGCGGTGGTGGGCACAAAAGAGGGAGACGGCCCTATGGCGCCCTATTTTGACTATATAACCGATGACGACACTATGGAGCAAAAGACTTGGGAAAAGGCAGAAAGTATGATGCAAAAAACGGCGGTGCAGCTTGCACTTAAAAAGGCACGCCTTGCCGCATACGATATAGATATGCTGTTTGCAGGGGATTTGCTTAATCAGTGCATCGGCTCAACCTTTGGGCTTAAAGATTTTGAAATAGCCTTTGCAGGAGTTTTCGGTGCCTGCTCTACAATGAGTCTGTCGCTGATTATGGCATCGCTTGCGGTGGAGTCATCGGTGGCTCGCAAGGCAATAGCGGTAACATCGTCTCACTTTTGTACGGCTGAGCGGCAATTTCGATTTCCGTTAGATTACGGCGGAGTGCGTCCGCCTACAGCACAGTGGACTGTCACAGGCTCAGGCGCCGCAATAGTGGGAGACGGTCAAGGCCCCTATGTGCAGGCTTTCACATTAGGCAGAGTGGTGGATATGAATATCACAGATGCCAATAATATGGGTGCCGCAATGGCACCTGCTGCGGCAGATACCATATCACGATTTTTGCGGGATAGCGGTACCAAACCTACCGACTACGATATGATTTTAACAGGAGATTTAGGCAGAATAGGCTCACAACTTTTGCACGACCTTATGAACAAAGACGGCATAGATATAACTCCTGTCCACCGAGATGCAGGGGTGATGATGTTTGACCCCAAAACCCAGGATGTTCATGCAGGCGGGTCAGGATGCGGATGTATAGGCAGTATTTTTTGCTCCTATATTATGGGCAGACTGAAAGAGGGAAGTCTAAATAATATCTTGCTTTGTGCAACGGGTGCTTTAATGTCCACCACTTCGGGACAGCAAGGGGACAGTATCCCCGGCATCTGCCATCTGCTTCATATAAAAGCGTAACAAACAAGCCGCCTTATTACATAGGCGGCAATTTTGTTGTAAAAACAAGGCATATTTGGTCAATATTCATATTGAAACCTGCAAATATTTGTAGTAAAATATAAATACAACTTAAGTTACGGAGTAAAAATATGCTTGAACTAATAAACGTTTCATACAAAACTCCCGAGGGCAAACTGATTCTTGATAACATCAATCTTAAGGTTAGTGAGCGCTTCGTGGCAATAACAGGACCTAACGGCAGCGGTAAATCTACACTTGCCAAACTTATTGCGGGCATCATCCCTGTGAGTGAGGGCAAAATCCTCTTTAACGGCGAGGATATTACCAATATGTCAATTACCGAGCGCGCCCAAAAGGGCATCGGCTTTGCTTTTCAGCAACCCGTTCGGTTTAAAGGGCTTACCGTCCTTGACCTTATCTCTATTGCGGCAGGCAAGCGTCTGTCACAAACCGCCGCTTGCGAGTATCTGTCAGAGGTAGGACTGTGTGCAAAAGAATATGTCAACCGCGAGATTAACTCCTCTCTTTCGGGCGGCGAGTTAAAGCGAATCGAGATTGCAATGGTCAACGCCCGTTCAACCCCTCTTACCATATTTGACGAGCCCGAGGCTGGTATAGACTTGTGGAGTTTTAACAGTCTTATTAAGGTTTTTGAAAATATGTACGAGCGTAATAAGGGTAGCATTATGATTATCTCTCATCAAGAGCGCATACTCAATATTGCCGATAAAATCGTTATGCTAAAAGGCGGCAAGGTTGACGCTATCGGTAGTAAGGACGAGCTTTTGCCTACTCTTTTGGGCAAGGGCAGTGTATCTGCTGCCTGCTATAAGCAAGGAGGTGCTGAGTAATGGATGCAATTCAAAGGCAGTTGCTTGAACAGGTTGCCGATTTGCACGGCGTACCAAGCGGAGCGTATAGCATTCGTGTTAACGGTAGACTTGACAGCAAGGCATCAAGTGAAAACATAACCATCGTTCAAAAGACCGACAAGCCGGGTATTGATATTTACATCGCACCGGGCACCAAAAACGAAAGTGTGCATATTCCCGTTGTTTTGTCACAGGCAGGCATAAAAGAACTTGTTTATAACGATTTTCATATCGGCGCCGACTGTGATGTTGTGATTGTTGCAGGCTGCGGCATCCATAACGGCGGTGATGAGGATAGTGACCACAGCGGTATCCATCGTTTTGTGCTTGATAAAAATGCTCGCGTAAAATATGTTGAAAAGCATTACGGCGACGGCGACGGCGACGGCAAGCGTATTATGAATCCCACCACCGAGTGCGAACTTGGTGAGGGTGCTTATATGGAGATGGAGACTGCTCAGATTAAGGGTGTTGACTCTACATCCCGCACCACCAAGGCAAAATTGGATAAGGGTGCAACCCTCATTGTCCGCGAAAAACTTATGACCCACGGCGACCAGGTTGCCGAAACCTATTTTGAGGTAGATATGGATGGGGAGGATTGCTCTGCTCATCTTGTTTCACGCTCTGTTGCAAAGGATAGGTCAAAGCAGGTTTTCACCTCTGTTATGAACGGCAATGCCCGTTGCAACGGCAGAAGTGAGTGCGATGCCATAATTATGGATGAGGCATCGGTTGGCGCAGTGCCACAGGTTTTTGCCAATCATATTGATGCATCAATGGTGCACGAGGCGGCAATCGGCAAACTTGCAGGGGACCAGCTTATCAAATTGATGACCTTGAGCCTGACCGAACAAGAAGCCGAGGAACAAATCATCAACGGATTTCTTAAATAAAACAAAAACCGACTTTGAATTTTCAAAGTCGGTTTTAATATGCTTTAAAACAACGGGTTATCCTCACCTGTAATAAGGTTTGCAATGTAACGGCTTACGTAAACACCCTCTGCCGAAGCCTGTGAAAGTGAGTGGGTAGTACCCGAACAGTCACCGATAAAGAAAAGACCTTTTTCTTTGCTTTCAAAATGATTGTCAAGCTCAACCCTTGAGTTATAGAACTTAACCTCTGTGCCGTAAAGCAGGTTGCCAAAGTTGGCAGTACCGGGTACAAGTTTATCCAGCGCAAAAATCATCTCAATGATTGTGTCAAGGGTAGCCTTAGGCATACACAGTGCCAGGTTGCCGGGGCTTGCATCAAGGGTGGGATGGGTGAAGCCCTCACGGAGCCTCTTTGCATTAGTTCTGCGGTCCTCAAGCAAATCACCGAAGCGTTGCACCATGACACCGCCTGCAAGCATATTTGTCAGTGCGGCAACATGCTCACCGTAAGCGTTTGAATCCTTAAATGGTTCGGTAAACTTGTGGGTAACAAGCAGAGCAAAGTTGGTGTTTTCGGTATAAAGGGATGGGTCGTCGTAACTGTGGCCGTTGACGGTAACGATGCCGTTGGTGTTTTCTGCAACTACCTCACCGTGAGGATTCATACAGAAGGTGCGGCAAACACTGCGTGTCTTGGGTGAGCGGTACATAATCTTGCTCTCGTACACTTGGTCGGTAATAGGCTCCCAAATTTCAGCAGGGCACTCAAAACGAATACCAATATCCACGCGGTTGTTAGCGTTAACAATGCCAAACTGCTTGCAAATATCGGCTGTCCACTTTGAACCCGAACGGCCTGTGGCAATGATAACATACTTGCTTTCGTAAGTCTCACCTTTTTCACAGGTAAGAGCCCAACCGTCGTTAGTTTTCTCAACCGATTTTACGTCGGCATAATACTGAATATCAACATGCTGTGATACGAATTTAATAATATTTTCAAGAATAAAATAGTTACGCTCGGTACCCAAATGGCGCACCTGAGCATCAAGCATATGCAAGTCGCACTGCAACGCTCTGCGCTTTAAATCCGAGCCAACGGTAGAATAAATCTTTGCACCTTCACCGCCAAACTCAAGGTTGATGGTGTCAACATATCTCATCAGTGAGATAGCGGGCTCGTCACCGACAAAGTTATACAAATCGCCGCCAAAGTTGTTGGTGATATTGTATTTACCGTCAGAGAAAGCGCCTGCGCCACCTATACCCGTGGTGATGGAGCAGTGCTTACAGTTGATACAGTTTTTAATTTTCACATTGTCAATGGGGCATTTGCGAGTGTTAAGAGGAGCACCCTTTTCCAAAAGGCAAACCTTAATATTGGGCTTTTTCTTGGCAAATTCGTAAGCAGCAAAAAGACCGCCTGCGCCACCGCCAACAATAATAACATCATAACGACTCATAATAATCACCATATCCTTTCAAGACACAAAATGCGATAAAAATCACTGATATGGTGATTATTATATCGCATGTGATTCGGTTGCCGTGTAAACGGCGAGAAGCACGCGTTTTTAAATTTTTAGCGTGATTTTTCACGCTATTACCTCTTTAAGATTATTCTTCGTTTTTAAAAGTAAGGGAATCAATAAATTTGTCAAGCAGTTTAAGATTTTTTTCTTCCGATTTAATAAATTTTTCGGTGTTTTCATAATCAGTGCCTTTCAGCACACGCTTAGCAACATAATAATCGTGATTGATAAAACCCTCTCTTGCAGAGTTGAGCTCATCAGTAAGATTGCTGTATCGCAGATTAAGAGCATAACCGTCTTTGTCTTTAAAATCGCTCTGCTTTTCAAATACATTCAGATTGTCAAAACGGCTGAAATTATCCTCATCAACGATAAAAAGCATAACTTCGCCCCGTTGCAACTCTGCCATAAGACGAGTGGAGTTGGCATTTTGAATGTCACGGTCATCACTTGCCGATGCGTCGTAAATATGCACAACGACCTCTCCGTCACCGTTAATATCTTCACCAAACTGCTCCAAATAATCCTCAATTTTGCCCGTTACTTCGCTTGGCACATATTTGTCAAACACCGTCATAACGGTGTAGTCAGGCTCTTCCTTGGTGGTGCATTGAGCAACGCCAAAAATAAGCACAAAGGCGATAAACAAGCCTATAATAGTGTGCCATTTGTAATAATACCAAAAGTTTTGCAACTTTTCTTTAGTAGTCAGGGGAGTGGCTATATCTTCTTTTTCCTCGGGAGTAAAGGATGCCTCAACTTCTGCGCGGCATCTGAATTGCTTTTCTTCACTCATAGGTGCAACATCCTTAATTGTAAGTTGTATGAATGGTATCAAAACCACAATAATAATTGTAACATAAATAAATATTTAGTTCAATAGCAAATATACCCTTTTCAAGATTAAAATAGTCCTTGACATAGAGCGTCAAAAACTATATAATAATACAGTGTATTTTTAGCCGTAGGTGCGGCAATGAATTATTAGAAACGGAGTGTCAGTTTTTATGGCAAAGCAGTATAAATTTACAGAGGATGGTTTTAAAAAGCTTCAGGACGAGCTTGACCATCTTAAAAATGTTGCAAGAACCGAGATTGCCGAAAAGATAAAAGAGGCTCGTTCATTCGGTGACCTTTCCGAAAACAGCGAATATGACGAGGCTAAAAATGAGCAGGCTCGCATTGAGTCCCGCATTTCAGAACTTGAAAATATGCTTAAAAACGCCGTTATCCTTGATGACGACGCCGATGCTGGTAAAAAAGTACGCCTTGGCTCAAAAGTTCGTGTGCTTGACGTTGAACTTGGTGTTGAGGATGAATTCACTATCGTTGGCTCTGCAGAGGCTGACCCAATGAACGGTGCAATATCCGACGAATCACCTGTTGGCAAAGCAATGCTTGACGCCAAGGTGGGCAAAACCGTAATCGCCGAAACTCCCGCAGGCGAACTTAAATACAAGATAGTTGCTATCTTGAAGTAATAGTGATTTTTGACGGCGGGTTGGCAACAATCCGCCTATTTATTGATTAAGGAAGTGCAGTTATGGAACAAAACAAGGCTCCTGTTACCGAGCAGGAATTAAGTGAAATTTTACAGGTGCGCCGTGATAAGCTTGCACAGTTGCAGGCAGACGGCAAAGACCCATTCCAGATTACCAAATATCCTCAAGACAGTTATTCTGCTGATGTAAAAGAAAAATACAGCTACCTTGAGCCTGAACAGGAATCGGGCGAAATGGTATGTATTGCAGGCAGAATGATGTCAAAACGCGTAATGGGTAAGGCAAGTTTTGCTCACATACGCGATAATCAGGGGGACATTCAGCTTTATGTTCGCCGTGATGTGTTGGGTGACGATGAGTATGCCGCATTCAAAAAGATGGATATTGGCGATGTTATCGGTATAAAGGGTGAGGTTTTCCGTACCCGTATGGGTGAACTTAGTGTTCGTTGCACCGAAATGACTTTGCTTGCCAAGAGTTTGTTGCCCCTTCCCGAAAAATTCCACGGTCTAAAAGATACCGATACCCGCTACCGTCAGCGTTATGTTGATTTGATTGTAAATCCCGAGGTTAAGGATACCTTTATTAAGCGTAGCCGCATTATGCAGTCGGTGCGCCGCTATCTTGACAGTAAGGGCTTTTTAGAGGTTGATACCCCCATTCTCACTCCTTTTGAGATTGGCGCATCTGCCCGTCCTTTCACTACTCACCATAACACTTTAGATATGGATATGGTTCTTCGTATCGAGACCGAGCTTTATCTTAAGCGCCTTATCGTTGGCGGTATGGACAGAGTTTATGAGGTTGGCAGAATCTTCCGTAACGAAGGTATGGATACCAAGCACAACCCCGAGTTTACCAGTGTTGAGCTTTATCAGGCATATACCGATTACTACGGTATGATGGACTTGGTTGAAGAAATGATGAAGACTGTTGCTCAAGAAGTTTGCGGCACTTTGGTGGTTGAGTATCAAGGCCATCAGATTGACCTTTCTCATTGGGAAAGACTTACTATGGTTGAGGCAGTTAAGAAGTATTCAGGCGTTGACTTTAATGAGGTTGCAGACGATGCCGCCGCTATTGCCTTGGCAAAAGAGCATCATGTTGAGTTGCCCGAGGTTGCTACCAAGGGTGCCATTTTGGCAGAGTTCTTTGACGCTTTTGTTGAAGAAAATCTTATTCAGCCCACCTTTATTTATGACTATCCTGTTGAAATCAGCCCCTTGGCAAAGCGTAAACCTGAGGACCCTGCTTTTACCGAGCGTTTTGAGTATTTCATCAACGCTACCGAGTTTGGTAACGCTTTCAGTGAGCTTAATGACCCCATCGACCAAAAGGGCAGATTTGAGCGTCAGGTGGCAGAGCGCAAGGCTCTTGACCCTGATTGCAAGGCACAGGTTGACTATGACTATGTAACCGCCCTTGAGTACGGTATGCCCCCAACAGGCGGCCTTGGTTTTGGTGTTGACCGTTTGGTAATGCTTCTCACTGACTCTGAATCTATCCGCGATGTTTTGCTCTTCCCCACGATGAAGCCCATAGATTGATGAGCTTTATATGTTTGAAAGGATTGATAAAATGGATAAAATTGCCGTATTGATCCCTTGCTATAACGAAGCTCAAACCATTGAAAAAGTTGTAAGCGACTTTAAAACTGTTTTACCCGAAGCGGTAATATATGTTTATGATAATAATTCTACTGATGGTACCGCGGAAATTGCAGAAAAAGCGGGCGCAGTTGTTCGTCGTGAATACCGCCAAGGCAAAGGAAATGTTATTCGTTCTATGTTTCGCAACATTGATGCAGAATGTTACATTATGGCTGATGGCGATGACACATATCCTGCCGAGTATGCACGGCAAATGTGCGATTGCATACTGAACAAAGAGGCGGATATGGTTATTGGTGACCGCCTTTCATCAACTTATTTTACTGAGAATAAGCGTCCGTTTCATAATTTTGGCAACCGCTTGGTAAGAAAGTTTATCAATACAATTTTTAAGAGCTCGGTCAAAGATATTATGACCGGATATCGCGCTTTTAGCAGAGAATTTGTTAAATTCTTCCCTGTGCTTTCAAAGGGCTTTGAAATTGAAACAGAAATGACAATTCACGCACTCGATAAAAACTTTTTGCTTAAAGAAATACCAGTTACATATCGTGACCGTCAAGAAGGCAGTGTTTCAAAACTTAATACTGTAAGTGACGGTATTAAGGTTGTTAGAACTATTTTTACATTATTCCGCGATTACAAGCCATTATCCTTCTTCGGTTTAATAGGTACACTCCTTTTGTTAGTTGCGTTTATCTTTTTTATTCCCATATTGGTGCTTTTTTTCAAAACGGGAACAGTTCCAAATTTTCCAACCCTTATAGTGTTGTGTGGCGTTGCAATAGCCGGTGTATTGTTGTATATGTGTGGTATTATTTGCGATATTATTGTAAAAAAACATCGTCAATTGTTTGAATTGCTTATGAATAGACATGAAAAAAATGATTTCTAAATTGTTTAGGCGTTTGTTTACAAAAGAAGTAATAATTTATGTGTTTTTTGGCGTGTGCACAATGATACTCAATATGCTCGCTTATGCAGTACTGTATAATTATTTCCATTGCAGCAATGTGTTCAGTACAGCGGTTGCTTGGTTTATTGCAGTGATTGGCGCTTATATTAGCAATCGATTGTGGGTTTTTGAGAGCCATGCAAAAGGGACAAAAGCTGTTATACACGAATTTGCAGTTTTCATTTCTTGTCGTATAGCAACAGGGGTTATGGATATTGCAATAATGTATATCAGTGTTGATTTGCTGTTTTTAAACGAAATGGTTTTTAAATTCATTTCAAATGTTTTGGTAGTTGTATTAAATTACATTGCAAGCAAAATACTCATATTTAAAAAATGAGCATAGATAGGCGGATGCTTTATGTTTCTCGTAGATAATAAATGCATATTTAACCAAAAAACACACAAATATGTCCAACTTGTAACTATTATAGTTTTTTATTTATTTTTTGCATTTTATGATGGTCCAAACATTGGCACTGACACAGCGGGCTACATTTCAATGTCTACACACAGAGAGCCTATATACCCCTTGTTTCTTTGGTTGCTTCGAACAATTTTTCAGCACACTTTCATTGACTATCTTTGGATGGCGACAATAATTCAAAGTCTTATAGCAGCTTTTGCAGCCTGGATAAACTGTACCTTTTTAACAAAAGAACTTAAATTAAATCCTTTGATGTCTTGGGGCATTTTGTGCGTTCTCGCAGGAATTTCTTTGTTGTACAGACAGATTTCAGCGGCAGGGTTTATGTTTTCAAATTCAATTATTACAGAGGGTTTAGCCATTTCTGTCTTTTTGATTTTTGTAAGATATGCCTATGAATATGCCTTGTATAATTCTAAAAAACCTCTTTATATATCAGCGTTACTGTCTGTTGTTTTGATTTCAATCAGAAAGCAGATGATGATTACGGTTGCTATTCTTGCTATTATAGCATTTGTTAATAATTTGATTAAGAGCAAGTATAATGGCAGAGTCAAAAAGTTGCTTACAAGCACTTTAACGACTTTAATTATCTGTGCAACTGTACTGATTGGTAATATCGGTTTAGAATACGGTTACAATATTGCTTTTACAGGCAGAGTTTCTAAGCATACAGGTAGTGCAAGATTTATAGCGGCCATTACTATGTATGTATCAGAACGTGATGATGTGGAATACATCGAAGATGCTGAACTAAAAAATTTGTTTTTGGATATTTATGACACTTGTAATGAGTCGGGTTATTTGGTTGATTCGCAACTGTCAGGTTGGCATCAGCGCGCTGTTCATTTTCAAAAGAACTGCGACAATATCCAAATTCGCACTCTTTTTCACAAAACACTTGATTATGCAGAAACAAAGCATCCAAACGACAATCTTGCGGCACACAAATATGCCGATGAAATTATGACGGATTTTACAATGTCAATACTACCTCACCATATTTCAGAGATTTGTACGCTTTATCTGTCAAATTGCATATCAGGATTGGTTTATGCGGTTGCTAAGCCATCAACACTGCTTGTCTATTATAGCGCATTGGTATATATTGCGTATATTGGGTTGCTTGTATGGTTGTTTATAAAAAGGAAAACTAAAACCGTTTACGGTAAACTTGCAATTTTTTCGGGTGTTGTTTTGCTATCAACAGTAATAAATGTTTGTGTTGTAGCACTTGGAATATTCCCGCAAACAAGATATATGATTTACAATATGTACTTTTTGTATAGTTCATTGTTTTTAATGGTTGCACAATTTTTGATGTATTTTATGAATGAAATTTTTGTGGAACGAAAAGCGAAAAACAAAAAAGTTTGAATTTAGATAAAAACCAACACCCTATGACTGTTAAAAGTCATAGGGTGTTTTTGCCTAGGTCATATTAAAATAGACCAACAAACTAAAATATATTTAACTGTATTCAGAAACATATTTCTTTGACCAAACAAACAATGTTTCGGTCATCAAATCAAAATCTATCATTCCGCCATTTTTTATATTCAAAAAGGTTTCGACAATAACCTGTTCATCGGAAGATACAACTTGGAGCAATTCTTTTTGATGGCTGATAAAGTTTCCGGTTTGCTTGAAAGCAATTGCCTGTACAACGAATGAGGCAGATTTATACAGTCCACGCAAAATATCTTCGCTCTTTTCATATAGCATATTGTGTACACATCCGTGGAATATGTTGCAGGCACCGATTTTGATTGCTCTGTTCACAGCACTTTCGTCAATAAATTCCATCACTTCGTCAAGACTTCCCTTGATTGGTACGGTGTCATGGCAAAACTGAAACAGGTCGGACGGCTCCCAATTCATAAGTTCCTTTTTGCCCGAAAGGAAACCACAAATCAATTCCCTATGAGACAGGGTATCCAGCATGTCATTATATGTTTGAATGTCCATAGTAGACAATTCATCCAAAATTACAACAATATCAATGTCGCTTGTTTCTGTTGCTTCACCGCGGCCATAACTGCCTTGCAAACCAACAAACCACACACGGTTTGTAAAAGTCTCATTTAATGTATGTAAGAATTTTTTCATCCAAACAGTAATATCTATCATTTTAAAACCCCTGTATAATTTAAGTTTATCAGTTTGATAACTTTATACCATAAATCTATCATTATTTCAATATTTCCTGCAATATTCATGAGTTATAACGATTCTTATGGA
The DNA here is from genome assembly GCA_045656545.1 of Acutalibacteraceae bacterium. Classification (GTDB taxonomy): domain Bacteria; phylum Bacillota; class Clostridia; order Oscillospirales; family Acutalibacteraceae; genus RGIG2206. The sequence continues at coordinate 4,260 of JAZORF010000010.1, read as the reverse complement.
ATCTTTATGACTTTTTTCTTTTTTATAAGACTCTAGATTAGTTTTTTTGTATGCAACATTACCGCTTGTGTATAAAAACCCACCGAATAGTCAAAAAACAAGATTTTTGATAAAAGCAATGCTATACTTATCTTCGCAAGTTAATTGCAGAAAGGAAGAATAGCATGTGTGCCATAAAGACTGTTAATCTAACCAAAAAGTACAAAGATATAACGGCGGTGGATAACTTGAATTTGCAGGTTTTAAAAGGTGAACTGTTGGCATTGCTGGGTGTTAACGGCGCAGGTAAAACAACTGCAATAAAGATGCTGTCCTGTCTAACCGAGGTTACAAGCGGCGATGCTTTTATAAACGGAAAAAGCATTTGCAAAGAGCCTGCCGCCGTCAAATCGGTCATAGCCCTATCACCCCAGGAAACCGCAATTGCACAAGGTCTTTCTGTTGGTGAAAATCTTGATTTAATGTGTGCGATTTACGATTTTTCCAAGGATAAACGAAGCGCTAAAATAAAAGAAGTCACCCAACAACTTGAACTTGGCTCTTTTCTCAACAAAAAAGCAGGCAAACTGTCAGGTGGATGGCAGAGAAGACTGAGCATTGCGATGGCGCTTATCAGCGAACCGCAGATACTCTTTCTTGATGAGCCAACTCTTGGCCTTGATGTGCTTGCCCGAAGGGAACTGTGGGATTTAATCCTATCTCTCAAAGGCAAAGCTACGATTGTTCTGACAACTCACTATATGGAGGAGGCAGAGGCACTGTCTGACCGCGTTGCTATTATGAAAGAGGGCAAACTGCTTATCTGCGATACAGTCGAAAAAATCAAAGAGGAGGCTCAAACAGATAACTTCGAACAAGCCTTTATCCGCATTGTCAAGGGGGTGGCAAAATGAGAATGCTAGCATTTGCAAACAGAAATACAAAAGAAATATTACGGGACCCATTAAATCTTTTATTTGGACTCGGCTTTCCTCTTGTGTTGATTTTATTGCTTAGCGCAATTCAGGCAAACATCCCTGTAAAGCTGTTTGAAATAGAGCATTTGGCGCCTGGTATTACCGTTTTTGGATTATCGTTTATGACCTTGTTTTCCGCAACAATTATTGCGAAAGACAGAGGCAGTTCACTGTTGCAACGGCTGTATACAACTCCCCTTACACCTGTGGATTTTATCCTCGGCTACACCTTGCCGATTGTTCCCGCTTCTATTGCTCAGTGCATGGTTTGTTACGTTGCTGCAATCCTGCTCGGACTAAATATTACAGTCAATATTTTATATGCTGTCTTGTTTATAATTCCCGTTTCAGTGCTTTATATCGCCTTGGGACTTCTTTGCGGAAGCCTGTTTACCGACAAGCAGGTAGGGGGTATCTGCGGAGCTCTGATTACAAATCTTTCAGCGTGGCTATCAGGCGTGTGGTTTGACCTTGACCTTGTTGGCGGTGCTTTTAAAAAGATTGCCTATGCACTTCCTTTTGTCCACGCAGTAGAGATGGAGCGTTCTGTGCTTACAGGGGAGTGGAGCGGAGTTTTCCATCATCTTTGGTGGGTGATTGGATATGCAACCTTATTACTTGCGCTTGCGGTTTTAATGTTTCTCAAACAAATGAAAAAGCAGTAAAAAATACCCTATGACCGTAAAAAAGTCATAGGGTATCCTTATTAAACCGACAAATTGGGATTTTATTTCTTTATTACTTTCTTGCACCAAGAGCGTTTGTTGCATTTTGGACACTTTAAATAACGAGTAGTTCCCATGTGCATTGCATTAAGTGCCTGCATATAGGTGGGCACAATTTCGTGACCGCAATTTTTACACTTGTAAGCGCCCACACTGACCTCAAGCTTTAATGCATAGAAGCAGGGTATCAAAAACACAACCCAAAGTCCGAGAACTGTGACAAGCTGCCACACCCCTTCAGGTATAAAAAATCTGGCAACAAAGAGACCTGCGATTAGGGCTATTATACTTACAATCATAATTGCCCACATAGTAGACCAAATTATTTTATTTTTATTCTCTAATTCTTTCGCCATATCAAGCAAAAGTTGTTCGTTTTGCTCGTTATTGTTTTCCATATCTATTTTCTCCCCACTTAATAAATCATTTACAGTGATACCCAACACGCCGCACAACTCTAACATAATGGAAGAGTCTGGCAAGGCTTTGCCTCGTTCCCATTTAGATACTGCTCTGTCGGTAATGTTCAGTTTTTCTGCCAACTGCATTTGGGTTAAATTCGCCTTTTTTCTGCACTGGGCAATAAATTTTCCGATTTTAACTTGGTTCATAGGGCGCCTCCTTTGATTTTATTATAGTCGGGGTGTTATAAAAAATCTACAAACCGTTGGTTGAGTGGGGATAAATGAACCTTTGGTGGAGTATTATCTGTTTTTTATTTTACTGATAATCCACTTAATTATGAAAAATACACCTGCAATTGAGCCGATTTTAATTAGCGTAACAAAAACTGTGGTGGCAATAAGAGGTGCAATCTGTTCAGTGGGCATTGTGGAGTAAATAGCGCCAATGTCCTTTTTGAGCCACATAAAAATGATAAATGCAACCGCAATGATTGCCACAATAATTCGCCAAGGCTCTTTTTTCATAACGCAACCTCTTTTAAGTTATTATTTGGACCGACTGTCACTCTGTCAATTATAAACTTATAAATAAATCATACCATAAACAAGTTAAAAATTCAATTGTAGGCATAAAATATCTTGATTTTTAGTGAGGATTATGTTATCGTTTTTACAGTTGTAAAATAAAGGAGAATAATTATGAACGCTAAAAAGACAGTATCAAGTTTTATCAGCCCTAATTGGATTCCTGTTGTTGTATGCCTTTTCATCCCCGGTATTAACTTATTCGCACTTTTGATTTTTTTATGTGGAACTCTTCCTACACTTCTTCGTGCAAACAAAACTATCAAGAAGTTAGAGGCTAACGGTCAGTTGGAAACTGCAGCAACAGAGATTTTTTCTGCCGACAGCAAGCGTTTGGTGAAGGGCAAGGTTATCTTGACCAATAATTTTGTTTTCTGCAAGTCAACAGGCTATGCATTTACTTATGACGAAATTGCTTGGGCATACAGACACAGATTGACAAACACATTCCTTTTTATTCCTATTAAGGTCACCGATTCTTTGTATATCGCAACAAAAGCAATAAGCCCTCGTCAAGTAGCTACTATGGGTAAGGATAAGACCGAAGAAATCAAAAATGCAATTGTTGAAATTTATAACCACAATAACAATTGCCTTATCGGTTATACTAACGAGACTATCGCACAGTACAACGCACTTAAAAAAGGTTAATCATAACTGTAAACAGTCCAAGATGAATCTTGGGCTGTTTTTTTATGCTAAAAACTCTGTGCCAAAAATGGTACACATAACCTCATATACTTAAAGCATAAGATAAATTAAACGGAGGTAATAATTATGACTTTAGGTTATGCAGTACAAAGTGTTTTTGAAATTTTAGGTGTGGTAGCGTTGGTGTTCGCAATGATTTTTGACGATAAAATTTCAGTTTGGGAGAAGAAGATGCTTCGCCGCATTAAGAAAAGATTGTTTGGTGTGAAATCAAATGTAATCCCTTTCGAAAGCATTCAAAACGACGGCAGAGCGGTATAACCCTCACCTTGACACAACTTATTAAATTTGTTACAATGAAACAAATGTACTCTTTATGAGGTGTGTTATGAGGATTTTGTTTTATATAAGCACTATTTCTCACGGCGGCGCAGGTCGAGTTATGTCTTGCCTTGCAAATCAGTTTGCCGCCGCAGGTGACGATGTTGCTTTTGTAACCGTTCGCAATGATGACAGGGAATACCGTCTTGATGAGGCTATTACACGCTACACCTTAACAGACGGCGAAAACAGCGGTAATAGAATTACTAAAAATTTAAAGTTTATCAGGAATACAAGAAAAATTTGCAAAGAGTTTAAGCCTGATGTTGGGGTAAGTTTTTTGCCTGAGCCTAACTTCAGATTTTTGCTTGGCACAGTGGGTATGAATTTCAAAAAGATTGTTTCTGTTCGTTGTGACCCACCTCGTGAATATCCAACAAAACTTTTGCAGATTGCGGCAAAGAATCTTTATAAATGGGCAGACGGCGTTGTTTTTCAAACCCCCGATGCTCGTGATTGGTTTGGCAAAAAAATCCGCAAAAAATCCGAGATTATATTCAATCAGGTGGATGAGCGCTTTTTTGCCGCTAAATTCGAGGGTGAGCGTAAAGGTATAGT
>JAZORF010000009.1:0-17847 GCA_045656545.1 Acutalibacteraceae bacterium | reverse complement strand
GAAGTGTGCCTCACTTAATATCTATTTTTCAAAAATATTAAGTGATATTGTGAGACAGGGCTCACAGTGATATTCTTTTAGAATACCTCGCCAACGGCGAGATATTTCTAAAAGAGTGATATTGAAACCTATTGTTTCAGTTATATTATATTCGCCACAAAACTCGCAAGGCGAATATAACTGATGCACACTCCGTATGGACGTGTGCATCTAAAAGGAGGGGGAAAATGAATCAGCAATTAAAACTGCAACCAATTGGGGCAGGCATAGAAATCTATACAAACGGCGTGCACAAATTTGGCACTGATGCAGTTTTGCTTGCCCATTTTGCCGCTCCAACCGAAAAGGATGCCGCCTGTGATTTGGGAACGGGTTGCGGTATAATTCCACTGCTTTGGTGCCGCGATATAAAGCCTAAAGTCTTGACGGCGGTGGATATTCAGACCGACGCCACCGAGTTGCTTAAAAAGTCGGCAGAGCATAATTCTATTGAGGGGATTGAGATTGTTAACGCCGATTTGCGCTCACTTCCCAAAGATATGCAGGGCAAATACACCCTTGTTACCATGAACCCCCCTTATAAAAAGGTGGAGGGCGGTCTTATCAGTCCAAACGAGAGCAGGGCTATTGCCCGACACGAAATAAAATGCACTGTCACCGATATGACCAAGGCGGCGGCAGGACTTCTTAAACCATCGGGCAGACTGTGTGTCTGCCACCGCCCCGAAAGACTTGCCGACCTTATTTGCGCAATGCGTGAGGCGGGGATTGAGCCTAAGCGCCTGCAACTTGTCTGTCAGCGTGTGGGTGATGCTCCTATGCTCATTTTGTGCGAGGGCAGACGAGGGGGCAACAGTGGAATGACCCTTTTGCCACCCCTTATTGTTGAGGACGGGCAGGGTGGATATTCCCCCGAAATGAAAGAAATTTACAAACTTATGGAGGGCTTATGAGCGGTTGTTTATATGTTGTGGGCACCCCTATCGGCAACCTTGGGGATATGTCGCCTCGCGCCATTGAAATTTTAGGCAGTGCCGATTTTATTGCCGCAGAGGATACACGCGTTACCCTCAAACTGCTTAACAAGTTTGAGATACATACCCCCCTTGTCAGTTATCACGAGCATAACTATATGACAATGGGCCCCAAAATTGTGGAGCGGTTGCAAGCAGGGGAAAGTTGCGCCCTTGTAACCGATGCAGGTATGCCTGCCATCTCTGACCCAGGTGAAGATTTGGTCCGCCTTTGCCGTGAAAACGGGGTGGATGTTATGTCGGTGCCCGGTCCAAGCGCTCTTATTACTGCTCTTGCCATATCGGGTATGAGCAGTCGACGTTTTTGCTTTGAGGGCTTTTTAAGCGCCCAAAAAAGTGAGCGCAGGGCGGCTCTTAGTGAACTTGCCGCCGAAAAGCGCACTATTATATTTTACGAGTCACCTCACCGATTGCTTGCTACCCTGTCTGATATGGTGGCGGCTTTCGGTGACCGACCTATTGCGGTGGTCAAGGAATTGACCAAACTCCACGAAAATGTGATTCGCACCTCTTTGGTGGCGGCGGTGGACTATTTCACCGAAAATCAACCAAAAGGTGAGTTTGTGCTTATTGTTGAGGGCGCAGGGGAAATTCAAAGGGAAGCCCTTGATTTTGAGCAGGCGGTTGCCATTGCAAAGGGGTATATTGCCGACGGAATGCAACCTACTGCTGCCGCAAAGCGTGCCGCCGCAGAAAGTGGCTTAAAAAGGGCAGATATTTACAAGGCAATTAGTCAAAAATAACTGTACAAATTGTAAATAATGTGGTATAATGCAAGGTGGTTAGGTATAGCCTTTGCATTATACCGCATTTTTGTTTTAAGGCAGGTGACAGCAAGTGCTTAAAAGAATAGTTTTGTGCCTATTGGCAGTGGTAACAGTGGCATTTTGCTGTACCTCTTGCGACAGTTTCGGCTCGGTTGAGCAGTTGCTCACTCCACCCCGTTCAGGCGGTGAACTGTACGATATTCAGCAGGCGCTTTACAATTTTGCAGGGCGTTCGGTCAAACTTCACTATGCCCACACGGGTGACAACCGTTCTGCCTTTATCCGCAGTGACCTTGACGGTGACGGTGTTAACGAAGCGGTGGCATTTTATTCGGTTGCCAATGCCGACGGACTTGCCGAAATCCACATAAATATTATAGATACGGTTGACGGCGGTTGGGTGTCGGTTTGCGATACCGAAACGGGTGCAAGCGGAATTGACAAGGTAGAAATTGCTCCATTGTCCGAAAATGGCGCGCCCGTTCTTGCAGTGGGTGCCGAACTTTTTTCATCTACTGCCAATCAGATTAGCCTGTTTACCTATTCAAAAGGGCATCTGTACACCCGAATGAAAGAAAATTATACCCGCTTTTTAATCTGCGATTTGGCAGGCGTGGGCTACGACCAGTTGGTGCTGCTTAACCACAACAGTGCCGAGCGCACTGCCGAAGCACAGGTTTACTCGGTGGGTGCCGATTATAATACCTTGCTTGGCGCCGTATCGGTTGACGGCAACATAAGCGGTGTTACCGCCTTTAATATGGGCAAACTGACCGATGGCAGAGCCGCTCTTTTCATTGATAGTGCAAAAAGCACATCTTCAATGATTACCGATTTGGTTTATTTCGACGGCGAAAGCCTTAAAAGTGAATTTTTCGACAAAACCGCAGGGCAGACAGAGGCAACTCTTCGTTACAACACACTCCTTTGCACCGATATAAACGGCGACGGCACAACCGACATACCTTTTGCAAAACTCTTGCCCGGCTATGAAAATATGTCGGCGGATGAGCGGATGTATCTTACCATATGGCGCAGTTTTGACGGCAAAAAATATGCCGATGCCTTGGTGGGTGATTTTAATTATGAGGTTGGATATTATTTTGAATTTCCGTCCGGTTGGTTGGACAAGGTGACCCTTGTGTATGACAAATCAACCAATATGCACAGTTACCGCCTATGGAATGCCGAGCACAACTCGGCACTGACCGAGATTGTCCGTTTGCGATGCTACTCGGCGGCAGAATATGAGGATATTCAAAACGACCAACTGATTGAACTTATGCGTGATGACAGCAAGGTTTGGGCGGCACGGTTGATTATGACCGATGGGGAATATGCTCTTGATAAAGAAAAGGTTACCGATTGCTTCGGCAAGGGGGAGATAAAATGAAAAGAATTTTGGTAGTTGAGGATGAGCAGGCAATCCGCGAGTTTGTGGTGATAAACCTTAACCGCGCAGGCTACGAAACGGTTGAGGCTGCAAGCGGTGAAGAGGCATTACAGACCTTTAACAATATGGGCGGCAGATTTGATATTGCCCTGCTTGATATTACTATGCCGGGTATGGACGGTCTTACCTTGTGCAAGGAGTTGCGCGCTCTTTCAGGCACAATGGGTATAATTATGCTTACTGCACGCACACAGGAAATGGATAAAGTCAGCGGTCTTATGATGGGTGCCGACGATTATGTGACCAAGCCCTTCAGTCCCTCTGAATTGGTGGCAAGGGTTGACTCTCTTTACCGCCGAGTTGAAATTATGGCGGGAGCAAGCCGCAATCAAAAGCCTGCAGAGGAAATTGTGCTTGGCGACTTTATCTTAAACACACGCCGCCGTTCGCTTATGCGTCAGGGTGAAAATATTGAACTTACACAGGTTGAGTTTCAGATTGTTGAATACTTTTTCACCAATCCCGACACAGCCCTTGACCGCACCGACATTTTAAAGCGTGTTTGGGGTGACTCCTATGTGGGTGAAGAAAAGATTGTTGACGTTAACATACGCCGTCTGCGTATGAAGATTGAAAAGGAGCCCAGCAGTCCGGAACATCTGGTTACAGTGTGGGGTATGGGCTACAAATGGCGCACCGATATTTAATTTCTTAAAAATCTAAAAAAGGGGGTATAGTTATGTCACAACGCGTGAAGCATCATTCAAGTATAAGCGCCCGTCTTATGCTTAATGTTGTGCTTATTGTGGGCATTGTTATGTTTGCACTTAACTTGACTGTGGCAGTAACTATGCGTACCACCTATTACAACAAGGTTACCGATTATTTAGGCTCCATCGCTCTGTCTTATGACAGGGTGTCGGCAAGCAACTCTACCGAGTTTGACAGTCAGGTGCACCAACTTGCCGAGGAGTTTCCCTTTAAATCTCAGGTTGAAGTGCAATTTTGCGACAGCGAGGGCAAGGTAATCGTTTCTACAAGCGGATTTTTGCCTTTGGGTGAAAATTACGGCAACAAAAAAATTGGCGATAACGGCTTTGTCACTTGGACAGGCAACCTTTCAACAGGGGAGCGTGTTATGGCGGTCAGTTCCAATATAAGCGGCAACTACGGTGAGCGGCTTGGAAGTGTGCGCTGTATTGCCTCACTTGAGCGGGTTGACAGTCGATTGCTTGTGACGGCTTTTGCGGTGGCGGCAGGCAGTTTGATAGTTCTTGCCTTTACAATGTTGCTCAGCAAGATTTATGCTCAAAGCATTGTTAAGCCTATAAAAGAGGTTAGCAGTGTTGCTCACCGAATTGCAGGGGGCGACCTTAAAAGCCGAATTGACGTGCATGAACTTAACGAAATTGGTGAACTGTGCCATTCCATTAACTATATGGCGGATGAATTGCAGTCTGCCGAAAAAATGAAAAACGAATTTATATCTTCCGTTTCTCACGAATTGCGCACTCCACTTACTGCCATCAGGGGATGGGGCGAAACGGTAAAAGGCTCGGTTGACAGTGACAAGGAATTGGTGGAGAAGGGTATAAATATTATTTTAAGCGAAACCGAGCGTTTGTCCTCACTTGTTGAGGAGTTGCTTGACTTTTCACGTATGCAGTCGGGCAGAATGACCTATAAAACCGAGCGGGTTGACCTACTTGCCGAGTTGGGCGAGGCGGTCTGTATATATGAGGAGGCGGCTCGCAGAGCAGGTCTCACTCTTACCTATTCAGAGCCAAACGAAATATTTTATGTTATCGGTGACGCTCACCGACTTATGCAGGTTTTTGTTAACGTGCTTGACAATGCCGTTAAGTATAACAAAGAGGGCGGCACAATTACCGTAACCGTTTTGGCAGAGGGCAACGCCGTAACAGTCAGTGTGGCTGATACGGGGGTAGGCATTGCATCTCAGGACGTTGACAAGGTTAAAGAAAAGTTTTATAAAGCCAATCAAACAGTTCACGGCTCAGGTATAGGCTTGGCGGTGGCTGATGAGATAATCCGTTATCACAACGGTATATTAAATGTTCAGTCGGTTGAGGGTGAGGGTACCACCGTTACGGTAACTCTGCCCGTTGTAACCGATTTGACGGATGAAGTTTCACCTTTCGCTAAGGAGGATAACCATGAGTGATAAACCTAAATGCTGTAAGGCAAAGTACACCGCTATCGGCGGTCAGGCACTTATAGAGGGAATTATGATGCGCGGCCCCGAAAAAACCGTTATGGCAGTTCGTTTGCCTGACGGCACTATCGGGTTGGAGGATGTTGAGTTCAACTCTTTGACCAAGCGCAACAAGTTTTTTGCACTGCCTGTAATCCGCGGCGCCGTTGCTCTTGTAGAGTCGTTAGTCCACGGCTACAAGGCGCTTATGCGGTCGGCAGAACTGTCGGGTATGATGGATTTGGAAGAGGACGAAAAACACAAAAAAGAAAATGCCGAGGAAGTCGCAGAAGAAACAGAGGTTGTAAAAGCAGAGGTTGAGGTTCTTGACGGCTCCGATAAAAAAGAGGGGCTTCTTTCCGCTATAATCGGTGCAGTGGCAATGGTCCTTGGCGTCGGTCTTGCAATTCTTCTGTTTTTCGTGCTTCCCACCTATGCTTTCAACCTGATTAACCGCCTTGAAAACGTTGATATTACCGAGTACAGAGCACTTTTTGAGGGTGGCATCAAAATTCTGATTTTTGTGGGCTATATGTTTGCCGTATCCTTTATGAAGGATATCCGCCGCGTGTTTATGTATCACGGCGCCGAGCATAAAACCATTTTCTGCTTTGAAAAAGGCCTTCCGTTAACTGTGGAAAATGTAAAAGAGCAAAAACGCTTTCACCCACGTTGCGGCACATCTTTCATGATTGTTATGCTTATTGTTTCGGTGCTTGTAAGCTTTTTGTTGCTTAGTTTTGTGCCGGGTGTTCAGTGGCTCGCAGAAAATTACGGACTTGTTTGGTCTCTTATAAGAATACTGCTTATGCCTATCATCTGCGGAGTGGGTTACGAGGTTATCCGTTTTTGCGGCAAGCACGACAATATATTTACAAAGATTGTCTCTGCTCCGGGTGTATGGCTCCAGCACATATCCACCAAGGAGCCTGACGACAGTATGATTGAGATTGCCATTGCATCCTTGCAGGCAGTTTTACCTCAAAAGGAGGCAGAGGTTGAGACTGAGTAAACTGCGCTCGGCAGTCAGTGAGCGGCTTAAATCGGTATGCGGTGAGGATGCTCAGTTTGACACCGATTTGCTTATTGAAAATGCCTACGGCATCCCTTTTGGCAAAATCTCCCTTGAGGGTGACCGTGAAGTTGATGAGAGCACCCTTGAGCCACTTGTGGCAAGGCGGCTGAGGGGCGAGCCTACTCAATATATTTTAGGTCAGTGGGAATTTTTCGGTCTGCCTTTTTACGTGGGTGAGGGGGTACTAATCCCAAGACCTGACACTGAGGTGCTTGTTGAAAAGGGGCTTGAACTGATAAAAGGGACCCAAAAACCACGGGTGCTCGATTTGTGCTCAGGCAGTGGATGTATCGCCGTTGCAATAAAAAAGCACCGCCCCGATGCATCGGTTACTGCAGTTGAACTCTATGACCGAGCGGCAGAGTATCTTAGCCGCAATATTGCCCTTAACAATGTAGAGGTTGAGGTAAGGCGCGCCGACGTGCTAAAGTCTGTAAAAGCAGAGGAGTGGGGCAAATTCGACCTGATTTTATCCAACCCGCCCTACATTGACGGCAAGGCTATGACCACGCTTTCTGCAGAGGTAAAGGCAGAGCCACACACTGCTCTTTTCGGCGGTGAGGACGGACTTGACTTTTACCGCGCCATAGCAGAAAACTGGTTGGAATTATTGGGTGAAAAGGGTGCTGTGGCGTTAGAAATCGGCTTTGACCAAGGGGAAAGCGTGCCCGCCATCTTTAAAGAAAAAGGGCTTAACACCGACGTGGTTAAGGACTACGGCGGCAACGACAGGGTTATTATTGGTACACAAAGTGCTTTAATATAAACTTATAAATTAAAAGACGGAGTGATAAATATGGCAGAAAAAAAGGTTTTAACAGCAGACAAGGCAAAAAATGAGGCTTTGGCTACCGCTTTGTCACAAATTGAAAAGAAATACGGCAAAGGCTCAGTTATGAAATTGGGCGAAAACACTGCAATGAATGTTGAGGCGATTTCAACTGGCTCTTTAGGTCTTGACGTTGCACTTGGTATCGGCGGCGTGCCTAAGGGCAGAATTGTTGAAATTTACGGACCTGAATCATCAGGTAAAACAACCATAGCCTTGCACGTTGTTGCCGAGGCACAGAAAAAAGGCGGCGAGGCTGCTTACATCGACGTTGAGCACGCTCTTGACCCCGTTTATGCCAAAAACTTGGGCGTAGATATTGATTCTTTGCTTGTTTCTCAGCCTGATACAGGTGAGCAGGCTCTTGATATTGCCGAGGCTCTTGTACGCTCGGGCGCTCTTGACGTTGTAGTTGTTGACTCGGTTGCCGCTCTTGTAACCCGCGCCGAAATCGAGGGTGAAATGGGTGACTCCCACGTGGGTGTTCAGGCACGTCTTATGTCGGGCGCACTGCGCAAGCTTACTTCTGCCATTTCAAAGAGCAACTGCGTGGTTATCTTTATCAATCAGTTGCGTGAAAAGGTTGGCGTTATGTACGGCAACCCCGAGGTTACCCCCGGTGGACGCGCTCTTAAATTCTACGCTTCTGTGCGCATTGACATCCGCAAGGCAGAGACAATTAAGTCGGGCAACGAAATGGTTGGCTCCCACACTCGCGCCAAGGTTGTAAAGAACAAGGTGGCTCCCCCCTTCAAGACCGCCGAGTTCGATATTATGTACGGCAAGGGTATCTCTAAGTCGGGCGAAATCGTTGATTTGGCAGTTGATTTTGGCATTATTAAAAAGAGCGGTGCTTGGTTTAGCTATAACGATGAGCGTTTGGCTCAGGGCAGAGATAACGCTAAAAAGGCTATTGAAAACAACAAGGAGTTGGCAGAGGAGATTGAGGCAAAGGTTATGGCAGCTCTTAAATCGGGTGACGAGGCAGAGTCTGTTGCCGATGCAGTAGAGGTGCTTCCTGCCGCCGATATGCCTGAGGCTCCCGTGCCAAAGGTAAAATCAAGAGTAAATCTTGATGTTGATGTTGACTAATGCTGATTAAACGGATTGCTATCAGACGAGGCAAGGTCAACGCCCTGTTTTTTGCAGATTACACCGCTGAATTTGGCGAGTTAACCGATGACGGCGGTCTGCTTTTGGACAGAAGCCTTTGCGAAAGTGAAGGACTGACGGCAGGGCAGAATATAACTGAAGACAGACTTTTAGAGTTGGTGCAAATTTCTGCTTGCAGGCGCGCCCGAAGTCGTGCGGTGTGGCTTCTTGAAAGCCGCGATTACACCCAAAAGGGTATGTATGACAAACTGCGCCGCCTTTTCGGTGATGCCGCCGCAAAGGATGCCGCCCACTACTGCGCACAAATCGGACTGATTGACGATGCCCGATTTGCCGAGCGTCTTGCTTTCAGTATGAGTGAGCGTGGCATCTCTGACATAGAGGCGGTGCGCCGTCTTGTTGCCAAGGGGGTTGCCCGTGATGTTGCTCAGGATGCGGTAAGCGAAGCAGAGTCTGACCCTGCTGCGCAGTTAAAACAGATTATTGAAAAGAAATACGCTACGAAACTTCTGACGGGTGACCGCAAGGAAGTTGAAAAGGTAGTTGCCGCTCTTGCCCGAAAGGGATTTGGGTTTGGTGACATTCGGTGGGCAATTTCGGATTTTACCGATGCCACCGACATTATTGAAGATTAAGAGGTAATAAAATGTCCTGCAAGGTTGGAATGATAAGTTTGGGTTGCCCCAAAAATCAGGTGGATGCCGAGTTGATGCTTGCCCGTCTCCACGAGGGTGGCTACTACATAACAAATGACGAGTCAAGTGCCGATGTGGTGGTTATAAACACCTGCGGATTTATTGACGATGCAAAAAAAGAGGCAATCGAGAATATACTTGAAATGGGCGCCCTTAAAAACGAGGGCAGAATCAAGGGTATTGTTGTTACAGGCTGTCTTGCTCAGCGCTTCGGTGAGGAGGTAAAGGCGGAGTTGCCCGAAATCGACGTAGTCCTTGGCATAGGTGAAAACAGTGATATTTGCAACGCCGTTGCCACCGCATATAATGGTGAGGGTTACTGCAAAATCGGTGACAATATGAACCTTTGTTTCGAGGGTGAAAGGGTGCTTACCACTCCGCGCTACACCGCTTATTTGCGCATTTCCGACGGATGCGACAACTGTTGCACCTACTGTACTATTCCAAAAATCAGAGGCCGCTTCCGTTCTCGCAAAATGGAAGATATTGTTGCCGAGGCAACCCGTCTTGCAAGCAGAGGGGTTAAAGAGCTTGTAATTGTGGCTCAGGATACTACCCGTTACGGTGAGGATTTGTACGGTGAGTGCAAATTGTCTGAGCTTTTAGATGGTTTGTGCGAGGTTGAGGGCGTTAAGTGGATAAGAATGCTCTACACCTATCCCGACCGCATTACTGACCAACTGCTTGACACAATGGCAAGGCAAGAAAAGGTGCTAAACTACCTTGATATACCCCTGCAACACTGCAATGGGGAGATTTTAAAGGCGATGAACCGTAAGGGTGACAGGGAGTCTCTTACCGCACTGATTGGCAAAATTCGTGCTAAATTGCCCGATGTGACCTTGCGCACAACCTTTATAACAGGCTTCCCAGGTGAAAGTGAAGAGCAGTTTACCGAACTGTGCGAATTTGTGGGAGAAGTGGGCTTTGACCGTCTAGGTTGTTTCCCCTATTCTGCAGAGGAGGGCACCTTTGCCGCAACAATGCCCAATCAGGTGGAGGATGAGGTCAAAATCCGCCGTGCCGAGATTATTATGGATATTCAGACCCGCGTGGTTGCCCAAAACAACGAAAAGAAACTTGGCAGTGTGCAACAGGTAATTGTTGAGGGCTATGACGATTACATTAAGTGTTATTTCGGCAGAACAGATGCCGATGCCCCCGAAATTGATGCAAAGGTTTTCTTTTGCACCGAGGGCGTGGGCCTTGCTGATGGGGATATAGTTAATGTTGAAATCAACGATACAATTGAGTACGACCTTTTGGGTGCGCTGAAAGTTGAGGAATAACTATGAATTTACCAAACAAACTAACCGTGCTTCGTATAATTCTTGTGCCAATTTTTTTGGTGGCTTTAATGTGGGATTTTCCTCATCATTATCTGGTTGCCGATTTGCTTTTTGTGGCGGCATCTCTTACCGATTTGCTTGACGGCAAAATAGCCCGCAAACATAATCTTATCACCGATTTGGGCAAATTCCTTGACCCCTTGGCAGATAAGATGCTTACCACCGCCGCATTTTTAGGTTTTATGGCATGCTCTATCGGTAGCCGCTTTGGCGGCGCTATGACCGATATGCTGATGTGGGTTAACTTTATCGTTCTTACTCGTGAGTTTATGGTTACCTCTGTTCGTCTTATGGCGGCAGGAGGGGGCAAGGTGGTTGCCGCTAACATCTATGGCAAACTTAAAACCGTATTCCAAATGACCGCTATTATTACCGCTATGGCATTTGAGTGGTTTATAGAGTTGCTTTCAGCCTTCATCACTTTGCCAACCATCATTTGCGATATTATGGTCATTACCTACACTGCGCTTATCTGGATTTCTACCGTAATGGCAGTTATTTCGGGCGTTATTTACGTGTGGCAGAATAAAGAATATATTAAAACAAAATAAGGGGTTTACTTTTTAACCCTTTGTGTATATAATATAGGTATAAATGCGTTTATCGGGATTAGTACCCAGTCACCAAACGGCAGAGAGTGGGCTTCATCGGCTGAAAGGGCTCATCGTTATTGGAATTGGGGAATGCACCCGTCAGCACGCGGCAGGAACTGCCTTTTGGCATAGTAAAAGCCGTGCGGATTGCCTCGTTATCGGCACTATGAGTTATAAGTTCGGAGTGGAACCGCGGAACAAGTAATTACCGCCTCCGTCAAGTGTATTTGCACTTGACGGAGGCGTTTCATTTTAAGGAGAATTTTATGTTCAAACGACTGAAAGAGGATATTCAAACTGTCCGTGACCGCGACCCTGCGGCACGCTCGGTTGTTGAAATATTGCTGTGCTATCCCGGTCTTAAAGCGGTGCGGATGCATCGTCGCGCTCACTGGTTTTACAAGCACGGCCACAAGCTGATTGCCCGTATTATATCCCAACGGGCATCACGAAAATACGGCATCGAAATTCACCCCGGTGCCACCATTGGCAGACGGCTTTTCATTGACCACGGCACAGGTGTTGTGATTGGTGAAACGGCAGAAATAGGCGACGATGTTACCATCTATCAGGGTGTAACCCTTGGCGGTACGGGTAAGGATGTTGGCAAGCGTCACCCCACCATTGGCAACAATGTGCTTATTGGCTCGGGTGCAAAAGTGCTTGGCCCATTCAGAGTGGGTGATAACTCCCGTGTGGCTTCGGGTGCAGTAGTGCTTAGCGAGGTGCCGGACAACTGTACTGCGGTGGGTGTGCCTGCCCGAATTGTTAAAAAAGACGGTGTGAAGATTGGACTTTTGGACCAGATTCACTTTACCGATCCCGTTGCTCAAGAACTTAGCCGCTTGCAAAAAGAGGTTGACGAACTTCGCAATCAGATAAATCAAAAATGAGGTATAGATTATGAAAATTTTTAACACATTAACCCGTCAAAAAGAGGAATTTGTGCCCGTAAAAGAGGGCAAAGCAGGTATTTACGCCTGCGGTCCTACCGTTTACAACTTTATCCACATCGGCAACGCCCGTCCTTTGTGCGTTTTTGATGTGCTCCGCCGCTATCTTGAGTGGCGCGGTATGGAGGTTAACTTCGTTCAGAACTTCACCGACATTGACGACAAACTTATTAAAAAGGCTAATGAAGAGGGCATCACTGTGCCTCAGGTTGCCGAGCGTTATATCGAGGAGTTTTGGACTGATGTTAAGGGTATGAATATCCGTCCTGCTACCACACACCCCCGTGCAACCGAAAATATTAACGAGATTATCGGTCTTATCAGCACCCTTATTGAAAAGGGCTATGCCTACGCATCAGGGGGCGACGTTTACTTCCGTACCCTTAAATTTGATGAGTATGGCAAGTTGTCCCATCAGCCACTTGAGGATTTGGAGGCAGGCGCCCGTATTGATGTTACCGAGGTTAAGGAGCATCCTATGGACTTCGCACTGTGGAAGGGTGTTAAGCCCGGTGAGCCCTTCTGGCCGTCACCTTGGGGTAACGGCAGACCCGGTTGGCATATTGAGTGTTCTGCAATGAGCCAAAAATACATCGGTGACACCCTTGACATTCACTGCGGCGGACAGGATTTGATTTTCCCCCACCACGAAAACGAGATTGCTCAGTCGGAGTGCGCTTGCGGTAAGCCCTTTGCAAACTACTGGATGCACAACGGCTATATCAATGTTGATAACCGCAAAATGAGTAAGTCTTTGGGCAACTTCTTCACTGTGCGCGAGGTGGCCGAAAAGTACGGATATGAGCCTATCAGATATCTGATGATTTCTTCTCACTATCGCAGTCCAATCAACTATTCTGTTGATATTCTTGAGCAAAGCCAAAACGCTCTTGACCGCCTTTACACCTGCCGCGAAAACCTTGTTTTCCGTCTTGAAAGTGCCAAAAGCGGTGAGCAGACTGCCAATTTTGATAAGTTTAAGGAAGAATTTATCACCGCTATGGAAGATGACCTTAACACCGCCGATGCAATCGCCGCCATCTTCAATCTTGCCAAAGAGATTAACATTATGCTTGGCGGCACCCCCACAAAAGAGGATTGCACCGCCGCTCTTAATATGTTTGACGAGCTTTGCGGCGTTCTTGGTCTTGTTTATAACGTAGGCAAGGCAGACAATCTTGATGCCGAGGTTGAGGAATTGATTGCTCAGCGTACTGCCGCACGTAAGGCAAAAGATTTTGCCAAGGCAGACCAAATCCGCGACCAACTTAAAGAGATGGGTATCGTCCTTGAGGATACCCCCCAAGGCGTTAAGTGGAGCAGAGTATAAAACAAAAATCCCGACGAAAGTCGGGATTTTTTTAATGAATAATGAAAAAGTTTGTTGTTGGACTGTTCTTGGCTCCATCTTCAGATGAGGGTTTTACCGTTTCATTACTTTCTTGCTACACCGCTTTTTCTTGCGGCTTCAGCAACAGCCTCTGCAACTGTGGGGGCAATTCTTTTGTCAAATGCTTTAGGCAGAATGTACTCTGCGCTAAGTTCATCGTCAGAAACAAGGCTTGCGATGGCGTAGGAAGCCGCCATCTTCATTTCATCGTTAATGTCGCTTGCACGAACATCAAGAGCACCGCGGAAAATACCGGGGAAAGCAAGCACGTTGTTGATTTGGTTGGGGAAGTCTGAACGGCCTGTGCCAACAACATAGGCGCCCCCTGCAAGTGCTTCATCGGGCATAATTTCGGGAACGGGGTTTGCCATGGGGAAAACGATAGCCTTTTCAGCCATAGTAGAAACCATTTCAGGTGTTACCATCTTGGGCGCGGAAACACCGATAAAGACGTCTGCACCCTTCATAACATCGGCAAGCGTACCAACCTCACAGTTGGGATTGGTGATTTGGGCAAGTTCCTTGTGTGCATCGCTCAAATTATCCATACCGCTGGCAATAGCACCGAATTTGTCGCACATAATCAGGTTTTTAAGGCCCAAATTGAGCAGATGTTTACCGATAGCGGTACCTGCGGCACCTGCACCGTTAATAACGCACTTGATTTTGCTGAAATCTTTATTAACCAACTTTAAGGCGTTTAACATAGCGGCGGCAACAACAATTGCGGTGCCGTGCTGGTCATCGTGGAAAATCGGAATATCGCAACGCTCCTTAAGTTTTTGCTCAATTTCAAAGCAACGGGGAGCGGCAATATCTTCAAGATTTATACCACCAAAGGAACCTGAAATGTTGTAAATGGTGTCAACAATCTGGTCAACATCGTTTGAGCGTATGCAAAGAGGGAAGGCGTCAACCCCTGCAAACTCCTTAAAGAGCACGCATTTTCCCTCCATAACAGGCATACCTGCCTCGGGACCGATGTTGCCAAGGCCAAGAACGGCAGAGCCATCAGTGATAACGCCTATAAGATTCCAACGGCGTGTAAGTTCAAAAGATTTGTTATAGTCCTTTTCAATTTCCAAACAGGGCTGTGCAACGCCGGGGGTATATGCAACCGACAAATCGTCGCTGTTTTCAACCTTGGTTCTTGATACAACCTCAATTTTACCCTGCCATTCGTAATGTTTATTTAATGCTTTTTCTTTAATATCCACTTGAATTACCCCTTTATTTATATGAACTTTGTCTGGCGTTGGATAAGTCAATATCACCAAGATGTTCTATGCTATAATAAAAATATAGCATATTCACAAAAAAGTCAAGCAATAGCCCCCAAAGAAGCCTTCATTTATCCAAACAAATAAAAAATGCCCAAGTTAACTCGGGCATTTTGTTTGCAATTATTTAATCTTCTCTCTTATCGCCCCAGAAAAATACTGCAACGGTGCCGGGACCTGTGTGGCAGCCGATGGTTGAGCCGATATTATAAATCTTAACTCCGTCTTTAATGTTGGGACAGGCCTCCTCAACCATATCGGCAAGGGCGCGAGCATCCTCGAAACACTCCGAATGACTGATATAGCACTTGTCGTTGTAATTGCCGCCGTCGTTAATATGCTGGGCTACACGGCTTGCAAGTTCCATAATGGCGCGTTTTTTTGTGCGCACCTTTGCTCTTGGAATAAGTCTGCCCAAATTATCCATATTCAAAACAGGGCAGATGTTGAGCATACCGCCAAAGAGTCCTGCTGCCTTTGAAATTCTGCCACCGCGAACATAGAAGGTAAGGTCAGAGGAATAAAACCAGTGATGCATATTAAGACGGTTTTCGGTCAGCCACTCGTTGAGGGTGTCAATATCCATTCCCTCGTCACGCAGGTCGGCGGCTTTGTCAACTATAAGACCGTAGCCTGCAGATGCGCCAAGAGAATCCACAACATAAAGTTTGCGGTCGGGGAAGCGCTCCTTTGCAATCAGAGCGGCACTGGTGGCGGAGTTGTAGTCACCTGACAGACCTGACGAAATGGTGATGTGCAACAGGTCATTACCCTGCTCTAATATAGCGGTGAAATAGTCAAGGTATTCACCCACACCGATTTGGCTTGTTTTTGACTGAGCGCCGTCAATCATTCTTTGGTAAAGTTCGGCATAGGGCAGGCTTGCGCCAAAATCATCGGTAAAGACGTCATCGTTTAACTGATATTTGAAGCACATATATTTAATGTTGCGATTGTCCAGTTGCTCTTTGTTAAGGTCAACGGGGGATGTACAGCTTAAAACAAAATTACTCATAGTTTGCCTCCTGATTGCAAAAAAAGTATAGTTTGATTGTATATCGGTGCTTACAATAAATCAATCTACACCGCCTGCTAAGAATTCTACAAATAAATATGAGTCGGTAGAACACAAAATATGCTGTCTACCGACTCTATTTTTTTATCTACTGATAGTAGAGTTGTTATTTTTCTTTGTTTTTGCGCTTGACGTGGAAACTTAATATAACAATAAGTTCTGCAGGAATAGCAAGCAGAAGAAGTTGCCAAGAATTTTGCCCTGCCTGCAAAAAACCGCAATAAACGGCACCTATTATGCTGATAACCACAGCAGAGATTATGTAAAAATTGCTTTTGCCCTTATTCCACACACTGTTTAGAATAAGTGCGGTCAGCAAAACAAGAGGTAAAGCGTAAATGAAAATCTGCCAATAAATGCTTTCAAGCAACCAGAATATAATGAAAAGAAGTGCCGCTACCGAAAAAATGCTGATTGACACAATAGAAATGACCGCATTGGGTCTGAAATGCAACTCTTTGGTTTTGACGGGGGTTTGCTCCCACTCGTCGTGAGAGGTGATAAGGTAATCAACCGTAACGCCAAACAGGTCGGCGATTGATTTAAGCACTGACACATCGGGCAGGGATTCGGCACGCTCCCATTTAGAAACGGCTTTGTCAGTATAATTGATTTTTTGCCCTAACTCCATTTGAGTCATATTAGCGGCTGCCCTGAGTTTGAGCAAATTGCTGGCAACATTAACCTTAATATCTTCCATTAAAAGCGCACCTCCTTATCGAAAACTCAACTCTACCAACAGTAGAATTGGCTATTTCTCTTATTCTACCACACTTTTTCACCTTTGACAACCATATTTTGTCGATTTGTGCAAGGGATTATATACCAAGCAATTTTTTAGCGTTAAGATGGGTGATTTTGTCCATATCTTCTGTTGAAATCTGCAAACTGTTGAGCAAGGTAAGCTCCATTTTTGCAGTGTGCCAAGGGGTGTCGGTGCCAAAAAGGATTTTGTCGGCGCCGTGGGTGTCAAGAATTTTTTGAGCAAAGAATTTTGGCATTTGTGAAAATCCGAAAGAGGTGTCGAAATAGATGTTTTCTCCGCAAAGATGCTCAACCACCTGCTCGTAGCAACCCAGTCCACCCCAGTGTGCCGCCACTACGGGAGTGTCAAACCAGTCAAGCGCCCGCCTTAAATTTTCGGGCATACAACAGTATGGGGGAGCAAAGCCATAATCCACACCTGCGTGGAAGACGGTAATAAGCCCAAGTTCTGAAATTTTGCGATAGATGGGCTTCATCATCTGGTCGTCCACCTTAAAGCCTTGATAATCAGGGTGGAGTTTTACACCTTTAAGCCCCATTTCCTTGATGCGCTCAAGCTCTTTGAAAACATCCTCACTGCGAGGAAAAACTGAGCCGAAACTGACAATGCCCTCCTCTTTGTTAAGGCTTGCGGCAAAATCGTTTACGCTTTGTTGTTGATGAGCGTTGGTGGCAATATTAAGCACCACCGATATGTCTGCACCCCCTTGTGCCATAGCCTTTTTTAATCCCTCTGCCGTGCCGTCGGTGTGAGGCACAAGTCCGCCCGAAACAAAGGACAGTTTTTCGATGGCTTTTGGGGCAATGCTTTGGGGAAAGCAGTGGGTGTGAAAGTCGATAAGCATAAATTTCTCCTTAAAGGGTTTGCATTATTATGTGTAATTAAAACTGTTTTTATTGTAACACATTAAAAATGCAAGGTCAACTTAAGGTATGTAGAAAATATAAATAAACCTTGACAAAGCCGAAATGGTGATGTACAATATAAGCACTTTAACAATTTAAAACTTAAAAGCGCGAAAGTGGGTATAATTATGATTGTTGTAATTAAAGATGGGGTAACCGACCAAAACCTTAACAGGCTGATTGCTGATGTTGAAGCACAGGGCTTGGAAATTCACCGCAGTGATGGTAGCAGTACTACTATTTTAGGTCTTGTTGGTGATACCAGCAAGGTGGATATTGAATTGCTTCAGCAAAATGAAATTGTTGAGGCGGTTCGCCGCGTCAGTGAGCCATATAAACTTGTTAACCGAAAATTCCACAATGCCGACAGTGAAATCGGCGTGGGTAACGCTCTTATAGGGGGCAAGCATTTCGG
>JAZORF010000008.1:0-5824 GCA_045656545.1 Acutalibacteraceae bacterium | reverse complement strand
ATTTCTACAATAATCAGCGTATTCAATTAAAAACAAAACTGACTCCCCTTGAAAAGAGGAGTCAGTATGTTGCTTAAAATTTAATTTTATTTACCATAAAGGGTGGTTTTTGTGCTGTCCGCACAAATTGGAGCAGTTCAACTGAAAGACAAGAGGTTTTTTGTTATTGTTATTTAATGTTTTAAAATTACTTTTATAAGTCTTACAACTGCTGAGCTTAACACAAGGTTAACAAGTAATTCAAACAAGAAATTAAAGCCTACAAAAGTGATTATTGTATAAAGGAAAATGTTTTGTTCGCCTGCGCCCTGTGTGATAAAATCGGTGAAAAAGGTAAAACAGCCAAGCAAAAACACGCCTGTGTTAACTACGGGGCAAACCACTGCTGAAGTTAACACCGCCAAAAGTTTGCTTCGCTTTTCAATCAATTCATATACAAAACCTGCAAAAAATCCGCAGGCGGTACCCTTTAACAAAACGGTGATAATTGTGCCGTGAACACTGATGCCCATAAAGAGCGCCGCATCACCGCTTAGCAGCACCGCTATACCAAACACAAGCCCTAACCAAGCGCCTATATACTTGCCGCAAGTGGCAGCACCTATAACAATAGGAATAAGCACCAGTGACACCGAAAAGGTGCCAAAGCGGATAGTAGAGCCTAACATCTGCAACACAACCACCAAAGCGGTAAGTGCCGCACCTAAAGTTATAAGCTCAATCTTTCTTTTTGAATTTTCGTTCATAATAAATACCTCCGATACTGCCCCAACAAAGCGGGTGCAATTCATACTATATCTATAAAAGAACACTCAGTCAGTATTCTTTTTATAAATCAAATAAAGTCCGTCAAGAAGCAGGTTATCGTCAAGTATAACCTCTCGCTCGCAATAGGCGGTTACGCCCTCTGCCAAGCCGCCGGTAGCAACAAGGGTTGCAGGTGAGCCAAGCTCTGCCTCCATACGCTTTGCCATACCGTCAAGCATTGCGGCGGCACCAATTACTAATCCCGAACGCATAGAGTCAACGGTGTTGGTGCCGATAACTCTGTCGGGTGCAGAAATATCAATATAAGGAAGTTGTGCAGTGTTGCCTGCCAAGGCTTCAAGTGTTGTGCCCAAGCCTGCGGCAATAGCACCGCCGAGAAACACGCCACCCTTATCAATCACACTGATTGTGGTAGCGGTACCCATATCGCAAACGATACAAGGCAAGGGATACTTTGCCACTGCGGCAACGGCACCCGCAACCATATCGGCGCCAAGCTGTGCAGGATTGTCAATGCGGATATTAAGACCTGTCTTTACACCGGGGCCAATTGCAAGAGGAGTGATGCCCGTCAGTTTTTTGATAGCCTTTTTCATATTTGAGCCAACAATAGGCACAACCGAGCTGATAATAGCCCCCTCTATTCCGTCGGGCGCAAGGTTATTAAGAGCAAGTATATCCTTAATATCAATGGCGTACTGGTCGGCAGTAAGGCGTCTGTCGGTAGAAAGGCGGGATGTAAACTTAAGCACATCGCCCTTATATGCACCTAGAGTTATGTTAGTATTGCCTATATCAACGGTGAGAATCACTGCAAAATCCCCTTTACATCTTTGTTACATAGATAGTATACCTCTTTTTTTAAAAAAAGTAAATATCCTATTTGTATTGACTATAAGCCGTTAAAAAGGTATAATTTGTGCAAAACAACCTTATTTTTGGGGGTATGCAGAGGGTTGCCTCTGATTTTGCTATGAAAAAGAATGATATTGTAAAAATTGAAATAACGGGTATGTCACACGAGGGTGTGGGTATCGGCAGAGTGGATAATATGGCAGTTTTTGTGCGAGGCAGTGCCGTTGGTGATACTGCAGAGGCGGTTATTATCAAGGTGGCAAAAAACTATGCCGTAGGTAAACTTCTATCGGTTATTACCCCATCGGGTGACCGCATTGACAATGACTGCCCTGCTTTCCCCCGTTGCGGAGGATGCGTTTACCGTCACATAAGTTACACCGCCGAGGCAGAGATTAAGCGTCAAAGGGTTTCCGACTGCCTGAAAAGGATTGGCGGTATTGATTTTACTCCCGATGCCACTGAAGTTGGTAAGGAGTCGGGCTATCGCAACAAGGCTCAGTACCCCGTTGGTGACGATGGCAAAGGGTTAATTACTGGCTTTTATGCCAATCACTCCCACCGCATTATTGATTGCGGTGAGTGTGCCTTGCAACCCTCCCTATTTAGCAGGGTTGTGGAGTGCGTTAAGGCTTTTATAACCGAAAAATCCATCAGCGCTTATAACGAAACAAGCGGCAAAGGTCTTGTGCGCCACATATACATCCGACAAGGCGCCGTCACCAAAGAGATGATGGTTTGCATTGTTATTAACGGCAAGGATTTGCCTCACGGCAATGAACTTGTCGGACGACTGCTTGAAACGGTTGGTGATGACCTTAAAACTGTGGTACTGAATATTAACACTGCCGACACAAATGTTGTTATGTCAACCAATTGTAAAACTATTTACGGCGACGGGTACATTACCGACCTGCTTTGCGGTGTTAAGGTGCGCCTTAATCCCTTGTCTTTTTATCAGGTTAATAACCCTATGGCAGAGCGGTTATATAAGAAGGCGGCAGAGTTTGCAGGGAAAGGCGGAACTCTGATTGACCTTTACTGCGGTGCAGGTACCATTGGTCTTTCTATGGCAGACAGATTTGACAAGGTTATTGGTGTTGAGGTTATTCCCGAAGCGGTTGAAGATGCAAAATTTAATGCCGCTGAAAATGGCATTTCAAATGCAAGATTTATTTGTGCCGATGCTTACGAGGCCGCAAAGCAACTGCACGACGAGGGTATAAATCCCGATGTGGTGATTGTTGACCCCCCTCGAAAAGGATTAGAAGATGGACTTCCCCGTCACATTGCAGATAATATGTCACCTGACAGGGTGGTGTATGTGTCCTGCGACCCTGCCACTATGGCCCGTGACATTAAGGCTTTTGAGGAGTGTGGATATAAATTGCAAGAGGCAGCGCCCTTTGATTTGTTCCCACGGACAAGCCATGTTGAGTGTTGTGTTTTGTTATGCAAAACACAACAGTAATATAAATTCTTAAAGAATTTGCGATATATACTTCCGTATGCGATATATCAATGATGCGATATGTCCCTGCGGGACGCGAAATGCAAGGAGTTAGAAAATGAGTGAAATCAAGCGTTGCCCCAACTATAAAAAATGCGGCGGATGTCAACTGCAAAATATGGATTATGACCGTCAGCTGCGGTTTAAACAGGCTCAGGTAGTAAAACTGCTGGGACGGTTTCACCGCGTCAGCAACATAATCGGTATGGAAAATCCCACCCACTATCGCAACAAGGTGCAAGCCGCTTTCGGTGAGCGCGGAGGCAAGCTTATTTCAGGCGTGTATCAATCCTCCACCCACAAAATTGTGCCTGTTGACGACTGTATGATTGAGGATGAAGTTGCCGATAAAATCATTGTTACCGTGCGCAAATTGGCACAAAGCTTTAAACTGCGGGCTTTTAACGACACCACTATGAAGGGGTTTTTGCGCCACGTTCTTGTTAAGCGCGGATTTAAAAGCGGGCAGGTTATGGTGGTGCTTGTAACTTCAGGGGGCGATTTCCCCTCTCAACGTTCATTTGTAAATGCCCTGCTTGGCAGACACCCCGAAATTATCACTATCGTGCGAAATATAAACGAAAAGCACACAAGTCTTGTGCTTGGCGCAAAAAGTCAGGTGCTTTTTGGCGATGGTTATATTGAAGAGGAGCTTTGCGGCAAAATCTTCAGAATCAGCCCCAAGGCTTTTTATCAGATTAACCCCACTCAAACACAGATTTTATATGAAACTGCAGTGGATTTTGCAGGGCTTGACGGCTCTCAGTCGGTTATTGATGCCTACTGCGGCACGGGTACAATCGGCATTATTATGTCTGACAAGGCAGGCAGTGTGATGGGTGTTGAGCTTAATCCTGATGCTGTTGAGGATGCCAAATTCAACGCCAAGAAAAACGGCGTGGACAACATCAAATTTTATTGCGCCGATGCAGGCGATTTTATGGTAGAGCTTGCTCAGCGCAAACGTAAAGTTGACGTTGTAATTACCGACCCGCCAAGAGCAGGTTGCAGTCGAGAGTTTTTAGAGAGTGTAGTTGCGCTGTCTCCTAAAAAAGTGGTCTATATATCCTGCAACCCCGTTACACTTGCGCGAGATTTGAACTACATCACCCGAAAAGGATATAAGGTGAAGAAAATTCAGCCTGTTGATATGTTTCCCTTTACAGAGCATATTGAGACTGTAGTCCTTTTAAGTCGGAAAGATGTCTACGAGCGAATCAAATTCGATGTGAATGTTGAGGACCTGCAAGGCAGAGCATCATCCACTGCCACCTATTCCGAAATCAAGGCATACATCTTGGAGAAATTCGGTCTGAAGGTTTCCAGTCTGTACATTGCCCAGATTAAGGACAAGTGCGGTTTTGAGAAACGAGACAATTACAACATCGGTGAGGGCAAGAGCAAAGAACTCATTTGCCCACCAGAAAAAGAACAGGCAATCATGGATGCATTCAGACATTTTGGAATGCTGAGAGATTAAAAGCAAAACGGACCCATTTTCGTGGGTCCGTTCTTTTATGCCTGCAGATGATTCAACCAGATTCCTGGTACCGTGCCGGCACTCAGTGAACTTAAAAATTCCTGCATATCTTTTTTGATGTATCGTCCACGGTCTCAACACGGTTACAACAGTAACCATGATTGCAAAGCAACCCACAAAAAATACATATGAGCAAATTTTTAGAAATGGCACTCATCAGAGCCTGATTCTCCTCCTGGCGGACCCATCTCGAGCGAGCCGTACAAAACCCCGCCCAGTTTACAGACTGGGCAGTTGAGGATTTGGCAAGGAAGTAATCTATGATTACTGACGAAGTCAAAGACTAAACCCAAAGAGACACCAAATCCCATACATTAGAACAAGACATTCAATTTCTTTTTGGGATGGAACATCTAACTGCACCTTACTTAACTATACAGGTTTATTTTAACAAACAAAAATTACTATATTTTATGGTTTATTTTATAAGGGTATTTTGTCTCCTTTCCGAAACCTCAAAAAAATTCTGTATATAATAGGGATAATAACACTTGAAAAAACATGTAGAGAGAAAAGTCCACTATATAGGGAGAAAAGTCCACCAATACAGAGAGAAAAGTCCACTTTTTGCGATGTAGGGAGAAAAGTCCACTGTTTTTCGGAGTATATCTCAGTGACAAAAGTACGGAATAACAAAAGAAAAAACGGACCCCCAATAGGTCCGTTTCATTATTTAGAAAGGCAATCCATGAACATTCGTGTCAAAGTCATCGTCACCAAATTTGGGTCTTGTCCGCTCATCGTATTCCAAAATATCATCAAATGGGATTCCCCATGTTCCCATGATAATTTTCTTTTCATCAAATGGTTTCTCTGCTATATGAAATTTATAACTTGCCGTTTTCAATTTTCCTTTCGGTCCAGGAATGCGATATTCCTCATAAGATACCGTGATATCAGATGTTGCATTGATTTCCTCGAGTGCAGGTTCAATGACATAGCGTTTCAAATCAGTTGCCTTTGTGTATACTCCATCAGTGATTTTTGCTGAAAAATTCTCAACACTGAAATTTGCACATCCAATTCCAACCATCGAGCGGAGATATTCATATAGTCTGCAACTGTATTTTCTCTTGAAGTTAGAAATAAACCCAATTTCGTACTGAGTGAATTTCTTTTTATTACCCAACAGGAACGGTTTTAAAGCTGGG
>JAZORF010000007.1:0-14604 GCA_045656545.1 Acutalibacteraceae bacterium | reverse complement strand
TTGGTATCTTCTTCTGCTATGGTCAGCAATTCATCACCAGACAGAAGTTCATCAATTGTTACTCCGAAAAACTTTGCAATTGCTTTCAAAGAATCTATATTAGGGTACCCTCTGCCAGACTCCCATTTTGAAATTGCAGTTCGGGATACATAAAGCGACTCTGCAAGTTCTTCTTGGGTAATCCCTTTTTGTTTTCGTAGTTCCTGTAATTTTTCATTAAAATCCATAATAAACACTCTGTTTCAAATTCTTATTTATCGGTTAGTTGTATTATAGCATAATTTTAGACAATGTTAAAGAGAATACTAAAAAATACCCGTGGTTCCGAAAAACCACGGGTATAATTGTTTTTTAGTAATCTCTCAAAACCCTTGTAAATACTGGGTTTTTAAGTGATTAATTATTTCCCACTTTCGCGGATAGCAGCCTGAGCGGCGGCGAGACGTGCGATCGGCACGCGGAAGGGTGAGCAAGATACATAGTCGAGGCCAATCTTGTGGCAGAACTCAACAGATACAGGGTCACCGCCGTGCTCACCGCAGATACCGCAGTGAATTTCGGGACGGGTCTTCTTACCGAGAGTTACAGCCATATCCATCAACTTGCCAACACCGGTCTGGTCAAGCTTTGCGAATGGATCGTTCTCGTAAATCTTTGTATCATAGTATGCACCGAGGAACTTACCAGCATCGTCACGGCTGAAGCCGAAGGTCATCTGAGTAAGGTCGTTGGTACCGAAGCAGAAGAACTCTGCTTCCTTAGCAATATCGTCAGCAGTGAGGCATGCACGAGGAATTTCCATCATGGTACCAACCTCGTACTTAAGCTCAACGCCTGCAGCAGCAATCTCTGCATCAGCGGTAGCAACAACGATATCCTTAACAAACTTCATTTCCTTAACTTCGCCGGTAAGAGGAATCATGATTTCGGGAACGATGTTCCAATCAGCATGAGCCTTCTTAACGTTGATAGCAGCGCGGATAACAGCGGTGGTCTGCATCTTTGCGATTTCAGGATAGGTTACAGCCAAACGGCAGCCACGGTGACCCATCATGGGGTTGAACTCGTGGAGAGAGGTGATGATATTCTTGATATCCTCAACAGTCTTGCCCTGAGCCTTTGCCAAAGCGGCAATGTCAGCCTCTTCAGTGGGAACGAACTCGTGGAGAGGAGGATCAAGGAAGCGGATGCAAACGGGGTTGCCTTCAAGAGCCTCGTAAAGCTTCTCAAAGTCGCCCTGCTGATAGGGAAGAATCTTAGCAAGAGCTGCCTCACGACCCTCAACAGTGTCAGAGCAAATCATTTC
The DNA here is from genome assembly GCA_045656545.1 of Acutalibacteraceae bacterium. GTDB lineage: Bacteria > Bacillota > Clostridia > Oscillospirales > Acutalibacteraceae > RGIG2206. The sequence continues at coordinate 13,298 of JAZORF010000007.1, read as the reverse complement.
ACGGAATGCAGCAATACGCTCTGCCTCGAAGAACATGTGCTCGGTACGGCAAAGACCGATACCCTCAGCACCAAGCTCGCGAGCCTTCTTAGCATCGGCAGGAGTGTCAGCATTGGTACGAACCTTAAGGGTTCTGAACTCGTCTGCCCAATCCATAATGCGACCGAACTCACCTGCGATTTCAGCATCAACGGTGGGGATGATGCCGTCGTAGATGTTACCGGTTGAACCGTCGATAGAGATATAGTCGCCCTCGTTGTAGGTCTTGCCTGCAAGGGTGAACTTCTTATTTTCTTCATCCATAATGATTTCGCCGCAACCAGATACACAGCAGGTACCCATACCGCGAGCAACAACGGCAGCGTGGCTGGTCATACCACCGCGAACGGTGAGGATGCCCTGTGATGCCTTCATACCGGTGATATCTTCAGGAGAGGTCTCAAGACGAACGAGGATAACCTTTTCGCCACGGTTGTTCCAATCCTCTGCGTCCTCAGCAGTAAATACTACCTTACCGCAAGCAGCACCGGGAGATGCGCCCAAGCCCTTACCTGCAGGAGTTGCAGCCTTAAGAGCCTTAACGTCAAACTGGGGATGGAGAAGGGTGTCAAGGTTACGGGGGTCAATCATAGCAACAGCTTGCTTCTTATCAATCATACCCTCATCAACGAGGTCGCAAGCAATCTTAAGAGCAGCCTTAGCGGTTCTCTTACCGTTACGGGTCTGGAGCATATAGAGTTTGCCTGCCTGAACGGTGAACTCCATATCCTGCATATCTCTGTAATGGTCTTCAAGAGTAGCGCAAACCTGCTTGAACTGAGCAAATGCTTCAGGGAACTTCTCAGCCATCTCTGCGATAGGCATGGGAGTACGAATGCCGGCAACAACGTCTTCACCCTGTGCGTTTACAAGGAACTCACCCATAAGGCCGGGCTCACCGGTAGCAGGGTCACGGGTAAAGGCAACACCGGTACCGCAATCGTCACCCATGTTACCGAATGCCATCATCTGAACGTTAACAGCGGTACCCCAAGAATAAGGAATATCGTTGTCACGACGGTAAACGTTTGCACGGGGGTTGTCCCATGAACGGAAAACAGCCTCAACAGCACCCATAAGCTGTTCTTTGGGGTCTGAGGGGAAGTCCTTACCAATCTTGTTCTTGTACTCTGCCTTGAACTGCTCTGCAAGAGTCTTAAGGTCGTCAGCAGTAAGGTCGATATCCTGAGTTACGCCCTTAGCCTCTTTCATTTCGTCGATAAGTTGTTCAAAGTACTTCTTACCAACTTCCATAACAACGTCAGAATACATCTGGATAAATCTTCTGTAGCAGTCATAAGCCCAACGAGCATTGCCGCTCTTTGCAGCCATAACTTCAACAACCTCTTCATTAAGACCGAGGTTAAGGATGGTGTCCATCATACCGGGCATTGAAGCACGAGCGCCTGAACGAACTGATACAAGCAGAGGATTTTCCTTATCACCGAATTTCATACCGGTGATACCCTCCATCTTGTCGATGTACTCCATAATTTGTGCCTGGATGTCAGCGTTAATCTTTCTGCCATCTTCGTAGTACTGTGTGCAAGCCTCAGTAGTTACGGTGAAGCCCTGGGGAACAGGAAGGCCAATCTTGGTCATTTCTGCAAGGTTAGCACCCTTACCGCCGAGAAGCTCACGCATGCTTGCGTCGCCCTCTGAAAAGAGGTAAACATACTTGTGACTCATTTTGAATCATCCTCCTAAAAAAATAATTAACATCTTCAGTGAGAAATATGCATAGGCATACAGTCTCAAAGAATATTATACCAAAAGGTTTTCCATTTTTCCACTGTTTTTTTCATCCAAAACCGAAAAAATTACACCAAGTTACATATATTTTTAGTATATTATACACATAACATTCAATAAACTCTTGAAAAACCCCTTTAAAAATGCAATAATAAAGGCATAGATTGATAGGGGTACAGCTTCGCTGTTCCCCCGCTTTTTGCGTGGTAAAAATACAAAAAAGGTTGTGTTGATATGCTTTTCAAAAAATCATCAGGGGCAGTTGAATATATGATTGTTGGGCTGGGCAATCCCGGTGCAAAGTACGACTCCACCCGCCACAACGTTGGCTTTGAGGTGGCGGATATGCTCTCAAAGCAGGTAGGTTGCTCTGTTACAAAGTCAAAGTTCAACGCTCTTTACGGCAAGTGCGATATTGAGGGTGTGCCCTGCCTTATTGTCAAGCCCCAAACCTATATGAACAATTCGGGGGAGGCAGTTGCCCCTCTTGCCAAATTCTATAAAATCCCTGCCGAGAATATAATTGTGGTATCTGATGACATTTCTTTGGAGCCGGGCAGACTGCGTATTCGCCGCAAAGGCAGTGACGGCGGTCACAACGGTCTTAAAAGCATCTGCAACTATATCGGTGATAACTATCCCCGCGTAAAAATGGGTGTTGGCGCAAAACCTCATCCCGATTATGACCTTGCCGCCTGGGTGCTTGGCAAATTCCCTGCTGACGCTCAAAAGGAATTTATGTCTGCCGCCGAAAAGGCTTGCAAAGCCATCTGCCTTATGGTAAAAGGCGATACCGACGGCGCAATGAACAAGTTTAATTCTTAAGAGGTAACTATGCTCTTTTTAAACAATGCTTTTCGTTCTTCACCTGAATACAAAGAGTTGTGCGGAGAAATTTTAAAAGGCCGTTTGCCCTCGGCGGCAACAGGCCTTGCCCACATTCACAAGGTGGCTCTTATTGACACTCTGCGCAAAGATACAAAGCGCAGGGCTTTGGTGGTTGTTGCCGACGAAAGTGAGGGCGCTCGTATTAAATCTGACCTTATTCTTATGGGTGCCAAGGTTATTGACTTTCCCTCCCGAGACCTTATTTTAAGGGATATTTCGGGCATTTCAAGGGAGTATGAGCACGCCCGTCTTGGCGCTCTAACAAAGATAATAGACGGGGACTACGACGTGGTGATTTGTGGCGCAGATGCACTGCTCAGTTACACCATCCCTCCCGAAATTCTTATGGCAAACCGTTTCACCCTTAAAGCCGAGCAAACCATTCCTCCCGCAGAGGTTTGTGCCCGACTTGTGTCAGCAGGCTACACCCGTTGCGACACTGTCGAAGGTGTTGGTCAGTTTGCCCTTCGCGGCGGTATTCTGGATATATTCCCGCCTGATGCCGATAACCCCTACCGCATTGAATTTTGGGGTGACGATATTGACTCTATCTGCATTTTCGACACTATGTCACAGCGCCGCGACCAAATGGTTGATGAGATGCTTATCACCCCTGTTTTAGAGGTGCTTACAGGCGATAGTGACACTTTTGCAAGGCGGATGAGCCGTCTTGCCTCTAAAGTAGAGCAAAAAAACAAGTTTAAAGCCTATCTGCAAAAGACGGCAGAGGATGCTGCAAATGGCATTCTGCCTCTTTGCGCTGACCGATTTATGCCTCTGCTTTACACCCCTGCTACCCTACTTGATTACACCGCCGACTGCCTCACCTTTATAAGCGAGGCAAACAATGTTAAAGAGCGGTGCCGCACTTATCTTTCATCGGCAACCGAGGATGTGACCACCCTTTTTGAGCAAGGTATGTGCCCAAAAGGATGGAAAATCTGCTCTGATTACGACACCCTGTGCGGCCAACTTGAAAACCGCGAAACAGTATGGCTTGACACCTTTACAAAGGGCAGTTACGACACAAAAATCCGCAGTGCCGTCAGTTTCACTTTGCGGCAGTTGTCGGTTTGGGGCGGTATGACTGCTCAACTTGCAGAGGACATTGCTCCCCTTTGCGAACGGGGATACGCCGTCGCAGTGTTGGCAGGCACCGATAAAGCCGCTCACACCGTAGCAAACGACCTTAGGGATAGCGGACTTAACGCCCACTACTCCCCCGATTCCGATACACTGACCGGCGGTACTGTTACCGTTATGTCGGGCAGTCTGTCGGCAGGTATGGATTTGCCCAAGGCCTCCTTTGCCCTGTTTACCTATGGCAAAACCGCCACCTCTAAAAAATCGCGTATTAAGAAAAATGCCAACGCCTTTAATAGTCTTGACGAGTTGCACCGCGGTGATTATGTGGTGCATTTGTCCCACGGAATAGGCGTTTTTGACGGAATTAACACCATCACCACCGCAGGCATTACAAAGGATTACATCAAAATCAAGTATGCCGGCAAGGATGTGCTTTATGTTCCCGTAACACAGCTTGACTTGGTATCAAAATATATCGGCGGCAGTGAAGATGGCGGCGTCCGTCTTAACAAATTGGGTGGAGACGGTTGGAAAAAGACCAGAGGCAAAGTTAGAAGCGCCCTTAAAGATATTGCAAAAGAACTGATTAAACTTTATGCCGAGCGTATGGCTCGTCCCGGTTGGGCGTTCAGCCCCGACACCGACTTGCAGGCAGACTTTGAAAGCCGCTTTGAATATGATGAAACGGATGACCAGCTGCGATGCATACACGAAATCAAGCGGGATATGGAATCTACCGCACCTATGGACCGACTGCTTTGCGGTGACGTTGGTTTTGGCAAGACGGAGGTTGCTCTGCGTGCCGCCTTTAAGTGCGTTGCCGACGGCAAGCAGTGTGCTATTCTTGTGCCCACCACTATTTTGGCTTGGCAGCATTATCAAACGGCAACCAAACGTCTTGAGGGTATGCCTGTAACGGTTGAACTTTTATCACGCTTCCGCTCACCCAAGCAACAGACCGACATCCGCCGCCGACTTAAAAACGGCGAGATTGATATTATTGTAGGCACCCACAAACTTATCGGCTCAGGTGTTGAGTTCAGAGATTTAGGCTTGCTCATTATTGACGAGGAGCAACGTTTTGGCGTGGCACAAAAGGAAAAACTCCGCGAAAAGCATATAAATGTTGACACACTTACTCTGTCGGCAACTCCTATTCCCCGCACGCTGAATATGGCTATGTCGGGGCTTCGGGATATGTCCTCACTTGACGAGGCGCCGGGTGACCGATACCCAGTGCAAACCTATGTTATGGAGTATGACAAGTCGGTTGTGATTGATGCCATCCGCCGAGAACTCCGCCGTGGCGGTCAGGCATATTACCTTTATAACAGTGTTGAGTTTATCGCGTCAAAAGCCGCCCGACTGCAAGAGGAACTTCCTGATGCATCCATTGCCATTGCACACGGACAGATGGCAGAGGAAGAACTAAGCGAGGTCTGGCGCCGTCTTATTGCAGGCGAAATTGATATTTTAGTATGCACCACTATCATTGAAACGGGTGTGGATGTGCCCAATGTTAACACCCTTATTATCGAGGATGCCGACCGAATGGGCCTTTCCCAGCTTCATCAGATTCGCGGCCGCGTTGGCAGAAGCAGTCGCAGAGCCTATGCCTATCTGACCTACAGATTAGGCAAGGCGGTCAGTGACGTTGCCGCCAAGCGTCTTGACGCCATCCGCGAGTTTACCGAGTTTGGCTCAGGCTTTAAAATTGCTATGCGCGACCTTGAAATAAGAGGCGCAGGCAATATTTTAGGCGGTGAGCAAAGCGGTCATATGATTTCAGTGGGGTATGATATGTATATCCGTATGCTAAACGATGCCATAAGCGCCGAAAAGGGCGAAGATGTCACCCCCGAGGCAGAATGTGTTATCGACCTGCAAATCGGCGCACATATTCCCGAAAGTTATATTGCATCACTGCAAGCAAGACTTGGTATGTACCGCCGCATCGCCGATATTCGCACCCCCGATGATGCTCTTGACGTTACCGACGAGTTAATTGACCGCTTCGGTGAGCCGCCAAAATCGGTTAAGGGTCTTATTGATATCGCTCTTATCCGCAACCGCTGTATTGCTCTTGGTATTCAGTCGGTAGAGCAGCAGGAAAATTATTTGCGGATTTATCCCGATGCCCTTAAACCACAGAATATTGCCGCTCTGTCAGGTGCCGTCGGCAGACTTTTCAGAGTCAACGCAGGCAGTAAGCCCTTCTATGAAATCCGCATTATTGGCTCCCTCACTCCCTATGATGTTATGGAGGGTGCCGTATCAGCCATGGAAAAGGCATAAATTTGGCCTTGTGTGTATAAATTACTGGACTTTTTACAAATTGTAGTGTATAATACAAAAGTTAAATAGTTTTTACGGAGGTTCTGATATGAAGACTGTTAAAAAACTTGTTGCTGCCCTTCTTTGCGCAGTGCTTTTGCTCGGTTGCTTTGCCGGTTGCCACGAAAAAGGCGCCACTGTTGCAACTGTTACTCTTGATAAAAAAGAGTACAACGTGCCTGCAGGTGTTTATCTGACTATGCTTATAAATGCCGACAGTGAAGCCCGTTCAAAAGTTGCCGAGGCTCTTCAAAAGGAAGAAAAAGATACTGAAGACATTAACTACTCAAAGCAAAAAATTACTGCCGACGATAAGAAGGAGTACAAATTCTACGATTATGTTATTATGCGCGCCAAAGAAATGGTTAGCGAATATCTTGTAACCGCTTATATGTTCGACAAGTATGAACTTAAACTCAGCGATGAAAACAAAAGCGCTATGGAGCAGTATGTTTCATATCAGTGGGCATACAACGGCAACGCCTATTTGTTTGAGCCCAACGGCGTAAGTTATGACTCATTTGAAGATTATATGCGCGTTAATATGTATTATCGCTCTGATATCTTTGATTATTTCTACGGCGAAAAGGGTGAAAAAGCTCCCGCAAAGAGTGATATTGAAAAGGCTCTTAAAGAGCATTTCACCTCTGCAAACTTGCTTGAGATTTCTGTTAAAGATAAAGACGGAAAAGACCTTGCAGAAGACGACCTTAAAAAGATTGCCGATAAAATCGAGGCATACTGCACTCGCATAAATGACGGCAAAGCAACCTTTGCCGACATTAAGGCAGAGTATGAGGCTGAAACCAAAAAAGATGATGATGAGGATGAACCCGAATCTACCGATAAAACCAACAAGCCTAAGGACGAAAACGCAGTTGTAATCGGTGACGCTGAAACCTCTGTTTCAAGTGGCAACTTTGAAGCCGTCAACAAGTTAGAGGTTGGCAAGGCAACTCTTATAAAGGGCACCGACGGCTACTACCGTCTTGCCATCAAGCAGGATATTCTTGCCGACGAGTATTACTTCACCACCTATCGCGATGAAACTGTCCGCATTATGTATTCCGACGACTTTAACGATTTTATTGCTAAAGAAGCAGGCAAACTTAAGGTTACCTACGATTCATACGAATTTGACTATCTTGCTCCTAAAAAGATAAACTACGATACCTATCAGCAGTGGTATTCCGATATGCTTTCTAACTACGGTCAATAAACACTACAAACAACCGAGAGTAACATCTCGGTTGTTTTTTTGCTTGATACCGCTTTTTCAATGTGATACAATAATCTATAAGGAGGCGACGGTATGAATAAAAAGCAAATCAAACTTTACAACGTTTTGTTTCCCGCGTGGATGTTTACTCTGCTGCCACCAATGTGGCTTGTTATAATCCCCGGCAACTTTATAATCGATAGTACCGTTTTGCTAATCAGCCTGTGGGCGCTGAAAATTGCCGACAAAGGCAAGTGGTACAAAAAACATATTTTTAAGATTTTTGCTTTCGGCTTTCTTGCTGATATTATGGGCTCAGCTTTTTTGCTGTTGCTTTTGGCAATTTTCGGAGATATTATCTTTGATTTCGAGTTACTCTTTACGCTACTTGCAACAGTAGTGTCTGCCCTTTTGATATTTGTTTTTAACTACTTCTTTACTTTCAAAAATGCCGACCAACCCTTGCGGTGCAGGTTGTCCCTCATTTTCGCAATTGCCACCGCACCCTACACCTTTATGATACCGACCACGTGGCTTTATTAAAAATTGGAGGAAAAATAATGTTGCTTACACAAGAAGTAAAAATTAAAAAACTTATTCCCACCGCAGTTATACCCGTCTATGGCTCTGAATTTGCCGCAGGTGCTGACCTGTTTGCCTGCACAGAGGGTGAAAAAATCGAAATAAAACCACATCAGACCGTTTTTATCCACACAGGCATTGCTCTTGAAGTGCCTGTTGGCTTTGCAGGGCTTATTTATGCCCGAAGCGGTGCCGCCTGCAAACGCGGACTTGCTCCCGCCAATAAGGTTGGAGTGGTGGATAGTGACTATCGTGGCGAGGTTATGGTTGCGCTCCATAATCACTCAGAGCAAAGTCAGTTTGTTGAGGATGGGGAGCGTATTGCTCAAATGGTGATTGCCCCCTACCTGACCGCCAAGTTTGTTGAGGTTGACGACCTTGATGATACAGCCCGCGGTGAAGGCGGCTTCGGCTCAACAGGAAGAAGGTAATTAAATCTACCTAATATAGTAAAAAACCACAGTCTTTAGCCAGAGGTGGCTAAGGACAGTCGGGGTATGTAGATACGGTGTAGCCGATAAAGGCTACGCCGTATTTCTCTTTCACGCCACTCTTGGCGGATTCTTGCGGATTTCTTCATAAGTCTCAAGAATTGTCTTCCCATCAGGAATTACAATAACACCCACACCAATAAAGTGAACCTTAATAGGAACGTGCTTTTTGCCATTTTCGTCTTTGGTACTATCAAAGACTTCAATCTTTGTTATTAGCCGATTAACGAGTTCAGGTGTCAGTTCCTTTAGATCGGTGCATTTGCGGATGATAGAAAGAAATGCCCGTAGGTCGATGTTATCCTGCTCGGCATTTGCAAGCCGCTGTTCCAATTCAGCAGCCGCTTGCATCAACTCTCTTTGTTCCTGCTCGTAATTGGCGGTCATTCGCTCAAACAGATCATCCCTTAGTGTACCTAGCACATTCTTTTCAAAGGCGGCTTCAATCAACTTATCAAGTGCCACAATACGCTTTTTGTTTTTCTCAAGTTCCTGCTTTGCTGCTTTGAAATTGTTTGCCTTGTGCAGTTCGTGTTGCTTACCGTACAGATATAGAAAAACAGGCTCATATTCCGTAATATATTCAGCCGCTTCCCGTATGAGCTTTAATACCATCTTTTCAAGTACCACGTTACGGATAAAATGGATCGTGCAACTACCTCTGTTTTCCTTATAGGCGGAGCAACGGTAAAATTCCTGATGCTCCTTTACGCTCTTGGCGGCACAGAAATATAACTTTGAACCGCAATCGCCGCAATACATAAGTCCCGAAAAGATGCTTTGTCTGCCCGTCGCAGTGTTTCTGCGGCGGTGCTTTTTTATCTCCTGCACACGCTCCCAAGTATCCATATCAATAATGGCTTCTTGTGTGTTCGGGATGATTACCCAATCTTCAGGGGAATTATAGACTGTTTTGTGAACCTTAAAGCTGACGGTGCTCGACTTGAAATTCACGGTACAACCGGTGTACTGCATATTGGCGAGAATGTGGTCTACGCTGTTTTCAGACCAACGGTAAGGATCAATAACCTTGTTCCGTGTCTTTCTGCCGATGCTGTTGTAATAGGCGGTTGGTGTTAAAATCTTTTCTGCTTCTAAACGGCGTGCGATTTTGGTAACACCCAACCCCTCAATACAAAGCTGAAAGATATACCGCACCACCTTTGCGGCAGGCTCATCAATAACCCATTGCTTAGAATCATCGGCTTTCTTGTAACCGAAGGCTACCGTTGCAGATACACGTTCACCGTTATCGGACTTGGATTGCCACACCGCACGGATTTTCTTGGAGGTCTGCGCCGCATACCATTCGTTGAATATATTGTAGAATGGCAGCATTTCCATACCTTCGCCCGTAGAGGTGTTGATATTTTCGTGAATGGATATAAAGGTAACGCCAAGCGTAGGATAAACGATTTCCGCAAGGCGGTCGCCCTCAATATGCTCACGACCAAAGCGGGATAGGTCTTTTACTATAATTGTACCGATTTTGCCTTCCTCTACCATTCGGTGCATACGGTTAAAATCGCTTCGGTCAAAGCTCGTACCCGAAATGCCGTCATCCACGAAAAACATAGTATTGGTATAGCCGTGCTTTTTAGCATAGTCCGAAAGGATTTGCTTCTGGTTGCTGATACTGTTTGATTCGTCCTCTTTGCCCTTTCTCTTTTTGTCTTTGTCGTCCTTAATATCTTCTACGGATAGACGACAGTATAAGGCTGTAATTTTATCTTGATTCATATTCTCGGCTTTCTTTGCCATAATAAACTCCTTTCTCACGAAAGCCGAGCATTGCCTATTGGACAAGCCAATTATACAATGCTCGGCTGTGTTTCTACAAACCTACGGCAGTTACACTAACTGCTCGGATAGGATCAATTCTTTTAATTGCTGAAATAGTGATTTGTCCACCTCGCCCGTAAAAACACCGGTGACGTCGTAGATAGTACCGCCTATTTCTTCGGACACGGTAATTTGCTTCGGGATATAGCAAACAGGCGTATTGTCGATTGCCATCGCTGTTCTTGGCGTAACGTATTCCAAGAGGTCGATAGGGACATTTTCATCAATGCGCCCTGCACCTTTTCTCGAAAACATAATGGGTTCTATATTTACTTTTTTCATATTCTTCACCTTACCTTTCATCACGGTTGCGCTGACGGATTAAGAATTTGCGGTAATGCTCGCAAGCCTTCAAAACAAAATCCTCAGCCTGCTTTGCATTGGCGTTAGGGACATATTGACGAATACGCTCCATCGGGACTTTGAACATTTCCCGCTGATTGGCTTTATCTTCGCTCATAATCTCCGCAATCACTTCGGGTGTAAGCCCTTCCGCTTGGCTTATCTTTTTGAAACGGCAAGCCTGCGAGAGTGAAGGAGTGCAATCATTTTCCTCAATCTGCTCCAAGAGGTCTTGTTGCTCAACTTCGTTAAGGTAAGAAAGCTCAACGGCGGGAGTGAAGGAAATACGACCGTCATCCACATATTGCAAAATTTCGGGAATGAGATTGGTAAGGCGGATATAGCGCTTGACGGTATCTTTACTCGTGCCAACATCATCGGCTATTTGTTCGGTTGCCAACTTCGGTGCAAGTTGCTCCGAAGTTAGATCCGCACGGAAACCCTTATGCGCTAATGCTTCCGCTTTCATCTTATAAGCAAAGGCTTTCTCGCTCGGCAGAATATGCTCTCGGTGTAGGTTACTATCCACAAGCACAATCGCCGCAGCATCACGATCAAGGGAAACAACTAAGGCAGGGACTTCTGAAATCCCTGCCTTTCTGCTTGCCATAACCCGTCTGTGACCGGATATGATCTCATATTCATCTGTAGTGTTTTCAAGTGGTCGGACAATAACGGGAGAAACAATGCCGTGCTCCTTAATGCTTTCGGCAAGAGCTTCCATTTCCTCGTTGTCCTGAACCTTATATGGGTGCTTTTCAAATGCGTGTAATTTATCTATTGCTATAATTTTCTTGGTACTTTTCATCGTTCATTACCTCTTTCTTTATTCTTATTTAAATCGTTTCGTTTCATTTCGATATTGCGTTCGGCATCAAGTAGTGCCTTGATTTTCGGAATGTGTTCCTCAATGCGCATAGCAATTCGCAGTTCCTTCCGCAAGGGAGTGATTTTCTTGGTTATCTCCTTGCATTGTTCTTTGAGTGCCGTATCTTCTTCGGGTGTTTTTACACGGCGAAGTTTCAGCCGTAGTGCATAACGTTCCTGCTCTAATTCAGAAATACGGGCAGATAAGTTTTCTTGGAAATTTAATAGTTTTTTCGGAGAGTCGAGATTGTTATCGCAAAGCAAATTGTATTCCTCGATATACTGATCCAACTTTCGCATTTCTGCTCGCATCATCGGAGATACGGGGCGGTTATCGTATTCTTGGGTATTGCCTACGATGCAGATTTTAAGAAGCTCTATAAAAAGCTCAAATAAAACAATAATCGTGTCATCCCATCCCGATATATACCTCTCCCGTTCAAGCACAAGAAGCGGGCGTCTTTTCCAAGCCGGTGTTACAAAGGCATAGAGTTCGGGTTTGCGCTGATTTTCACGGCACCGTTCCCGTATGCGTTCCTTAGAATATTGCTCACCAAGACTACTGATACGGACAGCACGTTTCCACCCCTCTGCATACACAGAGGGGTGGTCATAATAAAAGTCACGTTCAAATCGGTAACCGAGTGTTTTAAGGTAATATTCGATTTCCTTAAATGAGCCACATTGGGATAGCGCTTCGTCCACGTCTTTTCGTAGCATATCTCGATGTGTGAGCTTGCCGGATTTTTCAACCCAATACGCTTTTTTGTTGCTGTAAAACTTGTTGCCTTGAATAACCGATTTATTTCGTTCAGCGCAAATAGCATCAGAAATCTTGCGAAGCTCAAGACGATCACCAATACCGTTACGAAACTTTCTTCCAGTTTTAAAGGAAACGCTATTGACTACAAAGTGATTGTGGATGTTGTCAGTGTTAAGATGGGTAGTAACCACAACCTGATATTTTGCGCCCCACATCTTTCGTGCGGTTTCCTTTCCTATGCTGTGTGCTTCTTCAGGAGTGACCTCACCGATAGCAAAGCTCTGATAACCGTGATAAGCGATATTTTTGCCACGCTCACCGAAGCGGCGCTTAACGGCACTCATTTCGTTAAAGGCGTTATGCTTGGAACAGTTGATTCCCGATACAAACATCGTTTGGTCGGTTTTATCATCGTTCTCCACATAGCGAATGGCGGCATACAGATCTTCATCAAGATATTCTTTGGCGGTGGTTTTATCGGGATTGTTGGCGTAGTCAATTACTTCCTTTAACCGTCCTCTGACGGGCCAGAAACCTGTGGTTGCCATCGGCGAGTATCCTCCTTTCTCGGTAAGATTATTTCTTTTGTAATTTCTTTGAGTAAGGTCATCGCCGCCTTGTTTACTTCCGCAGAAAATGGAGATTCGATTAGGGTATCTATCTTTTCGCAGAAATGAAAAAGAGCATCAGGCGGAACCGTGTGTGGTTCGTATCCTAATGCTCTTTGACGGAGATATTCATTTGTTGTAAGTCCGCATTGCTTGGCAAGGTCGTTTATACGCTCTTTTTCCTTTGGCGTAATGCGGGCAAAAATACGTGTTCCTTGTCTTTTCATTAAATCATTCCTTTCAAATGGGGTATTAGGGGTCAGCCCCTAAAGTTTCCGCCCTGATTACTTGGGGCGGATTTGACATTTGGGCGCCCAAATGTCCTGCTTGTTACGGTGTAAGACACACGCATTTTGCGTATATCTTCCATTCTCCGTGACTTGCACCGCGAGGGAGCGAACCTTGTTCGTGCAAATCTTTGTGACGGTTCCGCTTTTCCTTAATATTGGCACCACATTTTATGTGAGTGCCGTCAGTTTCTTGTG
>JAZORF010000006.1:0-45328 GCA_045656545.1 Acutalibacteraceae bacterium | reverse complement strand
GGTACACGGTTGACGACAACTGCTACGCTATCGGTTATACCAGGGCGATATTCGGTACGCTCGGGGTCGGTGGCAGCAACAGGTTTAACAACACTATTATTATAAAATGAACGATAATATCCAAGCATTATTTCAATAGTGTTTTCGCCTGGTTTCAGATATTTAGTAATGTCTGTATATGATGCTGAATAGTTCCAAGTGTAATGCTCAATAAACTTTCCGTTTATGTATATTGATCTGCCGTACTGGGCTTTAAGTATCTCTAACTGTACAATGTATCCGCTGTCAGCAGTATAATCATCAGGCATAACAATGGTCTTTTTATACCACAGATTTTGCTTTGTATAATCACCCATATCTGGGGTAACCATATCCCAAAAACCAGGCACAGCGGCGGTATAATAATAGTCACCGTCGGGGACAGGAATTGTGTCAGTTGGCGTAACTCCCGCAGTTTTGGTGGCGTACCATACGCCATCAAGGTCGGTTACGCTTCGGTCATTACTATTACCGGGAATCTTGATTTCAGTTGCTTCATCGGCAATAAGAAGCTTAAACAGAGTCAACATATCCAATGTAACATTACCGCTCTTTAACGAAATGGTTACAGTTGAGCCGCCTTTAAGTTCAGTTGCCTGATTATTGCCTCGCGAACTAAACTGGCCGTGTGAACAGGCAAACAAGGTCATATCGTTCAGCATAGTTCCGTCTACACTTAAAGATACCACCGCATCTGCATCTGCATAGTACTTAATATTGAATGAGTTGTACTTGCCTGCTTCTGTATTTTCGGGAACAGTGAAGGTCACGCTGTCGCCTTCAGTAGAGAGATTGACTGCTGTGCCGACAGTAGACATTATGTTGCCAACAGACGCGGCACTGCCGCTGAATATTCCGTTTTTGGCAAGAAGTTGATGGGGTTCAAGTTCTGCCTCGCTGTTAAGCGGATCGGCAGTAAACCTAAAATAGTCAATGGTCATATTAACCTGTGGGGAAACCATAATTTCAGCCCCCTGTGGTATGTATATGCCTGACAACTTGACCTCGTTGCCGAACTTTATAGCAGTATCCTGTGTAGTAGCAAAGGACATATTGCCCAATTCGCGCCACTGATCATTTTCACGGATACTTACTGTAGCCGCACCTGACTCGGTGCCGGAAGCCATCATTATAATCTGGTTGGATTCGGCAACGTTTGTTAATACAAAGGATGCGCCTTTTGTACCGCTTACAACCTTGCCATTACTGGCAAAAGAATCGTCATTTACCGACCAGATGACAGTAGCATCATCGGCTGGCTGTATATCCTCAGCTTCAAAGTAGCTTTGAAACTCGTTAGCATATACGCCTACGGGAAGAGCGCATGCCACAATGGTTGCAACCAGCACAAATGTTAGGGCTTTCTTGCAAACATTAAGAAAAGTTTTCATATCTAATACCTCCTTATATAGTTGTATTTAATATACAATAATTATTAAAACATTTCCATATTTAATAGTCATTGTCACAAAATATGACCGAACGTTTTCAAGATTTGTCTATTCTTTCATATATAAACCCTTATTCAATTCAAAGTTTGTCGAAAAGATAAAAGTCATCAACCATTATAGGTCAATGACTTTAACTGTTTTTATTGATAAAAGAATATCAAAGTGCTGCCATTTTTTCAAGTTTGCGAAATTCGCTGGGTGTCATACCTTTTTGAGCAAGAAAAACCCTGTTAAAAGTGCGTTGATTTGAAAATCCAACAGTTTGTGCTATTTCTGCAATCGAAAAATTGTCTTTTCTAAGCAACCGCTCAGCCTGAATAATACGCAGGTTATTGATATAATCTGTGATGCTCATACCCAAAGCATCGTTAAATATATGGGATATATGATAGCGGTTGATATACAAGTCTTGGCTTAGCACATCAAGGGTGATTTTATTCATATAATTGACACTGCAATATTGCAATATTCGCTGAATATTGTCCGTATCGCTTCTGGTGCGGTCACAAAGTTCCAATTGGGAAAAAATTTCGCTCAGCAGCACTGTCATATATCCAAACAGTTTTTGCTCACCGTATTCAGCGTAGAAGTCGATGGTATTGATTTCTTCCATTACCCTTTGGATACTGTCGCTACAGTTATGTATAACGGGGTAGATGGGGCGCTTAATTTTAAACAGTTCCTCAAAACCGCTGAATTCTTCGGGTGAAAACACCAAAAGTTGCAACTCAATATCCTTTGAATCGCGGTAACTGTGAACATGGTGAGGAAAGGCAATGAACAGGTCGCCTGCAGTAAGTTTGTTTTCTACACCATCACAGACAGCAACAGTGCCGCCTTTGACCACATAAACTATTTCAAACTCGTGATGAAAATGAGACCATTCAACGAGAGTATGCACTCTGGAGCAACTATAACGCACCATTCTTTTTTCATACTTCACCCAAACTCCCCCTTTTTAGAAATTATAGCACTTTTTTTGCCGTTTATCAAGACAAAGTGTTGTGACTTTCATCCATATTAACAGAGAAATTTTATTTAAATCACACTAATTTGAAAAAGTTTGCAAAAATGGGTTGACTTTTATTTTTAAGGGAGTATTATATACGCAAATATGTGTGGAGTTTGGCACATATGATAAGCTTATGGCATTAAAGGGCGAGTTTTACAATTTCCGCAATTTGCAGGTTTAAGGATTTTAGATGAAAAGATTTTTAAAGTATTTGGTTTTCTTTGCAATAATGGGCACCCTTATCTTTGTGCTTAAATTTATAATGATGCCCTTACCCAATATTCACCCTGTGGGCGTTCTTATTGTGTCGCTTACGGTGGTGTTCAGAGCAAAAGCCCTTATCCCCATTTATATTTACATTCTTCTTGACGGAATTTTCTTCGGTGGATTATGGTGGATTCCCTATCTGTATATCTGGGCGGTGCTTTGGCTTTTTGCAATGCTATTACCCAAGAATATGCCAAAAGGGATTGCAATGCCCGTTTATATGGTAGTTTGCGGATTGCACGGACTTTTGTTTGGCGTGCTATACGCCCCATACCAAGCCTTGCTATTTGGTCTTAACTTTGAGGCAACTGTAACTTGGATTGCAATGGGTATTCCCTTTGATATTACCCATGCCATAGCAAATTTTGTTATGGGGTCCCTTATATTGCCCCTTATTATTGCATTTAAGTATTCAAAGAAAATTTTAGACAGTTAAATAACCGCAGTCTGTGACTGCGGTTTATTTTATCTTTGGATACCTATCTTTGCAATCGGTTATACCCAAAATATAATCAACGCTTGTATCATAAAAATCGGCAAGCTTAATAAGTATAGAGGTTGGTATGTCGTTTTCGCCCGTTTCATATTTTGAATAGCCCGTTTGTGACATACCAAGGAAGTTAGCAACTTCCGTTTGATTTAAGTCACGGTCTACCCTTAAATCACGAATTCTGAACACAACCTCACCACCTTATTTCTAAACTGTAATTATTTTAGTTTAGTCTGTATAAGGTTATTGATTTTTAATCTGAAACAGGTTAAAATTATTATAATAATCAAATAAAGGTGGTCGCTATGGAAAAAAGAATTGTGATAGCAGGTTGCAGAGATTACAACAATTATAGTGAAGCAAAAGATTTTATAGACAGTTGTTTGACAAATATAAGAACGCAACACACCCTTATTATAGTTTCAGGCGGTTGCAGCGGTGCTGATATGTTAGGTGAAAAATATGCAAACGAAAACGGATTCAAAATTGAAAGACACAATGCAAATTGGTCTGAATTTGGTAGAAGCGCAGGTCCTATCAGAAATAAGAAAATGGCAACTATCAGCGACTATGTTATTTGCTTTTGGGATGGAAAAAGCAAAGGCACTAAGTCAATGATAGAATTTGCAAAACAACTTGAAAAACCAATCAGAGTAAAAATGATATGAAAAACCGCATTAAAAGAGCAGAGGTGCTAAGTACAGTTATCTCTAAAAAATCGGAATTTGCCGTACAAATCCCCTGCTTGTAACAGAAAAAGGTAAAACTACCCGAATAAGAAGAAGATAAAAACTCTTTTTCGGGTAGTAATTTTTTTATAGTGATATTCTGCGCTAAACGCACAGAGTGATATTTCCCTTTCGGGAAGTGATATTGAAACCTTACGGTTTCAGTGATATTTTATTCGCCTTAAACTGCCGAAGGCAATATCACTTGTCGCAAGACAAATATCACGGCGTAGCAATAGAACTCGCCGCAAGGCGAATAAAACTGGGGTTGTGTCCTTACGGATACAACCCCTTTGACTGCGGTTTTTGCTGTTTTATCTACCGATTGAGTAGTATTCAATACCTGCTTGTTTCATATCTTCAACATCATATATATTTCTGCCATCATACACAAGAGGAGTTGTCATCAGCTTTTTGTAGGTTTCGGGGGATGTTGCCTTTATCTCGCCCCACTCGGTGAAGATAAAGCAGACATTGGCATCTTTTAAAGCAATTTCGGGACTGTCAACATAGGTGATGGAGCCCTTACCGTGCTTACCCTCGGGATAGTGGCGCTTAAAGTTGTCGGCGCCAACAGGGTCGTAAGCAAATATATTGCCGCCCGCCTCCAAAAGCAAGGGCACATTGTCAAGTGATGGTGCCTCGCGCAAATCGTCAGTACCCGGCTTAAAGGTAAGTCCAAGCACCGCTATGTTTAAATTCTGAAATGTAATAAGGCGGTCGCAAGATTTTTTGTAAAGGCGTGTTTTTTGCTCGGTGTTAACTTCAACCGCCGCCTCAACTGTGCGCAAACGGTATCCATGCTGATTGGCAATGAACTTAAGCGCCTTAGTATCTTTAGGAAAACAACTGCCGCCGTAACCGATACCTGCACCTAAAAACCTTGAGCCAATACGCTCGTCAAAGCTCATACCTCTTGCTACATCCTCTATGTCTGCACCAACAAGCTCGCACAAGTTGGCTATATCATTCATATAAGACAGTTTAAGCGCTAAAAAGTCGTTTGATGCATACTTTATCATTTCTGCAGAACGGCGGCTGACCGAAACTATAGGCAAATTAAAGGGCTTATATATTTCGCGCAGCATCTCTTCTGCCTTTTCACTTTCGGTACCGATAATAATTCTGGCGGCCTGCAAAGTATCGCGCACCGCAGTGCCTTGTGCCAAAAATTCGGGGTTAGAGGCAACCTCTATTTTCACATCACGCTTAAGAAAATCGCGTATAAACTGCTCAACCTTATCGTTAGTGCCCACAGGAACTGTGGATTTTACAACAACAAGACAGTCTTTTTCTACATTTTCGGCAATTTGTCGGGCAACGGTTGCTATATATGACAAATTAGCACTGCCGTCAGGTTGCTCTGGAGTACCTACACCGATAAAAATTGCATCTGCATCTTTATAGGCAGAAGCATAATCTGTGGTGTAGTCGAGTCTGCCTGCAGCATAGTTTTTTTGCATAAGTTCTTCAAGGTCGCTTTCGTAAATGGGTGAAACACCGCTTTTCATAAGTTCAACCTTGGCAGCATCAACGTCAACACACATTACGGTATGGCCTTTTTCTGCAAAGCACACGCCTGCCACAAGACCTACATAACCTGTTCCTGCTACTGCTATCTTCATATCTTACTCCTCAATTTTATAATAATTCTTGTACCACTTTGCAAACTTACCAAGTCCCTCTTCAATAGAAGTGGACGGCTTAAAGTCAAAATCTTTCATAAGCTCCGAAACATCGGCATAGGTCTGATAAACATCCCCTGCCTGCATTGGCAAAAATTCCTTCTGGGCGGTTTTGCCAAGTGCTTTTTCAAGAGTCTCAATGAAATACATCAAGTTTTCAGGGTTATTGTTACCGATGTTATAAACCTTGTGACGTGCACCCTTTTGCTCTGCAGGAGGATTGCAAAGCATATTTTCAATGCCCTTTACAATATCGTCAACATAGGTAAAGTCGCGGTACATATCACCGTTGTTGAAAATCTTAATAGACTCCCCTGCATAAATCTTTTTGGTAAAGCCGAAATATGCCATATCAGGTCTGCCGTAAGGTCCGTATACAGTGAAGAAACGAAGTCCCGTTGCGGCAATATCGTAAAGGTGGCTATATGTATATGCCATCAGCTCGTTGCTCTTTTTTGTGGCGGCATAAAGGCTTATGGGTGAGTCAACATTATCATCGGTAGAGAATGGAGTCTTTTGCTGATTGCCGTAAACGGATGAGCTTGATGCATAAAGCAAATGGTCAACCGGATAATGACGGCAAGCCTCCAAAATATTGAAAAAGCCAATAATATTTGAATCAATATATGCCTTGGGATTTTCGATAGAATATCGCACACCTGCCTGTGCGGCAAGGTTAACTACAATATCAAAGTTACCCTCTGCAAAAAGACGGTTAACGGCATCTGCATCTGCCAAATCACCCTTTACAAAGGTAAACTTTGGTTGCTTTTTAAGAATGTCCAAACGGGCATATTTTAGAGTAACATCATAGTAATTATTTATGTTATCAAAACCTACAACGGTAGCACCCATATCAAGCAAGCGGTTGCACAGGTGGAAGCCAACAAAGCCCGCGGCACCTGTTACAAGCACCTTTTTCGAGGGGTCAAAAGGACGGAATTTTGCCATATTTATTCCTCCGTAATTTTTCATAACATTCTGATAACTTTTAAGGTTGCCTATATCATATCGGGCGCCGGGCATCTGCATAGCATTTACAGTTGTGTTCTTGCACATCCATGCCGCAAGTGCACCGGGAGAATCGGTGCCGCATCCGTCAGCAATAGCCTCGTCAATGCGGGCAATATCCTCACCCTTATAGAAATAGAATGGGGGCACGCACCAATTTGACTTTGGTTTTTGAGGTTTCTCCTCCATATCGGATATAAGGTCGCCGTCAAGTGACAAAACCCCGCATTTTTGCAGTTTTTCGGTATCTTTTTCATGATAGCGCATCAGACAAGAGGTACCCTTGTCCTTAGCATACTCAATAAATCTGCCAAGTGAAAAATCAAGCAGATTATCCCCTGCGATAACAAGCATATCCCCTGTAAGATTTAACTTTTCAATGGCAAATTTCATATCCATAACGGCGCCCAGCCTTGTTTGCTCGGTAGAGGTGCCGTCATCAACAACGTCGATGTTGTAGGGCTTAGTCTTTGCCCACTGCTCAAAATGGTCGGCAAACTTGTGGTTGCTGACAATTACAAAGCGGTCAATATCGGTGCTTGACTTTATATCGTCAAGCAACCAATCGAGAATAGATTTTTCTTTAACCTCAAGCAAGGGCTTGGGGAAATTTTCGGTAAGGGGGTAAAGTCGAGTAGCATAGCCTGCGGCTAATACCATACAAATCACAACCAGCGACTCCTTTCACTTTTTACAAGGTTTTTACTTGGGCAAAACGCCGTCTGCACTGTCACAGAAGTGAACTGAAAACTTGCCCTCTAAATGTGAAAATACTTTTAAATATTCCTTAGTGACGGTGCTTTCGATTTCTTCAATATAATCAGGGTCAACAAGTGCCATACAGCAACCCTTAAAGCCTGCACCGCTAAATCTGCCGCCGTAAACACCTTTTGTGCGGCACATAATCTCATAAATTTCCTTAAGCTCAGGGGAGCCTGTTTCGTAATTATAAATTGAACTGTATCCGCTTTCAAAGGATAACTGGCCAAATCGCTCAATATCACCCTTGCGCCATGCCTCTGCACCTGCTTCAACACGGGCAAACTCGGTGTAATAATGCTCTGCCCGCTTACGCCAATTTTCAGGCAAGCGGTGCTTATATGCCTCAAACACCTCCCGAGGAACATAGCGTAAGCGTGCATTTTTAAACCCGTTATCCTCTATGCCTGCATATGCCATAAGAGCATATGCCGCCGATTTAATTTCGTCAACGCGGGTATTAAAAGCACTGCCTGCCAGACTGCGCTCAATTCCACTGAAGAAAATGGCAATCTTGAAAGGCTTCATCGTATCAGGTTTTGCAATGCGCTCGTAACTGCCGTTTGAGGTATCAAGATAAAGAAGGTTGTTCTTTTTGCAAAGCACCTCACAGGATTGGTCAAGGGTGCCAACGTTAACGCCTACATAGTTAACCTCGCTCCACAAGGCAGTTTTTATAATTTCCTCAGCAGAAAGATAAACTCCGTTAACCTCGCAAAGCGCAGTTATAAATGAAATAATAACCGAGGCAGAGGATGACAGTCCTCCAATTGGCAAGTTTCCGTAAATAACACCTCGGAGTCCTCTGTAAAGGGGGCGTATTTTGCCCAAAGCAATGGCGGCTCCACGCAAATAATCTGCCCAGTCGCACTTCTTTTGCTCGGGCACGCTATTGATATTAAAATGCACCTTGCCATCAAAATTCAGGCTGATAAGTTGCACTGAGCCATCATCGGTAGGGGTATATGTAAGACTAATGCCCTTGTCAATAGCAAGGCCTGTTACCTTGCCGTGTTGGTGGTCGCTATGAGCGCCCAAGGGGCATATTCTATAAGGACAAAAAGCGGTCAGAGGCTCTTGTTTGCCGGTAAAAAATCTTAAATACTGTTCAATTAAATTCATACTTTCACTTCTTTACGATTGTTTGAGAAGTCCGTTTTTTAAATACTATTTTTGACAATGTTTAAAACATATTTAAATTCTGCCGGTGAAATCAAAGAGTTTATTACAAAATAGGCAGGAATAACTGTCACGCCGTAAAAGATACCATACAGGAAAAATTCACCAAGGTTTGCTAATTTCAAAGCTGCAGCTTTTTCTATAAAAAAGATAACTGCAAACAATATGAAATTGATAATTACAGGCTTATAAGCCTTAAAATAACTCTGCTTTAATATGTGTTTATTAGCATAAATAATAATATCGTTTGCTCGATAAAGCAAGGCTACAATAGTACCTATAAGCACACCGTATAATCCAAAAGGCCATACAAGAGCAAGAGATACCACAAGGTTTATTGCTGCTTCTGCTATTGTTCGGGGAACAGTAGCCTTTGCATGACCAGCAATATTGATAAGGTTACCTGCTACCATTCGCACGCAACTAAGCAACTGCACCAAGCAGAAAAGCAACGGAATATAAGGCAAATCATAATTAAAGTCAAAATCCGCAGTGTAAATCAATATAAATGGTCTGAAAAGCAGATAACAGACCGATATAACCGAAAATATGAAGGTAATGTAATAGGTGTTGTAGGCATCGTGAAGTTTGATATACTCCTCTCTGTCCTCATGGAAGGTTATGCCAAGCATAAACAACAGAGAATTATTAAGGGTGCTACACATTTTTTGCAAGGCGTGAATTACATAATTGTATGTTGTATATATGCTGGCGTAAACCAAGCCTTGTTCACCCGCCATTGATATAACCAATGTGTCGGTGTTTGAAAAAATGAGCAATGAAATTTGGTGTATTAAAAAGGCATTCTTTTGCTTAATTGCCTCAAAATCCGGTTTGGCATCAAAATTAACCCAATAATATTTCTTTTTAAAACAATTACTGTAAAGAGCAAGCTGAAACAGATTGACACACATATATCCAAGCTGAACAAGCACTATGTTAGCACCCATATAAATAAGGGCAATTTTAACAGCAGACATTAACAAATCAATTATAAAGGTTATGTTTGTGGTAACATAGCCTCTTCCCTCGGCTACAAGCAGTTGCTTGAGGGTTGCTTGAAAATAAAAGTTTACAACTCCTGCTACACCTGCAATAAGCGTAATAAGACCAACGGCAATTTTTACAACAATTCCACCGCTTAGCCCCATAAACTCAAAGGGGATGCCGCTTGTGTCAACAAGCATAGGATAAATAAACGACAAGCCGACAACACACAGCAAATAATAAAGGGATACCCGTCGGTAATAGATTCGAGTTGCCGACAGCACCGAGGATATTCCGTCACGGTCCTTGTTTGCAACGTAGCCGTAAAGAGCCTGCACCGTTGCCGTGCCTATGCCTGCTTCTAAAAGAGCCACATAGCTCATCATCTGTGTAATCGATGAAAACAGTCCGTTTACTGAGCTGCCATATTTTACAACAAAAAAGCGTGGTACAATGAAAGCCAGGACTGTTAGAAAAACATGGCTGATCAAGGCGCTTATTATGTTTTTTAAGCCCCGCTTAAACTTCATGCAGCTGTCTCCTTACCTTTTAGTAAATCTCATAACCATCAAAAGCCCTTTAAAACCCAACAACTTATATAGCTTGCGATATGTTGGCCAGGCATACCGACTGTCAAGCATATATGCTAAAGGCTTGGCCGCCGCAAGCGCTACTTTACGGTCTTGCTTTTTCAGAAAGCGTAGTTTTCTTAAATAACTGAAATAAAGCTTATGCATTTGCGCTGTCATTGCATCGCGAAAACACTGTGAACACTCTTTGTCGGTTTTCAAAAACTCCATCCAACGACCAATAATATCGTAAATATCAATATACCGTTTGACGCTGACCGTGGTCATAATTGACCCTGTGCGGTTAACTCTGTAAAGGGTATTAACACGGTTGTTTACTGCAATTTCTCGGGCATATCGATACAAATGAGGCATAACATCAATATCCTCACTTAAAAACCTCAATCTGAATTTAATGCCATTATCCACCATCAAACTACGGCGAAACAAAGGACGCCACGCCGCCCATATAGGCCGTTCAATATTATTAAGTAAGCAGGCAAAACCGTCCTCTCCACTTTTGCTTGACACATATTCATCCTTAAAATCAAACGGCTCCGGCACCGTTTCTCCACTTTCAGTGTCGTAGGTGGCATATTTGGCAAGCACAACATCCACGTTGCCCGTCATCTTTGCAACAGATGAAGAAATCGCCCCCTCCGTAAAGCAATCGTCACCGTCAAGGTAATAGATAAATTCGCCTGTTGCATGCTCGGTGCCGTAGTTACGGGCTCCTGACAATCCACTGTTTTCTATATGATAGACCTTGATGCGTCTGTCACCCTTTGCATACTCATCACAAATCTTGCCGCTTGAATCGGTTGAACCGTCATCAACAAGAATTATTTCAAGTCGCTCGTAGTCTTGCATCAATATACTGTCAATGCAAGCACCTATATACTGCTCTATATTATACACAGGTACGATTACACTAACCAGCATAACTGCCTCCTTAAAAAATCATAACAAAAGCCAACCACAGCACAGCGCCGGCTCCATCAAACATACTTAATGTAACAGACCAGTAAAGCATCAAAAATTTACAAAGAAGCAAGTTGTAATTACCTGACTCTCTGGCCCTCTGTATGCATCTAACCATTGCATATATTGCATAAATAGCAATCATAGAAAAGCCTACATATCCAAAACGCAATATCATATCAACAAATGTATTATGGGCTACGCCTCTGCCGGCAGGATTAACGTCATTGCCACCAAACAGCTGCCTTAAGGTTGATTGCTCGGAAAACCACTCCATATTCCATCTTGTAACTTCAGTTCGTCCTGAAGTAGCACTGTCAACATCGTTGTTTACAAAACTTAAAAATCTGTCGTTTAATCTTTCTTGATAATACTCAAGATAATTAACCGCTTCACCGGTTGCATTTTCTTCGCCTGTTATTCCTAACATGGGAAACAAATAAATCGCCAACACAACGCTAAAAACAATAAACAAAAAAACCGACAGTTTCTGTTGTTTCTTATTTACAATTATGAAATATAGCAGCAATACAAGAACGCATGCTATCAGACCGGATATTGAAACGGTTGTTATAACGGTGAATACCAAACAAATTATTGCCACCATTTTTGGTAAAATCTTAATGTTTTGCGCACTTAAGAAAATAGCCATGGCAAATGAAAGTATCATTGCCGCTCCATTAGGGTCATCACTGCTGAACCCTATAATTCCCATTCTGTTAGATGCAGCATATTTAGTTGCTGTTCTCGTAATAAGGCTAACAATAGCATCTGTAGTAATGGCAACTGCAAACGCTATCAAGAACCTATCAATCACACCCTCATTGTTTCGGTTGTCGCTGTTAATGTATATTAACCATACCGTTAAAACACAGGTTAATACAATCTTAGGCCAGCCTACATTTCCGCTGGCAGTAATTTTCAAATAAAAGGCATTGGCAAGACCTAATATCAACCAAACAACATCGGATAAAACAAATTTTATCGTCCCCTTGACTATTACCATTCTTAAAACCAAAAGGAATATCAAAAACACATAAAAGGATATTCTACCCATGAATATCGTTCCCAATCCGTTTGGCGTAAGCATTACTAACGCATAAGGGATATAGTAATATTCTGAAAAAGTCAATATTACAAAACAAACAGCTAATATCGGGCTTATATATAACTCAAACATCGATCTGTTAGATAACAACAACATCTGACACAAATAACATGCAACAATAACGCACTTTACGAAGACATTGTTTAAGGTTAAACCAACGCCATTGTTTGTTTGCTTCTTATTAAGTTGTAGCGGTTTTGTTTGCTCTGCTACCCTAATCATTTTATCCTCCGCAAAGTTACTGTTGTACTATAGGTTTAAATTCAAGTTCTTTTTTGTTATATGCAATTACGCCTGATGGCACTTCACTCTTTACTACACTGCCGGCAGCAATAACACTTCCATCACCAATGACTGCGCCACGCAAAATGGTTACGCCCGCACCAATCCATACATTTTCACCGATTTTCACAGGACTACTTACAAAACCTTTGCCTGATTTTATATCGTGGTCGTGGTCATAAATAACTGTGTTGGGACCAATTGTAGTGCCTTTGCCAATTTCTATTGACTTTTTGCACACAATCATTGTGTTTCGGTTTATATAGTTGCTGCCTTTCAACTCTATTTTGCCGCCGCAAGCCAAAATTTCTGCATTTTCTTTAAAGGTTACGTTGTTAGCAACAACAATTGAGCCTTCCCCCTCTGTTTTAAGGGTGGCGTTTTTAGACAAAATCACTCGTCGGGCGCACTTGATTGAGTTTTTTAAAGCAATAAAGCGTATGCGAATGTATGAACCTGCATATTTTTTTATAAAATCTATTATTTTCATATCTTACCCTCTATCAAATCTTCAACCTGTTTTACGATAGTGTTGTTGTCGTATTTGAAATCAGCCAAGTTGTTTTTTACTTTTTCTAACAAAGAAGAATCACTTAGTATTTGCTTAACACCTTGATAAACACCCTCGCTGCTATTGTCACACAAAATACCATTATACATATCAACAACCGACTCAGCAGCAGCAGGAAAAGATGATGAAACAACAGGAACAGACAAAACAAAAGACTCGTTGGCTACCATTGGATGAGCTTCAAACACCGAGGTAAGAATCATTGCATCGGCACAAGCCATATAGGGATAGGGATTAGCCTTCCTGCCTATAAGTTCTACGCAATCTGTGACTTGCTTTTCCTTAACAGCGGATTCAATTTTCGAGAACAGTTCGCCATCACCAATCACATACCACTTAAACTTATATCCTTCACCTTTAAGACGGCTTGCCGCCTCAACCACTCTGTCAAAGCACTTTTGCTCACAAAATCTGCCTACAGACACCAAAACAGTTCTGTCTTTTGGTTTATCAACAACATATTCTGTGCTTTTTTTAATTATTTGCCCGTTGTCAAAGGTGTTATATATTCTCAACATTTTGCTGTGGTCAACATGTGCTTTTTCTTTAAATCCATTCATACAGGCATCTGACACAAACACGACCTTATCAAAACTGTTTGCAACCTGTGAAAACCACTCTTCACTGCTGTTTCTTACTGCACGCGAAAAATCGGTATGCACCCACGCTATTTTTTTTGGTGCCTTTATGTATCTTGCAAATTCGCTTGCATCCTTTTCCTGAAAGGCAATTACACAGTTATACTTGTTATCATAATTCTTGGCTGCCTGCTTGTAGGCAATTTCATAACGGGACTGATTTTGCAGTTTTGACTTTATTACAAACTTAATATTCTGCAACGCCGCACCTATTTTGCCTGATTTGAGTAAGGTAAAAACAGACTCTCTGCCGGCAAGCAAAACTTTGTCTTGCGGCAACACTCTGCAAATTTTTTCAAACTGTTCAATCATGGCGCCACGATGGAGCAAAAACATCACATCAATTTGATAGCGTTTTTTATCCATATGGCTGAGCAGATTAAGCAAGGATGTGCGTGTACCGCCAATCTGTGCAGTAGGCAGAACAAAAAGCAAGCGTTTAGCCTTGTTTTCCATCAAGCACCTCGTTAATTTCGGTCAAATATTTGTCAACAACTATTCTGCGGTCAAATTCTTTTTCAACCTTAGCGCGACCCGCAAGGCCCATATTTTTACGAACACCCCAAGGCAAATCCAAAAAGGTCAGCAACTTTTGAGTCAAATCATCTGCATCCCGTTGGTTAACAATAAAACCGTTTACACCGTCGTCAACAATTTCGCGGCAACCGCTTCTGTCGGTAGTGATAATAGGTCTGCCGATAGCACCGCTTTCCAGTAAAACGTTGCTCATTCCCTCTGGATAATAGGTGGGGTGAACAGTACAGCAACAATGGGTAATAAAGTCACCTACACAATTGCTATGGCCGTGATAGAGTATACCTTTAGTCTGCGCTGTTTCGGAAAGATAGCCCTCATAATCGCTGTCACAACCGCCGATTATGTGAAAAACAGCATCAGGATGCTCTTTAAGCACCGCTTTTGCAGCGGTAACATATTCTTCAATGCCCTTTTCTTTAAGAATTCTGCTAATAAAACAAAACTCCTTATTAACGGGGTACTCCATCGGTATATATTTGCTTGTGTTTACACCTGAACCGGGGAGCAACACTTTTTTGCGGCACTTGATTGACATATTATCAAAAAACTGCATATTCTCAGAATTCTGAAAAAATACGCAGTCGGCGTGCTTCATAGACATTCTATAAAGCATAACCGTCAGTTTTTGCATAGGACCGGGATATTCCACTGCTGTGCCCAGTCCGGTGATATTAGCTAAAAAAGGAATTCTACGAAAATGGCACACTAAGCCTGCATACACATCGGGTTTAATATTAAAGGTAAGCACCAAATCAGGTTTTTCCGCCTTGATTATCTTGTTATAGCACAAAAGCAATTTTAAATCGTTAAGAGGATTTTTGCCCCGTCTGCCAACAGTTACATCAGCAATTTTAATTCCTGCATTTTCAAGGTCTTGGACGTGGTCTGCACGCTCGCAAACAGCAACAAGACTATGACCTTTTGAGAGGATAGCCTGCATCAGTTCAAACCTTAAGTTGTATACGTATGTAGAGTCGTTTGCAATAAGTGCAATTTTCATAAATTACTTCGCTCCGTTGAATGTAAATACTACTGCAACTGTTCTGAAAATCAGTTTTATATCAAGCCATAATGAGCGGGTTTCGATATACTCAATATCGTAAGCCACCTTCTCTTCAGGCTTAAGATAATATCCACCGCTTATCTGAGCCAAGCCGGTAAGACCGGGCACAACCTTGAGTCGCTCATCAAATCCGTCAATATATTCAGCAAACTTGTCATAAAAAACGGGACGCTCAGGACGGGGACCGACAAAACTCATATCCCCTTTAAGAATGTTAAAAAGTTGGGGAAGCTCGTCCAATCGGGTCATTCTCATAAAACGGCCAACTTTGGTTACCCTTGGGTCATCGTCAACTGCCCACTGTGCGCCGTTTGACTCAGCATCCATACGCATAGAACGGAATTTGTACAATATAAAACGCTTACCGTTAAGACCCACACGCTCTTGCTTATAAAGAGCAGGCCCTTCCGAATTGATAAGCACAACCAAAGCAATCATTAACATAGGTATTACTAAAACTACCAATGCCAAAAAGGAAAAAACAAGGTCAATCAAACGCTTGAAAAAACTGTATACAGGTTTTTTTTCGACTTCACCTATTTTTTTAACTATGTATATTTTATTGCCATCATCTTTTTGCACAACTTTTACATTTTGTGTAACAGGCACCTAATTCCCTACTTTCTGTGACCTTTAATTAAGGGCATAATTATCCGTATTATAACCCACTTTCGATTATATCATTTTAAGAAAATAAAATCAAGGGAAAAAAGCCCATTATTCAGGGAGAATTGTTAAAAAGACAACTTTTTTGGGATTTTTTGTTTTTTAGGTGTAATATTTAAAAACAACAAACCGCGTGGGCAAACGCCACGCGGTTTGTTATCGCATATTTTCGTATTTTCGTCTGGTGGCAATTCCGCCTCTTATATGCCGTTGGGACTTGTTGATTTCAAGCACCTGTTTGGCTTGGCGGTACAACTGCAAATCTATCTTTTTAAGCCGTTGCGCCACATCTTTATGTACTGTTGATTTTGAGATTTTGAACACCTTGGCCGTGGCGCGCACTGTGGCGCCCGTTTCGATTATGTATTCCGCCAAAAGCACCGCTCTGTCTTCTACACCGTCACGCATACAATCAACTCCTAAAAGGGTTGTTAGATTATATGCCTGACTTTTGTCGTTTATTCCTTATCAAAAATTGCTTCCCACAAGGGTACAATTTTTTGTGGCAGGAAGTTGACAGCATTTTCTTTTGAGCACTCTGCCAATTTCTTTTTCAGTTCTTGGTCGGTTAAAACATCCACTATTTTTGATGCCATTTCTTCCTTGTTTTCAAATGGGATAAGATAGCCGTTTTCACCCTGTGTAATAATGGCTTTGGGGCCAACGGGCACATCGTAACTGATAATAGGCAAGCCTACCGATGAGGCTTCCAGCATAACCATAGGGAAACACTCGGTAAGGGAGGTCATTACAAAAACATCGCTTTGGAGCATATGCTCCTGCACCGTTTCCTTTGACACCATTCCCGTAAAGGTAACCTTATCTGCCACGCCTAAATCTTTTGCAAGGGATTTAAGACTGTTCATCTCTTCTCCGCCACCTACAAGAGTGAGGGTTGAATCAGGAATTTGCTTGTTTACAAGAGCAAACATTTTGAGCATACCGCTAAAATTTTTGACGGGATGTAGTCTGCCTGCCGACACAATGCGGTTGCCCTGCAAGGCAGCATTTTCCTTTGGAACATCCTCCAAAATATTGGGGATAGTAACAATTTTAATCTTGTTGTTATCCTTAAGCCACTTGGAAAAATTATCGTATGAGCCCTGACAAATAACTGCCAAATAATCAAGGTTTCTAAAGGCTTTTTTGCAACGCTCAATATACTTGGGGCTGTCGTCGTGCAAATGCTCCTGAGTAATGGTAACAACACCTTTTGGAGCGTATTTTGACAGCATTTCAGCATACTCAACACGGGTTGAAAGCACAAAATCGCACTTAAGATTTTTAATTGCTTTTTCCATCAATTTCTTTTTAAGATAAAGAATTTTGAGGGCAACAAAGCCTTGTTTTGCAATTTTGAAAGGGTTCTTTGAGTGAATAGCCTCTGCAATTTCCTGACGGTTGGGGTGGGTATCCATAAGATATCGCACCTTTACTCTGCCATCAATTTCATATGCAGGGGGATTGTTCATACTGTATGTGGTTATAAATTCCACATCATACTTTTCGCAAAGCTGATTTGCCAATGTTATGGTTTGCTTTTCTATTCCACCGTGTTGCAGGTGGAGCATTAAAATAGCTATCTTTTTTATGACTATCACCTATCTTAAAAGACTTGATTGTCCTTGTGTTCAAGGGCATAGGGAAAATCGTACAAATATTCAGGCAGTTCTTTAGCAATAATTTCGCACTCGTTAGCGTATTGCTTATTCTTCCTGAACAACTGAGTATTGTTAATTGACCTGTCGGGGTTAAACTTAGTTTTCTTTGCGGTATGAGTTGCCTCATCCCAACCTAATTTTTGGAATATGGCAGAGATTGTAGCGTCGTAATTATAAATCAAATCTTCAAATTTGATTCTTACAATCTGCTCACTTTCTGCAGGCTTTTCCATTTGACGCAAACTTCTGTAATACTTGCAAAACTCATTTACATCGGTGGGATAGGGCACCGGCTCACCCTGTTTTGACCAGTAATATTTGTTGCTGATAAAGACGTCGCGAGGGTCGCGCTCCATAACGAAAACGTAGGCGTCATCATCAAAATATTTTTCAAATCTGAACAGGTTAAAGGGTAAAAGCAACTGGTCAAACAATATGCTTTGCTCCTTGTAGCCCGCCATACCGAAAAGTTTATAGATATATTCCTTTGCCTTGGCGTAAAAGCGCTTTTCATCGGCAAAGGATAAGCGCATCGGCTGATATTCCACTACCTTTTTTGGCTTGTAGCGATTAAGAGTTATCAGTTTAAGCAATCTGTTAACAATCAGTTTTACAATCATTTTGGGGGTTGCATTTTCCTGATAATACCAATAATAATCACTTTCCACATCGGTGATGCTTTTTGTAAATTCCTTGGTAGTTTCAAAAAAGCCATCGCCAATATTCTGCTTATAGTGGCCAACCCACCAATATTTTTTGTCATAAAGTTGCTTCATTGTTTTTTCAAAAGAATGAAGCGCCTCGTCACTGCGCACGCCGTTGTTGCCGATTAGCAACTTGTCCTCTAAATCAAAGAGTCCGTTTGGGCAGTGCATAAACACGTATTCAAAGGTGCCTCGGCTTACATCCACACCCTCGATTTCGCTCATAATATCGGTTATGGCTGATGAGCCTGACCCCATATATCCTGTGGGGATGATTATTCTTTTGGGATTTGGCATTGTTATCACCTTTTTTTTAGTTTACTTTTTATTTTCATACAAAGATTGGTCAAAAAGTAAAGTCTGCGCCTGTTAAACTGCAAAATCAGTTTTTTGTTAGAGGTAAGGCAAGACATATATTTGTTATTATAAAGCCCGTCAAAACTTGACAAGTATTCTTCAAGTTTTTGAATAACCGACTTTTTATCTTTTGCCTTGCTTTGCACCACACGGGTGATAGCTGCAACGGCAATATGGTCCACTGCCAGATAGGCAATTTCTTCCTTTATTTTGTCGTATACGCCCTTTTGCTTGAAATAAGAAATCACATCCTCAAACGCATCTATAATTTCAAGATTGCGGACAATATTGCTGTTATTCATAATTGAGCCTGCCCGTTGCACATAAAAAAACAGGGCATCGGGAATATATGTGATTCTGTCTGATTTAAGATAAAGCTTGGAAGTCAGGCGCAAATCCTCATACCACGCTCTGCCTTCATAAGACAAGCCCTCAAACAAGGTGCTCCGATACATTTTTGCCCACGCACACTGGCGGTTGAGCATAAGTTTCGGTGTATCAAAGAGGTTTACCGTACCCCTTTCAATATTATTTGTTGAGTGGGATATAATCGAGCCGTCCTCTGTAACATCGTAACTGGTGCAGACCACAATATCACTGTTTTCCTTTTCCGCCGCCGTTGCAAACTTTTCCAAACAATCGGCAGAGATGTAGTCATCGCTATCAAGGAACACCACATAATCACCTGTGGCTTTTGTAAGTCCGTAATTTCTTGCGCCGCCAAGTCCGCTGTTTTCGATTTTATAGGTGGAAAAATTACTGTTTCGGGCAACATAATCGTCAATAATTTTATAAGAATTATCGGTGCTGCCGTCGTTTACAATAATAACCTCACTGTCGGTATAGGTTTGCGCTTCAACCGATTTCAAGCACCGTTCAAGATAATCTTCAACATTATAAACGGGGATAATTAAACTGATTTTCAAATTCATCAAGTCCTACTTTTAAAAAATTTGGATGCAAAGCCTTTTACCTTTTCAAGAATAAGCAGTGCCGTCTCATTTTTAGTGATAAGCACAAAGGTAACATATATAATTACGCCACCGCAAAGTTCTGCCAAAAGTTTAACCACTACACCTGTTGGCAACAAGGCGATAAGACGGACTGAGCCATACATTACAAGAGAGCCGACAATGATACTCAAATTGTCTTTTAACAACTTTGGAACATTTAACATATGCCTTAAATTCCAATAAGAAATGGCAAAAACCGAGCACTCGGCAATAAGACAGGCAATGCAGGCGCCGTAGGTTTGGAAGATGGGAATAAGCACCATATTACTTGCTATGCTAACCACTGCACCTGCCGTTGTGGCAAGGGTGTATATCTTTTCTTTGCCGAGAGGCAGAAGCATCTGCACACCCATAAGACTGTTCATTGATACAATAAAAACAAGAACGCTGAGTATCTTTAAAACAGGCACAACCTCTAAATACTCATTGCCTAAAAAGAAGGGAATGAAGTCGTCTGCCACACCTAATATGCCAAACATGGCGGGCAAAGCGATAAACCAGGTAAAACTGATAGACTTGTGCACATAGTCGCGAATACCCTCTTTATCATTACTTTGGGTAAGGTTGGCAACGCGAGCCATCATAACATAGCCTACCGACTGCAAAACGCCCGTTATCATTCGGGCAATACGCTGACCTTGGTCGTATATACCAACATTGTCGGTGTTGGTCATCCAGCCAAGCATACTGCGGTCAATAAGTGCATATATATAGTTCATTGCCTGAGGAATAAGCAGGAAGAAACTGGGTTTAAGGTGTTCAAAAGGCTTTATAAGTTTGCCTTTTTTAAGGTCAACATACTGAGGCAAATAGTAAATCATTATAAAGTTGCCCACAAGAGTACTGAGCACAGCCATAAGCACATACCAAGGCAAATCTTTAGGAGTGCGTATAAAGGC
The DNA here is from genome assembly GCA_045656545.1 of Acutalibacteraceae bacterium. Lineage (GTDB taxonomy): Bacteria > Bacillota > Clostridia > Oscillospirales > Acutalibacteraceae > RGIG2206. The sequence goes on along the minus strand of JAZORF010000006.1, from coordinate 24,671 downwards.
AAAAAGGCAAACGACAAAAATGAATTTTACAACCAGATTGCGCAGGGTTACCTTTTTAAAATCCTCTACACCCTGATAAAACCAAGTTATATCAATGCCGTTGGCAACAATATTTATAATGTGAATGCGGTAAATATAGGCATACTCGTTATTGATACAAAGCGCAGGAATATAAACCGCAAGAGTGACTGCCATAAGCACCAGTCTTAACAAAATCAGTCCTTTGGTTACCCTTGCAAGTTCTTCTTCGTTATCGCGGACATAGGCTACCTTACGTATGCCGTAAAGAGATGTACCAAGAGCACCTAAAATAATAAAATAGGTTACTATGCTTTCGGTAAAGGAATGTATGCCGTTGGCGTGCAGTCCCAGAGTCCTTGCCATATAGGGTGTTGTAATAACGGGCAACACCGTAACAAGAACCTGATAAAGCATATTAAAAAATACGTTTTCGGTTACGCTTCTTTTTTTCATTTTTGACCTTCTGTCTTTTTCTTAAATAGAGGCTCAGTTCTGCAATAGATAAGAAGCAGCACAACTGCCAAATATATTGCTGAATTAGGCCTTCTTAGCAAATGTCCCGTATAAATTGCGGACACCATTAACAAACCGTAATTTATAAATATAATGAAGTTAAACAAACTAAAGGATTCTTTAAAATTAAAGAATAATTGCTTTAAAAGTCTTAACCAGAAATAAAGAAGTAATGCTGCATAAAGCGCAGTACCTATGTAACCGTAATAGAAGAATATTGCTTGTGGGTCACTTTCCAAATCGTAGGTTTCATTGCCAATATACATCAGCGATTGCTCAAAACCCACAAACTTTGTGAGTGTGTCGGTCTTTTCCCAAACAAGCGAACCAAAAATAATCTTTTTCAGTCGGTTGTCGGCAAGGCCCTGGGCGTTCATATTACCTTTGTACTTTTCAAGCACGTTTTCCTTGCCAAACCTTTTAATCATATTTTTATCAAGATAACTGGCAAAGTTTTTTTCAAACTCGGCATCCTCTTCATCCTCGTCTTCATCCTTATCCTCTTTGTCCTTGTCCAGCATATCTTCCCCTTCTTGAAGGCTTTGACTGATAAGGCCGTCAATATCGGAGCGAGGAGAATAATTGTAAACAAAAACAGAGCCTGCCATAATAGCCAACAAAACAATCACTGTTACAAACTGCATTTTGCTTGTCTTTTTAATGAAAAACTCTGCCGCCAAAAACAACGCCACACTGACCATGGTTCCAATAAGCGTCAGATAGGCTGCTTTTGTGCCGTTGAGTATATAAATATAGCAAACGGGAATTAGTGCAAGTAGCCACCACTTGCTTTTTTCCTGCACACAAAAACAAACTGCAAATGGAAGCAAGGCAGACAAAATAATACTGAACACACTTGGAGTGTTGTTCCAACCTGTCCATCCGATATAGGTATCTACATAGGTGTGACTGCCGCTTTTTAGAATATAACTCAAATAATAACTGATAACTACTGTTGCTATCACTATTTGCATTGCAAGTTTTATCTGCCTTATCAGGTCTTCTTTTTCGTATAAAAACATAAAGGAAAAAAGCACCACTATTGCATGGCAGACAAGCAACATATATTTTACATCCAAAAACAGACTGTTATAGCCAACTCTGAATCCGTTCAAAATATGCAAAGCGCAAAAGCCGACTATAACCGACATTGCAACGACATATTTCTTGCGCTGTTTGGTGAAAAATATTGTATAAACAGGCAAAACCACTGTCACGGCAAGACGAAAATATCCTGCTAAAGAGACAGAAAAATCTCGCTGAAAATACGCCAAAACATCTAAAAAAGGCTGTAATGTTAAAAATATAAGCAACATATTGTTTTTAACAAAACCAATGACTTTTTTCATTTTTTGCTCTCCTTTTTAATATCCTTTGCTCTTTGCCTTAATACTTAAAATCAGTTTAGACAGCCCCGAAAGCCCCGCAAAATTAAGCAGTGCGATAATCTTGCGGTTTTTTGCCATTTGGGTGAAAACTGCATCCTTATAAAATTTGGGGTAGTATTTTTTTACCTCGCTGACCATTCTTCTAATTATCTTGTTTTTGTTTTTGTTCTTTTGGGCTTTCAGTCGGTTGACGGTTGTAATAAGCACGTGGTCAAGATACAAATATTCAAGAACGTCCTTATATTTTTCCGCCATTCCCTTTTCTTCAACAAATCGGGTTAAGTTGTCAAGCACCGTTAACATATCAAGATTTTTTTCGGCGTTGTTGTTGGTCATTGTGGAAACTTCACGGCAGTGGCAGTGATAAAAACTTTTGTGTATTACCCCGATTTTTTCGGTAAGCATCAAATTTTTGGTGGTAAACTCAAAATCTTCATACCAAAGTCCCACAGGGAAGCATATATCCCCCACAAACTCCCGTCTGAAAATTTTGTTGCAGGCAGAGGGGGTAACCGAAAACTTGCTTTCAAAACGTGAGGCGTGATGATAATCGTCGTGGGTGGGATAATGGTCGGTAGTATCGCAAATAACAATATCCGCATCCTCCGCCTTTGCCTTTTCGTACATTTCGGTATACATTTCGGTATCTACCCAGTCGTCACTGTCAACAAAGCCAAGATACTCGCCCTGTGCATGCTGAAGTGCAAGGTTTCTTGCCGATGCCTGACCGCCGTTTTCCTTGAAAAAGCCCTTTACCTTTTGAGGATATTTTTCCTCGTATTCTTTGATAACTTGGTCTGAGCCGTCGGTGGAACCGTCGTCAACCACTAAAATCTCTATATCTTCAAGGGTCTGACCCACCAAGGAGTCAAGACACTGGTGTAAATAATCTTTTGTGTTATAAACAGGAATTATTACACTAACCTTCATTTTATTCACCCGCTCTACATAATTATACACAGTAAGTATATCATAAAAGCATTTTTATAGCAAGTCTATTTTAATGTGATGCAGCCAAAAGGCTAAAATGGATACAATTTTGTAACCACTCACTTTTTTGACTAATTTTTCTTGCGAAAAATTGTTTGCGGTGGTATTATTTATTTGTAAGATTGGGTGCCTACCGCCCATATCAAATGTTAAGGAGTATTATTTATGAAGAAAAACAAACTTTTAGCGGTTATTATAACTGTGATTGCTCTTGTTTGTATGTTCACTCTTTTTGCATCTGCGGAAGAGCCGGTTCAAGATGGCTTTGTCTACAATGCAGAAGGCGGATACTACGTATTTTATGATTGCGGCAACATAGTAACCGACTGCGAAATTTGGGTTGAGCAATACAACGCCTATTTCCGCGTTGACCAAGAAGGCAGAATGCTCAACGAAGAATGGTACCTTGCCGATAACGGCAACTGGTACTACTACAAGGCCGGCGGCTACCGTGCTGAGAGAGAGTCACTCCAAATCGGCGGTGTCTACTACGCATTCAACAACGAAGGTGTGATGGTTGACGGCAAAGATGAAGAAATTTATCTTATAGACAAAGACCTTTGGGTGTTTGTTCGTGCCAAAGCCGGCGGTCCTATCTATGTAAACGAGTGGTATCTTGACCAAGACGGCACCTGGTACTACTACGGTGAAAACGGATACACTACCGAAGGCATACTCGAATATGGCGGCAACTACTATTATATCGGTTATCGCGGTGAAATGTATGCCGACGGTGAATATAATACTTATGATGAAGCTACTGAAAAGTGGGTTTGGTACCGCATAAAGCCCGACGGCGTTCTTTACCGCAACGAGTGGTTTAAAGGCGATTACGGTAAATATTACTACACCGACAACTGCACCGCCGCTTACGGTTACTTGACAGTTGACGGCGTAAACCGTTTCTTTTACGATGGCGGATATATGTGTTTTGCCAGCAATTTCTATGATGAAAGTAGCGGCTGCTCATATGTTGTAAACCAAAAGGGTGTTGCTACCCAACTTAATGCAAACGGTTGGACCTTGGTAGGCAAGGATTACTACTATTGCGAAAACGGTCAGATGTTAACCGACGGCGTTTATGAAATCGGCGGAGCAAGTTACTACTTCTATGGCGACGGCATTATGCTTCAGGATAATTACGTTTATGACTATGAGAGTGCTTGCCGTTACCGTGCGGGCAAAAGCGGTGCTCTTTACCGCAACCAGTGGGTTCTTGAGGACGATTACGGCTGGAGTAACGAAAGATGGGAATACTACGGTGACGATTGCAAAGGCTATTCAAACGGTATTTACACCATCGGCAACGCTCAGTATTTTTTCAGTGACTCCATTGCAGTTTCTGACGGACTGATAGAATTCAGTGACGGAGAAGGCGTCTTTGTTGCAGATAAGAGTTGCGCTCTTACCAAATACAGCAACGGTTGGCTCCTCTTGGACGACGAGTGGTATTATGTTGAAAACGACCTTTTAGTAAAAAATCGCATCAAGCAAATCGGCGACTACAAGTATGGCTTCGACTATGCAGGCAGAATGCATAGCGACGAACACTTCGAGGTTGCATATTACAACGAATTAGGCGATTATTATGAATTCCTCTATTACCTTGCAGGCGAAAGCGGTGCAGTTGTTGAAACTCCCGGTTGGGCTGTTGCAGGTGAGTATTTCTACTATGTAACCGAGGGTGGCTCCCTCTATCTTGGTGACATGGATGTAAACGGCACTGTTTACCATCTCCTTCCTCAAATGAACGCCGCTTCTTTTGATTATAACGAAGAGGACGATTCAAATGAGGCTACTCTTTACGTTGTTTTGCCCAACGGTGTTTATCAAAAGGTAACTGCTTCAGGTTACTACTCAACTCCTTACGGCAAATTGCTTGTTGAAAACGGCAAGATTTATCAGGGTTGGAAGCAATCAGGCGCCAACTGGTATTACTTCGACCTTGAGCTTGTTGCAGGCAGAACAATCTACATAGACGGTTCTATGTACTATTTTGACCATTCAGGCAAAATGGCTGCAGGCGGTTGGATTGATTGCGGTTACACCTACAAGTATGCAGATGCATACGGCCGCTTGGCAGACGGATTAACCAATATCAACGGTACTGATTATATTTTTGACAGCAGCGATATGGTGCATAACTCTTTGTATTTCTGCGAAGACGGTTTCTGGTATGTTACCAACGACTCCGGCAGAGCATTTAAACTTGCCAAAGAGGGCTGGAACCAAATCGAAAACGAATGGTACTATATTCAGGACGGCGAGATTTGCCTTGGCAAAACCGTTATAATCGAAAACGATGCAGAGGTTGTTTACTTCTTCGATTATGAAAGCGGCAAGATGCTCTCCAACCACTATGACGGCTCTTCCTATTTTGATGAGACCGGTCGCCGCCTTGAAAAAGGCTGGGTATATTACAACGGCGGTTGGAGATATTTTGACCCATATGAGTGCTGGTGGGGAATTTATACTATCGACGGTGTTGAGTACTTCTTTGAGTACGGTATAATGCTTGCAGACACCACCTATTACGATTTCTATGAGCAAACTGTTTATGTTATTGATGCTTACGGCATAGTTGTAAATGAGTTTGATATGGCTGACGGCTTTACCTATGCTAATGGCAACGCATGGCTTTTAAAAGACGGTTTTGGATACACCGGTTGGTACGGTGACTACTACTTCAGAGACGGCGTTATGCTGATTAACCAACTTGAAAAGATTGACGGAAAACTTTACTACTTCACTCCTAAGGGTACCTATTTGCGCGGTTGGTATAAGGATGTTGACGACACATGGATTTTTGCCGACCAAAGCGGTGTAGTTGCCACAAATCAGTGGATTCAGTCAGGCAGTGCCTGGTACTATGCAGATTCTTACGGCTGGTGCCTCTGCAGTGGCGTTGAGTACATTGAAGCCGAAGACAAATATGCTTTGTTTGATGAAAACAGCGTATTCGTAAAATATATTGACTTTGATGAAAAGGCTCCCACAGGCCCTGCTAACACTTGGGGTTATGTTGACGGTTACTGGTACTACTACACCTCAACAGGTGTTGCAGCAACCAACAACGCTCTTTACATCGGCAACTCTTGGTATTACTTTGACGGCCAAGGAAAAATGTTTGCCAACGAATTTGACTATGACGGTTTCTACTATCAGTCATCAGGCGCAAGACTTGAAGCAACTTGCGAGTGGAAACTTATCAACGGCAAGTGGCTCTATTTTGGCTCAAACGGCAGTGTAGAAACCGATTGGATTAACCTTAACGGCACCAAGTACTACATTGTTGACAAGTGGGACTATTACGAATTGAACGACGAAGAAGATTTTGGTTTCGAGTTGTACACAGGTTTCCGTATCATTGACGGCAAAGCATATCAATTCTCTGCTTCCGGTGCTTGCCTCGGTGAGTACACCACTAACGGTTGGGTTCAGTTGTATGACGGCAGTTTTGCTTATATCAAAGACGGCAAGTTGTTGACCGATGGCGTTTACAACATCAACGGCACCGACTACTGCTTCGACTATGAGGGCTATATGGTGGTAAACGATTATTACTACAGCGAATCAACCGGCAAGTGCGTTTACGCTTCTTCTTCAGGTGCTTTGCTGGGCGCAGGCTGGCACAACACCGAAAAGGGTTGGGTTTACATTGATGCTAAGGAAGGCTTGATAACAAGCGGTGTTTACCTTATCAACAACGGCCTTTACTTCTTTAACGACGGTTACTGGGTTTCATAATTCATAACTGAATAATTTTCGGCACGGGTAATTGCTTTGGCAGTTACCCGTGCTTTTTTCTTGACAGTTTTGTAACTTTTTTCTTTTTTTGCCAAATTTGGTTGCAAACACCATCTTCAAGTGTTATATTGGTTTTACTGTTGGTTTATTGGCAACAAATAAAATTAAGGAGAAAAAACGATGAAGAAAAGCAAACTTTTAGCAGTTATTATAACTGTGCTTGCTACTGTTTGTATGTTTACTCTTTTTGCATCTGCCGAAGAGCCTGTTCAAGAAGGCTTTGTGTACAATGCAGAAGGTGGATACTATGAATATTACGAGTACGGTTATAAAGTAGTCGACTGCGAAATCTGGATATCCGGGTACAACGCCAACTTCCGTTTCGACGAAGAGGGCAGAATGTTGGACGATGAATGGTACCTTGATGAAGAGGGTAACAAATACTATTATCTGCCAGGTGGCTACCGTGCAGATAATGACAGAGTATTTGTTATTGACGGTAAGCATTATGCCTTTAACCATAACGGTGTACTGTATCGCGATTGCATTTGCAGAATTTATTCTAATGAGTTAGACGGCTACTCCTGGGGCCGTGCCAGAGAAGACGGCACTTTGTATGTAGACCAGTGGTACCTTGATGAAGAAACAAATGAATGGTACTATTACGGCGCCGACGGTACCTCTCCCAAAGGAGTTACCTATATCGGCGGTAACCCCTACTACATCGGTTACGAAGGCAGAATGACTACAGGAACCTTCTATGTAACTGTCGGTAATGATGAAAAGCTCTATGTATACCGCACAAAAGAAAACGGCGTGCTTTTCCGCAACGAGTGGGACGGCGATAATGCCAAGTGGTACTACACCGACGATTGCTCCGCTGCCCAAGGTTATATGTTTGTTGACGGCGCATACCATCTTTTCAGTGAATACGGTTTTCTTTACACCTACACTGTTGAAAAGGACTTTTTGACAGGTATTTCTTACACCTGCGACCGAAACGGTATCGCAAAGCCTCTTAATGTAAACGGTTGGTCATATGTAGATAACACCTATTATTATTGTGAAAACGGCGATGCCTACAAAGACGGCATTTATAAGATTGGCGATGCATATTATTTCTTCCAGTTCCACGGAAAAATGCTTCAAAATGAAACTTATTTCGCCCCAATTGAGCCTGTAGGCTTTGTTCAGTACAGAGCAAAAGAGAGCGGTGCTCTTTATCAAAACGAGTGGTACTCTAAAACAACCAATAACGGCACAGGCACAGAAAGTTATTTGCACAAAGAATATTACGGCGAAGACTTTAACGGCTGTCGTGAAGGTTTTCATACCATTGACGGTGACCTGTACTACTTTATTTCAAACGGTGTAAATTCTAATCATTTACTCGACTATATCGATGACGCAGTTTATGTAACTGACGCCGACTGCAAACTTGTAAAGTACAACAATTGCTGGATTCTCAACAAGGGCAACTGGTACTATGTTGAAAACAACAAGTTGATTAAAAACAACGTTAAAGAAATCGGCGGTGTTTTGTACGGATTTGACTATCAAGGCGTTATGTATGAAAACTGCATCGTTGAAATTTACGACCGTTCTTCATCAACCCGTGGTTATAAATACTACATCGCCACTAAGGGCGGTGCCATTCTAACCACTCCTGGTTGGACTGTATTCGAAGGAAAATACTATTATGTTACCGAGGACGGTTCACTTCATCAAGGTGAGTTGACACTGGGTGACACTAACTATTATCTTAACCCCGCAATGATTGAGGGAACATACGGTGCAGAGCAAATTTATAACGACGCAACCGATGAATACGACTATAAACTTTATGTTGTTTTGCCAAATGGTGTTAAGCAGTCCATTACCGCAGAGGGTTATTACAACACTCAGGACGGTAGAGTGCTTGTTGAAAACGGCAAACTTTATCAGGGTTGGAAGCAGATTGACGGCAATTGGTACTATCTAAATCCCGCCTTTATTGAGGGTCAGGCACGATACATTGACAGCTCATATTACTATTTTGACAACACCGGCAAAATGGTTGCTAACGGTTGGCACTACCGCGGCAACAGTTATATTTATGCCGATGAGTACGGCCGCCTTACAACAGGTGCTGCCGAAATTGGCGGCGTTTTGTACGGCTTTGACAGCAACGGTACATTGCTCACCGACGGTTACTTCCATTTTGACGATGAAATTTATGTTACCGACGCAAACGGCAGAGCATATTTGCTTGAAAGTGACGGTTGGAATCTTGTTAACGGATATTGGTACTTCGTAAAAGAGTACGACGACGGCTACGACTCTTACAAGGAACTTGCCACCGACTATATGTACTTAGTAGAAAACGACAAAGAGGTTGTTTACTCATTCAGTTGGAATAGCGGTCGCATGCTTACCAACTACTATGACGGCGATTGTTATTTCGGAGCAGACGGACGCCGTGTAACAAAATCATGGCTTCTCACCGAAAAGGGTTGGATGTACTTTGACCCCTATCAGTATTGGAACGGTTGCTACAACATAGACGGCGTTGACTATTACTTTGACAACGGCGTAATGCAAACAAACGGCACCTACTACGATATTTACGGCGGTTACTGCTATGTTGTTGATGCATCAGGTGTTGTAACATCATCCTTCCCTGTTTCCGACGGCATCCATTATAGCGGCAACACCGCATATATGTATAAAAACGGCGAGTTGTATGACGGTTGGTACGGCGAATACTATTTTGACAACGGCTATATGGCTATCGACACATCTATTGAATACAACGGAAACTTGTATTACCTTGACGGTCACGGCAAATATATCCGCGGTTGGTACAAGAGCGGTGATTCTTGGATTTATGCCGACCAGAGCGGCGTAGTTGTCACAAATCAGTGGGTTCAGTCAGGTTCATCCTGGTACTATGCCAGCGAATACGGTTGGATGTACAACGGCGGCGTATTCTACATTGAGGCTGAAGATAAATATGCCAAGTTTGATAAGAACGGCATTTATCAGGGTTATGTTGACTACCGTGTTCCCACCGGCACACCTTACTCTTGGGAGTATCGTGATGGCAACTGGTATTACTACACATCCACCGGCGTTGCCGCTTACAGTTGCGAAATGCTCCTTGGCAACACTTGGTATGCCTTTGACTTTGAAGGCAAAATGATTGCTGATAACTTCTACAATCAGCACTACTATCAGGCATCCGGTGCAAGACTTGAGGCATCTTACCAGTGGGCACTTATCAATAACAAGTGGGTTTACTTCGGTTCAGATAGCAAGGTTAAAACAGGCTGGATTAACCTTAACGGTACAAGATATTACATTGATTACTATATCAAGAGTGATAATAATTACACCAACTATATTTACGAAATGGTTGCAGGCTATGCTGTGATTTATAATGAAGTTTACCGCTTCTCTGCCTCAGGCGCTTATGAAGGCAAGCACACCACTGACGGTTGGGTTCAACTTTACAACGGTAATTTCGCTTACATCAAAGACGGCAAGGTGCTCACAGAAGGTGTTTACAACATCAACGGCACCAACTACGCCTTCGATTCCAGCGGCGAAATGTTAGCAGACGGCGGCAACTATATTGAAGGTTTCGGATTTGTATACGCCTCTGCCTCGGGCGCACTTTACACTCCCGGCTGGCACAACACCGCTAACGGTTGGATTTATGTAAAATCCAACGGCAGAGCCTGTGAAAGCGGCGTTTGCCTTATTAACGGTGTTCAGTACTTCTTTAGTGCAGGCTACTGGGTTCCGTAATAACTGAATAATTTTCCACACGGGTATTGGTGAAAACCAATGCCCGTGTTTTTTTCTTGACTTTTTGGAATAGTGTGTTATAATATGTTCACAAAACGTTTAGGCGGTGATTTCGTGAACAAGCAAGAGTTTGATTTGCTCATTACCCTAAAAAAGAGTTCCTTCGTCAATCAGCGTGCTTTAGCAAAGGATAGCGGCTACTCTTTGGGGCTTGTTAACTCTGCCCTGAAAAATTTGGTGGAGGCAGGCTATTTGACAGCAGATTATGCCCTTACCAAAAAGGCGTTGGCGCTTTTTGAGGCAAGTGCTCCCAAGGGCGCAGTCATTCTTGCGGCAGGAAGCGGAATTCGTATGGTGCCTATCAACACCGAAACTCCCAAAGCCCTTTTGCAAGTTAAGGGTGAGGTGCTTATTGAACGGCAAATCCGTCAACTTAATGAGGCGGGCGTTACCAATATTGCGGTGGTTGTTGGCTTTTTAAAGGAAAAGTTTGAGTATCTGATTGATAAATTCGGCGTTGACCTTATTTACAATGGTGAATATTACACAAAAAACAATCTCCACTCCCTGTTTCTCGTTAAAAACCGACTTTCCAACTGCTACATTGTACCTTGCGACTTGTGGTGCAGTGAAAATCCTTTCAGCAAGGATGAACTTTACTCTTGGTATGCCGTTACCGACGAAACGACTCAAAAAAGTGATGTTTTTGCCAACCGCAAGGGTCAACTTGCCAAGGTAGCGTATAATCAGCAGGGCAACCGTATATTTGGCATCTGCTATCTTGACGGCAAAATGGGTGAGACGGTGGCAAAGCGTCTGACCGCTATGGAGCATGATATTAAGTACAGCCACTCTTTTTGGGAGGAGGCAGTATATGAGGGCAAAAAGATGCTTCCCTTTGCCAAGGTTTTGTCTGCCCAGAGCAATTTTGAGATTAACACCTATGAGCAACTGCGGGATATTGACAGTGACTCTTTGCAACTGAAGTCGGAAAAAATCGAAATTATAGCAAACGCTATGGATTGCTCCCCCGACGAAATTGTTGATATAAAAATTCAGAAAAAAGGTATGACTAACCGCTCATTCCTCTTCACTCTGCGTGGTAAAAGATATATTATGCGAGTGCCCGGTGAGGGTACCGACAACCTTATAAACCGCAAAGAAGAGGCGGATGTTTACAAGGTTATTTGGGATAAAAAGATATGTGACGATGTTATTTACATTAACGCCGAAAACGGCTATAAAATCACTGCTTTTTTGGATAACGCCCGTGTGTGCGATGCAGAAAACGATGATGATTTGCACCGCTGTATGAAACGGCTTCGTGACTTTCACAATATGAAGCTAAAGGTCAGCCACACCTTTGATATTTTTGAGAAAATCAATTTTTATGAGTCCCTTTGGTTAAGCGAGCAGTCCCAATACATTGACTACCAGCAAACCAAGGCAAAGGTTTTCTCTCTTAAAGGCTTTGTGGACCGTCACAAGCAGGAATACAGTCTTACCCACATTGACGCGGTGCCCGACAACTTCCTATTCTGCACCGACAGTGAGGGTAAAGAGGACATTCGGCTGATTGACTGGGAATATTCCGCCATGCAAGACCCACATGTTGATATTGCAATGTTTATTATCTATTCGATGTATGACCGCGCCCAAGCGGATAATCTGATTGACGCTTATTTCACTGAGGGGTGCGAGATTGCTACCCGTATTAAGATTTACTGCTATATTTCTATGTGCGGACTGCTTTGGAGTAACTGGTGCGAATACAAGCGTGATTTGGGCGTGGAATTCGGTGAATACTCCTTAAAGCAATACCGCTTTGCCAAGGAGTATTATGGGATAGCAACCGAACTGATTAAAAAGGAGGGGTTAGATGCACAAGGTTAAGCGTGCCATAATTATGGCGGCAGGCACAGGCACAAGAATGCAGCCTGTCACTTTAGAAACCCCTAAACCTATGATTGAAGTTAAGGGTAAGCGGATGATTGACACCGTCATTGATGCTTTGCACCAAAACTCAATTACCGAAATTTATGTGGTGGTGGGCTATCTTAAAGAAAAGTTTGCTCCCCTCACCCAAAAGTATGAGGGGGTCACCCTTATCGAAAACCCCTATTACGACACCTGCAACAACATATCTTCACTTTATGTTGCAAGGGAGCATTTAAAGGATGTTATCATCCTTGACGGTGACCAAATTATATATAACCCCGAAATCTTAGACCCCAACTTTGAACGGTCAGGCTACAATGCCATCTGGACCGACAGTCATACTGACGAATGGGTGCTTACGGTGGAAAATGACCTTGTTACCCACTGCAGTCGCACAGGTGGTGAAAAGGGGTGGCAACTCTTCAGCGTTTCCCGTTGGAGTGAGGAGGACGGCACCCGTCTTAAAGGGCATCTTGAGGCGGAATTTGAGCAAAAGCAAAACCGCGGGATTTATTGGGATGATGTAGCTCTTTTCTGCTATCCCAATGAGTATGAGTTAGGCATCCGCCCTATGAATCAGGGCGACATTCTTGAAATTGACGCCATCGGTGAATTGGCACAGGTGGACGAAAAATACAAAATTTATATTCAGGAGGACCAAAATGGATAAAAAGATTAACCAAAAGGGCAAAATCGATTGGATGATTACCCTTGTTCCCCTTGCACTTGTTGTGGGACTGAGCATCCTTTTCTTTGTGTTGCCCGAACAGTCTAATGTTGTTATCAGTCAGGTAAGAAGCCTGCTCGGTGACACTATGGGTGTTTATTACCTTATAATCGGCTTGGGCGTTTTCCTTGCGTCAATGTTTATTGCCTGCTCAAAGTACGGCAACATCGTCCTTGGCGGACAAGACGAAAAGCCCAAATACTCCTTCTTGGCATGGGGTTCAATGATGTTTACCGCAGGTCTTGCGGCAGATATTCTGTTTTACTCCTTCTCTGAATGGGTGCTTTACGCCACCGACCCACATATTGCACAGCTTGGCTCTATGCAGGAGTGGGCAGGCGTATTTCCTCTTTTCCACTGGAGTCTTATTCCCTGGGGCTTTTACCTTGTGCTTGCCGTTGCCTTTGGCTTTATGCTTCACGTTCGCAACAAGGACAGACAGAAGTATTCAGAGGCTTGCCGTCCCATTTTGGGCAAACATACCGACGGTATTTTAGGCAGACTGATTGACCTGCTTGCCGTTTTTGCTCTGCTTGCAGGCACTGCTACCACATTTAGCCTTGCCACTCCCCTTATGGCAAGCATTATTGCCGAGCTGTTCGGTCTTACCATAAGCACAACCCTTATCAACATAATTATTCTGATTGTCACCTGTGTTGTTTACACCTATTCACTGCTTCACGGCTTTAAGGGTATAAGCGTTCTTGCAAAGGCTTGCATTTTCCTTTTCTTCGGTCTGCTTGCCTATGTGCTTATTTTCGGCGGTCAGGCTCGCTATATTATTGAAACGGGCGTTGAATCATTGGGCAAGATGATTAACGAGTTCTTTAGTCTGTCAACCTACAGCGATCCTCAGCGTACCGAGGCTTCATTCCCTCAGAACTGGACAATTTTCTATTGGGCATACTGGATGGTATGGTGTGTTGCCGCTCCCTTCTTTATCGGCACCATTTCAAGAGGCCGCACAGTCCGTCAGACCATTTTGGGCGGTTACGGATTCGGTGTTGGCTCAACCATTCTGAGTTTTGTTATCCTTGGCAACTACTCTATGGGATTGCAGACCTCAGGCAAAGCCGACTTTATTGCTAAGTATACCGAGACAGGCGACCTTTACAGTATGATTATTGATATGATTAAAACCTTGCCTCTTGCTCCTGTTGTGCTTGTAATCGTGCTTGTTACAATGATGCTGTTCTATGCTACCTCATTTGACTCAATTGCACTTATCGGTGCTTGTTACAGTTACCGCAAATTAGGCTCAAACGAAATGCCTAACAAAATGATTCAGTTTATGTGGTGCATACTGCTTATAGTTTTGCCAATCGCTCTGCTTTTCTCTGACAGTTCAATGGCTAATTTGCAGTCGGTAAGTATTATTGCCGCATTCCCCATAGGTATTGTAATTGTGCTTATTGTGGCAAGCTTTATGAAGGACGCCAACAAGTTTATAAAAGAGCAAAAAGCAGAATAATTTTTAACTTTTCACAACCTTATTTGACCGCAGTTTTTTAACTGCGGTCTTTTCACTTTTTTGCTTTACAAAATACTTTAAATCTGTTATGATATTTATAATATCAGTAAAGGAGACTCATATATGGCAACTTATGTAACAAAGCAATGTCCATACTGCTATCATGCATATCAAGTTTTTCAATCTGGAGAACAACGCAAATATGGATGTCCTCTTCTAACATGTGTGAAATGTAATAAAACTTTTTTTGATGCAGATATTAAAGAGCCTGCATTACACGGATATGAGAATTTATACGAAACTCATCAAAGTGCTAAAAGAGGCTGTATTATGGCGTTCTATATTCCAACAGGAATTCTGCTTATTGGTGCAGGAATAGGTATATTTGTAACTTTAAACAGTGCTGTTGGTTTTATTCCTATTCTAATGGCAGCTATGATTTTTTGGCCTGTTTTTTCATATATTAATAAAAAAATATATGAAAAAAAGCATGCTGAAGAAATATGGGAATTAAAACAAAAAGAATATGATGCATCTATAGTACGTTTGCAAAACTATGATTATGTTAAAGCTCTTGCAGAATATGACCCTCTTGCAAAAGACCTATTACGCGATATGGAAAAAGGTATTAGAGTCCGTTATGCGCCGCCTCCTCACCCATAAATAATTGCTTTTCCTAATTTAAATAAACATTGTAAAAAGACCGCAGTATTCAAAATGCGGTCTTTTTATCTTTCTGTTTAATCAATTAAAAAATCTTTACAAAACACTGCAAATCTGTTATGATATACTAAATATATATTGGGGGGATTGGCGTGACTGTTTTTGATATTTCTGTTGACATTAGCACTGCGCCCGTTTATTCGGGTGACCCTAATACAAAAATTATAAAAGAAAAATCAATGGAAAAGGGCGACCTTTATAATCTGACCGCCCTTTACGCCTGCTTGCACACAGGCACTCACATTGATGCGCCCGCTCACTTTCTTGCGGACGGTGCCACTATTGACCAGATTGACCTGTCGGTCTTTATGGGGGAGTGCATCGTTATAAACTGCATTGGCAGAGAGGATTTGACAGGCGCCGATATAGAGGAACTTGTGCCTCAAAACGCCACCCGTGTTATTTTCAAAACTCTTGGTGACTGTCGGCTTACACGCTCGGCAGTTTTCTCCCTTGTTGCCGCAAGAGTTAAACTTGTGGGAATTGATGCCCAGTCCATTGCCACAGATGACGATGTAGTTGCCGTTCATCGCGAGTTGGCTCTTGCAGGTGTGGTTGTGCTTGAAGGACTGGCCTTGCGCCACGTTCAGTCGGGCAGTTACACCCTTATGGCAACCCCGCTTAAAATTAAATCGGTTGAGGCGGCACCCTGCCGTGCTTTACTTCTCAGCCAAGGTAAATAAATTTAGAGGTGATTTTTTGGTATACCCATCTGACCATATCAGAAATTTTTGCATAATTGCTCACATTGACCACGGCAAGTCTACCCTTGCCGACCGTATGCTTGAACTTACTCAGTCGGTGTCGGACAGAGAGATGGAAGACCAACTGCTTGACTCTATGGATTTGGAGCGCGAGCGCGGAATTACCATCAAGGCTCACGCCGTCACCCTTGAGTACAAGGCAGACGACGGCGAGATGTACGAGCTTAATTTGATTGACACTCCCGGTCACGTTGACTTTAACTACGAGGTATCACGCTCCCTTGCCGCTTGTGAGGGTGCTGTGCTTGTGGTTGACGCATCTCAGGGTATTGAGGCGCAGACAATTGCAAACACCTATCTTGCCGCCGACCACGGACTTGAACTGCTACCTGTTATCAACAAGGTTGACCTGCCCAGTGCAGACCCTGACCGAGTTGCCGCCGATATTGAGGATATTATCGGCATTTCGGCAGAGGGGGCTCCCCGTGTATCTGCCAAGACGGGCCTTAATATAAAAGATGTGCTTGAAAGCATTGTTTATGGCGTACCTGCACCCGAGGATGACCGCGACGGTCCTTTGCAAGCCTTGATTTTCGACTCTTACTACGACCCATACAAAGGCGTTATCGTTTATTTCAGAGTTAAAAGCGGCTGCATCCGCGCAGGTATGAAGGTGCGTATGATGGCAACAGGCGCCGAGTTTGATATTGTTGAACTTGGCAGAAAAAAGGCGCTTAAAATGGAGCCCTGCGATGTGCTTTATGCAGGTGAGGTTGGCTACCTTGCCGCATCTATCAAGACGGTTAACGACGCCCGTGTGGGTGATACTATCACCGCTGTGGAGGCTCCTGCCGATGAGGCACTGCCCGGCTACCGCAAGGTTAACCCCGTTGTTTTCTGCGGTGTGTACCCTGCCGACGGCGCTCACTACACCGATTTGCGCGAGGCACTTGAAAAGTTGCAGTTAAACGATGCATCTCTTCTTTTTGAGCCTGAAACCTCTGCCGCATTGGGTTTTGGCTTCAGATGCGGATTTCTGGGTCTGCTTCATATGGAAATTATTCAGGAGCGCCTTGAAAGAGAGTATGATATTGACCTTATCACCACTGCTCCAAGCGTTATTTACAAGTTGTCGCTTGCAGGCGGTGATGAGGTAGAGATTGACAACCCCACCAACTATCCTGACCCTGCAACAATACTTTCTGCCAAGGAGCCTATGTGTAATGTGCACATTTACTCCCCCAGTGACTATGTTGGGCAGATTATGGAACTTTGTCAGGAGCGTCGCGGTGAATTTAAGGATATGCAGTATGTTGGCACCGAGCGTGTTGACATTCACTACATTATGCCCCTCAACGAAATTGTTTACGACTTCTTTGATGCTCTTAAATCCCGCACAAGAGGTTATGCAAGCTATGACTACGAGCCTTGCGGATATGCTACCTCTAACCTTGTAAAACTTGATGTTCTGCTTAACGGCGAAATGGTGGATGCCCTGTCTTTCATCGTTCACGCCGACAATTCATACAGCCGTGCACGCCGCATTGCAGAAAAACTGAAGGAGCATATTCCCCGTCAGCTTTTTGAAGTGCCTGTGCAGGTGGCAGTTGGCGGCAAGGTTATTGCCCGCGAAACTGTTAAGGCAGTGCGTAAAGACGTGCTTGCCAAGTGCTACGGCGGTGACATTACCCGTAAGAAAAAGTTGCTTGAGAAGCAAAAAGAGGGTAAAAAACGTATGCGCAAACTTGGTACGGTTGAGGTGCCGCAAGAGGCATTTATGGCTGTGCTTAAGCTTGATGAATAAATTAAAATGGAGGTGTTTTTATGAAATTAGGTTTTGTTAGTGCTATTCTTGACGGTTGGAATTTTGAAGAAATGATTGATACCGCCGCCGAAATGGGCTATGAATGTGTAGAGGTTGCCTGTTGGCCTCAGGGCAAGGCAGAGCGCCGTTATGCAGGTGTAAGCCACATTGATGTTGATAACACTTCTGAGGAGTACATTGCTCATATCAAGGGTTACTGTGCAAATAAGGGTGTTGAGATTTCATCCTTGGCATTTTATCCCAACACTATGGATGGCGACCTTGAAAAGCGCGCCGCCGCAATCACCCATCTTAAAAAGGTTATTAAGATGAGTTCTCTGCTTGGAGTTAATATGGTTACCACCTTTGTGGGCCGTGACCAAACCAAGACTGTGGAAGAAAATATTGAGATTTTCAAAACCGTATGGCCCGAAATCATTAAATTGGCTGAGGATTTGGGCGTTAAAATTGCCATTGAAAACTGCCCCATGCTTTTTGGCGCAGACCAGTGGCCAGGCGGACAGAATCTGTTCACCACACCTAAAATCTGGCGTCAGATTTTTGATATTGTTAAGTCTGATAACTTCGGCATCAACTACGACCCCAGCCACTTTATCTGGCAACAGATTGACTATATCAAGCCCCTTTACGAGTTTAAGGACAAGATTTTCCACGTTCATTACAAGGATATTAAACTTTACACCGACCGTCTCAATGATGTGGGCGTAATGGCATATCCCCTTGAGTATATGAGCCCCAAGCTCCCCGGTCTTGGTGATGTTGATTGGGGCAGATATGTGTCTGCACTGACCGATATCGGCTTTGACGGCTACACCTGTATTGAGGTTGAGGACAAGGCTTTTGAGTCAAGCCGTGAAAAAGTGCTTGATTCACTCCGCATAAGTTACCGCTATATGCGTCAATTTGTTATCTAACCGAAAGGATTTTTTAATATGACTGAGCAGTTGAAAAGTTTTTTGCTTAAATACAATATGCACTTTGAGCAGATTGATTTAGATGCCACCACCAAGGAGTTTGCCGCTCAGATGCAGTCAGGCAACGACGGTGACATTAAATCTATGCTTATGATTCCCACCTATGTTGGTATTGACGGCAGTGTACCTCGCAACAAGCCCGTTATCGTCCTTGATGCAGGCGGTACCAACTTCCGCGCCGCTACCGTTTGCTTTGACGACAAGGGCGCGCCCGTCATCAGCAATTTCTCAAAACAGCCTATGCCCGGCACCAAGGGCGAATTAAGCCGTGAGGAGTTTTTTGACACCATTGCAGGCTTTATTGCTCCCTTTGACAAAATTAGTGATACCGTTGGTTTCTGCTTCTCATTCCCCACCGAGATTTTGCCTAACTGCGACGGCAGACTGATTAACTTTAACAAAGAGGTTAAGGTTCGCGATATGGCAGGTCAAGTGCTTGGCGAGGGCATAAACACATCCCTTAAAAAGATGGGATGCGGTGAAAAGCACTTTGTTATCATCAACGATACAGTTGCAACTATGCTTGGTGGCATTGCCGCCTTCCCCGATAAAGACTTTGACAGTTACATCGGCTTTATTCTTGGCACAGGCACCAATACTTGCTATGTTGAGCAGTGCAACCGCATCGGCAAGTTGCCCGAATTTAACGAGGGCACTATGGCTGTAAATATGGAGACAGGCGGTTTTGACGGCTTTATTCAGGGCGATATTGACAAGCGCTTTGACGCCACCACTGCCAACTGCGGTGACCACGTATTTGAAAAGATGATTTCAGGTGCATATCAGGGCTCGGTTATCTGTATGACTGTAAAGCAGGCTGCCGAAGACGGATTGCTCAGTGATGAATGTGCAAAGAAGGTTCAAGAGGTTGAAGACTTCACCATGCGCCAGATTGACGAGTTTTGTATGGAGCCAAAGGGTGATAACTTCATCGCATCCCTTGCCGTTACTAAAGAGGATACCGACACCATTTACGACATTGTGGATGCAAGTTTTGAGCGTGCCGCACGTATGGTGTGTGTAAATCTTGGCGCCATTATGGTGCACACAGGCACAGGTAAGGATGCCGCCCGTCCCGTTTGTGTTTCGGCAGAGGGCACTACCTTCTATAAATCGGTGCTTTTCCGTCCTAAACTTGACCGCTATGTTAAGGAGTACCTTAACGAGAAGTTGGGTATCTGCTGCGAGTTTGTTAAAGCAGAGGATGCTACTCTCATCGGCAGTGCCGTTGCAGGACTGTTAAATTAAAGAAATGATAAAAACCCCTATCCGTATGAGTCGTACTCTTGAGGGCAGTAATAGCCTCCGGCTAAGCCGGAGGCTTGAATAAGCCCTAGAAGGTCATTTTACAGGCCACACCCCGAAGGGTCTCCGAAAGGTTCTGCCAACCGCATTGCTTTTTCGGGCTTCACCTAAAGGGGTGTTTTGTTTTGCCTACTTTGTCTTGCTACACGTAAACGGGTCTATTTATTCTTGAATACTCATCGGGTCTGCCATTTCATCTTCTTGCAACTGGGTTCTTATGTATTCCGCTATTTGTTTTTTATTGTGTCCTACGGTATCCTCCTTTGTGTGTTTAATAATAATCGTTATATAAATTGTGTTCTCTTACAAATGTGTCGAATTGCCATTCAGTTCCGTCAAAAAGAAGTTCAAGCAGAGCTTGCTGGGCTTCGCTTTTCTTCATTTTGAAAACGTATTGGCGAACCTTTTCGTAAAGTTCTTCAGTACGTTTTTCTTCCTCTTCCTGATAGGCGATTGTTTCGTCATAGATTCGCTGAGTTCCTTTCGGAAAGGCGGTGAAATATACCGCCATCATATGCTTGCACACAATGCGTTTAAGAGACTCTCTATTAAATCCTAAAGATGTAGATTTGACCAAAAAGTTAATCAGGCAATATATTGATAATATTGAAGTAACAAACACATATGTGAAGGTAACCTTTAAGGTTGCCTTTGTTTTTTGTTTAGAAACAGATACACGCGTAATCTCTTATAACAGTATAAAAAAAGAGTACAGAAATTTGCTAATAAACAGTTAGCCGTGAGTCAAAGAACTCCCTAAAACTATGGAACATAGAAAATTTCTGCTGTTTTGTGAGCAACTGGTACGGTAGCAAAACAAAAAGAACTCCCAATCCATATAGGATTGAGAGTTTGTTGGTGGAGGCGAGGGACCTATGACCTTTAACACAATTTCAAGAGATTTGCTTAATAATGCCTACAACCCCCGATTTAGCACTATTTCTAATCAAGCGAAACAAACAATGAAAACAATGGTTTTCTCTGTTTGAGTCTAACACCCTATGACCGAAAGGCCATAGGGTGTTTTTTATGCTTTAAAATAAGCGAGCCCCGATTGAATCGGGGCCCGCCGTTAAATTAAAATTCCGCCGTTTTTATAATTTCGCCTACATTTATTTAAGCAAGAGTAATTATATTATAGTGAATTAAAATTTAAAAATCAAGTAATAATAGATGACCTTAATAGCCTGTGTAGAATACCCATCTGACGGGGTATTTTTTATTAGTTACTGTTCTCTTTTCCTATCTTTTTGGTTGTATAAGCACCGATTGAGCAACCAGTGCCGATTGCAAGAAAAACGATTGCTTTAATTCTTAAACCCCATAATTTGGATGAAGCAGTATCGGCCAAATCTTTCCAACCCTCTGCTACTCGATTATAACCACTTCCCAACAAGCCTGTACCGCCATAAGAATTTGCTGTTCTCAAATTCTCTCGGTAATTTTCCATATACTCCGTATAATTTTCGCTATAATCTTTGTAGTCATCGGATGTAAAGGTTGTTATTCCTAATATAAAGAATAATGCTGCAAACAAGCAAAGTCCAATTAAACAATATTTTTGATATTTTTGAATCAACGGCATAACTTTTGCCGATGCTTGTTTCACATATTTATTATCTTTTATAGGATTGCTTTTGGTGGGAACATCTTTTTGTGTTTCGTTATAAACCACCGCAATCGGTTCATTATTAGTTCCCTGTAATCTGGTTTGACATTTAGGACAAACAACTGTGTTATCTTCTATTGCTTCACCACAATTAAAACAAAATTTCATTTTCTATCCCCTTAATCATAATCGTAGATTGAAACAGTACATTTTGAAATACTGTAATTCTTACTTACAGACATTCTAAATGTTTTAGATTCGCCTGGCGCCAAGCCTTCCGAACCAACTGCATAAGTTGAATCGGTATCTATCGTAGTACCTGAAGAGTTTTTGAAAGCACCTTTTACTTGAACAAATTTATAGGTTTTTTTGCCATTATTTGTGATTGTTCCTGTGCAAACAGTATAAGAGGAATTTGATGTAACACTAACACCCGAAATTTTCAACGCAGAATACGCCGACTCATACGAAGAACCCGATGTCCCTCTATACGAAGAACCCGAAGACATATATCCACCTTTTTTGTAAATTTTGTCGCCGTCTTTCAAATAACCCTTATCAGTAACTATCAAATCTTCAAAGGTATGCACCTTTCCGTTTTTGTAGTCCCATTCTCTTATATCGGTTTCCATATCATTACTATATTTCCACTTATATGTGGCTTTGTTTCCTGAAATAACTATCTGTTGTGTAGCAGTTCCTGAATCGTTATAGTAGGTATATGTTCCTTGTAATGCTTTTTGCATTTCTTCTGGAGATGCATATGTGGTTCTTCCTGACATAACAATTGCTCTGCCAATAAGGATAACAAAGAACAAGGCGACAACCGAAGCAATAGCAATTTTTATGTTTCTCTTTTTGTCTGCCTTCCTTTTTTCTTCTGCTTTCTTTTCAGCATCTATTTTTCGTTGTTCATCTAATGCGATTTTTTTCTCAACGGCATTTTTTCTGCCATCTTCACTTAAATTGGTTTTTACCTCTTCAAGCGAATGCTCACACAAACTGCATTTTTCAGCACTTGAACTATTGTATCTACCGCAAGAACAAATCCAACCGTTTTCTGTTTCTAAAAGGTTGTATGTAACATTAGAATCGAATACATCCCTTAAAGCATTTAATTCTAAACGTTCTTGTTCTTCAAACGAAAATTTTTCAACATCAAACTCTAACTCTTTTTTACCCTCGTATGTTGTTACGGTTCCGTCAGAGAAACAGATTTGATTTTCCTCTAATTCGACTTTTTTGATTTCATCACTTGGTAAAGATACCTTGATGTTGGTTGCGGTTGAATTTTTATCAATGCTTATATCTTGAATTATCATCAAAAAAGTTTCATTTCCAGATATGGCAACAACATCACCAAAGGCATTATAACCTTTTGCATTAAATTTTACCGCAGTGATTTTCCCATAACCGAGGTTATCAAACGCTATGTTCGCTTTTGCTTTTCCATCCTCGGTCAATACCTGACAACTCACATTTGTTATATGTGCATTAACATCAATGAGCATTTTTTCTTTTTCCATAACAATACCCCCAATAAAAAAGTGCGCCCCATTAAGAGACGCACCGAAAAATGCTTCCCTCAATGTTGCTACACATTTTGCCTAATCAAAGGGGAGAGAATACATTTTTACCAATAGTATTCCCTCTAATTAGGCCATATTCAAAATGTGTAGCACCTACAGTATAACACAAAACCTTTTAATTATCAATGGGTTTTACAATTTCTTCAATAATTTCTTCGGTATCGTCATAATGGCAGTAATAATGCGAACTCCCGAAGCTGCAAGTTTTGTATTTCTCGTTTAGTTTTTCGCCCAAGTGCCATTTTGCATTTTTCTTTGGCATACGATTAAAAAAACATATCCATTGTGTTTTGGTGTTCATATCTGCCCTAAATGATTCAAACTCGGCACAACTTGCTTTTTTTGCTTTTGCATCTTCATATTCCGCATGTCGTATTTTCTTTATTCGTGCTTTTGCCGTTCCAATGTCCTCATATACTTCGTCCTTGGTATAACGGGTTACTCTATATGTACAATGCCTATTGTTCCACCCTTTAATGCCTGTTGCCGTGTCTTTCACGATATACCCCTTTTTTAACCATTGGGATTCGGTCATTACCTCTTCGGTACTTTTGTACTGTGTATCAACCATAATTAAAACTCCTTTATATTTATTTGATGAAAACAAAAAAAGGTGGAACTGAACCGAGTTCAATTCCACCTTAATTTTTTATAATTTCACCTTGCAGAAATAATACGAGGATAATTTTTTCTTGTCAAGTATTTTTGCAAACATCATAAATTTTATAATGTTTATATGTAATCATTATAAGTTATAAGATTTATATTAATTATATAATTAATAAGATTACTAGAGAATCATATAAATCTTGAGTCTTAAACAGAGTGATAAAAATGGTTTGAATTGAAAAGAGTTATCCTTAAAAGTTATAGTGATTTTGAAAAAGTTAGATAAATAATAATGATTGTTGGTTGCAAATTCTTTTTAAAAGATTTTCTTGCTTTAGTTTCAAAAGTTCCATATTCTTTAAATGTCTTAATGACTTACATTTAGTGAAGGAGGAATTATTAACTTTATTACACACACATCAATTTAGAACGAAGGTGGAATTTTTAAACCGACCAAAAGGTCAAAACCTATTACTGTTGTTCTTCGCACCATTTGAATAAGACATAATAAGAGCAACAGTAATATTGTCAATCTTAATTCGTTATTGCTATATGAATTGGTTGACACTCCACCGATGAGGGTGGGTTTGGGCAACAGGAAATGTCCATTGCCTGTTTGGTAGGCACAAGGCCTGCTTATTCTGAACAAATAGCAATCGTAGGCGAAAACATCGGTTTTCGCTTCAAAAAATCGTTATCGTTGTCGTCATTAACGAGCGGCGACAGTCGCTTGTTAATGACGATAACCC
>JAZORF010000005.1:0-23536 GCA_045656545.1 Acutalibacteraceae bacterium | reverse complement strand
TGTTGAAAAGTATTATGACAATGTAAAAATAGATAAATATGTGATAATGCCAAATCATATACATTAAAATACGATATTTCAAACGTTATCGGAAAATATAAAGCTGCCGTAACACGAAATGTAGGGAATGCATTTATGCATTCCGCAGATAAAATTTGGTAACGTTCCTTTCACGACCACGTTATCCGCGATTACAACGACTACCTAAAAATATGGCAATACATTGACACAAACCCTGTAAAATGGCAAGATGATTGTTTTTATACGGAATAAAAAAGGACTTGGATTTTTTCCAAGTCCTTTTTTGTCTTATTTACTTTTAAGTTTCTTAATCAAAACTATTGCATAGTGCACTGCAAGACCAACGGCAATGGCAACAACAAGGTCAAAAATTACAGTCAGCACAAGTGTGAGCAGCAATATTGCAAAATCGGTTTTTGGGGCTTCTTTTGCGGTTTTTACTACGGTGCGCCAACCACACATATTATATGCTACCACAAAAAGCACCGCCGCAATAGTAGGCATAGGAATCATTGCGGCATAGGGCATCAGCACCACCAAAATAACGAGCAAAACTGCCGAATGAACGATACCTGCAATGGGAGTTTTGCCGCCGCTTTTAATATTTGCGGCAGTGCGGGCAATGGCACCGGTAGCGGGGATACCGCCAAAAAGAGCCGAGCCGATATTACCAACGCCCTGCGCAATCAGTTCGGTATTTGAGCGGTGTTTATCCTTAATCATTCCGTCTGCAACTACACAGGAAAGCAGCGACTCAATAGCCGCCAAAATGGCGATAGTTATTGCGTCAGGCAAAAGGGAAAGGATATTTTTCACATCAAATTCGGGAATATGCAGGGTGGGCAAAGCATTGCTTACGGTGTAAAGGTCGCCAATGGTGTTGACGGGCATTTTTGTAAGGGCAACAAGGGCAACACCAACCAGAATAGCAATCAGCGAGGCAGGAATGGTCTTGTTGATTTTTGGCCAAAAGATAAGCACGGCAAGACTAATTATACCAACAATCAGCGCCCACAGGTTAAAGGATCCAATCCCCTCTGCAAAAGCCATAATTTTTTCGGGAGTTTCAATGGGCGACATACCTTTGGGATAAGAAACACCGCAAAAATCCTTCATCTGACCCACCACAATAGTCAGAGCAATGCCTGCAGTAAAACCTGTGGTAATAGTGTAAGGAATGTATTTTATAAGGTTACCCAAACGGCAAAGACCCATTATCACCAAAATCACGCCTGCCATAATCGTTGCAAGCATAAGCCCCGACATACCTTTAAGGGCAACAATTCCTGCAACTGTGGTGGCAAATGCGGCGGTAGGACCTGAAATCTGCACCCGACTTCCGCCAAGCAGGGAAATAATAAAGCCGGCAATAATAGCGGTGTAAAGACCTTCTTCAGGGCCTACACCCGAAGCCAGTGCCAAGGCGATTGACAAGGGCAAGGCAACAACGGCAACTATGATACCCGCCACTAAATCACTAACAAAATCTTTGCTTTTGTACCCTTTCAGTGCGGTAAAAAGCATAGGTTTAATTTTTTCCACAGTATCACCTCAATTTTTGACAAAAATAATATTATCACACTGCTAAAGGCATTACAATTGTCAAAAACACAGGGATTTTGTAATAAAAAGCAACAAAAATGTATAATTTTATATAAATCCTTGAAAAGAGTGGGTAAAAATGGTAAAATGAAGCAAAGGAATGATGATTTGTGGCAGAATACTGGGACGTATATAACGAACAACGGCTACCTATAGGCAAACTCCATAAGCGCGGGAAACCGTTAAAGCAGGGAGAATTCCATCTGGTAGTGGATATAGTGGTAATCAACACCGACGGCAGACTGCTTATAGACCGCCGTTCACCAAAAAAACGTAATTGCCCGAATTTTTGGGAGTTTACAAGCGGCTCTGTTCTTGCAGGTGAGGAAAGCCGCCAAGGCGCCGTTCGCGAGCTTAGTGAGGAATTGGGAATCAAGGTGGATGCCGATAGGCTTATTATGCTTGGCAGCACTCAACTTGACCACCGCTTAGTTGATACCTATATGTTGATTATGCCTGTTAATTTAGAGCAACTGACCTTGCAGGATGGCGAGGTAGCAGAGGCAAAACTTGTCTCTTTACAGCAACTTGACGAAATCTGTCGCACAGGTAAAACTTGGTGCCGCACAACCCTTACTAACTATCGCGGTATAATTGAGGACGTCATTTTACGTATAAAACGGAACAAAAAAGGTTAAAATAAAGAACCACCGGCTTAGCCGGTGGTTTTGCTTATGCGGGTATAACGCGCAATACTGGCAGCCATTGCAAAGGCATAACGGTCTGACACTTGCAAAAGGAAGTTAATTGCCACAAGGCGATAAAGCAATCGGCTCCCTCGTCAGAGGAATGCAATTTTTCAATCCTCGCTAAAGCTTTTTTTCATACCACAGACACAGTCGGTGGTTTCCTTACAACTAAAACCTCCCACAATCAATTTGCTTGTGGGAGGTTTGGTTTTGTACCATAGGGACAAGCGTCCCCGACTGTTCGTTGGCAAACTTAGTTGGCGACTTCGTCGCCACAGAATAGCCGAGGGAACAGTGAGGAAGGTTAAAATTGAGGAGAAGAAAAAACAACGGCAATTGCGGAGTCACCGCTGAAAAAACAAATGAGGACTGTCCCTGCTCGGCCCCCCTGTAAATATAAAATATAAGATAAATTTAAATTCAGTGTTAATTAAATATGAAATTTTTATTATGATTAGTGTGCTTACTTCGTTTAAATGCTATTTTAACAAAAGTTGCAAATAATTCTCAATGTCAAAATCCACCGTTTTTTCATCCTTTTTAAGATAAAGAGGATGATGAGGATGTCCCGCTTTTGAAATTTTGCCTGCGCAAAGCCAACGGGCAGACCGCTTTTTGCCTGCCTCAATCATATCCCGCACACAGTCAGCAAGGTATGGGCGCTTGGTGATGATGGTGCCCCACGCTGCCCAAACAGATGGGGTGTTGCCCTCGGAATAGAGGTCAAGAATATAGTTAAAAGCAAGCATATTCTGACGGTGCAACTCGGCGTTAAGGACTCCATCCATATCGTCAGGGTTGGTGGCGCGCTGAGCGTAAACATTAAACATTATCCAACTGTCATAGCCGTTGGCGTCGGCAATTCGTGCAACCGATTTAAGAGTGTTGTCCAAATCGTCGGGTGCGGCAGTGGATGGGTTTATACCCACACAAATAAGGGGATTTTTACCCCTTGTGCCAAGTATGTATCGGTATTCGCCGTAGCAGTTTGGCACATACAGCCACTTGCCGTGGTCGTAACTGCCCAGTTCGGTTATATCCGACTGCCTTAACGCCTCGTCAAATCCCACAATAGTCAAACCACTTGTATCACTTTTTGGAATATGCATAAAAAACTTCCTTATTTTTCAAATATAAACAAATATTCGTGTGCAATTAGTAAAAAGTTATATTTAACGCTATTCGTTTTCCAATAGCCTGTCGCTTTACAGTTGTGCTGCTCTTTGATAATAAGCTCTTTAAGTTTAAAACCCGCGTTTTCAAATAAACGCATAACTTCAAAAGACATTGGTATCATATGCCCTTTTTGGCGTGTATCCCCCATAAGAATAGCACAGAATTTATCCTTTTTCAGAACGCGATAGCTTTCTGTCGCAACTTTTTCCATTTCAACAAGAAAATCCTTGACTTTTAGTAAAGACAAATCTTCGGGTATGTCCTCGCTATATTGAATAATGTTTGCATAAGGTGGGTGAGTGCAGATTAAATCAACACTTTCATCCGGAATAAAATCAAGATTTCTTGCATCTCCTTTGTGTAGATATACCTTGCCATTAGCTCCTTCATGTTCGAAATCACTTTTTTCTTTGCAACGAGCAAGAGCAACATCATTTACATCAACGCCGATGATATTTCGATTTAACAACTTTGCTTCTACAAGGGTAGTGCCGCCACCTGCAAATTGGTCAAGTACCAAATCGTTTTCTTTTGAATATCGGAGCAGAATGTTACGAGGAATATATGGAGACCAATTTCCACGCCATTTAGCATCATGGGTAGCCCAATCACCTCGTTTTGGAAAAGACCAATGTGTAGTCATTTCTAACTCGAAATTTTCCGGCTCCCATTTGTTTATTTTTTTAGCCATTATTCGAAAACCTCATTGATAATACCATCTTCCAGATCTTTAATATTATAGATGTGATTCATAATATCAAAAGTTTCTTCAAGGTTATTTCGAGCACTTGTCCAACCCTTGCCATCCGTAAACCAAACAAATGTAAAACCATCAATTTCTTCAGTTTCCCAAGCAAGAGTTTTATAACTACGTGCTGTTTCATTTAATTTACTACCACCGCTACCATAGAAGTTGGTTTCGATTCCGTAAATCATATTAGGAGTCTTAATCACAAAGTCAAAACGCTTTTCCATTTTGCCTTGGTTCGAAATGGCAGATAAGTCGATATTCCACTTGTTTGTGATTTGGTGGATATACATTTCCTTGAAGTAGTTTACATCTTTAACGAAGCCTGCTTTTTGAATAAAGCTTTCAACCAAATCTTCCATCAAGTGTCCGCCACGGTTTTTACGACCATTAGAATCAAGCCCTGTTTCAACACCGGTCGCATAATCAACAAGATTGTTTACAATATGGTTTTCTAACAAATCGAACAATCCGGTTTCGCGCATAAAATATTTATATTTTTCATAATGTGCATGACTATTAGGCGGATACTTTTCAAAATCAAATTGGAACAAGTGACCACCAGTTTCATCCTGACAATATATTTCGTTCGCTCTAACCGCCAAAAGCAAAGGAATGCATTTTAACACTTCAGGATATTTTCTCATTAAATTCTCGAAATCAACTTCGATGTTTTTAGAACCGATTAGTGAATTTAAGATATTAAGTTCAACCTTGATGCTATCTACATTTCGATGAACCTTTTCAAAATCTATGTAGTAACCATAATCGGCAATACTATCACGAAAGCCTGATAACCATTCGTTAAAATCTCTATTCATACAATCCTCCTTAAAAATTGCTGATAAGCAATTCTTTGATTTTTCCTCTTGATTCTCCGTTACAGTTAATCATACGGTTTGCCTCTACTCTTTTGATTTTGTGAGCAGAGTAAATGTTATCGAAGAAATCATCTTCGGTATTTGTATTCTTTGGATCTGAATTGCTAATTACAATCTTCGCACCTTTCTTGTGCATATCATTAACAAAAAGTGCAAGCTCAATTTGCTCTTCATCATTAAACAAATTCTCGGTATATGCAGTAAAACTTGCGGTATCCGTAATAGGTCTATACGGTGGATCAAAATACACGAATGTATTTTCATCAATGAAGTTAGCTGACTCTCTATAATCGCCACAAACAATAGTAACCTTCTGCAATTTTTCTGACACTGCACGAAGATTCTTTTCATCGCAAATCAAGGGATTCTTATATGCTCCCATGGGAACATTAAAGAGACCTTTTTTATTTACTCTAAACAAACCGTTAAAACAGGTTTTGTTTAGAAATATCATCAATGCCGCTTTTTCCACATTGTCATTATCATTTTTAATAACCTTTAAATAATTAAAGCGTTCGCGTTTTTGATTATAGTATTCTTTTCGTCTATTTGTTTCTAACGGAATAAACTCGTTTTGTAAGCACAAGAGCATATTTATTAAAAGATCTATACTATCACGTACTATGTGATAGGTGTTCATAAGTTCAGCGTTAATATCACTTATATAGATTTCCTTTAAGTCGTATTTACTGAGTATATCAAACAAAACTGCACCACCGCCTACAAAGGGTTCTGCATATTTTGTAATGTTCTCATCGGAAAATGGATAGTAACGCTCAATTTCTTTAAGAAGCTGACCTTTTCCACCTGCCCATTTTAAAAATGGTTTTACTTCTTCTTCGCTCTTGATAAATCGTGTACTTCTCGCATCAATTGGTTTTTCTGCTGAAATGGGTATGATCCACATATTTCCAAGCATTGCAACGTCGGCAATTCGGTTTTCTTTGCAAAGAGTTAGCACTCTTCTATGAGAAATTTTCCATTTTTCTGCAGCCTCGTTTGCTGTCATATAAGCCAACACTCTAAATCACCCTTTCTTGTAATGATTATATTCCAATTTTAGAATAATAGCAATACCATTTTTGCCTCTTGAAATAAAAAATTAAAGGAGATGCTTTTGAGCATCTCCTTTTGATATTTCTCATTTAACTTAAGCCTTGCCGATTGAACCAAAGAGTTCCATCTTTTCTTTAACAGTCTCTTTAATGGCATCGAAGCCGGGAGCAAGCAACTTTCTGGGGTCGAAGCCCTTACCTGACTGGTCCTTACCCTCTTCGATATACTTACGGGTAGCAGCAGCAAATGCAAGCTGGCACTCGGTATTAACGTTAATCTTAGAAACGCCAAGAGAGATAGCCTTTTTAATCATATCAGCGGGGATACCTGTGCCGCCGTGAAGAACGAGGGGCATATCACCGGTGAGTTGCTGAATAGCATCAAGGGTATCGAAAGAAAGGCCTGCCCAATTTTCAGGGTACTTGCCGTGGATGTTGCCGATACCTGCAGCAAGCATTGTAACGCCAAGGTCAGCAATCATCTTGCACTCTTCGGGGTCTGCAACTTCGCCGTTACCAACAACACCGTCTTCCTCGCCACCGATAGCGCCAACCTCTGCCTCAAGAGAGAGACCGAGCTTGCCGGTAAGTTCTACGAGTTCGCGGGTTTTAGCAATATTTTCTTCGATGGGGTAGTGTGAGCCATCGAACATAACAGAAGAAAAGCCTGCCTCGATGCACTTTTTAGCACCTTCGTAGCTGCCGTGGTCAAGGTGAAGAGCAACGGGAACAGTGATGCCGAGCTCGTTAATCATACCGTTAACCATACCAACAATGGTGGTGTAACCGCACATATATTTGCCTGCGCCCTCAGAAACACCGAGGATAACGGGGCTTTGAAGTTCTTGAGCGGTGAGCAGGATAGCCTTGGTCCATTCAAGGTTGTTGATATTGAACTGGCCAACTGCATAGTGACCTGCCTTTGCTTTGGTAAGCATTTCTTTTGCTGAAACTAACATAAACATACTCCTTTAGCAATATAACTTACCCGATTTTTACGGGCTTTATTAACGGGATTAGTATACTACATATTGATGCAAAAATCAATAGTAAATCAATAAAATGTGGCTACTTGTTGCTCGGGTGGTTGGGAAAATTCTAATTTTTCAATGTGAAGTACGGGACCTTTGCCACGGTAGGCTTTGTTGTGCTCAAAAGCAACCTCTGCGGTGACGGTAGCCCAGTCCCTTGATTTAAGATTACCAGCGTGGCTCCATGTGGCAACTACACCGCCGTACTGAATGTCGTCGGCGCAACAGGTCATAATATGCCTGCCGATAACAAAGGTGTCTTTAGGCAGTTTGCCGTCGCAGGCAATGATGCCCTTAAACTGCACCTTTTTGCCCACGTATTTTTTGGGCTCCTCCATAAAATCGCGGTAAAAGAGGGCATAGTCACTGTCGGCAATTTCAATAACAGGAGCGTTAATGTCAAAGGGCAGTGGGTCCTCAATATCGTCATACTCGGTGGTGCCGTCAAGGTAGTCGTAGGCAATATCCGCCCTGCGACTGACACCGCGCACAATTTTGTGAAGTGCCATTTTGTCAACACCCTTGGGGCAACGGTTGAAAATAACCAAATCGCAAGACTGCATCTTGTCCACCACAAGTGAGCGCATATTGGCGTTGTAATTGATGAAACTGTTTGCATCGGCAAAGCACATCTCTTGAGCCACCTGCCAGTTGTTAGGCAGTGCGGAAAAGAGACTGTTTAACTGCCACATACCGTTGTACTCAACGATAACACGCTCGCTGTTGTCCCGCTTTTGCAGTGCGCTCAAGCGGTCGGGAGTGAGCCACTGCTCCTCCTCAACAATGTGCAGATGAACATTTTTACCGCTAAAAAGGGTGGGGTCGTACTCCTCCACACCCTCCTCACAAAGAATGAGGGTGGTGTGCTCCCCCTTGTTAAAGCGTTTATCCTGCAATGTTTCTTGAATAAATTTTGTTTTGCCTGCCTCTAAAAAGCCGGTGAACAAATATACGGGAATTTCCATAAAATCTATTACCTCATTAAAAATAATAGCAATTGTTCTTAAACTCCAAACAAAGCCTTTAATTTATCTTCATTTATACCTGAGCCGATAACACAAAGTCTGCCGATAACGGCGGCACAACCTGTGCGGACGTCGGGCTCACCGGGAACATAGTCAAAGTGAATCCAGTTGCCGTCTTTACCTGCAACGATGCCTTTTGCACGAAGAATTATGCCGTACTCCTCGTTAGAGAGGGCGTTGAGTGCATCGGTGATAAACTCTGGTGTGAACTTGGTTGCCGTTTCAACACCCCAACTTGCAAACACCTCATCGGCGTGGTGGTGATGGTCGTGGCAACCGCAGTCGCAATGTTCATCGTGATGGTGGTGCTCATGGTCATGGCAGTCGCAGTGCTCATCGTGATGATGATGCTCGTGATGATGGTGAGCCTCCTCCTCAAGATGATGAAGTTCATCTTCAAGGGTGTGCTTATCTTCCATAGCGGCAAGGATAACATCGCCACCCAACTGACTCCAAGGAGTAGTGACGATAGTCGCCTCATCATTGTGCTGACGAAGAAGTTCAACTGCGGCGGCAAGTTTTGCCTCGTCCATACCGTCGGTGTGGCTGAGAATGATAGTGCCTGCATGCTCCACCTGATTGTTAAAGAACTCGCCGAAATTTTTCATATACATACGGCATTTGGTGGCGTCAACAACGGTGGTAAAAGAATTTAAAGTGGCATCTTCTCGGTCAAGACCGCTGACTGCGCGGATAACGTCACTTAACTTGCCAACGCCTGACGGCTCAATAATAACTCTGTCGGGCGCATATTCATCAAGTACCTTGCCAAGAGCCTCGGCAAAGTCACCCACAAGGGAGCAACAGATACAGCCTGAATTCATTTCGGTAACTTCGATGCCTGCATCCTGCATAAAACCGCCGTCGATACCGATTTCACCAAACTCGTTTTCAATAAGCACCAATTTTTCGCCTGAATAAGCCTCTTTAATCAACTTTTTAATAAGGGTAGTTTTGCCGGCACCCAAAAATCCAGAAAAAATGTCTATCTTAGTCATTGTTTTCACCCTTCTTCTCAATTATGGCGATTGCCAAATCGTCAAGTTGCTTTGCGTCAACGCGGGCAGGTGCGCCACTCATAAGTTCGCTTGAGTTAGCAACCTTGGGGAATGCAATAACGTCGCGGATAGAATCAAGACCGAGCATAAGCATAACCAAGCGGTCAAGACCGTATGCCATACCGCCGTGAGGTGGTGCGCCGTAACGGAATGCATCGGTAAGGAAGCCGAAACGCTCGGCAATTTCCTCTTGAGTGAAGCCAAGAGCCTTAAACATACGCTCCTGCACCTGTGGGTCGTTGATACGGATTGAGCCGCCGCCAACCTCACAACCGTTAAGCACCATATCGTAAGCCTTTGCGGTAACAGATGCGGGGTCGCTTTCAAGCATATCCAAACACTCGTCTTTAGGAGCGGTAAAGGGGTGATGCTTTGCAACAAAGCGGTCTTCCTCTTCACTGTACTCAAACTGCGGGAAGTCGGTAACCCAAAGGAAGTTGAATTTAGATTTGTCAATCAGTTCAAGACGCTCTGAAACCTGGCAACGAAGTGCGCCCAATGAGTTGAAGACAACGTCATTTTTACCGTCGGCAACCACAAGCAGAACGTCATTCTGCTTAAGGTCAACAAGGTTGTGGATTGCAGTAATTTCCTCTTCAGAAAGGAACTTTTCAAAACTTGATGCAATGCCCTCAGCAGTGTAACGGGTGAATGCCAAGCCCTTTGCGCCGTAATCCTTAACAAAATCGGTCAACTTGTCGATAACCTTGCGGGTCAACTTATCGGCAGAATCGGGCACCTTGATGGCGCGCACACTACCACCTGCAGACAATGCACCGCTGAACACCTTAAATTCGCAGTTAGCAAGGATTTCTGACAGGTCAATCAGTTCAAGACCGAAACGGGTATCGGGCTTGTCAGAACCAAAACGGCTCATAGCCTCGCTATAGGGCATACGGATAAAGGGAGTTGGGATGTCAACATCCAAAATCTCTTTAAATACATATTTCATAAAGCCTTCGTTAACAGATGTAACATCGTCAATGTCAACGAAACTCATTTCAAGGTCAATCTGAGTGAATTCGGGTTGACGGTCGGCGCGCAAATCTTCGTCGCGGAAGCAACGGGCAATCTGCATATAACGGTCAAAGCCCGAAAGCATAAGAAGTTGCTTGTATAACTGGGGTGACTGAGGCAAAGCAAAGAAACTGCCCTGCTTTACGCGGGAGGGCACAAGATAGTCACGGGCACCCTCGGGAGTAGACTTAATGAGGATAGGAGTCTCAATCTCCAAAAATCCGTTTTTGTCGTAGTAGTCACGGGCGCACTTAACAATTTTGTGGCGGGTGATGATATTGCGCTGCATATCGGCGCGGCGCAAGTCAAGGTAGCGGTACTGAAGTCTTAACTCCTCGCGAACAGAGGAATCCTCCAAAATCTCAAAAGGAGTGGTTTCGGCAACGGCAAGTACGCGCAGTTCGGTAACAAAAACTTCAACCTCACCTGTGGGAATGTCCTTGTTAACACTTTCGCGTTGACGGACGTCACCTGTGGCAATTACAACATACTCACTGCGGAGTTGAAATGCTTTTTCAAAAATCTCTCTGTCAGTATTATCGTCAAAAGCCAACTGAGCTATGCCGCTACGGTCGCGCAAATCGCAAAAGATAAGCTGACCCAAGTCACGCTGACGCTGAATCCAACCGCAAAGGGTTACTGTGCTTCCAATATGCTGGGGGCGAAGTTCACCGCAATAGTTAGTGCGGCGCAAATTACCCATTTTTTCAATCTTAAGTGCCATATTACTCTTCTCCTTTATTGCCAAAATCTTCGGCGGCATCGTTCAAATCGCCTAAAGCAAGTGTAAAAAATTCATTGTAAACCGCATCAAGCAATCCCTCGGGCAGAGATACCTCTGTCTCCTCACCCTTTGCCATATTCTTAAGTTTTGCCTTGCCTGTTTCAATCTCATTATCACCTAGCACAAGGGTGAATTTTGCACCAATCTTGTTGGCAAATTTCATTTGTGCTTTCAGTCCTCTGCCAACCAAATCGGTTTCGGCGCTATATCCCTCTGCACGCAAATCGCGGCAAAGACGGGATGCCATAAGGGTGGCGTTTTCACCCATGGGGGCAATGTAAACATCGCACTTTGGTGCTTCGGGGAAGGGGCAACCTTGGGCTTCCATAACCATCATCAGTCGCTCAAGGCCCATACCAAAGCCAAGTGCGGCAGTGGGTTGACCGCCAACCTGTTCAATCAGTCCGTCGTAGCGACCGCCGCCGCAAAGGGTAGACTGAGCGCCCAAATCGTTAGATATAAACTCAAAAACTGTGCGGGTGTAGTAGTCAAGTCCGCGCACAATCTTGGGGTTAACCGTGTAGGCAATGCCAAGGGCGTTAAGGTGAGCCTTTACCTGCTCAAAGTGATTGCGGCAATCATCACAAATGTAATCAAGCACAGTGGGTGCCTTTTCTGCAATGGCAGAGCAAATGGGAGATTTGCAGTCAAGAATTCGCATAGGATTGCGGTCAAGTCTGCCACGGCAGGTTTCGCACAAATCGTCCTGCTTTGAGCCAAAATACTCTTTCAGTGCCTTGGTATATTCGGCACGGCAGGTAGGACAGCCGATAGAGTTGATTTCGAGGCGCAAATTCTTAATTCCAAGATTTTCAAAGGCAAGAGCGGCAACCGAGATAACCTCTGCATCGGCAGTGGCAACGGGAGCACCAAAGCACTCAATACCAAACTGATGGAATTCGCGCAGTCTGCCTGCCTGCGGCTTTTCGTAGCGGTAGCAGGAGGTCACATAGCAGACCTTTTGCGGCAGTGCCTCGTTGTGCAGTCCGTGTTCAAGAAAAGCACGCACACTGCCTGCAGTACCTTCGGGGCGCAAAGATATACTTCTGCCGCCGTTATCGTTAAAAGTATACATCTCTTTTTGAACAACGTCGGTAGTGTCACCAACCGAGCGGTTAAAGAGTTCGGTGTGTTCAAAAACAGGGGTGCGCATCTCTTTAAATCCGAAAAGGGATGCGGTGTCAAGCAAAGTTTTTTCTACATACTGCCAACGGTGACTGTCGGCAGGTAAAACGTCTTGAGTACCCTTAATTGCTTGTGTTAAAAGAGCCATATTGTTACCTCACTTTGAGTTAATTTAAAAAATAAAAATAAAAACCCTGATACAGCCCGAAAAAGACTGTATCAGGGACGGAAAACAAAATCCGCGGTGCCACCCTGATTGACGGCATAAAGCCGCCCTCTTTCACTCGTACGCCGAGTGTATGCGGCGCATTTTTGCGCAAAGGCTCAAAGATGTCTTGGTCGGCACCGTACACAAAGCGCTTTCAGTCGCGGCGCTTCATCCCTGTAAGAGTCGTGTAGCCGATTACTCCTTCTTATCATAGCCTAATATTTTAGTTTAGTTGCCCTTCATAACCTCGCGCCAGTCAAGGTCGCCACGCTCAAGTCCGTGAATGAGCACTTCGGCGGTGGCAATGTTGGTTGCGATAGGAATGCAGTGCACGTCGCAAAGCCTGAGCAGACTAAGTTCTGCAATTTCGTGGTCTTTAGAAGCCATTGGGTCGCGGAAGAAAAGCACAAGGTCAATCTCATCACAGCTTATGCGGGCGGCAATTTGCTCGTCGCCACCCTGAGGGCCACTCATAAAACTTACAATATCAAGGCCAGTGGCTTCGCTAACCAATTTGCCGGTGGTACCGGTGGCGCACAAATTGTAACGGCTTAAAATTCCGCAATAAGCAATACAAAACTGCACCATCAATTCTTTTTTTGCGTCGTCTGCGATAAGAGCTATATTCATTTGTCTTTCTCCTCCTGCCTGATAAAAGGCGTATTTGCTTTGGTTATATCTTGTTTAATTTGGGCAGTCGCACATTTTTACCGCAAAGGCGGTTGGCAATGCGGGCAAAGGCGCGCTTTGCCTTACCTCTCCGTGCAAGTTTGCCCTTGATTGCGCCAACGGTAAGCGCCCTGTCGTAAGGGACGATGCCGATAAGCCGCAATGCAGTATTATCAATCATTTTGTCAATGTGGGGTGCCAAGGATTGCTTCATTGCCTTATAGTCAAAGCGGTTGATAATCATCCGCCGTGCAGTCATACCAACATCGTCAAGCAACTGGCACACGTTACGGGCATCGCGGATGCTAACGGGGTCACCCCCAACAACCACAATAGCCGCATCGGCAGAGTTAACCGCCGCTTTAAAGCCGTCACCCACACCTGCGGTGGAGTCAATAATAATGCGGTCGAACTGACCTCGCAAGGATGTTGCAAGTTCTGCAAAACCGTCACCCACCACGCCGTGCTCATTTGGAGCAGGAAGCAGTGACAGATTGGGCACGCCGGGAATCTCTTTAATAGCGTCGGCAAGGTCGCAACGGTCGTTAATAACGTCACCTGTGTCAAAAACAACCTGGTCAGCCACGCCAAGCATAAGGTCAAGGCATCTTAATCCCTCGTCGGCATCAATAAGCAGGGTTTTCAGTCCTTTATCGGCAAAAGCGCCGCCTAAACCGCACGCAACGGTGGATTTGCCTGCGCCGCCTTTACCGGACACGACCACATATATTTTACAAGCGGATTTATCCGACATATTCAGCCTCCAGACAATACTACTTTTTAATATTAACATAAAACCTTTAATATGTCAAAGATTTTATGGCAACAATTTGTCGGTTTCGGAGGATGAGTAGGCACCCTCTGAGTTAAAGAAATAGGCATCAAAAATCTCTTTTGCCACAGGTGCAACCGATGAACCGTGACCGCCGTTTTCAATGACGATGGAAACAGAAATTTCGGGGTTGGTATATGGTGCAAAAGCAACGAACATAGCGTTGGTCTTGCCGGGAGCATCAGCAGTACCTGTTTTACCGCCTACACGAATGGGATAGTTGCTGAAAGTGGCAGATGCAGTACCGTCCTCAGTAACCTGAAGCATACCCGCCTTAACGGCTTCAAAACTTTCGGCAGGAATATCCACCTTGCTCAGTTCGTATGAGAAGTTGTCCTTTTTAACCTCGGTCATGGAGTAGTTGTAAACCGATTTTATAAAGTGGGCGTTGTATCGTGTGCCTCCGTTTGCAAGGGTAGAGGTATACATAGACAGTTGCAAAGGGGTAAAGGCATTGTCTGACTGACCGATAGCCGCCTGAACAGTGTCACCCTGAGTCCAATAACTACCCATACTTTCACGCTGCTCTTTACCTGCCAAAATGCCGTTTGATGAGGGCAATTCAACCTGAGTTGATACGCCAAGTCCAAGTTGGCGGCAGTATTTGTTAAGGTCGCTGATACCCACTCTGAAGCCCAACTCATAGAAAAAGAAGTTGCAACTTTTTGCCAAGGCACCCGTAACGTTAAGTGAGCCGTGCCAACCCAGACAGGTAGGTTTGTAGTCGGCAAAACGGTCATAAGTATGGGTGCAACGAATGGTGTCGAAGGTGCTTATTTTGTTAAGGTGAAGTCCAATCAGTGCAACGGCAGGCTTAAAGGTAGAGCCGGGGGGATACTGACCGTTTAGCGCGCGGTCAAAAAGAGGTTGCCCCGTTGCCGTTTCAACTGCTTTGTAGTCCTCAAAATAGTCAGTCATACTGTATGAGGGGTAGTTTGCGCTTGCCAAAATCTCACCTGTATTAACGTCGGTAACAACAACGGCACCGCTTGTGGCATAACTTTGACCGGGCTTAAGATTTGAGTTGACACGGATGATGCCGTTTTTAAGGGCGGTTTGCGCCA
The DNA here is from genome assembly GCA_045656545.1 of Acutalibacteraceae bacterium. Classification (GTDB taxonomy): domain Bacteria; phylum Bacillota; class Clostridia; order Oscillospirales; family Acutalibacteraceae; genus RGIG2206. The sequence goes on along the minus strand of JAZORF010000005.1, from coordinate 8,551 downwards.
CCTTTTGCAAGTTGGCATCAATGGTCAGTTGCACAGTGGAGCCGGGCACAGCCTCTCTTACCGTTTCGGTGGATTTAAGGGTGCCGTCGGCATTTTGAATGACGGTGTATCTGCCGTCAACACCTTTAAGATACTCCTCGGCAGCAAGTTCAATACCTGCCTTGCCCACCTTGTCGGAGTAGCGGTATTCACCTGTATCTTTATATTTTTCCCAGTCGGTAGCCGACATAAGACCTGTGTAACCAAGAACGTGGGGTGCAAGTTCGGGGTCGGTGTATTCGCGGAAATTTGCCTTTTCAATATTAACACCCGGAAGTTCGGTATAATATTCCTGCACAGTCTGTGCAAGACTGTCGCCAATATCCTCTGCAAAGATGAATGGGTTGGCGGCGGAAAAATCGCTGCTGTCCATAGCGTAGCGCACGCCCATAATGAGCCGCTGCTCCTCTTCACTCAGTCCCTCAAGAGAGTACTTTTCCACCATAGCGTCGAAGCAATTCTTTGCAGTGGCATATCGGGCAAGGGACAAAGCGTTGCGCAGTGCGGTAATCTCTGTCTGCTTGTCCGCCACAAAGGTATAAGGCGCCTCTGCCTCTAAAGGCAAAGTGTCGGTCCACTTAATATCGGTCTTTTTAAGCAGTTTTATAAGTTTAAGAATAATGCCGTTTGCCTTGCTGTTTGGCAGTGTGGCGGCATCAAAAACAATGTTAAATCCGTCTCGGTTGTAAACAAGCACTCTGCCGTAGCGGTCAACAATTTCACCTCTTGCGGCGGGAACAGTCAGTGTGCGCACTGATGAATTGTCACCTTGCGCCTTGTAGTAATCAGCATTAACCACCTGAAGTTCTGCAAGGCGCACTGAAAAAGCGCACATTACAACTGCAAGCACGACGATTAAAGAGGTATATCGAACCCAAAAGGGCTTTTTTTGCTGATAAAATGACTGATACATAAAAACGACCTTACTCTAACAGACTGTTGTTGGTTTTCTTAAAATTTGCCTTGCCAATAAAACTGACAAAAGGCCAAAACAAAAAGACAAAAAGCCAAGTGTAAATTGCTCCGGGCAAAGAGTATCTTGCAAGATAGAGCCATACACCGTCGTAACCTTTTACCACCACAAGTACAACCCAGTTCAAGATGTAATAAAGGGCGGTAAATATGCCGCAAAGAACTGCAGCGGCAGGAAGCCGCTCACTAAACAGATAGGTGGCAAGCAGTGAGCAGGCAAGACCCATAAGCATCATAACAAGGGCGTTAAACCCGTCAGGAGATGTTGAGCCGATGTCGGTAGCGATGCCAAGGGCAAGACCTGATATAATACCTGCCGTTTCACCGCCAAAAGCGGCAATGCACAGCATAAGAATAAAGGCAGGCATAGGCTTTACACCGAAAATCGTAGGCAAAATAGGCGTGGCACATTGAAGAAAATAAACCAATGCCAAGGCGATGCCAAGCACCGAGTAGTATACGTATCCCCGCCGTCTTTTTTGATGCAAAAACCTCACCGCCTTTCGTAAAAATTAAATCTTAATCTTCAATAAGTCCCTCAAAGTCACTTTGACCGTTAAAGGATGTAATAATCATAACACTGCTGCAACCTTTAATGTCGGCAGCAGGGGTAAGGGTAGCATAAATCGAAAGTTCACCCTCAATCTGCACCACCGAGTCAACCCTGCCGATAACAAGGCCTGCAGGGAACATTCCGCCGCCTGCGGTAACAACATAGTCACCCTTAGCCACAGTGGAATAGCGGCTAAGCCCGTCCATACGGCAATAGCCATCTGCGGCGCCTGAAACATCACCCGACACCACACCGTTGTCGTCGGTGCGGCGGTCGTATGCCCCCATTTTAATGGCGGGATTAAGTACGGTCATAACAGTGGCATAGGATGGGCCGATTTCGTACACATAGCCGATTATACCCTCGGCAGTAATAACGGGGTCGTGCAGACTGACTCCGTCAAGGGAGCCTGCATTAACGGTAAAGGTGCAAAATGGGTCGGCAGTATCACGGGATATAACTCTTGCAGAGGTCATTTCAAAATCCTCGTGGTCCTCTTTTATGCCCAAAAACTCTTTGTAAAACTTGTTTTGGGTTAAAGCCTCCTGCCATTTAAGTTTTTCCTCTGTTAAGTCGGCAATCTGTTCGCGCAAATCGGCATTTTCCTTTTGCAAATCTTCATATTTTGCAAAGGTGCCGAAAAAGTCACCCACACCCTCTGAAATATTGCCGAAAAACTCACCAATGGGAGCAATAACCGAGCCTGCAAAGGCAGACTGAGGCGCCGCCACACTGCCAAAAATACTAAAGGCAATAACAGCGGCAATAAGCACCACCGCAACCGCAGAGGTTATTATAAACTTTTTGCTTCTAAAAAAGCGTCGCATTAAAATTCACCTCGGGTGCTTAATATCTGCGTTTTTTGTAATAGGTGTCAAAACTCATATTGTTCTCAAGGCGCTTTGCAGTGCCCTCAACAACGCAGTCAAGAGGGTTGTCGGCAATGTTAACGGGAATACCCGTTTCTTCGTTAATAAGAATGTCGATTCCGCGAAGCAGTGCGCCGCCGCCTGTAAGGGTAATGCCGCGGTCAATAATATCGGCGGCAAGTTCAGGGGGAGTCTTTTCAAGGGTAAGACGGATAGCGTCAATAATCTTGTGGAGTGACTCGCTCATAGCGTCGCGAACCTCCTCTGCAGTAACGGTAACATTCTTAGGCAGACCGTCAATCAGATTTCGTCCCTTGATTTCCATACTGCCCTCATCCTCGTAAGGATAGGCAGAGCCGATAGCAATCTTGATTTCCTCCGCAGTGCGCTCGCCAATCAGCAAACTGTGCTTGCGGCGGATGTAGTTGATAATAGACTCGTCAAGATTGTCGCCTGCGGTACGTACTGACTGAGAGGTAACGATGTCGCCCAGTGCAACGATAGCAACTTCACTGGTGCCGCCGCCGATGTCAACAACCATACTGCCCGATGCATCACCAACAGGCAGACCTGCACCAAGAGCAGCCGCCATAGGCTCCTCAATCAAGTCAACCTCTGATGCACCTGCGTGACGGGCGGCGTCGTATACGGCACGGGCCTCAACCTCTGTAACGCCTGATGGCACACAGATTACAACTCGCACTTTTGACACAAAACTACCCTTAAGTGCCTCGCGGATAAAGCGCTTAAGCATGGTTGCAGTAACCTCAAAGTTAGCAATAACGCCGTCTTTAAGAGGGCGCACTGCTACGATTGAGCCGGGAGTACGGCCAATCATCTCTTTAGCGGCAGTACCAACCGAGCGCACCGACTTGTTGCGCACATCAACGGCAACAACAGAGGGTTCGCGCATAATAACACCCTTGCCCTTTACACAAAGCAGAGTGTTGGCAGTACCTAAATCAATTCCTATATCACGGCTGAACATATATCTTCATTCCTTAAATTAAATTTCTTTTATTATTCCCATCGGCTTTTAAAAACCGAATTTTTTAAGCAAAAGATAAACTCTTGCGGCAGGAAGCCCCATCACGTTGAAAAAGTCACCTTCAATGGAGTCAACCAGAATGGCGCCCTTGCCTTGAATTCCGTAAGCACCTGCCTTATCCATAGGCTCGCCCGTAGCAATGTAATCGGCAATTTCTTTTTCGGTCAAAGTGCGAAAGGTTACCTTTGCCTCAACCGTTTCGGTGACCGATTTGTCACCGCAAAGGGCAGATATGCCTGTGAATACGCTGTGGGTTTTGCCCGACAGAGTGCGAAGCATATTTGCGGCATCCTCCTCCGACTTGGGCTTGCCCAACACTTTGCCCTCTAAGGTTACAAGGGTGTCAGACCCAAGAACAGTGCGGTCAGGATAAAGTTCTGCCACCGCTTGTGCTTTGCGACGGGCAAGTTCGCCCACCGCCTCTTTGGCAGTAAGTCCCTGGGTATTTTCGTCGCAACTGGCAGGTATAATTTCAAACTCATACCCAAGCATTGACAAAATCTCTGCCCGTCTGGGTGAGGCAGAAGCCAAAATCAGCATTATTATCATCCTTTGTTAAAATACTCGCTAATACCCTACACACCTCGGTAATAAAGACCGCGGGTAAAATCCCCTTGGGGAGCAACCCCCTGTGCATAGCAATCAATTATATTTTCACACTGTAACTGTGTTTCGTCGGTAAAATAAATGGTCAAAAAGTCAAAATCGGATAGTCTGTCCCTCTCGTAAGAAAGCATAACAGGTTTGGTATTTAAAATCTCACTGTATCCGTTACCGCATATAACGGGGAAGGTTACTCCCTTGCGGTCGGTAAGTTCTTTTGAACAGTTTTTGCAGTTTTTCTTGCCACCCTTTACGCAGTTGCGTGTAAGCATAAGGGGCAGTCTGCCATAGGCTATTATACCGCCCTTGCCCACATTTGCCGCTTGCCGTAAGGTTAACTCGAAAGAGAGGGTAACATCCCTTTCGGCAAAGTGGTTGGCTGAGTAAGAATTAAAAATGTTCATTCCAAAGCCAAGGTGAGCGGTCAGTCCTGCCTGGCGGGCAAGGTGAACTGCACCAAGGTTGTGGCAAAGGGCAAATTTTGCACCTTGCTCTTTGGCTTTCTCAAGTTGGTCTGCTATCCATTCGTCACCCACAAACATTGCGCGGGGAATTTCAACCCCAACATTATCTAATTTGGGCAATTTACTGCCAAGGGGCAGGTAAACACGCTGGGCAAGGTGAATGTTTTGTGGCAAAAAGTTATCACTTGCAAGCCGCACAAACAAAGGGGGAGTGTTATCCTTTTTAATCGGTGTGGCAGATAACTCAGGCATATTAAAGGGAACTTGCGCCCCTTTTCGTAAAAGGTTTAACTGCTCACAACACTGCCGTCTTAATCCGTTAAGGGCAGAGGCAGGCAAGGTCAAACCTTGGGGATTATCAAAGTTAAAATTGTTAAGAAAATAGGGTGTACCGCCCAGTTTTGAGCAAAGAGCAAAAGCGCGCTCACTGTCAAGGGGAGTTTTAAGTGCAATCTCCGCCTTTTCTTGTGCAGTGACGGTATGCTCCCCGTCAGTAAGGGTTAAGGTTGTATTGCCGTCTTTAAGGCAAAGAGACATATCCACAGACACACTTTGTCGCTCGTTGCGGTAAAGCAGATGAATTTCGCCAAAGGTAGCGTCACTCTCTGCCTTGGCGTCAAGGGTGCGCCTGCCAAACATATTTTCACCGAGTTTGCCTTTGTAGTAGCCGTCGGTGTGACCTGAACGGCTAAATACCGAGCCGAGCAACTCTTTAAGACGAGGGGGAACAACCTCACCGTCAGCAGCAAGCCGAAAGGCACTGACTGCGGCGGCAACATATTCGGGACGCTTCATTCTGCCCTCGATTTTAAGGGATGCCACCCCGTCTGACATAAGCTCGGGCAAACTGTCAAGCAAGGATAAATCTTTAAGAGATAAGGGATAACTGCCGTCGGAGTATTCCATTCGGCAGGGTTGGGCGCACAAACCTCGGTTGCCGCTACGCTGACCGATAACGCCACTCATATAGCATTGCCCCGAAAGACACATACACAGTGCGCCGTGAACAAAAACTTCCGTCTCAATACCCAGTTTTGCCGCCTCAGAGGTGATGTGTTTTATCTCTGTGGCAGATAATTCGCGGGCAAGGACAACTCGGCTAATGCCCAACTCCTTCAGCATTGGCAAGGCAGAGGCGGTATGCACCGACATCTGTGTGGATGCGTGCAGTCGCATAGTTGGAGCCGCCTTTTTAATAAGACGGGCAAGGCCTATATCCTGCACAATAACGGCGTCAACCCCTGCCTCACAGGCAAGTCGGAGTTGATTAAGAGCATCAGCAATTTCGCCGTCGCTTACAAGGGTGTTAAGGGTAAGGTAAACCTTGACACCGCGAATGTGACAGTATTCGGTTGCTTCGCGCAGACTGTCACCGCCAAAGTTGACTGCCGACTGCCTGGCGTTAAATTTGCCTGCGCCAAGATAAACAGCGTCCGCGCCGCATCTTACGGCGGCAACAAGAGCATCAAAGGTGCCTGCTGGGGCTAAAACTTCAGGTTTCATCTGCCTGACAATTTGTCGCGTAGGCGCATATTTTCACGGTTAAGGCGCTCTATCTCACGGCGAGCCTCGTCCGACTCTAAGGAAGAGCAGGCAGACTCCTCAGTTGAACGCTTAAGTGCGCGCTTAGTCTCGGCAAGTTCGGTCTCAAGCTTTTTGTTTTCGTCGCAAAATTGCAGTGCACACATAACTGCCGCCATAGTGGTCGAAAGGAAAGGATTGCCCTTTGAAAGACTGTTCATTTGCACGTCAACCTTGTTGGCAATTTCTTTCATATAAGACTCTGACTCGTCGGTATTAACGTAATATTCAATACCCGCAACGGTAAGTCTGATTTTTTTAGACATAATCTGCACCTCCGAAAATATCTATACAGTATTATAATACTATAAAACAAGTATAAAATAAAGTGTTTTTTGCAAGATTTTAAAGTTTTTTGAAAAGTTAAGGATTTGAGCAGAGAGAAGAAGATTTTAACAGTCGGTTTGAATAGTTTTGAAAAAGTTAGAAAAAAAGAAAGATTTCTATTGATTTTTGAAAAGCGATGTGTTATAATCTTTGAGCGGTCAAAATCTGACTGCAAAAATATCCGGGTGTGGCGCAGCTGGTAGCGCGCTTGACTGGGGGTCAAGAGGCCGCAGGTTCAAGTCCTGTCACTCGGACCAAAAACCACCGAAGCCGTTTGGCTTTGGTGGTTTTTTATTGTGAATAGCAGGACTTGAACCTGAGAAGGTCTGAGCGTTAAGAAAACAGTCCGGTGGACTGTTTTTAGCGAGGAGTGGCGAGACGGGTACTGTTGCGAAGCAACGGTCGGCGAGCCGGTAGTATGCAAGGCGCAGCCGCAGCAGACGGTCAAGTCCTGTCACTCGAACCAGAAAAAACTCCTTGAGATTTCTCAAGGAGTTTTTTCAATGATGTTTGCCTTTGGCAAATGATGCCGTTATACTAATGATGACGGCTTCGCCTAATGATGTCGCTTCGCTAATGTTTTTTGGCAAACAGTGTTGCGCTTTGCGCAAACGATGTGATGCTTCGCATCAATTTGCGATACCTTGTGCAGTTGTGAATAAAAAGAGGTGCCACAGGTAACGGCACAAGACATTCCCCCAATCTTTTGTTATTCATGCGGGAGTGCGTTTATCTTCCGCTGATCTGACGGCGGCAATAGATACGACTTCCGAGAAAAGCCAGCAGCGCTGCGGCGACAATGTAGAGCAAGGGAACGATTTGGTACGAGGTGAACTGCGTTCCAAACAGAGAAACCAACCGAAGATCAAAAGTGTTCCACATGGCCAGAAAACAGGTAGGTAGATAATCCCATATCTGTCCCAATATGCGATACTCTGTTGGTATTTGAACAAGCATTCCGGCAAGGATCATACCTGTAGTAATGGATATTGCAGCTATACTGCTATGAAACAGTTCGGACAGGAACATGACAAATATGCTGATCAAAAACGCGGTCACCAGTAGGCAGCTATATGCAATCAGACAGGCTTGTCCTATGGTGATATTGCCTGCGTAGTTGGTGTAAAAAATTTGTATCGCGGTATCAAAGCCCTCTGAACCATATACGCACAGACACAGTAACCAAGTCAGCACCGTCATGAGCAACGCACCAACACACCCCACGGTGATCCCAGAGAATAGCTTCACCCAATAGAGCCGTCTTTTTCCATTTGCAGTACACAGCACAAGCTGATCTGTTCGGTGAGTGTGCTCGTCGGGAAAACTACTCGAAAGGGCGATGGCGGCATAGAGCAACATCATGAAACCTACGGTGAGAAATGTCTCTAAGATGTATTCGTATGCCTTGTGAAACTGATATACAATAGGGGTTGTGAGGGTACTGGCCTGTCCCTGCCAATATGCAATCTCAGCTTCGGTCAAATGGTTGTTAATAGCCGATTCTTCAAACTGCTCCATCATGGCGGCATATAATGCAGATTCATCGGGAACCCACTGTACGGCTGTTTCTTTGTCCATGCCAGTCCATGCTCGGATCAGATTAAAAATTTCGCTGTACGGACGGGCGTAGGTTTGGTATTCTTCCGTTAAAACATAATCGGTTTCTATCGGCAAATCTTTGTAAGCGGCAATGGCCTCCTCCAGCATAGATTGGTCTATGGTCTTGCCACTGAGTGTTTTGCGGTATGCTTGATCGATCAGGTGTTGTTCGTAATTTGTGCTTATGAATACGCCATTTACGGAATAGGTTCCCAGTAAAGGAAACAGGATTGAAAAGGCAATGGCTACCATGCAGACAAGAAGAGAGATCCAAAGCAGTTTCTTCTGCATCAGTTTTTTCAGTTCATAACCGTACAGGGTAAACAGATTATTCATGGCTCCCCTCCTCGAATTGCGCAAGATAGAAGCTCTCTAAATCGCCCATTTGTTCGTCCCATGTTCCGTGATAAATCAAAGTTCCATCTTTCATCATGAGCACCTCATCGGCAATATGCTCTATGTCGGAAACGATATGTGTGGATAGAAGTACAATGCT
>JAZORF010000004.1:0-84174 GCA_045656545.1 Acutalibacteraceae bacterium | reverse complement strand
GGAGGCGGTTCGCTTAGCAACCTGAACAATCTTAACAATCCCAATAAATACACGGGTGGTACGGGTGTTTATTCCGGAATATACAACGCAACTCTGGGAGAAGCATTGTTCTCAACCGACAACCTTTTCAATCCCGAAACGGGTGAAGGTATTGTGGGTAAGCATTATTTGGGTGAAGGTGACCATCTTTTCCAAATTAACACAGACCCATCCAGCGAACACTACGGCTATTACTATTACGATGCCAAGCTTAACGCGGCATCCTACAACCAAACCGACCAAAGATTCTACGTTTACGATTACTTAGCACGAACTTCCGATTCGGCAAATAACAATGATGCAGGTAAGTATTCCGACTTCCTGCCACTGAACTCTCCCTATGCCAATACGAACGGACAAACGGTTAAAACCTATAACTATGACGGCGATAATGGAGAGTATTCGGATGTATCGCACTATGTGTATGACGCCAGATATAATTCTGACGGAAGTGCCACCAACCAGATCAAGGCTAATCTATGGTTCGGTATGCGCACTGACGTGCAGTTCGGTCTTTCAGACGTTCCGGGTGAAAAACTTTCGAACGGCGAATACGGCAATAAGGATATCTACGGCAACGATATGCATTTCAAGTTCACCGGTGACGATGACGTATGGATCCTGGTGGACGGCAAGGTCGCGCTAGACTTGGGTGGTATCCACCAGGCAGCGGAAGGCGACATCAATTTCTCCACAGGCGAGATACGGGTAAACGGAAAAAGTGCAGGCACCTTGAGTGGGATAAACCCCGGTGAACACACCCTTACGATCCTCTATTTGGAGCGAGGTAGCTCTATGTCCAACTGTGCCATTTACTTTAACTTGGCACCCCGATTCTCTCTGACACTGCAGAAGGAAGATGTCCTGACGCAGGAAGCTTTGAATGGCGCACAGTTTGCTGTTTATAACGACTTGGAATGCACCGATGCTTGTGATTTATGGCCAAGCAATCAATCTTATAAAAACGGTGAAGCACCCACCAATATATTTACTATTCAAAGAGGACAGGCTTACATTTGGGGTCTTAGTCCATCACGTACCTATTATATTAAGGAAATAGTTCCTCCAAATGCGTCGGGTTATTCACCATCAAACGGTGTAATTCAACTAACCTTGGACAAAAACGGACTAAACTCCTACAGTGCAACAATATTAGAGGGAACGGACAAAAACGGAAATAAGGTTCCCGTTTCACACGGCTTTACCATTCACGGTTTTCGGATCGATGAAGAAAACCAAGCGGCCTATGTTGTGATCACCAATGCACAGGACTGGGTGACCGAAACCACATCAGTCTATGTGGAAAAGAAATGGAATGATAATGAAAACCACATAGATGACTCTGTTACGGTTTACTTAAATGTCACCGACCCTGACGGAACTGTTCGTAAAATACGTGAAATTGTTCTCAGCGAGGAAAACGACTGGAAATACAGCTGGACAAATCTTCCCAAATACGAACTTGACAGCGAGACGATGTCCGAGTCCGACGTTTTGGTAAAATATAGCGTGTCGGAGGCTTATAAACAGGGTTTTTCGCCTACCATTGAAAAGTTGGAAAACGGCACCTATATCGACGAAATTTGGTCTGAATCAGGGAAATTTGTAAACGGTGAAACATATATTTTAAAAACCTCACAAGGTTACCTTTCAACCGTTTCCTCTAACAGCAATACACTGTGTTTTGTTGATGAGGCGACTGCAAAAAATTCCGACTTGGCACTTTGGAAGGCTACCGTAAGTTCAGGCAAGGTTAAGCTTACCAACCTATCCGGTCAAAGCCTTAACTATTACAGTTCGGGCTCTACAAGGCGCTTTAACGCTACCACCGGCTCAACCAGCAGCCAAAATCTTACCACTACAGCCTACTCCAACGGCATACGCCTTTCTTACAAGTCGGGCACAAGAACCTACTATTTTGGCAGCTTAAACACTAACGGATATGCTACGGCAACAACATCTTCTGGCTCGGCGTTAACCTTTTATCCTATGGTTAAAACGGTTACAACCACCGTCGTTAAGTTGGATGGCTACGGCTACACTATTACTAATACACCGCTAGAGACAGAAACCTCGTTGAAGGTTATCAAGCGGTGGGATTATCCGGGTGGAGATGTGGCTTTCTACGAGAAGGAGCAGGTAACCATTCGATTGCTGGCGAACGGCGTGGATACCGGCCGAACAGAGACAGTAAGCCTGAAAAGCAACTGGACAGCGGTCTTTAACGGCCTGCCTTACCTGGACGAAGAAGGTAACCCCATCGTGTATACGGTGGTGGAAAGCTGGGACAATGCGGACTGGATCCCGATCTACGGACCGGTTACCGCTATCGGCGGAGAAATTCCCACTTATGAGACAACCATTACGAACTCATACCGTTGGACCGGCTCTTATGAGTTACCGGGTACCGGCGGTATAGGAACCATTATTTATATACTATGCGGACTAATACTTGTACTTGGCCCGCTTGTATACGGATTCAGCTTGAGGCGCAGGTATGAAAGGAGGTCGAAGCATTAGGCCTCCACATTGGCGTAAAATCCAATTATGCGCCTGACTGATTCCAATAAAAATAAAATTTATTTTAGAAAGGAAAATTACCATGAAAAAGTTTTTATCCATCCTTATGGTGATGATTTTGGTTCTTTCTCTTAGCGTTACTGCTTTTGCAACTGAAAATACCGGATCTATCACCATAACAAACGCAACCATCGATGAGACTTATACAGTCTACAAGATTTTCGACGCAAGCATCAAACTTGCTGCTGACGGCGAAACTGCTGAAGCCGTTTCCTACGGCATAAAGAAGGACAGCCAGTTCTTTGCGGCACTCTTCGGTACTGATGGAACCGCAACCAACGCCTTCTTTACTTACAACGCTAACACCGGTTCTGTAACAAAGAGAGATGGCGTAAATGACACTGAACTCATTGCATACCTTACAGATCTTGTAAAGGGCGGAAGCTACACTGCTGCTGCTACACCCGAAAAGTCAACAGGAAAAACTGTTAAGTTTGACGATCTTCCTTACGGTTACTACCTTATCACAAGTACACTCGGTACAATCGTTACTATCAATTCTAACACACCTGACATTGAAGTAATCGATAAGAACCAGGAACCTGTGCCTGATTTTAATAAGCAGGTTCAGGTTGGTGAGGACGAAAATGGCGATCCCATCTGGGCTGATGCAAACACTGCTAATATCGGCGATAAGATTACCTATAAGATCTCCTTTACCGCTACTAACTATGACGGTGATAAGAAGATTAAGTACTATCAGGTTCACGATGAAAAAGGCGATGCTATCTGGGCAGAGTTTGACAGCTTTAAAATTGTTGTTGACGGCGTAGAACTCAAAAGAGGCTACTATCTCTCTCAAGGCGGCTTAAATACCGGAAACTGGGACTTCTTGGGTGATTGGTCTGATATTGCTGAGGCTGACCGCGATCGTGAAGATGCACAGTGGTACTTGGTACACCTTGGATATGACAGATTCCGCATTACTATTCCTTGGCTTGAGAACCACACCTTAGCTGACGTTAAGGATGCCGGCGGAAACGTTGTTTCTTATAACTTAGACTTTGCAGATAATGCAGATTCCAAGTATAATTCTCCTGCTAAGGTAGAGATTACTTATGATGCAGTTGTTGAGGCTAATGCTGCTATCGGCGGAACCACACACGGCAACCGCTTCAATAAAGCAAATGCTACTTGGACCAGTGAGCACGAAACCGGTTCTACTCCTCCCGATGAGGTTGTAACAAACGTTTACGGTATCGGTCTTCTCAAGGATGACAGTGCAACAGGTCTTAACCTTGCAGGCGCTAAGTTCCGTATTTACAGCGATAAGGATTGCACAATCCCTGTTTATGTAATTCCTACCGATATTGAGGGCATTTACATTGTCGATAGCCTTTACACTCCTCTTGAAAGCGTAACAGGCACAGGCAGAGAGACAACAAGAGAGGTATATGCTGAATACTTGGCAGATTATCTTGGAACCAACATACAGGATAACTATGTTGTATCTCAGGTAAACGGTAAGCTTGCTATCCTCGGACTTAAGGCCGGTACATACTACCTTAAAGAAGTTGAGGCTCCTGCAGGATATAACGCTCTTTCTTTACCCGTTGAGATTAAAGCAGGTGAAGGAATGCGTTCCTTTATGATCTATGCTGACGAAGACGGTAAGGTTGCAGATATTCAGGCAGAAGACGGTGTTCACAGCGAGCACATCCTCGATGTAACCCACACTGTTGTTCACAACAGCAAGGGTGTTGAACTTCCTTCTACCGGTGGTGAAGGCACATTCTGGTTGATTACCATCGGAACCCTGCTTGCTATCGGCTTCGCAGTTTTCCTTATCACCCATAAGAAAATGTCTGTTTATAACGACTAATTCTTTGCTTTAGAAAAGGTATTAAGTGGGAGGAGAGAAGATCTTCTCTCCTCTCACTTAAAGTATAATAATTATGAATATGCATTAGCGAAACAATTGTTTCTCAGTTATTTCGCTAAACTGCATCCATTATAATGATTGTAGTTTGTCGAAACGCTGAAAAGCGCTTGGACAAGCCACTTTTCAAGTAGTTTTGGCGAAATTAACTAAAACCATTATAACAGAAAGGAGATGCCTATGAGAAAGCATAAGACCGTAATCTTTTTAACACTTGGTTTTTTGGTAGGTATCTGCGTTTTGTTATATCCAACTATCAGCGATTATTGGAACAGTAAAACTCAAAGCCGCGCTATTGTTGATTATGAGTCTGTACTGGATGAATTAGAACCGGATGATTACACAGCTATATTTGAAAAAGCACATGAGTACAACAAGTTGCTGTTTGAAACGGATTTTCCATTGACAGATTATTCAAAGGTGCCCGGTTATTACGATACTCTTCGCATAACCGATAATAATATGATCGGTTATCTTAAAATCGACCGTATTGGCGTGGAACTTCCGATTTATCACGGTACTTCAGAAGATGTTTTGAACAGAGGCGTAGGTCATTTAGAAGGCAGCAGCTTGCCTATAGGTGGTGAAAACACTCATAGTGTTATGTCTGCTCATAGAGGGTTGCCCAGTTCAAAGTTGTTTACCGACCTTGATCGGGTAGAAAAGGGAGATACCTTTCAAATTATCGTATTAGATCAGGTTTTGACTTATCAGGTTGATTTCATAAAAGTAATAGAACCTACCGACGTTTCGGATTTGCAGATTATTGAAGGTGGAGATTATTGCACCTTGTTTACTTGCACCCCCTATGGAATCAATACACATAGGCTTTTGGTGCGGGGCGTAAGAATTGAAACAATTAAGGAAAAACCTGCGCTTTATGTCGCCAATGAGGCATTTCGTATAGAACCCTTGCTTGTAACACCGGCGGTTGCGGCACCGATGCTCTTGGTGTTGCTGATTCACTTGCTTGTGAAGTACAGAGAACCGCCTAAAAACGAACAACAAAAGAAAAAAGAGGAAGGAGGTACGGAAAGTGAGTCGTAAAATCATAACGTTTTGTGTAATTATATTACTGATTTTAACTTGTTCTTATACGGTTTTTGCCGAAGAATTCGATTGGGGTAAAACCGGTTCTATATCTGTTACACTTATCGAGCAAAAACATAATGAACCGATTGTCGGTGCAGAGCTTAGCGTGTATTATGTCGCAACTGTTCTGCCCGATGCGGATGGAAATTTAATTTATGACTACACGAAAGATTTCAAAAAGCTTGATACCGCAATCGATGATACGTCACTTGCTGCAAAATTGGATGAGTTTATTTCAAATCACAACGTACCTTCTGCTAAAATGACAACCAATGCTGAGGGAACGGCTCTGTGTAGCGGACTTCCTTTAGGACTGTATTTTGTCAAGCAAACGGGTGCGGTGGAGGATTTTTCACTTTGCACACCATTTCTTGTAACAGTCCCCAATGAAACGAATGGCGAATATTTGTACGAGGTAAACGCCTCCCCAAAAACAGAAGTTTCAAAACTGACTTCTATCACCATAAAAAAGGTGTGGAATACCAATGCGTCCACCGAGGCAACGGAGAGTGTCACTGTACAGTTGCTTAAAAATGGAATTGTAGTCAAGACAGCAACCCTTAATGCGCAGAACAAATGGCAGATAACCTATAATGATATGCCTGAAAGCGATGCTTATAGTATTAGGGAAATAGATGTTCCTAAGGGATTCACTGCTACCTATCAGCAAAAAGGCTACGTTTTTACAGTTACCAATACCTCTACATTAATACAAACCGGTCAGTTAATGTGGCCGATTCCTGTGTTGGCAATGAGCGGTATGATATTAATTGCAGTCGGAATCATACTTTTACAGAAAAAGAGGGAAACAAATGCGTAAATGGATAGGTGTAATCTGTGTTTTGCTTGGCGTGGTTTGCCTTCTCTGTTCTGTTGGTTTTGTGGTGTATAACCGCTGGGAATCAGAAAATGCCGCAAAGGTTACCGAGTCTTTGCTGGAAGATGTTCAAAGTGTAATCGATGAGAAAAATGCTGAACAAAATGATTCTGGGCCAAAGATGTCTACTGTTAAAGTAGATGGCTATGAGTGTATCGGCATTCTTTCGATTCCTGTTTTAGATTTAGAATTGCCTGTTTTAACAGATTGGAGCTATGCAAAGTTAAAGAAAGCGCCGTGTCATTATTACGGGTCCTATTACGAAAAGGATTTTGTGATCGCCGCTCATAATTATAAAGCTCATTTTGGCAGATTATCGGAATTACAAGCGGGTGATGTTGTTGTGTTTACCGATGTAAGTGGAACGGCGCACTACTACGAAGTGGTACTTTTAGAAACATTGCCAAAGAATGCAACGCAAGAAATGATCACAAGTGGTTTCGCTTTATCTCTCTATACTTGCACTCCCGGTGGAGCCAGCCGTGTTACAGTTCGTTGTAACGCTGCCGAAGATAGAGTCTGAAAATCTTTTGAATAACAAAGTTAAGGTGCATAGGAAATAGGTATAATAAAAATATAAACAAGGCGACAACCTGAATGTAACACATTCGAGTTGTCGCCTTGTTTGGTTTTACGATATATCTTTCTTTTTCAGTTCCTTTTTTATTTTGCCAGGCGCCTTGCGATATGTTTTAAACAGTACCACAAAGTTATAAATTATATAAAAAACGAGAGTAAGTCAGAATATATGGAAGTATGACGCTAAAATGGCATTGCAGGAATGTGGTGACTTTTCGTTTTATATCAAAAATCGCTGGACTTGTGAGAAGTGTTGTGGTATGTGTTTGTGTTGCAAAAGGAGGTGCAACGCACATGACAACACTTGAAGATTTATACTATGGCAACATCAGTCCGCACGAAAGGTATATCAAGCGAGGGACGAAAGTGGATAAGCTCGTCAAGCTGATATGCAAAAACGAGGATGAATTGACGGCAGGGTTAACGGAAAAGCAAAAAGAAACCTTTGAAAAGTTCAAGGATTGCACAAGCGAACTTTCCTGCATCACAGAGCGTGAAGCGTTCAGTTCGGGATTTATTCTCGCCACGCGGATAATGATGGAAGTAGCAGAAGGCTTGCAAGAGGTAGAGGATATATGAGGAAAATCATAATCCTTCTTCTCTGCTGTGGGGTGCTTGTGAGTATGGTGGGATGCGGTGGCAACACCGCACCACCACCGACCGAGAGTCCGCCGACAACGGTATCGGAAACGATAATAACAGAAATACCAATCGAAACAACACCGCCTGTAACGGCGGTAGAGCCGATAGAGAAAGAAAAAGAGTTTCTCCCGACCGAGAGTAAGAATCGGGCAACCGAGCAAACCGCGATCGCCACAGAGCCTACTGAAGAAAAAGTTGCTTCTGCAACTGAAGAAACGGTACAAAGCATAACACCGCAGCTTACGGAAAAAGAAGCAACGAAAACTCAACCGCCAAAGGAAGAACCCAAAGCCGAATCAATACAGGAAACCGCACAATTCGAGTTTGATATTAATTATTGGATTACATTTGCCAAGGAATATGCCGTAAGTATTGGCTTGATACTGGACAGCGAGGCGGTGGACTGTTGGGATAACCCTATCCGTGCGGGTGCGCACTGCATTTATCTCGAAAGAGATATCCAAAGCCGACTGAACCGCTATGCAAAGGACGAGGATATCACCGACGTGTGGATCTGGGCAGAAACTACGGATAACGACTGCTGCGACATTTATATAGGATACGCTTAAAAATTGCGTTGCTGTAGACAAAGAAAAAGGCGAAAAATAATTGCATTTTGATTATGACTTGACAGAAAATTTGTTCAATGGTATAATAAGTATGCTCAATATGAGCATGATGATTATTGTAGTATTGTAAAACAGAATAAAATGAGGATGTTAGAATCGTCATTGGAGGAGTCTATTTATAGACTCGCTTCCAATGGCGATTTTTTTGTGCCATCGTAACCGGTTGCAGTGGAACACTCCAATGCAGAAAGGCATCCGGAACCTACAAGTGAATACCCGTGTCGGTGACAGATACGAAGGACGATGTAATAGCTTCGCCAAGATGCACTTTTGTGCTGAGCGAGCAGTCGGCGGTAAGAGAATGTGCGACGACCTCGGAAAAACGAGCGAGCGTGTCGGTCGGCTTCACCTCGGAGTCTGGGTAAGGAATCTTAACGGGTTCCTGCTTAATACGTGATGGAAGGCCATCATAGGTTAACGATAGTCGGCACGCGCATAGGTTTGGTCAGCCTCTGAATGACAATTCTGCAAAACAGTCAAACTGTTATTATGCCCCGATTCAGATCAAGATATACATAGTATGGGCGCAAAATATTGACAGCCTCAAAAAAATATGTTATACTACAGTCCCAAGGAAAATCTTGGTACAACTGAATAGATAACATATATATCCACATCCCCGTGGAACTGCGCAACAGTGAAAACTGTTGCAAGGAGCTGTTAAATATTAAGGCTCGTACATAGTAAGTCACTTATGATAAGTGGCTTTTATGTGCGAGCCTTTTTGTGTCCCTAAGCAATATGAATACTGCTCCCACTTTTTTTGTGAGCAGTAAAAATAAACGGAAGAAAGGAGTGAAATTATGATTGTAACAACACAGCCGCCTTGATTGGATAAAGGCGGCAGCAGAAAAAAGAACTCGCCGTAAGTTCTAAAAGAACGGTAATAAAAACTGAAAGGACAAAGTTATTATGAAAACACCAATGTATAAAAACTACGATGAGCTGCCGCTGTTTCTAAATGCGGATACAGTAGCAAAGGCTCTCGGTATCGCCATCTCCTCTGCGTATGAGTTGATGCAAGAAAAAGATTTCCCAACCTTCAAGGTGGGCAATCGTAAGTTCGTTGAAAAGGAAAAGTTCCGTCAGTGGATCGAAGCACAGTCAGGAGGTAACCGTTGAAATACAACCGCTACCCAAAGAGAGATGCAGTGAAAAATTATTTTCCTCTGCCGAATGAAATCTTCTCGCTGGGACTCAGCGGTGGTGAAATCTTGGTCTACACCTACCTTATGTATCGTGAGGATCGGGAAACCTTTCAGTGCCACCCAAGTTATAAAACCATTGGCGAAGCGGTTGGGATGAGTAACAACACCGTGAAAAAGTATGTGGACGGTCTGGTTGAAAAACGGTTGATCACAACCGACCCGACCTCAGTTTTCACAAAGAAAGGTGAAAAGCGTAACGATAATTTGCTCTATACCATTCGTCCGATTCAGGAAGCGGTGGAGTATCATTACCAGCAGCAGATGATACGGCTGAACGAGGAAATAATGCGGCAAAACACTATCCAAAAACTTGCCGAATATGACCGAAAACACCCCAAAGTAGCGGTATGACGGACGTCATCAAAAGAAGCAGGTTAAAGTGTGGGGTCTTCCCACGCTACCTACTTCGGACGGCAGAGCCGACCGTTAGGGGATTTTACGAAAAATTCAAGAGCAGATTTATGTGGTCTTGCAGAAAGGAGAAAAATGGCAGAAAACAAAGCCAAAAAACGCAGATTTCCGCTGTATATGACGGCGGAACAGGATGCGGAAATAAATCAGTTCGTGGATAACGGATATGCTAAATCGCAAAACGATTTTATAAACAAAGCGATTGAGTTTTATGTCGGCTATCTGCGCAATGAAAAGAATACCGATTATATTGCGCCAATCTTGTCATCGGTCATTAAAAGTCAAATGCAGGATATCGAGCGAAACCTATCCGAAATCATTTTCAAATTAGCGGTTGAGATCGCCAAGCAAAATCATATTGCGGTAAGCCGCGGTGAGCTTGATGAAGATACGTTGTATCGTCTCAACGATATGTGCTGCCGTGACGTTGCTCTCAACAACGGCAGAGTTCAGTTTGAAAATGCTTATCGGTATCAGCACGGCGAGGATGGTGATGAGTGATGGCAAAGATATTTTTCACTTGCAATTATTATAAAAATCCGGCGAGAGCCAACACCGGAAAGTTGCTTCGGTATATCGGAACGCGCGAGAGCGTTGAAAAATTACCGACCGGCATTGACCACTCACCGTCAACCGTCAGACAACAGCGGCTCATTGCAGAGGTGGTGAAAACCTTTCCTCACAGCCGTGAGTATGTGGAGTTCAAAAATTATGAAACCGCCTCTACAAAATCCAACGCTACCAATTTTATAAATGCGGTGATAGAACGTGATGATATCCGCCGTCTTGATAAATTAGTTTCGTATATTGCGGAACGCCCCGGCGTTGAGAAAATCGGTACTCACGGTCTGTTTACTCAGACCGATGACAAGATAGATTTGGATGCAGTCGCTGAGGAAGTCAATGCACACAACGGAATTGTGTTCACACACATCCTCAGTCTGCGGCGAGAGGATGCGGAGCGGCTTGGATATAACAACGCACAGGCGTGGAAAGATGTAGTGCGACGGAATGTTGCTGAGCTTGCCGTAGCTCACAACATCAGCCTCTCCAACCTTAAGTGGTATGCCGGCTTTCACAACAAGGATCACCATCCGCATATACACTTGGTGGTGTACTCAAAAGACGGCAAGCAAGGTTGGATCACCAAGAAAACCATTGAGGATATGCGCCGACTGTTCGGAAACGATGTTTTTCGTAACGAACAGTATAAGCTGTTCCAAATGGAAACACAGCGGCGTGACTTGGTCAAGGAAAGAGTCAAGGATTTGATAGAGGATGCCTTCTCTATGTATCCGGTAAGTTGGGAGATGCAATATTTATTTGAAACACTCCGACAGCAGCTCAAAAATTATTCAGGCAAAAAGGTATACGGTTATCTGCCGAAAGAGATTAAGGAAACGGTCAATAAAATCGTTGCTGAGTTTGCTAAAGACGAGGACGTGGCTGAACTCTATGCCGAGTGGAATAAAATCAATCGGGAGAAGCTGTCCCTGTATTATGAAAAGAAGGAACCGGATACTCCTCTGGAAGATAATAAAGAGTTCCGAAGTCTGAAGAACGATATCATCAGAGCGGCGGTGCAAATGGATAACTATCTCGTAAACACCGGATACTCCACCGAGCAAAAGGTTGGGTTTCTGTTTACGAATGTATTCCGTGCCTTCCTAAAATTGTTCCAAAACAATTATAGCAAACACGCCAACCGCCTCGGTAAGCAGATCGACAGAAAACTGATGTCCGCCATCGAAGCAAAGAAGGCGGCGCATGGTATTAAAACTGAAAAAGGTGTGGCTTACGATTATAATGAGCAGACTATGTAAAAGGAGGTTGCGCATACATTTTATGCGCAACCTCACCCTTCAAAAATTACTCAAACATTCTATGCAAAAAACGCTGGATATTCAAACACAAGTGTGGTATTGTGTTGTGCTACAAGGAGGTGCCTTACGTGGCAAAACGAAGACCATCAGGCGAAGGAATGATTCGCCAAAAGAAAAAAGGACAGTGGGAAGGTCGCATCGTCGTAGGCCATAAGGAAAACGGCGATCCCATCTTCCGCTATGTCTATGCAAAAACACAAAAGGAACTGATCGATAAACTCCATTATAAAATCGATGAGTTCCGAGATGCCGAGCTGACCGAGGACAGCAATATGTTACTCGGTGAGTGGCTCGATAAATGGATTGCCGAGTATATGACCGGCACCATCCGTGAGAGTACGCTGAACGGTTATAAAACCTACACAGAAAAATATATAAATCCTGCGCTTGGGGATAAGCCAATAGCGTTCATCACAACTGCCGAAGTGCAGAAATTTTATAATAATCTGCGTAAGAACGGTAGAATTAAAAATCAGCATATCTACGGAAATGGGTTATCGGATGCCATGGTAGTGAGAATACACTGTATGCTCCATGAAGCGATGGACATGGCGGTAAAAGAACATCTCATATCCAAGAACCCGACAAACGGTACAACCGTACCAAAGATTGCGAAAAAGGAAATGCAGGTGCTCACTGATGAGCAGCTTGATACCTTTATGAAATTGGTCGATGCTGAGGAACATTGGCGTGACTTCTTCTATACGGAACTCACCACAGGACTTCGGCGCGGTGAGATATGCGGTCTCAAATGGACGGACTTCGATGAGGTCGAAGGCAAACTGAATATCAACCGCAGTATCAATGTGCGAAACGGTGAAATAATCATAGGTGAAACTAAAACAGGTCAAGGCAAGAGAAGCTTCTATCTGCCTGTTAGTACGGCTAACGTGTTGAGAGAGCGTAAAAAGAATACAAAATCCGAATGGATCTTCACCGATCCGCTTCGTCCCGAACTTCCCGTAGCACCGCCGGCGGCGTATAGAAAAATGAAACAACTGCTCCAAAAAGCAGGGCTTCCCAATATACGCTTCCACGACCTGCGACACACCTTCGCTACCCATGCACTTACAAGCGGTGTGGATGCCAAAACGCTGTCGGGAATCCTTGGGCATACCAATGCAAGTTTCACGCTCGACACCTACACCCACGTCACATCGGATATGCAACAAAGAGCCTCGAATATAGTCGGCGGCTTTATGAACGATATCATCGGAGAGGAGTTGAAAATATGAATAAAAGAAGAAAGCAAGGCGAAGGCACCTTGCGAAAACGAGCAGACGGTCGATGGGAAGCTCGTGTGGTCATTGGTTACGATGAAAAAGGAAATCCCATCACCAAAAATGTAACTGCTATGGAAAAAGGCAAGTGCCTTGAAAAGTTAGAGCAGTTAAAAGAAAAATGCGGTGTGCAGCTCACAGGCAAGGTCAAAGCAGAAATGGCGTTCGGCGATTGGCTGGACTTCTGGTATCAGCAGTATGCCAAGCAAACGCTTCGTCCAACCACGCAATCAGGATACGAAAATATGATATACAATCATATAATCCCCGACATCGGTAAAATACCGCTGAACAAATTAACGCAGAACGACCTGCAACAATTCTATACCCGACTGAAAAACGGCGGCAGACAAATACGAACAGAACTATACGGCAAGGGCTTGTCTGACCGAATGGTGCGCGGATGCCACGCTATGTGCCGAAAAGCATTAGAAAAAGCGGTTGCAGACGGTATTATAAGAATAAACCCTGCAATCGGTTGCAAATTGCCACCAAAGAAAGCCAAAGAGGATGGTTATTTTGAACTGTTCATCCTTGAACTTTGCACAGGGATGCGTCGAGGTGAAATCGTGGCTCTGCAATGGGATGACCTTAATATGCAGACGGGCGAACTTCACATCTGCCGTCAGGCAACAACGGTGCACGGTAGTATTCATATATGCGTACCGAAAACCAAATCCTCCATCCGCACCATAATACTTCCGCCGGATATTGTAAAAATCCTTGCGGAATATAAAAAGCGTATAAACTCACGGTGGATGTTCCCGTCACCCAGAAAAGAAGATGCACCGTATCATCCTTCTGCGATACGGAAGGTGCTTGACAGAACCTTGGAAAGAGCCGAATGTAAGCACGTGCGATTTCACGATCTCAGGCATACCTTCGCTACAACCGCACTTGCCAACGGTATGGATGTAAAAACGCTGTCGGCGATCATAGGTCACATTTCATCAGAAACGACCTTGAATATATACACCCATATCACCGACAATATGCAACGCAGTGCAGCTAACAAAATAGAGCAGGGCTTCGGCAGAAATGAGGGCAGTTTGAGCGAGTCAAAGGAAACACCCGACCAAACGACAAAAACGCCCGTGAGAGCGAATTTCGAGCCGAAACAACCCAAAATTCGCCGCCCCGGAACCGGATGCATCACGGAGATCAACGACCACCTGTTCGAAGGTCGGTACTCACCGACAAACGCATACGGAAAACGCACACCGAAGAATGTGTACGCAAAGACGAGAGAGGAATGCGAGGAAAAGCTCGCCGAGCTGATAACTCAGATGAATGCAGAGATCGCCGCCGAGAAGGAACGGCTGGGGGCAGAACAATCGGCATAACGCGCACGGCGGTAAGGAACAAAATCCTTACCGCCGTGAATCTTTTTATCTTCCTCGATACTCTTGCTTCAAAACCTCCGCCATATCTTCAGGCGACTCCTGACAACCACCTGCAAGCCACATTTTGATAATAGCATTAAGACCGTTTCTGAAAAATTCAATATGATACTTGATATTGCTATCCATATGCTCTTTCTCAGCTCGCCTTGTATCATATATCGAAACAAGGTGCTTATCGTCATAGCACAGTTTGAAATATGTTTTATAGAAAATCTGATTTTCCTTAATATGCTTAAACATCTTTAGTGCACCGCTACGCTCATTAAAATAATCGTAATCGGCAAATAGGTTGCTGAAATCATTTTCGAGTTTTTCTCTTGTTTTATCGGCAAGATCAAATATATCAATATAATTCGCATAGAAGGTACTTCGGTTGAGTCCCGTATTTTTGATAATATCCGAAACGGTTATATCTTTGATCTCATGAGTTTGCAATAGTTCAATAAACGCCTTTTCGATTTTATCTTGTGAATCCCTGCGTCGCTTGTTATTTTTTACATTCATCGTTTTCTCTCCCATTAAACCAACACTTGCTGATAAATTGATGGTCACATTTTCTTTTATTCCAACACTTGTTGCTCGTTTGACGATTGTTTTGTTTCTGCAAAAATATTATACTATGATTGCAATAAAAACACAAGTGTTGGTTTAATGAAGGGAGATTATAAAATGAAAAAAAGTAGTTTTGTTGCACTCATTATGGGAACTGTAAGTGGGGTGCTTTTCGCACTCGGTATGTGTATGGCACTTCTGCCGGAATGGAACGCCTTCACAGAAGGCATCATTTTCGGTGCTATCGGTATCGTGCTTGGCATTATCACGGCACTTATCTGGTGTAAGATGGAAAACAAGAAACTGCCGAAAATGAGTGGCAAAAATTTGTTCCGTACTATTTACGCCGTCATTGCCGCATTGGTGCTTGGCGTAGGTATGTGTATGTGTCTTGTATGGCAACAAATCGTTTGGGGAACACTCGTCGGTTTGCTTGGTATCATTATGCTGATTGCTCTCATTCCGATGATTAAAGGTATCAAATGAATATGTTGAAAATAGCGAAAAGTCCTTATATAAGTCTTATTATTAATATTGCTTATGCAGTCGGTAATTGCACTATAGGATTTATTACGCATTCGTGGTGGTTTATTACGGTAGGAGCATACTATACTGTACTTGCCACCACACGCTTTTCTGTTTTGAGAGTAAAGCGAAAGGCAAACGGAAACTCTGATATGGAGTTGTTTGCCAAACGAATTACAGGCATTTTGTTGCTTGTGCTATCCTTCTGCCTGACAGGTGTTAATACTTTATCTGCCATAATGGAGCAAGGCACAAAATTTCACGAAATCGTAATGATTACGATTGCAACCTACACGTTTGCAAAGATAACAGTTGCTATTATTGGATTGGTTAAATCAAAGCGACAAACTTCACCAATTACTACAACTTTGCGCAACATATCCTTTGCAGATGCAGTTGTTTCGATCTATACTTTGCAACGCTCAATGCTTGTGTCGTTTCCCGGTATGGAACCGGCTGAAATTTTAGTATTCAACATTTTAACAGGAACAGCAGCTTGGATAGTTGTGCTGATCCTTGGAATCAATCTGATTGGAGGAAAACACGTAGATATGGCTAAATCAAAAATTGTTAAGGCAAACGAAAAAATTGCTGAAGCAGTAACCGGCGGTTACAAGAAAATTGAGAAAGGTGTAGTTGACGGCTACAAAAAAATCGAGCAAGGTGTTGTTGGCGGTTACACTAAGATCGAAGATAAGTTTGTAGACGCTTACCTCACCAAAGACGGCGAAACTGTAGAGGAAGCGAAGGCGAGATTGAAGAAAGAAAATAAATAAGAAAGCGGCGGCAGAGAGAAGTTAATCTCCCTGTCGCCGTTCTTTAATTATTAGCAATTTTTGTTTGAACTTCACTTAGCGGCTTATATGTTTTTTTGTAATAATGATACTCAAAATCTGAGCTGCAGTAATCAAAGAAAAGAGAATTTTGCAGGCCACATTTGATTATGTGGTCGTAAAAATTGCGATTTTTTCAAAAGTGGCGGCAGAATACCTAAAAAGCATAAAAAATTGACCGAAAGTGGAGGTGAAACCTCTAAATTCGGTCAAAATTTGGTCGGAGTGACAGGGTTCGAACCTGCGGCATCGACATCCCAAATGTCGCGCGCTACCAACTGCGCCACACCCCGATTTATTCAATTTTATGCTCGGATTTTTACAGAAATTCCGCAACTGTGGGACACTATGTGGTCGTAAGGCTATTATAGCATATTTCTAAAAAATATGAAAGCGGAAAAACCGCAGTATGAAAGGCTTTTTTGAGGTGTTTGGGATTTTACTTGAATTACCTATCTCACAGTCCCAAAACTAGTGCGCTACCAACTGCGCCACACCTCGTTACGACCTATCCATTTTAATATATATGACAGGTTTTGTCAAGGGTAAATACAAATTTATTTTTTCATATCCTTACCTTTTTTGCATATACTTTTCTAACAAGTGTGGGAGTGGTGATATGAAAAACAAGTTGGCGTTTTGGCAAATTGGCGGATTCGTTTTTACGGGGATAACAGGGACTTTGCTCCATTTTTTATACGACTGGTCAGGCAAAAATTCCTTTGTTGCACTTTTCTCGGCTGTAAATGAGTCTATTTGGGAGCATATGAAATTGCTCTTTGTTCCACTGCTGATATTTGCATTGTTTGAAAGCCGATTTTTAAAAAACAAATACCCAAATTTTTGGTGTGGTAAACTCTTTGGGACTCTTTTGGGGTTGTTTGTCATTCCCACCTTATATTACACCTACACGGGTGCTTTTGGAGTTAATGCCGATTGGTTTAACATTACTATATACTTTATTTCGGCGGCAGTCGTATTTTTTGCAGAGTGGATTTTTATCAAAAACGGGTTTAAATGCCTGCTCTCCCCCACTCTTTCATTGATTGTTTTGTTGCTAATAGGCTTTATCTTTATTCTGTTTACCTTTTTCCCAATTCACATTCCGTTGTTTCAAGACCCCTTATCAAAACTTTACGGGATATAAAAACTGCTCCCACTTGAGTGGGAGCAGTTACACCTTAAAAAGCAATTACGCCTAAATGTTCAAGCAAAATCTTAACGCCGATGAGCACCAAAATCACACCGCCTGCAAACTCTGCCTTGCTTTTAAATCGGGCGCCGAAACGGTTGCCAATTGCAACGCCACCGTAGGAGAATCCAAAAGTCACTGCGGCAATGAGGATAACTGCAAGACCTGTTTCGGCAAGTTGCATCTTAAGAGTTGCAAAGGTAATGCCAACTGCCAGGGCGTCGATACTTGTGGCAATAGCAAGCATAAACACATCCTTTATATCAAAGCCTGTATCGCAACAGCCACACTCCTCTTCATCCTTTTTAAAGGCTTCAAGCATCATTTTGCCACCGATAAACGCCAAAAGCACAAAGGCAATCCAATGGTCAAAATCGGTGATATATGACTCGAACTGTTTGCCGAGCACCCAACCGATAAAGGGCATTAGTCCCTGAAATCCGCCAAAAAATAGGGCAATGATTGCCGCCTGCTTATGATTTAATTTTTGCATATTAAGGCCTTTACAGATAGCCGCCGCAAAGGCATCCATCGAAAGACCGATTGCAGTTAAAATCAATTCAGCAATACCCAAAAATATCACTCCTTACAAGACCCATATGATAACACATTCACCTACCTTTGTCAAGCAAAGAGGCTCTTGCACACCAATTCCATATGTGATATTATTTAGTTATGATGAAAAATGATTTTTATGCCGAAGCAATACTAACAAATCAAATAAGTGACGAAAAATTGAGCCAAGCCTATGCCCTTATGAGTGAGGACAGACGGCTAAGGTGTGATAAAATGCGCCGCAATGCCGATAAGCGTGCTTGCATTTGCGCCGATATGCTTATTCGCAAACTTGCAAAAGAGCATTTAGGTATGGATGAAAATGCGCTGATACTGTCTGCCGACGAAAACGGCAAGCCATTTATAAAAGATGCGTCCTGTCACATTTCAATCAGTCATAGCGGCGAGGCAGTGCTTTGCGGAATATCCTGTAATCCTATCGGCGTTGATATTGAAAAGATTTGTGACATACCCCAAAAGATTGCCCAAAAGGTTGGAATGACTTTTGAAAGTGAGGAGCAATTTTATCGGTTTTGGACTGCTGCAGAAAGTTACGGCAAGTTTTATGGCAAAGGTGTTTGGTGGGCGCTTAAGCAAGATTTTTCAAATGATGAAACCTGCCGATTTGAGCAAGTTCCCTGCCCAGACGGATACGTTGCCACAGTTTGTATAAAAAGATAAAAACCTATGTGTGACAATGCACACATAGGTTTTTGTTTATTTAACTGTATAGCCTTGGTCGGTGACAACCTTTTTAAGCAGAGCCTCGTCAACCTTATCTTTAAGAGTAACAACGGCAGTGCCTTTTTGGTGACTAACCTCTGCAGAGGCAACCTGAGGCAACTGTTCAAGCACCTGCTTTACCCTTGCTTCACAGTGAGGGCACATCATTCCCTCAATATTAAGTGTTATTTCCATCTTAAATTTCTCCTTTTTAACGTTATTAAGTTTAACAAAATTAAGTCGCAAGGCGTTTGTGACCACACAAAAACTAGACAGACTCATTGCCGCTGCGGCAATCATTGGACTTAACTGCCAGCCTAACAGTGACACAAACACTCCTGCTGCCAAGGGTATGCACAGAGCATTATAGAAAAATGCCCAGAATAAATTTTGGTGAATATTGCGGAGAGTGGCTCTGCTTAATCTGACGGCAGACACCACGTCATCCAGTCGGTTATTTATAAGCACCACCTGTGCTGCCTCGTTTGCTATATCGGTACCTGCGCCGATTGCTATACCTATATCGGCAACTGTAAGGGCGGGCGCATCGTTAATACCGTCACCAACCATTGCAGTTTTGCCCTGTTTCATAAACTCTGTTACCGCCTTTACCTTGCCGTCGGGCAACAAGGCGGCTTTCACCTCTGTTATGCCTACCTCTTTTGCTATTGCTATTGCGGTGCGAGGGTTATCTCCGGTTAACATAACAACATTTATTCCCAGTTTTTTCAGGTCGCTGACCGCTTGTTTGCTATCTTTCTTTACCTTATCCGCGACAGCAATAATACCCATCAGTTTTTCACCTTTGGAAAAAATCATAGGTGTTTTGCCCTCGTCGGCAAGTAGTTCAATGGTAGCGGTTATGTTTGAAGAAATTCCAATTCTTTCTGCCACAAAGTTATAATTTCCGCAAAGAGCGTTTTCGCCCATATAAACTGCCGAAACGCCACCGCCTGCGTGGTTTTCAAAGTTAGAAACAGTTTGAGAAGTCAATCCCAATTCCTCTGCTTTTTTAACCACCGCAGATGCCAATGGATGCTCGCTTTGCCTCTCAACAGAGCAGGCAAAAATCATCAGTTCGTTTTGAGAGCAATCCACAGGGATTATATCGGTTACAGACGGTTTGCCCTCTGTAATGGTGCCTGTTTTATCAAGGGCAATGTATTTAATTTTGCCCGTTTGCTCAAGTGCAGTTGCCTGTTTAAAAAGTATGCCACGCTTAGCACCAACTCCACTGCCTACCATTATAGCAACGGGGGTAGCAAGTCCTAAAGCGCACGGGCAACTTATTACAAGCACCGAGATTCCTCTTGCCAAGGCATCACCGATGGACGCGTTTAAAAAAAGCCAGACTGCCGTTGTAATCACTGCAATAGCAATAACCACCGGTACAAACACGCCCGAAACCTTGTCGGCAATTCTTGCAATAGGCGCCTTGGTGGCAGAAGTGTCGTTGACAATGCGGATAATCTGTGCCAATGTGGTATCTTCCCCAACCTTTAGCGCACGGCACTGCATATATCCGTTAAGATTAACTGTGCCTGTGATAACACTATCCCCTGCTTTTTTGTCAACAGGTATGCTCTCACCCGTAATTGACGATTGGTCAAAGGTGCCTTGACCGTCGATTATTTCGCCGTCGACGGCTACACTTTCGCCCGATTTTAGAATAAATATATCCCCCACCTTTATCTGTGTGGCAGGGATAACCTTTTCTTGCCCGTTTATCAAAACTGTTACGGTTTTTGGAGCAAGATTTGCCAAAGATTTAAGAGCATCGGTGGTTTTGCCTTTTGAATAGGCTTCAAGCATTTTACCCACAGTTATCAACGTTAAAATCATTGCCGCCGACTCATAATAAAGGCCGTGCAAAAGATGGGTTGCAGTGGCAACATCCCCCTTAATCTGTGCGAATAATATGGAAAAAGTCACCCACAGACTATACACAAAAGCGGTGCCTGCACCCATTGCCACAAGAGTATCCATATTAGGTGCACCTTTTAACACCGACTTAAATCCGTTTATAAAAAGCAAGCGATTTATAATCATTACCGCAAGGGTTAAAATCAGTTGAAGCGAGGCAATCACTATGGGGCTTTTTGGTATGGGCAACCCCATCATCACGCCGCCCATTGACAGATACATAAGCACTGCCAACAGCACTGCAGATGATATGAGACGCTTTTTAAAGCCTTCTTTTTGTTGAGTTTTTGGTTGTGGGGAAGAAACTGCCAAAGATGCCCCGTAGCCCGCTTGCTCAACGGCTGATATAACCGTTTGAGGCTCGGCACTCCCTTCCACTGACAGTGTACCTGTAAGCAAATTGACCGAGCAGGACTCGACTCCTTGAAGTGAGGACACAGTCTTTTCCACTCGGGCACTGCAGGCGGCACAACTCATTCCTGTAACATTATATTTTTTCATTATTCACAACCCTACAATAAACTTATACTTTAATTATATTCCCCAAAAAAGTGTGTGTCAAGCAAAGAAAAAGCCCGTGTGACAAGCACACGGGCAAAACTAAGCCTAAATTATTCAGCTTTTTGGTCTTTTAACATATCGCGAATTTCGGTAAGAAGAGAAATCTCGGTATCCTGTGCAACTTCTTCTGCTGCTTCCTCTGCCTCTTCCTCTTTCTTCTTAAGAGATGCCAATTTCTTTTCAGCATTCATTATAATGCGAAGGACGACGAAGATTGAAAGTGCGATAATGAGGAAGTCGATAATAGCCTGCAAGAAGTTACCGTAGGTCATTGCAACTTCGGGAGTGACAACCTCGCCACCCTCCACAACGGCGGCTTTGAAAACCCATTTTAAATCTGTAAAATTAAGACTGCCTGTGGCAAGGCTGATAAGAGGAGTGATGATATCGGCAACCAATGATGATACGATTTTACCAAATGCACCGCCTATTACAACACCGACTGCCATATCAAGAATGTTACCCTTGAGTGCAAATGCTTTGAAATCTTCAATGAATTTTTTCATTTTTTACTATCCTTTCTTTTGTTATATTTCTATTATATCAATACAAACTCCGTCGGTCAAGATAAAAAAACTGCGAACTAATAAAGTTCGCAGTTTTGATAAGTGCAAAATTAGTCAGCGAAGCCGGATTCAACAAGAGCAATAAGACCGTCAACTGCATCTTGCTCGTCAGAGCCGTCTGCAATAACTTTGATGGCGGCGCCGCCAACTATACCAAGTGAAAGTACACCAAGCAAGCTTTTTGCATTTACGCGGCGGTCATCCTTTTCAACCCAGATAGATGACTTGAACTCGTTTGCTTTTTGAATAAAGAATGTTGCGGGGCGTGCGTGAAGCCCCACCTTGTTGTTAACAGTTACTTCTTTGCTGCACATTGGAATCGTTCCTCCTAAAATCACATTTACACTGATTATTATCTTTTATTCTTCCGTTAAAGGCATTAAAATATTCAAATCACGCCTTTGTAACATATTATACCACAACTTTTATTAAGGTCAACGAAATTCGACTTTAATGCGAAAAGTTCTATCTTGTAAACAAAAACACATCCTACTGCAAGTCAAGACCTTGTATAACTTGACAATAAGTAGGATGTTTTTGTTAGGCTATGTGCATATTGTACTATCTTTTTAATCTTTTTTATTCAATAATGACAGATATTTTTTGTCCTTTTCTGTAAGTTCTGCATTTTGTAGCATATCTGGGCGGCGCTTGGCTGTTTCGGCAAGGGACATTTCACGGCGCCATT
Source organism: Acutalibacteraceae bacterium (assembly GCA_045656545.1). Taxonomy (GTDB): domain Bacteria; phylum Bacillota; class Clostridia; order Oscillospirales; family Acutalibacteraceae; genus RGIG2206. The sequence continues at coordinate 61,554 of JAZORF010000004.1, read as the reverse complement.
TTTCGATATTTGCATGGTGGCCCGAAAGCAAAACATCAGGCACCTTTACTCCGTGCCATTCGGGAGGACGGGTGTACTGAGGGTACTCAAGCAGTGATGAAAAATGGCTTTCTTCGGTAAAGCATATATCGTCACTGAGAACGCCCTTAACCATACGGCAGACGGCATCGGTCAGTGCCAGTGCAGGCAATTCGCCCCCTGTAAGCACGTAATCACCGATAGATATTTCTTCATCCACCAACTCGTCAATAATACGTTGGTCAACACCCTCGTAATGACCGCAAAGAATAACAAACCCTTCCGTTTGTGACAGTTCCACCGCACGCTGTTGGGTAAGGGTTTTGCCACGGGGTGACATATAAATCAGATGAGGACGGCTGCCGCGCTGACGGCATATATCCTCAAAACAGTCGTGAATAGGTTGTGGTGCCATAATCATACCCATTCCGCCGCCGTAGGGAGCATCGTCAACTCTTCCGTGCTTGTCGGTGGTGTATGGACGAATGTCAACACAGTTAATCTCAACCTTGCCTGCCGCTACCGCTCTGCCGATAATACTTTCATGTGTGACGGCATTGCACATATCGGGAAAAAGGGTCATTATATCAATCCTCATCGTCAAACAACCCCTTTAACGCGCGAATAGTGATAATACCCTTTTCGGCATCAATATCCTGCACCACGTCGGGTATGGCAGGAATAAGCACTTCGCCCTTTTCGGTCTTAATATGCCAAACATCGTTGGCACCTGTTTGGGACACATCTGAAAGAATGCCGTACTCTTTGTCTGAATCGGCATCAATAACCTTGCAGTCAATCAAATCCTGCACAAAGTAGGCTCCCTCTTCAAGTTTGGCATCCTTGCGGGAGATATAAAGCACCTTGTTACGCAGTTTTTCTGCCTGCTCAATGGTGTCAATTCCATCTGCCTTAAGAATGACCATATTGCCGTGGGCTCTTGAACGGACGACCTTTATATATTCCTCGCCCTTGTCGTCAAGATAAAGGCGCTTAAATTCGGTAAGAAAGTCGGGAGAATCGCACCAAGGGTGCACTCTCATTTCGCCACGGACACCGTGGGTGCCTGTGATTTTGCCTGTTTCTAAAAAGGATTTTATCATAAAAATCACCTTTACTCTAAAATCTGTAACAAAAAAGGGTGGTTATGCCACCCCTTTATGTTACCTAAAGATTAGTCTATTTCAACCATAATCTTTTGACCTGCACGGTTTGCAACAGAGCGCATAACAGTGCGGATTTCCTTTGCGATGCGGCCTTGTTTGCCGATTACTCTGCCCATATCTTCCTCTGCTACGTGCAGGTGATAAACTACAACCTGCTCAGCATTGGGGGCATCAACGGTAACCTGAACTGCATCGGGATTGCGGACTAAACCGCGAGCCATAGTTGCCAAAAGTTCTTGCATTAGAGGATACCTTCCTTTTTAAGCAAAGCCTTGACGGTATCGGTGGGCTGAGCGCCGTTGCCAATCCACTTTTTGATTGCTTCAGCGTCTACCTTAACCTCTGCGGGCTCGGTAAGAGGATTGTAATAACCTACCTCCTCAATAAAACGGCCATCGCGGGGGAATCTTGAATCCGCAACAACTACACGGTAAAAAGGAGCCTTTTTAGCACCCATTCTGCGAAGTCTGATTTTTACTGCCATCTTTCGCACCTCCTGTAAATAGAATAATATATATTTCCATCGTTTTGGCGATGATAATACCTAATTAAAATCTTGGGAAACCGCCCGGCATATTGCCACCGGGGAAGCCACCGGGGAAACCGCCTCTGCCGTGACGCTTTTTGCCGCCACCCTTCATTTGCTTGAACATTTTTTTCATTTGTTCATACTGATTTAAAAGACGGTTAACATCCGAAACGTCCATACCGCAACCTGCAGCAATTCGGCGTTTGCGGGATGCATTTATAATTTCGGGTTTTGAACGCTCGGCCGGAGTCATAGAATATATTATAGACTCAACACGAAGCAACTGTCGGTCATCAATATCCACATCACGAAGCTGACGTTCCATACCCGGTACCATTGAAAGCACCTGCTTTAAGGGTCCCATTTTCTTAATTTGTTGGAACTGGGCAACCAAATCGTTAAGGTCAAACTTGTTTTCGTTAAGTTTGCGAGCAAGAGCCTCGGCTTCCTTTTCGTCGATTTGCTGCTCTGCCTTTTCAATAAGACTGAGCACGTCACCCATACCAAGAATACGGGATGCCATTCTGCCTGGGTGGAATTCTTCAATATCGTCAAGTTTTTCGCCTGTACCAACATATTTGATAGGCTTACCTGTTACAGCACGAACAGAAAGTGCCGCACCGCCACGGGTATCGCCGTCTAATTTAGTAAGCAGAACACTGTCAATTTCAAGCAAATCGTTAAAGGCTTTAGCAACGTTAACTGCGTCCTGACCTGTCATTGAGTCAACCACAAGGATAATTTCGTCAGGCTCTGCCACATCTTTGATGCGCTTGATTTCACCCATAAGTTCTTCATCAATGTGAAGTCGGCCTGCGGTATCTATAATAACAATATCGTTGCCGTAATCTTTGGCACGAGCGATTGCCTGTTTAACGGTTTTTTCAGGCTTTTGAGTGCCTTGTTCAAAAACCTCGCACCCTGCCTGCGCGGCAACAACCTTTAACTGCTCAATTGCAGCAGGTCGGTAAATATCACAACCTACAAGCAAAGGACGGTGGCCCTTTGACTTAAGCAGTTTACCCAACTTTGCGGCATGGGTAGTTTTACCTGAGCCTTGCAGACCGCTCATAAGAATAACGGTCGGCAGTTTCGACGACATATTAAGTCGGGTATGCTCGCCACCCATAAGGGCAGTCAGTTCTTCATTAACAATCTTAACCACCATTTGACCTGGGGTTAAAGATTCCATTACACGCTCGCCAATGCATTTTTCGGTAACGGTTTTGGTAAAATCTTTGGCAACCTTATAGTTCACGTCTGCCTCAAGAAGTGCCATTCGCACCTCGCGCATTGCATCTTTTACATCGGCCTCGTTAAGTTTGCCTTTTGAACGAAGACGCTTAAACGCGGCACTTAATTTATCGGATAAACCCTCAAACGCCATAAAAGCGCCCCCTTTTTAATTATTCTTTAAGAAGCCCGTCACAAAGACTGATTATCTCTGTTGTGTCGCACCCCTCTGCTGCCTTGCGAATATCTTTTGCAATATTATAAACCGACTGCATTTTGGTGGCAAAACCAAGGTTTTGCTCCATTTCGGTAAGTTGGTTAACGGCACGGCGGATTAAATCACGCACTGCCTGACGGGTGATGCCCTCATTTTCGGCAATTTCGGCAAGAGACAAATCGTCACAGTAGTAATAGCCCACAACGTCACGCTGACGTGGAGTAAGCATATTGCCGTAGGTGTCAAGCAAGGTGGCAATCGATAAATCTTTTGCCATAACCCAACACCCCCGAAAGCAAGTGTGTAAAGTAAAAATGCTTTACACCTAAAGGTATTATACACAAACCTATTATATATGTCAAGAAAAAAATTAGTTGTCATTTCGTTAATATTAGTGTATAATAATGTTGTATTTTTGTACTCTTTGACATAATCTGTCAACTTTTGAGGAGGAATCGCCAATGCAATGGCCAAAAAGACGGCTTGGTGACCGCTACGACGGTTACAGAATCAGAAAAATGGACCCTATTTATCAAATTGTACCTGCTATTATGCGCACCCGTTTGGACTCACAGGTGTTTTTTGATTATAAACTTGATATAACTGAACTTGAAAAATTTATACGCGAACAAAGAAACAACGGTATGCCTAATTTGCGTATGCTTCATATTTTTATGACGGCAATGCTTCGTATGATGTCTCAGTATCCCCGTCTTAACCGCTTTATTGCAGGCAAAAAAGTATACGCCCGCAACTGCTATTCCATATCTATTGCCATTAAGCGCTCGCTGTCCATAAATGATGAGGAAACTACCATTACCCCCGAATTTGAGCCTACATTCACTCTGCAAGACGTAGTAAGCCATATGGAAACCACCCTTAAAGAGCAGGTTTTTGACAAGCGTGAAGAGGGTAACGATACCGATATGGTTGCCCGTATACTTGGCGCCATTCCCACCTTTATTAAGGCAGGATTTGTTGACCTTATGCGCAACCTTGACCAGATTGGTCTTATGCCCAAGTTTATCAACAAGGTTAGTCCTTTCCACGCGAGTATGTTTATTACCGACCTTGGCTCTTGCGGTATCGGCCCTATCTATCACCATTTGTATGAGTTTGGCACCTGCTCCGTTTTTGTGGCTATGGGCAAAAAAGAAACCGAGTATTACATCGACAAGGATGGCAACACTCAGCTTCGCAAATACATAAATATGAAAGTGGTTGCCGACGAGCGTATTTGCGACGGCTACTACTACGCCTCTGCTATGAAGGATTTGGCAAGACTTATCCGCCACCCTGAAAAGTTGCTCACTCCCCCCGAAAAAGTGGTTATGGACGATTTAGGCAGACGGGTTAAGTACAAAAAGATTAAAAAATAAGCAATTCAAAAAGTCTCGTTTGAAACGAGGCTTTTCTGTTTATTTTTTGCAAGTAAAATTGCTTTTTTATATTGAATATAAAAATTAAATAGTGTATAATATAGCAAATGATTTTGATTGATTGGAGGGAGCCGTTTTGAAGCGTATCGTATCTTTGCTTTTGTGTTTGTGCTTGCTTTTTTGTGCATGTGGTTGCAGTGGCTCCGACTCAGTAAGCAATGTAAGAATTGCTATGGGCACTTTGCCCGTCAATATCGACCCCCAACTTGCCGAAAGCGGTGAGGAACTTGCCGTTGTGCGCAACTGCTTTGAGGGGCTTTTTAGATTTGACGGCGGTAAAATTAAAAAGGCGGCTTGCAGTGATTATTCGGTAAGTGAGGACGGTCTCACTTGGACTTTTACTTTGCGCAAGGGTGCAAAGTGGTCTGACGGCAAGGCGGTTGCTGCAAAAGATTTTGTTTTTGGTATTCAGCGTGCCCTTAATCCTGATACTATTGCGCCCTTTGCCTCTTTGCTTTATTGCATCAAAGGTGGCGAAAGCGCTCTTAAGGGTGAAGCAGACCCATCCGCTGCCGCAGTTTATGACAGGGGTGGCAAGGTGGTTATTGAACTTGTAAGCCCTCAAAAAGATTTTCCTGAAATTTTGTCAAAGGCGATGTGTATGCCCTGCCGTGAAGATGTTTTTACAACGGCAGGCGGTCGGTACGGTATGAGTTCGGAACTTATTGTGTGCAACGGCCCTTATTACCTTTCTTCCATTGACAAGTCGGTTTATATTCTTAAAAACGAGCATTACAAGGGTGATTTTAAGCCTCTTTTCAACAAGGCGGTTTTCACCTACGGTGCCACAGACAACGAAAAGATTGAAAGCCTTTCAAACAACATTTCTGCACTATCCACCCTTTCGGGAGGTTCTATTGACGAGGCAAGGCAGGCCGGTCTTGGCTTGACCTCCTTTAACGACACCGCTTGGATGGTGGTTATAAACCCTGCAGCAAACGTTGTAGGTGACTCTGCCGTGGCATCGGCACTAAAATCGGCTGTAGACAGTAATTCTTACGCCGACACACTGCCTACGGGTTTTGAAGCCTTTGGCGGTGTGGTGGCTCCCCGTCTTACTGTAAGCGGCAAGGATTACCGCAGTAAAAAAGACAGTCTGCCCACCTTAAAAGCCAACAAAAACGCCCGTGACAAATTGGTGGCTGCACTAAAAAACTATTCAGGCAAAATGCCTACTCTTACTATGCTTTACCCTGACGGATATGAACTTAAATCTACTGCCGCCCGTCTGGCTCAGCAGTGGCAACAGCAACTTGGCGTAATCATAAATATTGAGGCGGTAAGCAGACAGTCACTCAGCAACCGTCTTGCCGCAGGTGATTATCAACTTACCCTTTGCTCTCTTTCAGCAGCTGACGGCAACGCTGTGTCGGCTCTTCGTGCCTTTTCAGGTTATGAAGGCAAGGGTGAGTTCGGATTTACTGCCGACAGTGTAACGGCGGCAATCGGTGTTACAGGAAGTGTTTCAATGTCTCAGATTAAGCAAGCCGAAACAGAACTGCTTAAATCCCCACACATTATGCCTGTTGCAGTAAGCGGTCACTACTACATTCACACCGACGATGCAGAAAAAATCGGTCTTGATATGCATCAAGGCGGAATTAAACTATATAAATAACCCGTAATATAAAGAAAAAGGTTCTATGACCAACTACAAAAACTGGCCCACAGCAATATCCACCGGTGACACATCTTTGGAGAATTTTTAGCGTTTTGGAAGAAGTTGATTACAACGGTCCATTCCTTTATGAAGAAGGATTTAGTCCCAGCGGTTATAAACCCGAGACTACCTACGGCACTGTTGAGACCGCTCATGAGCGTGCAACCACCATTAAAAATTACACCGGCAAAAAATAATTGAAAAAGTTGATAAGCGCATCTTGTTAAAAGATGCGCTTTTTGTTACAATGGGTATATGAGGTGACATAAATGATTAAAGTTATTCTTTGGGATATTGACGGCACTATTTTGGATTTTATTGCCGCAGAAAAAGAGGCTATACGTAGCACCTTGGCTCATTTTAATTTAGGCGAAGTTACCGATGAGGATATTAAAGATTATTCTGCAATTAACAAGTCCTATTGGAAGCGGCTTGAGACGGGTGAATTAACCAAACCCCAAATTCTTAAAGGCCGTTTTGTTGACTTTTTCAAATTAAAGGGTATTAAGTTTGAGGATTTTGATGCCCTTAATGCCGAATATCAAGTGCGACTTGGTGACACCATTTGTTTTTTTGATGACTCTTTTAACATTGTTAAAACTCTTAAAGGCAAGGTTAAACAATATGCCGTTACAAACGGCACAAAGGTTGCACAAGACCGAAAATTAGCAAAATCGGGGCTAATTGATTTGTTTGACGGCGTGTTTATATCGGAAGAAGTTGGCGCGGAAAAGCCATCACAAATATTTTTTGACAAGGTTTTTGACCAAATAGGTCAATATAAAAAAGAGGAAGTTTTGATTGTGGGCGACTCCCTTTCAAGCGATATGCTCGGTGGCAACAATGCAGGTATTATTTGTTGTTGGTATGACAGAGGGATTGACGAACTGCCCGACAACATAAGAATTGACTATCGCATTGATGACTTGCACAAGGTTTTGGATATTATCGGTTAAACAAGCATTTCGGCAAGTTCACAAACAGGCACATTTTTGCCTCTTACACACATTGTTTCGGCAAATGGCAGTTGTCCCGTTGCCTCCTTACTGTCAAGGATTGCCGCCGCAAGCTGCAACTTGTTGTACCCCTGCAGTTGACCGAAACTGCCCAAATTTATATTTTCACTTTGGACAGAGATGAAATCCCATCCTCGAGGAGCAAAAATCATAGCAGGTAGTGGCAAAGTGCCGCAACCCGATATTCCGTCGGGCGCAATAATTACGCTTGTAACAGAGGAGTTTTGAGCGTTGTCGGTTATTACGGGAAATGCGCCAAGAGTATCTATCAGACACTGTGCGCTTTGCTCGTATTGGTCTTTGCTTGCGGTGACTGCTGTTACCGTTTGGGCGCATCTCATAAGCGGTGGCAGAAGATGGGTGTATTTCCCCGATTTGTCAATCAGCATAACCGACAAGGTGTGATTATGCTGTGATGCATCCTCTATAACTTTAAGGGCGCCTTGAGCAATCAACTGCCCTACCGCATTTTCGGTGGGATAACTTTTAAGAGGAATATTTTCGGGGAGGGTAACTCCATCAGGCAAGACGATTTTTTCGTTTTTTCCAATGGTGGAAACTATTTTATTCCACTCTATACCCTTTGTACAAGAAAGTTCTGCAACACAGTAATTAACCGAGTTTGTACGGTGACCCGTCACCACTATCCCCGATGAAAAAAGTCGGGAAAAGAGACCCCTTTTCTTTTTATAATTACATTTTAACAAATAAAACATCATACCACTCCCTTTTGTTTAATACATTATTATGTAAGAAGTGAGCATAATAATGATTGCAGTTTACAAAAGAGTCGGCTTGGTGTAAAATAGATATATAAGGATGGTGATTATATGTCAGCACCGCTTGCCGACCGAATTCGCCCAAAAAATATAGGCGAGGTTGTGGGTCAGCATCATCTGTTGGATGAAGGCAGACCTTTGCGCCGTATTATTGAGGGCGGTAAAATCCCTAATATGATATTCTACGGACCCTCGGGTGTAGGCAAAACCACTCTTGCCTCTATCATTGCAGAGCGCACCGATATGCGCTTGCACCGACTTAATGCTACCACCGCTTCTACCTCTGATTTGAAAGAGGTATTTAGTGAGATTGGCTCCATTGCCGCTATGGGTGGCATCTTGCTTTATCTTGACGAGATTCAGCATTTCAATAAAAAGCAACAACAAAGTCTGCTTGAGTTTATTGAAAACGGAAGCGTAACTCTTATTGCATCCACCACAGAAAACCCCTATTTTTATATTTACAACGCTATTTTGTCACGCTCTACCGTTTTTGAATTTAAACCCGTTGACTCAAGTGACATAGAGGTTGCCGTAAAGCGCGCCGCAGAGCATCTGTCGGACGAGATGCAAACGGCTATCTCTATCAGTGACGAGGCAGTAAAAATCATTGCCGCAGGTTGTGGCGGTGATGTGCGCAAGTCACTTAATGCTCTTGAGTTGTGCGTACTTTCAGGCGACAGAGAGGATGACGGCTCAATTACTGTAACGACAGAAATTGCAGAGGAGTTGTCTCAGCGCAGTTCAATGCGGTACGACCGTGACGGCGATGCTCACTATAACATTTTGTCGGCATTCCAAAAATCTATGCGAGGCAGTGATGTTGATGCCGCTCTTCACTATCTTGCACGGCTTCTGATTGCAGGTGACCTGCCCAGTGCTTGCCGCAGACTTATGGTGTGCGCCGCAGAGGACGTAGGGCTTGCCTATCCCCAGATTATACCCATCGTCAAATCTTGCGTTGATGCCGCCTTGCAGGTTGGCTTACCTGAAGCAAGAATTCCTCTTGCCGATGCGGTAATTATGGTTGCATTGGCACCAAAATCCAATACGGGCATTTGCGCTATTGATGCCGCTTGGGCAGACATAGAGGCAGGTAAGGTGGGTAGCATCCCCTCTCACTTGCAGGACGGACACTATTCAGGTGCGCAAAAAATGGGCAAGGCTATCGGTTATCAGTACCCACATGATTTTCCTGACAAGTGGGTTAAGCAACAATACCTGCCCGATATACTTAAGGACGCAAAATATTACCGATTCGGTGACAACAAAAATGAACAGGCATTTTGTGCCTATTGGGAAAAGATAAAAGGCAAATAATCGGGTTATACCCAAAGGGTGATTTGATTGACCTTTGCTCCTTCCCGAAAGTTTTTGAGCGTTTTGCGATTAAGACTTTTTCTTGGCGCGTTACCCATTGCCGCCATTTTGGGAATAACATATTTTTACGGTCAAATCCCCACGCTCACCTGGAGCGTGGGGATTTTTGTGCCGCTAACTTTTGTGTGGGTGGTTTTTCTGCCTATACTTTTCAAATCGCAAAAAGCAGTGCTTGAAAAAGAGGCTTTGTGGGTATACAAAGGAGTTATTGTAAAAAGACGGCACATCATCCCCTACTGCCGACCCCTGTACTGTAAAATTTGCAGCGGGCCAATCACTTGGCTTTTTGGTATTTGCACAGTGAAAATTCGGCTTGTTGGCGGTGATTTGTGCATAAACGGGCTTAGTCGCAAAGATGCCCTGTTTTTAGTTAGCAGTCTGGAGTCAAGATATGATAGGCAATAGTTTTACACCACATCCTTTGACCGCTTTTAAGTATTTAAAACGGCTTTTACCATTGCTGATTATTCCCGTAACAAGCAGTGTTTACCGTTATATTTTGCACGGTGTTAATTTTTCTGCTACCTTTTGGGACGTGATGGGTGCTATACTTTCTGTTTTGTGGGCAAGATTTGAATACAAAAGTATTTCTGTAAAAGTAAAAGACGGCAAACTGTTTATAAATAACGGCTTTGTTTTTAAAAATCAGTGGAATATAAATATAGACCGTCTTACCGCCGTCTATACTCATCGCACTTTTCTTTGCCTGCTTTTCGGGGCAGTGAAAGTTAGCATTGAGACTCAGGCAGGGCGAGGTAAAAAGTCCGATTTCGAGTTTTATGTAAACCAAAAGCAAGTCCAATCTTTTGTTGAGTGTATTACCAATTTTAAGGGCGCAAAACCTGTTAAATCATCCTTTTGGCAGAGTGTATTGCTTGCATTATCAGAAACTTCCGCTTGGTCGGGGTTATTGCTTTTTGCCACCGCAATCAATTATTTGGGTCGCTTTTTAGGTCGGCAAATGGGTGCAGAGGTTTTAAGCCAACTGACCGATACCGTCAAGAAAGTGGGACTGATTATTCCGCCCATTACAGCCGCAATTGCAGGTCTGATTTTGGTGGGGTTTGTTTTGTCTTTTGGGGTAGCCATTGTGCATCATTTAAGCCACAGTGTTGAGCAGTCGGGCAAAATGCTCCATATTAAGCAAGGAATATTGCTTCGCAGTCACGCCTATATTTTTACCCACAACATCCCTTGTGCAGTAGCAGTAGGCTCCCCCGTTTTGCATTTTTTCGGCAGAAAAAACTTGCGCATCATTGTTGGGGGTTACGGCAACAAGCAAGAGGGCGAGTCGGTATTGCCAGCCATAGAAAATGACATTGACTTTTTTGATAAAAAGGGAGATTTTTTAAATTGCCCAAAAAGAGCAAAAATAAGAGTAGTGAAAATTCCTCTGGTTTTGACCGGTATCTGCCTGTTTTTGTTGGCGCTTTTTGTTTATAAAATGCCTCGGTTGGCTTTTTTGTGGGCAATCATATTTTTAAGCGGTGCCGTTATTTGCCTTTACCGATTAAGAATAAAACTTCACGGAGTTAAAAAAGGGTTTGCAGTTTTAGGTAGAAAGGCAAGAATATATCACCCAAAAAGGCTTACCCACTTTGATAGCAATACGCCTATGGAATGGATTGACTCCTTTGAAATAAGGCAGACGCCCTTTGACCTTAATTACAAGGTTTGCACACTTACAATGAAAACTTACAACAAAAAGAAAAGCCGCTTTGCAGCGGCTAATCTGGATTATTTTGATACTATATCATTTTTAAAAGGCGAGCATAAAACTGAGCAGTTTTAATGAGTGTTTCGATAGGAATACGCTCGTCATTGCCGTGAATCATACCCCGTTCTTCTTTTGAAAGGCGCATAGCAGAGAAGCGGTAAACCTTATCGGTTATGCGGCAGTAGTGACGGGAGTCACTGCAAGCCATCATCAGATAGGGGGATACGATTGCATCGGACCAAGTTGAGCGGATTGCAGTACAGAGTGTCTGCCATCCCTCATTGTTTGTATCTGAACAGATTGAGGGGTTCATTCCGTTAACAAGAGTGATGTTTATCTCATCATTTGCTACCGTCTTTTTAAGGTATTCCATTGCACTGTCAATGGTGTCGTCACCTAAAAGACGCATATTAACGCCGAATTTTGCACGGGGTGGCAACACATTGTAGGCATCGCTACCCTCCATACGAGTTACGGCAACGGTGGTACGCATCATAGCGTTAAGCTCACCGCCCGACAACTTGCATATCATATCAAGCACAGGCAAAAAGCACCACAGATTTGCAAAAATCATACGGTACAGAAAACTTGAATGTCTGCCCAAGGTGTCAAACATCAAGGCAACGGGTTTTGCAAGTTGGCACTTGAATGGTTTTGCCTCAATTTTTGTAACCGCCTGACTGAGTTTACCTAAGTTAGAATGAATTGGAGGTGTTGAGGCGTGACCGCCATTTGACTCAATGGTAAAGTCAAGGTTGACGCCGCCTTTTTCGGCAACTCCGATAAGAGCGCATTCCCTCTTAACGCCGGGGAAAACATTTTCAACCACTGCGCCACCCTCATCAAGCACCATTGCGGGAGTAATCCCCTTTTGCTCAAGATAGGTAACAATATCGGCACAGGAGTTGCCGTCAATTTCTTCCTCACCTGAAAAAGAGAGATACAAATCGTTTTTTGGGCAATATCCCTCTTTAAGCAGATGCTCAAGGGATTCCATTATTCCGCAAAGGGTACCTTTGGTGTCAAGGGTGCCTCTGCCCCAAATAGAGTTGTCCTCTATAATCCCCTCAAAAGCGGGTTTTGACCAGCCTTTTTCATCCACAGGCACCACATCGTAGTGTGCCATAAGGACGGTGGGAGCCTTGTCCGACTGCCCTTTAAGATGATACAAAAGGCCTGTTTTGCCGATTTTTTCAAAGGTGCAAGCAGAGTGAATGGTGGGATACCTGTCACCAAGCAAGTTGACAAAACGGTCAAATTCGTCCCACTCCACCAAGGATTCGTCGCGGTTTGAAACAGTACGGCAACGAATCATATCCACCATATTGGCAACAATTTTTTCGTTGTCAAGAGGGACGTCTTCACCCTTTATTTCGGGTAAAGATTCAGGTTTAAATCGCAAAGTGCGGATTAAAATCACTGCAATGAATATAAGCAGTGCAACGCCTAATGCCCCACCGATATATGCCCAGAGCATCAAACCCATCCTTTCTTATACATAATACGGGATGATACCAAAGCAACAATAACGCCAACAGTAACCAGTATGCCAACTGCACCTGAAAGTTCAGGGAAGCAAATGAAAAGGGTTACCATAAATACAAGCGGAACAATAGACAACTTCCAATTTTTGCTTACATAAACCACTGCCAATCCGCCAAAAAGAGCAGGCAGAATATTGTCAAAGGCAGGCTTTAACACGGGAGATTCCATAACGGGTGCAACAAGTGAAAACAGCACAACTCCCACAATAATAACAAGGGTGGTAACAATTGAACTGGTTGCAATTGCGATGGTAGAGATAACCTCGCCCTCTTCACTGTCTGCTTTAACCTCTGCATTTTCCATTGCAGTAAGAGCGGCGGGCGCCTTGATACTGGTAAGGTTGCCTGTTACAAAGGCAAGATATGTGCCGCCTATACCAAGCATGGGAGTGTAGGTTATAACTTCAATAACGCCCACAGTCCAAAAAATAGGTGCAACACCAAGAAGTCCTTTAAGAACGCTTGTGATTTCGGGCCAAGAGTTGTAGTAGACGCAAATTGCCACGGGGACCATAAGCACAAGCACAGCGGCAGACCATATCCAGATTTTGCCGATAGTATCAGTCTTTTTTAAATAGTTACTCATTTATGTCCCCTCCTTTAACCTGCGATAACGGGTGTAATAAACACCGCGAATGCCATTGCGCAAAGCATACTGATTGCGATGGCATAGTTTTCAAGCCATTTCATATTGCACTTTTTGATAAGCAGACCGCAAATTGCCATAACTGCGGCAGATACCAACAGTACGAAGAAGGGAATCCATCCCTTTAAGCCGTCGCGAATATTGGCAAAAACCACACCTAAAAATGCAGATATCATACCCAAAAACAGAGAGGTCATAAAAATGTCGCTCCATTTTGGGTCCTTGCCCTTAATCTTAACCATTCCGCCACGGATACCCTTCATAAGAATGGGAGGAAGAATAATACTTGGCAAAATACCAAGAGTCATAACCCAGGCAATAGCCGAGTAAACCTTGGGGTCGGTAATAAGCTCGCCCAATTCTTTGATGCCAAATGAGTTGGCGGCGGCAGATGCTGCAGGCAGCTCGTAGGTCAATGCGCCGATAACGCTTAACCTAATCCAAGGCAGCGGTATGCCAAGTGATTTTGCAAGCACTACAACACCCATAAGTATGGATATGGCGGGTGCAATAGTGAATATTGATGTTGATATAATAGTCTTTTTGAGTTTTGCGGCACTCATTCCAATCTTTTTGCCCTGACGATAAGCGCGAACAAGAAAGTATACGGATTGCACAAGCACAAAGGCAATAACAATGATTGCAACTATGTACAAAAACGTGCTGTTTGGATTAAATTCCACAGTTATCTCCCCTTTTTTGTTAATATTGGTATTATATCAGTAATTGGTATCTTTTTCAACAGTATTTTATTGTGTTGCGCAGCAACATATTGCGCGAAAGGAGCAAGCATCTTCACACCCTCTCCGTCGGCTGCGCCACCACCTTTTCCATTGGGAGAGGCTTTCAAACCGTTTACTGCAATTATTCATTAAATAAAAAAGGGAGGGCACAGAGGCCCTCCCATACAAGATTATTTTATATTTACTCTTCGTCTATTTTTGCGGTGTCGATTACCTTTTGAGCAAGCTGTGAGGGCATTTCCTCATATCTTTCAAATGCAAGAGTGAACTCTGCTCTGCCCTGAGTGATGGAGCGCATTGCAGTTGAGAAGTCGTGCATTTCGCCCATTGGTACTTCTGCCACAACCTCGGTCAGTTTATTGCCCTGAGGATTCATACCGAGCACTCTGCCGCGGCGCTTATTTATATCGCCTATGGCATCACCCATCAAGTCATCGGGCACAATAACATTCAGTGTGCCGATAGGCTCAAGGAGTACGGGTTTTGCTTGAGGCAAACCTGTCTTGTAGGCAATGGAGGCCGCCATCTTGAACGCCATTTCGGAGGAGTCAACGGGGTGATATGAGCCGTCAACCAGAGTGGCTTTAAGTCCAACAACGGGATAGCCTGCAAGGACACCTCTTACCGCAGAGTCGCGCAGACCCTTTTCAACTGCAGGGAAGTAATTCTTGGGAACGGCGCCGCCGAACACCTTTTCTTCAAATAGCAAGTCAATGCCGTCGTAGGGCTCAAACTCAATCCAAACATCACCAAACTGACCGTGACCGCCCGATTGCTTCTTATGTCTGCCTTGAACCTTAACCTTGCCCTTGATGGCTTCGCGGTAGGCTACGCGTGGTATCTCAAGTCGCATCTCGGCGGCAAATTTGGTCTTCAGACGGCTTGCAATAACATCAAGATGGGATTCACCCATACCTGACAAAATCTGCTCGCCCGTTTCTTCATTAAGAGCAAATGAAACAGTTGGGTCTTCATCTATCATACGGATAAGGCCGCTTGCAATCTTTTCTTCGTCCCCCTTCTTAACGGCGTAAACTGCCATTGAAAGACAAGGATTGGGGTAATCAACACCCTCAAGTGTTACCTTTGCAGAAGCACTGCAAAGTGTATCACCCGTGCGAACATCACCAAGTTTTGCAACTGCGCCGATGTCACCTGCCACAATCTTGTCGGCATCTTCCTGCTTGCCGCCGCGGAGGTACACAGGCTTGCCTATGCGAATCTCTTCCCCTGTGCGAGAGTTAACAAGAGACGCCGATGCTCCGATTGCGCCCGATACAACCTTGAACATTGAAAGTTTGCCAACAAATGGGTCGGCTACTGTGCGGAAAACGATAGCCGCAGTGTCGTTTGACTCTTTATATTCGGGAGAATCGGTGGCAGAGGGCATAATGCGGGCAATCATATCAAGAGTAAGATCCATTCCCTCGCAAATTTGCTGTGCGCCGGCAAAAACAGGGATTATTTCGCCCGAAATGATGCCTGCTCTTAGTCCGCCGATAATTTCTTCAGGGGTAAAGGTTTCGCCACCGAAATATTTTTCCATCAAAGCCTCGTCCTGTGAGGCAACTGCTTCGTTAAGCAAATCGAACAATCCGCCGATGCCACTGTCAAGAGGCAGTGGCACCTCGTTACGCTTGCCGTCGGCATATACATAAGCCTTACCTGCTACAAGGTCAACATAGCCTTTAAGATGGTCTGCTTCATAGAAAGGTGCGATAACGGGGCAAATCTGTGCACCAAAGGCGCCTGTCAAACTGTTAAGAACTTTATTATAAGCGGCGTGTGCCGAATCTAACTTACCAATGAAAAAGGCGTGAGGAAGCCCGTTTTTAACACAAAGGTCGTGTGCCTTTTGTGCACCAACATTAAGTCCTGATTTGCTTGAAAGGACTATTACTGCACTGTCGGCGGCGCGCACTGCCTCGTGCATACCTGCCGCAAAATCGAAAAGACCGGGTGCGTCGATAAGATTATACTTACAGTCACCGTACTCCATAGCGCATACAGAGGTAAAAAGTGATACCTTGCGCTTTCTTTCTTCAGCATCGCTATCCATAAACAAGGTGCCGTCAACCGATTTGCCCATACGCTCAACCATACCGCCAAGAAGCAATGCTGCCTCGGCAAAGGTGCTCTTGCCACTGCCGGCGTGGCCAAGCAAGGCAATGTTACGGATTTTTTCGGGGGTGTACTGTTTCATAATAATCATATCCTTTCCGGCTTTTAAGTTGCCGCTTAAATTTAATTAAGGGTCTGTGCCTTTTGATTGTTAGTATTATAACATATTGCACAAAAGATTTCAAGATATTTTATAAAATATATGTGAAATATGCAAGAAAAATCGCTTTTTAGTGTAATTATAAAAAAAATACGGTTACTTTAACAAAAGTAACCGTATAATTTTGTGCAATTTATATTATTTTGTTAATCCTTTTTTAAATACCACAACAGGTTGACGGCGGTGAGTAGTGCAAAAAAGACAACTAAGCTGAGTATCAGATATAATTGATGCTCTTTTTCCCCCGGCATACTGAACATACGCCACATAAGCACAATCACGCCGATGGATGCTGCAATGCGCACGCCAAAGAAAATGTTGTGCTTTAAATTACCTTTTTTCATATTACACGTAACCGATTTTGCGCATTACCTTTGCCACAGTCTTGCGAGCAATGTGACGGGCACTGTCAGCACCCTTGGCATACAATTCTTCAAGATATGCCTTGTCGGTAATAATCTGATTATATCTTTCCTGAACAGGACGCAAGGTTTCAACAATCGCCTCGCCAACGGCTGCCTTAAAGTCGCCGTAGCCCTTGCCTGCAAACTCTGCCTCAATCTGTTCGTAAGTAGCACCTGTGCAAGCAGAATAAATGCTCATCAGATTGTTAACTCCATCCTTACCCTCGCCGTAGCGTACACAAGCCTCGCTATCGGTAACGGCACGCTTAACCTTGCGGATAATATCGTCGGGCTTATCAAGAATAGCAATCCAAGAGTTAACATTCTCGTCCGATTTAGACATCTTTTTGGTGGGGTCCTGCAAACTCATAACGCGGGCGCACACCTTGGGAATATAGGGCTCGGGAATGGTAAAAGTGGGTGAATAGGTCATATTAAAGCGCTCAGCAATATTGCGAGTTAGTTCAAGATGCTGTTTTTGGTCCTGACCGATAGGCACCAAGTCAGCTTGGTAAAGCAGAATATCTGCCGCCATAAGTGTAGGATATGTAAAAAGTCCTGCATTGATATTGTCGGCGTGCTTTTGTGACTTGTCCTTAAACTGAGTCATACGCTGAAGCTCGCCGTATTGGGTGTAGCAGTTAAGAAGCCAAGCAAGCTGAGAATGCTCTGCAACGTGGGACTGCAAAAATACAGGGCTTTTTTCGGGGTCAACGCCAACTGCAAGAAGCAGTGCAAAGGTAGAGCGGATTTGCTCGCGGAGTTTTGCAGGCTCCTGCCTTACGGTGATGGCGTGCAAATCGGCAACGGCATAAAGACACTCAAACTCGTCTTGCATAAGAGTCCAGTTTTTAAGGGCGCCCAAATAGTTGCCCAAGGTAAGCATACCGCTGGGCTGTATGGCGCTAAATACTCTTTTTTTAGTTTCTACGTTTTCCATTATTTAAACTCCTCTAAAGTTTTCGCCAAGAGCTGAATACCCTTTTCAAGATTTTCGTCGCTTGGTGCAGAATAATTGATGCGGATGCAGTTGATTTTGTCGTCACCCTCGATACTGAATGCAGAGCCGGGCACAACCGCCACCTTATATTTCAGTGCGGCGGTGCAAACCTGCTCAGAGGGGATTGAATCGGGAAGTCTGAGCCAAAGGAACAAGCCGCCCTCAATAGCATCGTAACTGACGGTATCACCAATATATTTGTCGATAAATTCTTGTGCTTTTTTTGCTTTTTCGCGGTAAATGGCACGAATTTTTTCAAGGTGGGCGGCATAATCACACTTGGTCATAAACTCGTGAGTTATAATCTGTGACCACATTTGAGTGTGAACGTCGCTAACCTGCTTGCACACCACCATTTTTTGAATAACGGGTGCAGGAGCGATACAAAAGCCCACACGCATTGCAGGAGCAAGCACCTTTGAAAATGAGCCTGCATAGATAACCAATCCGTCGGTATCCATTGATTTTATAGCAGGGATTGGCTCACCTGTAAAGCGGATGTCACCGTAAGGATTATCCTCAATAATCATCACAGAATACTGCTTGGCGAGTTCATAAAGACGCACACGCTTTTCATAAGACATACAAAAACCTGTGGGGTTCTGGAAATTGGGAATAACATAAATCAGTTTAACATTGGGGGTGTTTTTGAGTTTTTGCTCAAGTACTTCCATATTCATTCCATCAGATTCCATGGGTACACCTACAAGGTTAAGTCCGTAAGAACGGAAAGCGTTAACCGAACCAACAAAAGACGGACTTTCGCAGATTATGGCATCACCCTCGTTGCAAATTGCCTTGGTAGCAAGGTCCATTACCTGCTGTGCGCCCGAGGTGATAAGAATATTGTCATCATCGTTGCCCACAGCTTGAGTTTTGCGCATATAGTCGCGAACAGTTTCGCGCAAAGGAGTGTATCCCTCGCTGACAGAGTAGTGGAGGGCTTCCATCGGTCTTTCGGCAAAAATCTGCGCAGAGATTTTTGCTATTTCCTCAACGGGAAATGCATCAGAGGCAGGACTGCCTGCAGCAAGAGAAATAAAACCCGGCTCTGAAGAATATTTCAAGATTTCACGAATGGCAGAGGGGGCAAGGGTTGAGATTCGATTGGCAAATTTGTAATCCATCATTTTCGCTTCTTTCACAAAAAGATAATATATCTGTTATTGTACCACATTATATCCCCGTATGCAAATGCTTTTTGCAGTTTTTACACCTGTTCCGAATAAAAACATCATTCTTTGCTTTTATTCTTTTCTTTTTTTAAAATAGGTGTTGCAAAGTCAGGCAAATAGTTGTAAAATTAAAATACATTCAAAAATGAAAGGAAGTTTTTATTTTGGCTAACAAAGTTCTTGTTGAAACCTCTGCAAGACACGTTCACGTGTCTAAAGAGCATCTTGAAATACTTTTCGGTGAGGGTTACGAACTTACCGTTAAGAAAATGCTTTCTCAGCCCGGTCAGTTCGCTTGCGAAGAAAGAGTTACCGTTGTTGGAAGCAAAAAGGAATTGGCAAACGTTTCTATCCTTGGTCCCTGCCGCAACGCTACTCAGGTTGAGTTGTCACTGACCGATGCCCGTTCAATCGGTGTTGCCGCTCCCGTTCGTGAGTCAGGCGATATTGCAGGCTCAGGTGCTTGCAAGCTTATCGGTCCTAAGGGTGAGGTTGAAATCAGCGAGGGTGTTATCTCTGCAAAGCGCCACATCCACATGACCACTGCCGATGCCGCTGAGTTTGGCGTTAAGGATACTCAGATTGTAAGCGTTAAGGTTGACACCGACGGCCGCAGCCTTACCTTTGGCGACGTTGTTGTTCGTGTTAGCGACAGCTACGCTTTGGCAATGCATATTGACACTGACGAATCCAATGCCGCAGGTTGCACTCCCGGTATGATGGGTGAAGTTATTCTTTAATAGCAAAGTTAAAATGCTCGACTTGAAATCAAGTCGAGCATTTTTTAATTCAATACTGCATATCCGATATTAAGATAAAGAGCAAAGAGGCACCACAAAAGATAGGGCAGCATAAGTCGGGCGGCAGTGGAACTAATCTGACCGAAGTTTTTTATTGTCAGGGCGATTGCTACTATAAGCGCAAGCAAAACTATTACCGATACCCACAGCCAACCGAAGCGGAAAAAGGTTACCACCCACAAAAAGTTAAGAGCAAGTTGTATGTAAAAATA
The DNA here is from genome assembly GCA_045656545.1 of Acutalibacteraceae bacterium. Taxonomy (GTDB): domain Bacteria; phylum Bacillota; class Clostridia; order Oscillospirales; family Acutalibacteraceae; genus RGIG2206. Next base: position 41,595 of record JAZORF010000004.1, on the reverse strand, counting down.
CTGCATTGCCTCACTTTTGTTATACGAGTTGGATATACGCACATTATAGACCGCCACACCCATCAGTATATACAAAATCGTCCACACCACCGAAAAGACCCAGGCGGGCGGTACAAGCGGCGGTTTTGTAAGCAATTCAAAAGCATCCATACCTGATGCAGTTACAAGGGCGCCTGCAATACCCACCAAAATCGGCAGTGCCAGACTTGTGAGCAAAAGCCGTAAATTTACTGTTCTTACCTTCATAAATATACCCCTTTTATTAGTTATGTATATACATTTATATTATAGGGTGTTGTCTTTTATACTTTGATAATTTTTTATCAGTGTAATTAAAAAATTAACAAATTTTTTGACCTGTTTTCCGCTTTGTAGTCAGTCTTGCCGAATTTTGCCAAAACGCCTTGCATACTGTATTTTTTTGCAGTATACTGCACTTAAAGTTAATTCAGGAGGGTTAGTTATGAAGAAATTTGCAGAATTCTTGAAAAAGAAGGATATAAATTTATCCTTGAAAACCTATTTTATTGACTCAATGGGCGCTATGGCTTTGGGACTTTTTGCATCCTTGCTAATTGGCACCATCCTTAAAACCTTGGGTGAGCAGTTAAATGTTGCCTTTTTGGTAGAGGTAGCAGGTTTTGCTACCGCCGCTACCGGTATGGCTATCGGCGTTGCCGTTGCAAGTTCGCTTAAGGCTCCCCCACTTGTTATGTACTCCTGCGCCGTTGTTGGTACAATCGGCTATTCATTGGGCGCACAGATTAGCGACTCCCTTACCTACACCGCAGGCCCTGCAGGCGCATTCTTTGCCGTTATTTTTGCCTGCGAGTTTGGTAAACTTGTATCTAAAGAAACCAAGGTTGATATTATCGTCACACCCGTTGTAACCATCCTTACAGGTTACGGCATTGCAAAACTTTGTTGCCCTGCTATTGCTTATTGTATGTATTACCTTGGCGATTTTGTTAACACCGCCACCGAGATTGAGCCATTCTGGATGGGTATTATCATCAGCGTTGTGGTTGGTATCATCCTTACCCTGCCTATATCAAGCGCTGCAATTTGCGCTATGATTGGCATTACCGGTCTTGCAGGCGGTGCCGCCGCAGTTGGCTGCTGTGCACAGATGGTGGGCTTTGCCGTTATAAGTTTCAGAGAAAACAAGTGGTCAGGTCTTGTGGCACAAGGTCTTGGCACATCTATGCTTCAAATGGGTAATATCTGCCGCCGTCCTTTAATTTGGATTCCGCCCACACTTGCCGCCGCAATTACAGGCCCCATCTCTACAATGGTATTCAAACTTGAATGCACCGGTGCCGCCGCAGGTATGGGTACTTGCGGATTGGTTGGTCCTATCGGCATCTTGTCTGATATGCAAGGCGGTGCGTCTATGTGGATAGGCATCTTGGCTCTTTGCATTGTTATGCCTGCAGTTCTTAGTCTTATATTTAGCGAGATTATGCGTAAAGTCGGTTGGATTAAAGAGGGCGACCTTAAATTAGATCTATAATAATTCTATATATCGAAAGCCACGATACGAGGTATCGTGGCTTTTATTCTTATTCATTTAGTAAAGAATCAACTGCCAAAAGCACACCCATTTTTCCGCTATGGAAGTTGAGGGAGCCTTGCAGCCAAGCCGCATAGGGCTCTCGCAAGGGTGCATCTGCCGACAGTTCACTGGTTGCGCCCAAAGTGAAACTTCCACAAGCCATAATAATATCACAGTCATAGCCGGGCATATCGCTTGGGTCAGGTCTTAAGAAAGCATCAACAGGCATTCCTTTTTGCAAACCTCGGCAAAATGCTACAAGTCGTTCAGGGGTACCAAGAGTCAAGGTCTGAATTATATCCCCTCTTGCCTCATCCCAACGGGGTGATACGGCAAAGCCTAATTTTTCAAGAAGGCAAGCAGAATATACCGCCGTTTTGACTGCCTCACCTGTCAAGTGGGGAGCATTGAAAAGCCCCATAAACAGTTCGCGGCTATGACCAAGGGTAGCACCAATTTCACTGCCTGCATTAGGCACAGTCAGTCGGTATGAGCATTTTTCAACCAAGTTGGCTCTGCCTGCGATATATCCGCCTGTAGATGCGATACCGCCACCCACATTCTTGATAAGCGAGCCAACTATAAGGTCGGCTCCTACATCGCAAGGCTCCTTTGTTTGCACAAATTCACCGTAGCAGTTATCCACAACCACAGGGATATTGGGGCATATAGATTTTGAAAGCTTGGTGATTTTTTCAATATCTTCAACTGTCAAAGAGGGTCGCACACTGTACCCCCTTGAACGCTGAATGTAAACTATATTAAATCCGCCTTTTTTAAGGCGTGCCTCTATCCCCTCATAGTCAACAGTACCGTCGGAGAGCAAGGCAACATCGTCGTAACCAATGCCAAACTCTTTAAGAGAGCCGTCAGACTCACCATTCAGACCGATTACGCCAAGCAAGGTGTCATAAGGTCTGCCTGTAACACAAAGCATAGTGTCACCGGGACGAAGAAGTCCGAAAAGTGCTACGGTCAAGGCGTGGGTGCCGCTTACAAAATTGTGGCGTACAATTGCTGCCTCGGCACCAAAAGCATCGGCGGCAACAAGGTCAATGACCTCCCGTCCTCTGTCGCCGTAACCGTAGCCGGTTGAGGCAACGAAATGGGACTCACTGACGCCATTTTTTATAAAAGCATTAAGCATTTTGAGTTGGTTGTATTCGGTTATTTGGTCGATTTTTGCGAACTGCTCCTTAACCTGCTCCATTACCTGTTTATCAAGGGTTGCAAGTTGGGGTGACAGTTTAAAAAAGGGTTGTTGCATTTTACACATCTCCATATGTATAGTGATTGCCCAAAAGGGCAAAATCTTGGTTTACATAATACTGTTTCAATTCTTCCTCTGCCAAAACTAAATAGCTTTTTGCGAGGGTAGAATTTGTAATCTTTTTAAGCAGTTTTGTGGCTGTGCCCTGCCCTTTGCACTCAGGGATTGAGCATAGTCCTACAATAAGCATTGACTTTCCACCATAAAGACCGCACAAGGCGGCGCTTAAGTCACTGACAAGCTCTGCAGCGCTATGCCGCACTCGGTGGCACATATCGGGGTACCACACATCGTAAGGCGGCATAGTAAATTGGGTTGACATAATACCGTATGCGCCTTTATAATCATAATCAGCAAATTCAAGTTTTGTGGGATTTTGAGGCGCATAACAAAACTGATAAAGCGCTGTTTCGTTAGCAAGTTTAAGCGGCACATTTGATAGCACCGACTGTGCCCCAACCACTGATATAAACTGCTCTATTTCCTCTGTATCCTCATTGTTATAAACACAAATGGTGACCGCCCCATCCATTTTTGAAATGAGTGCGGCGGTTTCTTCATTATCATTTTGTTGTTGCCAAAACAACGCCAAACCGCTATTGCCATATGCCTTAAAAAGCGAGTAAATTCGAATTTCGGCGGCACAGGTTGGCTCTTTTTTTGGCAGTGTTTCAATCAGTTCAATCATACCTCACCCGATGCACAAAGAGCAAGCATTTGACGGGCTGTATCAAGTTGCGCCTGCATATCTTCAAGATTTATGAGGCATGCGCTTGAGTGCAAATAACGGCAAGGAGTTGAAATAGCAAGGACACGCACTCCGTCACCAACCTGATGAATTGCGGCGGCATCATTGGCACCGCTCACTGTGGTTTTGGTCTGCACTTTAATACCCTGATTTTGTGCCATTTCGAATACCGCCTTATAAAGCCCACGGTCATAAAGGGTGCCGTTATCCATAAAGGATATTGCCGCGCCTTTTCCAAGATAGCAGGCTTTTTGACCCTGAGAAATATCGGGAATATCGGCGGCGGTGGTAGTTTCTAACACTAAGGCAATATCGGGATTTACCTGATATGTGGCGGTGCGGGCGCCTCTGCAGCCAATCTCTTCCTGTACGGAAAAGGTATAGTAGGCATCGTAGGGTTGGTCTTCGGTAATCATAGTCATAAGAATAGCACAGCCTACTCTGTCATCAAGAGCACGGGCAAGGAGTGTGTTGTCGCTTAACTTTTCGTATTTGCTATAAAAGGTGCCTATATCACCTGCTGACACATGTTTCTCGGCATCTTCACGGGAGGTAGCGCCAATATCAATTGTCAAAGAGGATTTTTCGGGCATTTTGCTCTTTTCAGAGTCGGAAAGCAGATGAACAGGCTTGGTTTGAACAACGCCGATAACGTCACCAAAAATCACACGCTTTGACACAAGACTTTCGCAGTTTATACCGCCAACGGTTGTAAACGACAAGGAGCCGTCACCGTTTATGGCGGTGATAATAATGCCAACCTCGTCGGTATGGGCATCAAGTTGCACCTTTTTGACTGCTCGGTTTTTCCCCTCTTTAAATGCAATAAGGTTGCCCAAAGCATCCACATAACATTCTTTACAATAGGGCTCAATAACCGATTTGATATATTCGGTAATTGAGCTTTCCATACCTGAGGGGGCATAAAACTGACAAAGTTTTTCTAAATACATTTCTGTTTTTGTCATACCGCACCTCCGCAAATATAGGCAGTGATAAGACTGACTGTGCTCTCGATATCCTTAATATCCACAACCTCGCAACAAGTGTGCATATTCCTAAGTGGGATAGACAAAAGTGCAGTAGGCACACCCTCACAGTTGATGGTAACAACGTCGGCATTAGTACCTGTTGAGCCACCCATTGCCTCTATCTGATAGGGAATATTATGCTCTTTGGCAAGGGATTTCATCTTATCAGTCATTGTCTTATTAAGAATAGGAGATACGCCAATCATTACGCCCTCACCCAGTTTTCCACACTCTTTGTCAGAAAGACCTGCGCCGTCACCGAAAGAGACGTCAACAACAATTGCCTCGTGTGGTTTAAGGGCATAGGTAGCAGTACGGGCGCCTCTTAGTCCCAATTCCTCTTGTGCGGAAAGAGATAAAATAAGGGTAATATCTGCATTTTTCTGTGCGATTTTCTTTGCCGCCTCGATTATTGCGGCAACGCCAACTCGGTTATCCAAAGATTTGCCTGTGATTCTGCCGTTAAGAAGTTCTGCAGGCTCGCAATCAAAACTGATTCTGTCACCTGTGCAAACAATATCATTAACTGTTTCAACAGGCAGACCGCAATCAATTACAAGCTCCTCGATTTTAGGAGCATCGGTTGACTCTTTTTTAAGGTGGGGAGGCATTGATGACACCACACCAGAAATATCCTTTTTGCCGTGAACAGTCACCCTTTGACCGATAACCGTTCTTGCATCTATGCCACCGCACTTGCCCACACGGATAAAACCATCCTCAATAGCAGTAGCAACAAAGCCGATTTCGTCAATATGGGCATCAAGCATCACACGGCGAGTGCCCTTTCCGATTGTACAGGTTATACCCCCTGCGTTATCGGTTGCAACCTCACCCAAAGGAGAAAGTAAATCTTCGGCAACGGTTAATGCGCCGTCAAGACCTGTTACCCCTTTTGCTGAGGATAATGCAAAAATCATTTCTTTTAAAGTCATTTTATCACCTTATTATAAAGCGTTTACAATCTCTTTAAAGTGTTTGCCTCTGAGTTCAAAGTTAGAGTAAGCATCAAAACTTGCACATGCAGGACTGAGGGTAACTATATCCCCTGCCGTTGCAACACTGTGGGCTTTTGCTACAGCATCCGCCATATTTTCGGCACGGATAATCTGTACGCCTGAGTCGGCAAAGCCCTCGTCTGCACGGACAACCGCCTCTATCTTATCGGCAGTGGTACCTGTAAGAATAAGGGTGCCCACTTTTTCGATAATATGAGGAGCAAGGGGCTCAAAGGGGATGTGTTTGTCGTAGCCGCCTGCAAGAAGTATTACCTTGCGGTCAAAGGCGGCAAGTCCTGCAATAGTACGGGTGGGACTTGTAGCAATCGAGTCGTTATAGTAGCGCACACCGTCAAGTTCACGGACAAATTCAATACGATGCTCGACGCCGTTGAATTCACGGGCAGTCTTTACGATATTTTCGGGAGTAACATAACCCCACACTGCCGAAATAGCGGCAAGGAAATTCTCAACATTATGTTCCCCAAGCACCTTAATATCACTGCGGTGCATAACGGGAATGTTGCCTTTTTTCTCTGCCATATAGAGCATACCGTCGGCACCGTAGTATGCGCCGTTTTCAACGGGGTGATGGTAACTGAAAGTCACTGTCTGACCGCGAACATCCTTTTCAAAGCCTGCGGTAATTTCGTTATCGGCATTAAGCACTGTGCGGGAAAATGCATTTTGATGAATCATAATATTGCGCTTAGCAGAGATGTATTCATCCATTGTTTTATGCACATCAAGGTGGTTGGGTGCCACATTGGTGATAACGCTTACATTAGGGCTTTTGCGCATTGATATAAGTTGGAATGATGACAGTTCAACCACGGCGCAATCGTCAGCGTCAATTTCATCAATTATGGGAAGCAGAGGCCTGCCTATATTACCGCCAAGGTGAACTTTATAACCCTGAGTTTCGAGCATTTTTGCAATAAGGGTGGTAGTAGTAGTCTTACCGTCAGAGCCGGTTACTGCAAAAAGTTTGCAGGGACAAAGGTCAAAGAAAACCTCCATCTCGGAAGTGACAACTATGCCGCGGCGCCTTGCCTCAACAAGTTCGGGCAGGAAGAAGTTCATACCGGGGGTGCGGAAGATAATATCCACATCTAAATTTTTAAGGTAGTCGTTGCCAAGAATCAGACCTATACCTGCTTTTTTAAGTTCGTCAGCAGTGGTGCCCAATTGCTCCTCTGTGCGACGGTCACAAGCATAGACATCGGCACCGATATTTTTGAATTTATATATAAGGGGCAGGTTGCTGATACCCACACCGCAAAAGGCAATTTTTTTGCCCTTAATGCTGTTGTAAAAATTTTCAAGTTTGTAGTACATAGGTTGCACTATCCTTTCATTTGAAATATTGCAAAATACCATTTTATATTATACCAAATATATACAACAAATACAATATTTATTTTCGTTGTAAACACATAGCAAAAGCCGCCGAAAATTCGGCGGCTCTAGTTATGGTTTTTTGATTGTGAAATTAAGAATAAGTGCCACAAGAGATATGCTGAGCAACACTATAAAAGGCAGTGTATATCCGCCGCTTATTGACATCAAGTTGCTGCTTAAGGTGGCAATAAAGGATGCGGCAATAAGATTAAAATTGATAATGCTGAAGTTGGTAGCAAAGTGCTTTGTTCCGTAAAAAGAGGATACAAATGCTGAACAAACAGTGGGGCAAGAGCCATAAGAAAGTCCTGTCAGGCACAGTCCCACAATGCAAACTAGCAACGAGCCAAGCATTATAGACACAAGGGTTATGAGCGCCGCAAATATGGTAAGCAGATTGGAAAAAAGCATTGTAAGGCGTCTGCCCACATTGTCAAAAAGCACACCTGTAATTATTCTGCCAAGACCGTTGCACACCGCAAGCACACCCACAAGGGTTGCCGCCCAGGAGTCAGTTGCTCCTACCGATAAAACAAGGTCGCGGGCAAAACTTATAACCGAGTTGCCAACGGCGGTAAGGAATACCAAAAGGATAAATGCGCGCCAAAATGTAAAGCGTTTTATCATTTGTGCAGTAGCGAAATCGGTTGCCTCAAAGGACTCTTTGTTAGCCTTTTTAACACTTTTGTTTTCGGGGAATATAACTTCGGCGCTTGGGGCTTTTATAATAATGCCTGCACCGATTATGACTACAGCGATGACGGCACCAAGTACCATATATGTAGCCTTGTAGCCCACACCATCCGCCTTAAAAAGCAGGTCAATAACATTTCCGAGAATAAGGGTGCTGGCACCAAATCCCATAAGCAACACGCCCGATGAAAAGCCCTTTTTATCGGGATACCAAGAGTTAACCACCGAGATAATAACATTATAGGCAATACCGATGCCGGAGCCTGCAAAAAGAGCGTAAAAAACATAAAGGAGTACAGAATTAAGGGGTACACAACCCGTAAGGAAGAAGCCTAAGCCCGAAAGTGCGCCTGCAAACACACAGGCAGGTGTAACGCCGATTTTTTTGTAAAGTTTGCTTCCGAAAAATGCACCAAGACAAAAGGTACACATTGTAAATGTAAAGCAAAGAGACAACTGTGAATCGGCAAAACCAAGTTCTGTTTTAAATGGGACTTTTAGTATAGACCAAGCATATATTACCCCTGCAAAAAGCATTGCAATAAGTCCTGCAATCAAAAAGTATTTGCGGTTGGTTAATTTAGTATTTGAAAACATATCTTCTCCTTGATTTTATGGATAAGTTATTATATATCAGTTCTTTAAGATTGTCAATAAAACGGGAGACGGGGAAACCGTCCCTTGTTTTAATTTACTAAAAAACACTAATCAATGAGAAAAGGATATGGCAAATAAATTTGCCATATCCTTTTTAGTTCGTTTTCGTTGCGGCACACCGTTGCCGACAGCCGCCTTGCGAAATCAGCGGAACTTGCGCTTACGAGCAGCCTCCGACTTCTTTTTGCGTCTGACGGAAGGTTTTTCGTAGTGCTCTCTCTTACGAACCTCTTGAATTACGCCATCTCTTTGGGTTGCTCTTTTGAACCTGCGAAGCGCATTCTCCAGGCTTTCGTTTTCTTTTAAACGCACCTGACTCATCTGGAATTCCCTCCCTCCGTAATTAGCGAAGGTTCGGACACTTATTTGCCCGAAACTTATAATAAATACATCTCATTATACATTTTGGTACTATACGTTGTCAAGAGTAAATGTTAATTTTGTTCGGTTTTTTTGCTAAAAATAGCATTTACCGCCTTTTTGTACTCTTTTTCACCGTAAACATCACTTATTACGCGAGGCAACATATTGGACGATATACGGCTTGGCAGACCTAATTCCTTGCAAAGAGCGGTTCTTAAAGCGGCAGAATTTTGTTTGCCGTAGAATCCGTCATCATACATTTGCAGTTTGGTGACGGGGATGAAATCATCCTTTGCCCCCTGTGTTATGCCTGCTTTTGCAAGAGCATCGATTATAATATGCTCAGTTACTCCCTCTACACCCAAAAGGCCGTCGGCAGAGGCGGTGTCTTTACGGCGCTCTTTACCTGCAATTTCAGGGATATAGACGTGGGTAACCTGCCCCTCTTTAACCGCTTGTGACAAAAAGTTGCGGATTATAAAGCCTGCCGAATCGGAATCGGTCATCAGAATAATGCCGCGTTTTTTTGCCATAAGGCGAATAAGCTCTAATTTTTCCTTATCTTTAAATACGCCGAAACCCTCTGTGGTGATTATAAGCCCGTCAATAAAGCCTGAAAGTTTGATTTTATCATACTTTCCCTCAACCACTATAACCTGATTTATCTTAATCATAACTGACTTCCCGATACGGTGCGTATAAGGTCAACAAGGCAACGCTCCATAATTGTTTTGGGGTCGGTGCGGCTACCTTTGAGGCTTAAGTCGGTGCGGCGCAATATCTCAAGGGCTTTTTGGACAGAGCCTTGGCTCATACGCTTACCTGACTGTGCGGCACGGCGCAACTTGAATGCCGCCTTGCCATAGCCAAAAGCAGTGGCTAAATCGTCGGTGCGCATACCCTCTGCCTCGCCTAATTTGACGCGGTATATATCCACAAACACGCCCGACAAGGCACCTAAGATAAGAAGCGGTTCAGTGCGGGCTTCAAAAAGGTCGGCACAAATAGATAGTGCCAAATCACTATTGCCTGCGCAAACGGCATCGGCAAGGTCAAAGGATGATGCTTCAACCGTTTTGGAGCAAATCAAATCTACATCTGCCATTGTGACTGCGGCGTCCTTGCCAACATAGTCGCACAGTTTGTCCGTTTCGTTAAGCAAATTTTCAAGATTTTCACCGCAACGTTGAACAATGCCCTTTGCAACGGTAGGTTGCAGATTTATGTTTCGTTTTGCGGCACGGCGAATAATAGCATCTGCCAATTCCTTTTCAGTTTTGTGGGCAAAATTAACTGTTTGCGCCCTTTTCAAAAGCAAGTTAAACAGCTCCTTGCCTTTGTCACTTTTTGGCTTGGGCAGTGCCGACTCGTAGGTAAAAATGAGCACGCAACACTCGTTTGGTTGCTCGATTACTGCCTTGAACTGTTTATACTGAAGCTCGGTCAATGAGGCAAAGGCATAGTCACTGACAACAACACAGGAATACTCACTCATCATAGGAATAGCATCGGCGGCAGAGGTAATATCGTCTGCGGAAGCGGTGCCGTCTAATCGGTGGATATTAGCCTCGCCAAAATCGGTTACGGCGGCGTTTATAATACGCTCAACATAAACACGCTTAAGATAATCTTCCTCACCGTAAAAAAGATAAATCGGCTCAAATTTGCCGGTTTTTATGGACTGCGCCACATCTCTTTCGTTAATTTCAGGCATCACTTCACCCCCTACTGTACTATTCCGAATATTCGGTCAATCGCAAATTCAAACCTTTCGGTTTCATTAGCATTATACACCTTTCCGTCACCGATAGCAAGTCCATTTATATTGTCAAAAGTAACCCAGTTTTTGCTTTGACCTTTACACTCCCCTTTGGCTATAATGCAGTCGACCTTTCCTATTTCGTTAAGGTTGGTACCCTCTTCTGCCACTGCCACACGGATGCCATCCATATCTGCACAGGTGTAGCCATCCCCTGCCGTTACGGTAAAGTCATCTGCTACTTTAATAACCCTTTTGCCTTCTACCTGCACATAAGGTACATCCTTTACTGTTGTGCCTTTTTGGATTAGCACCCTATCGGCTTTGTGGGTAGCGGCACCATACTGAGCAATTTGCAAATCGCAGTTGTGCAGAGCAAGTATGTCGGTTGATTTGTCACCTGAGGCATATACGGCATTAGTCATAAACACATTTTCTTTGGGTGAGTTAGTATATCCCACAGTGACGGCGTGACTTTTGTACCTTATAACAACACAGTTTTGGCCGATTTTGTTAACCACAACGCGCTCGGTCGCAATATAGGTAAATGCCGTCAGAGTTATAACTCCTGCAATTATTACAAGAGCACCAGACTTCATCAGTTTCGGTTTTTGGGACAACAATACCATAAGCGCGCCACAGGCTATAATACTCATTGCAAAGACTATCTCGCCTGTGGAAACTACCACATTGGCATTGCTAAGTTTTGACATAAAATCAACTATTTTTATGCAAAGGGTGGATATGATTTCTGCCCCAAAACAAAGCGGATATGCAAACGGTCCGGCTATCACTGTTAATGATAAAACCACCGCTACCGCGCTAATTGCCACCAAAGCACTCACCATCCCTCCTATAATTAGGTTGGAAAGCACAGCAATAGGTGTTATACGACTGTAACCGACTAAAATGATGGGGGTTATGAAAAGTTGGGCAGTTGAGGTTAAAACCACCGGTTTAAGTACAATTTTAATGAGTTTGGGCAGTTTTGTGTGACGAACAATTGAACAAATAGGGTGGTAAAAGAGTATTGCGCCAAGAGTTGAGTAAAAAGATAATAAATAGCCAAGACTGACTGCTCCTTGAGGCCAAAAGATACACACAATTATTGCCGATACACCCAATGAATTTAAAGGTTGCACTTCTCTTGATACAGAATAACTAAGAACAAAAATTGCCGAGCATATGCCTGCCCTTACTACCGAGGGACCCATCCCGCAAAGCATCATATAAAATATCATTGGAAAAATCAGAGTCCACGCCAAGCGCCGTCTGTTAATTCCAAGTGGCAGAAACAAAAGCATAACTACCACAAACATTGACAGATGGGAACCTGACACCACAAGCAGATGAGCAAGACCCGTTATAGTGAAATCTTGCTCTAAATGAATACTGAATGCCGCCTCATCGCCAAGCAGCACTCCTTTTACAAGTGCGCCTGCCTGACGAGGCATATAACTATCTATCATTTGGATAGCCTTGCTTCGTATATTGTAAACAACACCCTGAAGTCCCTTTTTATATGTTGGGCTAAAGCGAACATCTTCAATACGGCTATATGCCTGTATGGGTTCCTCGATAGTTATTTCCGACGATGCGCAAAAGCTTACATAACCTTCAAAGCGGTCATACATTTGGGCTGTTGTTTGAGCTGAAGTGTTAAGCAGAAAGGTGAATCCGTCATCACATTTTATAACATACCGATAGGTGCCATCATAACCGGGGATATCGACAACTGTGCCTTTTGCATACCCTTCTGTGCCGTCATAACGAGCGGCAAGTTTGGCATTGTTTCTTAGTTGGGTTGTAAAATTGAACGCAAAAATTGCACTCATAAAAAGTGCTATAACTACTATTAAATATCCGCTTTCTTTGTAGCAGACACATCTTATTATTCCTATAATCCCTACTACCGCCGCTGAGGCAAAAAGCAAAACGCTTACGGTCACACCCCTTGAATAACCAAGGGCCGCAACGACCATAAGCGTTAACAACATAGGAAATCCTATTGCCGCAGCAGGCAAAGACCTCATTTAAAGAACAGAGGAATGGAGCCCAAAGTTATAATATCATCCCTCTCGGAAGCGTCACCCTCTGCCAATACGGCGCAAGTTGCCGCCTCAATGGCACCTGCCGCCTCCACAAGTTTGCGGATAGCAACAAGAGATTCACCTGTGGATACAACATCGTCAACAATAAGCACCTTTTTACCCTTAATAAGACGGCACTCATCCTCACCAAGATAGAGAGTTTGCTCTTTTTGAGTGGTGATTGAATGAACGGTAGCCTTGACAGGCTCACCCATATACACCTTGACGCCCTTGCGAGCAACCACATAAGGCTTGCCGCACTGACGGGCCATCTCGTATGCCAAGGGTATGCTTTTTGCCTCGGGAGTGAGAATGTAGTCAAACTCGGGGGCTTTTTCAAGCAGTGCCTCTGCCGCCGCAACGGTGACCTCTACATCCCCAAAAAGAATGAATGCGGCAATATCAAGTTTATCACTAACAGCGTATAAGGGTAATTCCCTTTCAACACCTGCGATATTGATTTTATATGTAGGTCTCATTTTTGCATCTCCTTTTTTCAATATATCAATATTTAACCGGGAGGCCAAGCAAGATTTCGTCTTGCAAGCAAATGAAAATGAATATGTCCCACAGTTTGACCGCCATCCTCACCGCAGTTGTTAACTACGCGGAAGCCTTTATCAAGATTTTGATCAGCGGCAATTTTTGCAACCGCTTCAAAAACGGCGGCAATATCGCTTGAATTTGAACTGTCAATTTTATCGGCACCGCTTATATGGTTGCGGGGAATGATAATAGCGTGAAAAGGTGCCTGTGGGTCAATGTCTTTGAAGGCATAAACCTTGTTGTCTGAATAAATTTCGGTTGAGGGAATTTCCCCTGACGCGATTTTACAAAAAAGGCAATCCATAAAAATTACTCCTTTTGTTTATTTAAGAAGGTTGCTTACAATACCGCCAAGGGCACCAAGAGCCTCGTTTACCTTGGTAACATCCTTACCGCCTGCCATAGCCATATCGGGCTTACCGCCACCGTTACCGCCGGCAATCTTAGCTATTTCGCGAACAATATTTCCTGCATGAGCGCCGGCACTTACAGCATCCTTACCGCAAGCGGTGGCAAAGGTAACCTTGCCCTCGCCAACATCGGCAAGCACCATTACTACATCACTGTATTTATCCTTAACGACATCGCAAGCGGCACGCATATCTCCACCCCAGAAAACAGAGGAAACAACGCGTACTGCACCGATTTGCTCGGCAGATGCCATAAGAGTATCAAATTTGCCCGATGCAAGTTGAGCGTTCAGACGGTCAATCTCAGCATCCTTGCTCTTTGACTCGGCAAGGATTGCGGAAATACGGTCGGCAAGCTCGTTTGCCTTGCTTACCTTTGCAACTGCAACTGCCTGTGCAAGTGTGTTATCGGTAGTTTGCATAAGTTTAAGAAGTCCTGTACCTGTTACACCTTCTATACGGCGCACACCTGCGGCTACGCTACCCTCAGAAACGATGCGGAAAAGTCCAAGTTTTGAGGTAGAGTCAACGTGAGTACCGCCGCAGAATTCAACTGAATATCCGTCGGCATTTACAACACGGACTGTATCGCCGTACTTTTCACCGAACAGAGCCATTGCGCCAAGTTTCTTGGCTTCTTCAATGGGCATTTCGGTCATTGTTACAAGAGCACCGCTGAGAATTGCATTGTTTACAATAGCCTCGGTCTGTGCAATCTGCTCAGCAGTCATTGCAGAGAAATGAGTAAAGTCAAAGCGGACACTGTCGGCAGTTACAAGCTGACCTGCCTGCTCTACGTGGGTGCCAAGCACCTGACGAAGTGCCGCCTGAAGCAAGTGAGCGGCAGTGTGGTTGCGCATAATAGACATACGGCGGTCGGCATCAACCTTTGCGGTAACAACTGCATCCCGTGATAAGGTGCCCTTTGTCACCTTACCCATATGCATATAAACGCCCTCGTTGGTTTTTTGAGTATCGGTAACGGCAAATTCAAAGCCCTCACCAACAATAACACCTGTGTCACCAACCTGACCGCCGCTTTCGGCATAGAAACAGGTTGTATCAAGTGCAACAACTGCGCTTTGGCCCTCACTTGCGGCAACTGCAGTCTCGTCCTCGCAGACGATACCAAGCACCTTGCCCTCGCATGAAAGGTCGGTATATCCTACAAAATTGGTTGCAGGTAACTCAGCAAGAAGATTTTGCTCGCCCTTCCAAGCATCTGCACCTGCATTTTTACGGGCGGCACGGGTATCCTTGCGATACTGGTCATAAATCTGACGGAATGAATCCACATCTACCTCTACACCGCGGTCGGCAAGAATTTCAACAGTCAGGTCAATGGGAAAACCGTAGGTATCCTGCAATTTAAATGCCTCTTCACCTGAAAGTTTGCCGCCACCGTTTTCTACAAAACTGTCAAGAATCTGCATACCTTGGTCAACAGTACGGGCAAATGCCTCTTCCTCAACTGAGATAACCTTGGTGATAAGTTCCTGCTTTTCACGAAGTTCGGGATAAGCGCCCTCGTTTTCGGTAATTACTGTTTCAACCACTTCGTTAAGGAAAGGACGGTTAACGCCAAGGAGTCGTCCGTGACGGGCAGCGCGACGAAGAAGTCGACGAAGAACATATCCTCTGCCGTTGTTGGAGGGCATTACGCCGTCGCCAATCATAAATACGGTAGAGCGGATATGGTCGGTTACAACGCGCAAGGATACATCTTTTTTAGCATCTTCCTTGTAAGTAACGCCACAAATGCGGCTGATGTGCTTCATAATATTCTGCACAGTATCAACCTCGAAAAGATTGTCAACATCCTGCATTACGCAAGCAAGACGCTCAAGGCCCATACCTGTATCAATATTCTTTTGGGCAAGTTCGGTATAGTTACCCTTGCCGTCGTTATTGAACTGTGAGAAAACGTTGTTCCAGATTTCGATAAAGCGGTCACAATCGCAACCAACGGCACAGTCAGGCTTGCCGCAACCGTGCTTTACACCGCGGTCAAAATA
This sequence comes from Acutalibacteraceae bacterium, assembly GCA_045656545.1. Classification (GTDB taxonomy): domain Bacteria; phylum Bacillota; class Clostridia; order Oscillospirales; family Acutalibacteraceae; genus RGIG2206. The sequence continues at coordinate 26,059 of JAZORF010000004.1, read as the reverse complement.
AATCTCGGAACATGGGCCGCAAGGACCTGAGCCATGCTCCCAGAAGTTATCCTCTTTGCCGAGGCGCACCATATGAGATGGGTCAACGCCAACCTCTTTAGTCCAAATTTCAAACGCTTCATCATCTTCTTCATAAATTGAAACATAAAGCAATTCTTCGGGAATTTCCATAACCTTGGTGCAAAACTCCCAAGCCCAAGCGGTTGCTTCGTGCTTGAAATAATCACCGAAGGAGAAGTTGCCCAGCATTTCAAAGAAGGTGCCGTGACGGGCAGTATGTCCAACACGCTCAATATCAGGGGTGCGGATGCACTTTTGACAGGTGGTAACACGCTTGCGAGGAGGTGTAACCTCACCTGTAAAAAACTTTTTCATAGGTGCCATACCTGAATTGATAAGCAGCAGACTGTTATCGTTATTTGGCACAAGGGAATAGCTTGGCAGACGCAAATGCTCCTTTGACTCAAAGAAAGAAAGATACTTTTCTCTACACTCGTTAAGGGATGTCCATTTCATAGTAAAATCCTCCGTAAAAATAAATAAACTCCGCCCCAAAAAACAAGGGACGGAGTAAACCGCGGTACCACCCAAATTGCCACGCATAGCGTGACCACTCGTCCCCTTTAACGCAGGGATTACGCCACCATTTCGGGCAGAGGTTCAAAAGCCGGCACGGTGACGGTCTTATAGGCACATCGCACCAAACTGCGCCCTCTCTTAATAAAACACAAAACACCTTTTGCTTTGTCACAACCGTTAATATTTTAACAAGATTAGTTTATATCATATCCCCGATTTTGTCAAGGCTTTAGCCTAAATTTCTGCCAACATATCGCATACCCGTTTAAAGACGGGGGCACAGTCTGCTGAGCCCGATACTCCGTCTTCGCAAAGCACCACCACTGTGTAGCCATTACAAAAGCCTGCAAACCAGGACTGCGTGACCGTTTTGCCGTTAACCACCCATCCCGTTTCGGCGGTTGCCGTTTTGCCGCCAGCCTCACCAAAATCGGTTTTAGCCGATTTGCCTGTTCCATTTTCTACCACTGCCACCATCATTTTTGCCACCTGTTCGCACAGGTTGGAATCTAAAATACGCCGTGGCTCACCCTGTTCTTCAGGTGTGATTTTTTCTCCGTCGGTAGTGCCCTCAATGACTGAGGGGGTGACCAAAAATCCGCCATTAGAAATTGCCGCCGTCATCACTGCAATGTGTAGTGGGGTGAGCATTAAATCCCCTTGTCCGAAGGAGAAATTTGCCAAGGCGGCAGGCTGTGCCGACAAGGTTTTCACACTTGGAATCACCCCTGCCGATGTGCCTACGCCCTCACAAAGAGAATAGGCGCGGTTAAATCCAAGCCGTATGCAAGTGTTGTAGAGAGCATTTGCACCTGTTTTTTTGCCCAGTTCAATAAAATAGCAGTTGCAGGATTTGGCAAGAGCATCGGTCATATCAAGGGTGCCGTGACCGTTAAGAGCGTTGCAGTTAAACCTATTACTGCCAACAAGAGAGTATCCTATGCAAGAGTGAGCGAAGTTGTCTGAAACCCCCATACTAAGTGCCGTCAATGACACGCAAGGTTTAAATACCGAGCCAACATTATAAAGGGACAGAGCGCGGTTTACAAGTGCGCCGTCAGGAGAGTTCAACACCTGACCCACTTTGTCGGGTGAAAAGTCGGGAAAACTTGCCACACCCCGAAGTTTGCCCGTTGCCGATTCCATAACGATGACGGCGCCTTTTTTAAGGCTTTCGCCTTGACTCTGGACGATACGCTGAATTCGGGAGTCAAGAGTTAGCACTACCCCTTTTTCACTGTGGGGGGCACCCTCTATTTTTGGCTCAACACCCGACAGCGCTCTGCCTGTAGCATCAACGGTATAGGTGATTTTTAGCGGTGCCGCTTCCCCAAGCAGATTTTCATATGCACGCTGAATTCCCGTCACGCCTTTGCCATCGACATCAAGATAGCCTACAATATGAGGAGCGAGGCAATCATCAGGCATACCCGTATCTACAGTGAAAATTTTGGCGTCCTCGCAGATAAAATCAATTGGCACCTCTGCTACAATAGGCTTGCCTGATTTCAGTCGGTCAAGGATGCTTTTTGCCTCGTCACCCAACTGATTGGTAACATCGGCAACTGTATCGGTAGTAGGAATAAGCACCGCCACCCTTTTGGATGCGGTGTTGGTAATTTTGTTCATATTGCAGTCGTAAAGGGTGCCTCGGGGGGTTATCACAGTTAAGGTGTAACTTCCGCTACTCGTAGACACCGCTTTTGTAAGTCCCAATGTAATACTGCCAACCCGATATGCCGACACGCCAAGCAATATTGTGACAGTAAGGACAATTGCCAACATTCTTTTTTTCATTTTTGCCACCTCTGCAACTATTTTTTGCAAAAAACAGGCAAAAAAGTCATGGTTTTGGTTAATTTTTTAGTTGTATACCGCCGCTTATTGTGTTATTATGTATGTGTATTTGTTGAAACACGGAGATGTTGATATGTTTCAAAAATTAAGAAACTTAAATCCCGATGTTAAAGCCTAATTAAATACAAATAACCTTTTAGGAGGATTTCAAAATGCAGATATATGAAGAACTTAAAGCAAGAGGTCTGATTGCTCAGGTTACCGATGAGCCCGAAATCAGAGAACTTATAAACAACGGCGGCGCACGTTTTTACATTGGTTTTGACCCCACTGCCGACTCACTGCACGTTGGTCACTTTATGGCTCTTTGCCTTATGAAACGTTTGCAGATGGCTGGCAACAAGCCGGTTGTTCTTATCGGTGGCGGCACAGGTTATATCGGTGACCCCTCAGGCAGAACCGATATGCGCTCTATGATGACACCTGAAACCATTCAACACAACTGTGACTGCTTCAGAAAACAGATGGAACGTTTTATTGAGTTTGGCGAAGATAAAGCGATTATGGTTAACAATGCCGATTGGCTTTTAAAGCTTAACTATATTGAGTTGCTTCGTGATGTTGGTGCTTGTTTCTCGGTTAACAATATGCTTCGTGCCGAGTGCTATAAGCAGCGTATGGGAAAAGGTCTTAGTTTCCTTGAGTTTAACTATATGATTATGCAGTCTTACGACTTCTATCATTTGCACAACAACTACGGCTGCAACATGCAGTTCGGCGGTGACGACCAGTGGAGCAATATGCTTGGCGGTACCGAACTCATCCGTAAAAAGACAGGTCACGATGCCTATGCAATGACTATTACCCTGCTTATGAACAGTGAGGGTAAAAAGATGGGTAAAACTGCCAACGGCGCCGTTTGGCTTGACCCCAACAAGACTACTCCTTTTGAGTTTTTCCAGTATTGGCGCAACGTTAACGATGCCGACGTTATGAAGTGCATTCGCATGCTCACCTTTATCCCCATTGAAGAAATCGAAAAGATGGAAGATTGGGACGGCTCTCGCATTAACGAAAAGAAAGAGTTGCTTGCATACGAGCTTACCGCTCTTGTTCACGGCGAGGAAGAGGCTGAAAAGGCAAAGACTGCATCTCACGCCCTGTTTGCAGGCGGCGGCGACGATAGCAATATGCCCACCACCGAAATTAACGCCGACGATATTAGTGAGGACGGCATTGGTATCATTGACCTGCTTATGATGTGCAATCTTACTCCCAGTAAGGGTGAGGCTCGCCGTCTTATTCAGCAGGGCGGTGTTACCCTTGACGAGCAAAAGGTAGAGGCTCACGACCTTGTTGTTAGCAAGGCTGCGTTGGTAGAGGGCGTTAAAATCCGCAAGGGTAAAAAGGTCTTCCACAGAGCAATAATTAAGTAAAGAGTTTAAAAATGCTATCGGTCTTTGACCGATAGCATTTTTTGTTTTGGATAAAAAGAGAAAGGCGGAGCGCCTTCCCTACAGGCACAAACTTGGCAAATGGCGAATTCAATAGGTCGTCGACAAGCGCCGACCCCTACAATTTTAATTGTCCCAACGGGACATACCGACATTTTTTATTATTCAATATTCCTTGTTCATTAAAAATCCCCCTCAAACAGAGGGGGATTTAAAATCAGTCACAGCAAGGGTCTTTTTTCTTTTTTTCGGGAGTTTTAGGTGCGGCATCAGTTGAGTCGCCAAGGCCTGTGGTTTCGGAGAATACCACATTATCTCTTGTAAGATTAACAACGTCGGTGGGGATTATAATCTTTGATGCGGTGCCGTTAGCTACCTCAATCAAAGCCTCGTACTTTTTCAGTTCAAGCACTGCCATATCGGCACCTGCACTCTTAAGAGCGGCAAGTCCGTCTGCCTCTGCCTGTTTAGCAAGAAGAATAGCCTTTGCCTCACCCTCTGCACGAGCAATGCGAGCGTCGCGCTCACCCTCTGCGGCAAGAATCATAGCCTGCTTGTCACCCTCTGCACGAGTGATAACGGCGGCTTTGTGACCCTCTGCCTCAAGCAAGGTTTCGCGGCGGTCACGTTCTGCCTTCATTTGCTTTTCCATTGCATTTTGAATTTCTGAAGGGGGAATAATATTCTTAAGTTCAACACGGTTGACCTTAATACCCCACTGGTCAGTTGCACAGTCAAGTATTTCGGTCATTTTGCCATTGATAGTATCGCGTGAGGTCAATGTATCGTCAAGCTCAAGTTCACCAACAATATTACGCAAGGTGGTAGCAGTCAAATTTGACAAGGCACTGATAGGATTAACTGCGCCATAGGTGAAAAGTTTGGCATCAAACACCTTGAAATAAACAACGGTATCAATTTGCATTGTAACGTTATCTTTGGTAATAACGGGCTGTGGAGGTGAGTCAAGAACCTGTTCTTTAAGGGTTACGCGCTTTGAAACACGGTCAATAACAGGAATAAGAAAATGCAAGCCTGCACTCCAGGTCTTTTGATATTTACCCAAACGTTCAATAACATACTCGGTTGCTTGTGGTACTACTCTTAAACAAAGTATTATCACTACTACAACAATACCTGCAATAATAAATGGCATAAAATCAGTCCTTTATATTTTATTGAAGCACCCGCTTCTTTTATATTTTATCACGATATTATTATGTTGTCAACAAAAGGGATTATACCCTCTTTTCAGTTTGGCGATACCGCTGATGAAGTTTCGTTTTGGGGTTGAGGCTGGGTTGACGAGGTTTCTTCACTTGATACCAACATCTCTTCCACTAGTATTCCTATACGGCTGGATATTGAATACAAATCAGAGGCTTCAAAGGGTGAATACTGACTTTTAAAATCCTCTGACAGTTTGTAGTATGAGTCAAAATATCCGTCTATTTGCTCTTTCACCTCTTTTGCGGTGCAGTTAAGCACATACATATCATAATAAGCATCGCAAAGGAGTTCCACCGAATGCATATACTGAGCCAGGTCACCCTGATAATCATTAAACTGTGACAGATAGTTAACTATCTTTTTAAAGTAAATAAGGTCACTGTCGTACACCTTAATTGCCATCTGACTGATTATGGGTGTAAGTTCACCAAGCAGTTCGTTGGCGCTTTTTTCGTCGATTCTGTAAAGCACAATTTCTTCGGGGTCTGCTTCATATTTTCCCGACGTTACCTTGTCGGGTGTAGGTTTGCCGCCATTTTCAACCTGTGCGTTGCAAGAGGCAAGGCTTACAGCGATTAAAATCACTAAAATCAAGGATATTATTCTTTTCATATTTGCTCTGCCTCCCTCATTGCTAAAACTTTAAGTATGGCTATTTGAGTTTTTGCATCTTTGATTTCACCTGACATAACCATTTGCACAGCCTTTTTTAAAGGTAGGGTTGTATTTTCAACAAATTCACCTTGGTCAAGGTGAACATTTCCTTTTGTTAACCCGGTAGCAAGGAAAACATGTATTTTCTCACTGCAATATGCAGGAGTAGGATAGATAACCCCTAAACTTTGCCACTTTTCTGCGGTATAGCCTGCTTCCTCACTAAGTTCACGCTTACCGCAAGTGAGAGGTTCTTCCCCCATTTCCAGTTTGCCTGCGGGAATTTCGTAGATAACCTCGCCATATGGGTAACGGTACTGCCGCACAAGGCATATGCAGTTATCATCGGTAAGGGCAATTACACCCACACCCCCACTGTGCTCGATTATTTCTCGCTTGCTTTCACTGCCGTCGGGTAAAAGCACATCATCAACACGGGTATTTAATATTCTGCCTTTAAACTTATATTCGGTGGCAGTAGTACGTTCAATCATATCCATATAAATTTCCTTTGTTCTTATTTTTATTAAGTCTGCATAAACTGTTTTAAGGAGTGAAAAATATGGGTCACATCATAGAAACAGTTGAACAGGATTATAGCGTTTTACGGCGTGAAATTTACGCCTTGATTGGAAAATATCCTTTTTTATCCCTTGCAAGAATCGGAAAAAGTTTTATGGGTAAGGAGTTGCTTGCCCTTAGGCTTGGCAAATGCAAGCGCTATGTTTTGATTGCCGCCGCATTTCACGGTAAAGAGCGCATTACCTCTGCCATTGCATTACGATTTGTTGAGGATTTGTGCAACAGCATTGTAATGAATACCGACCTGACAGGCATACCTATTCGCAGAGTTTTAAAAGAGCGCGGACTTATAGTTGTGCCAATGGTCAACCCTGACGGGTGCGACATTGCTATTCACGGTGAAAAAGCCTGCCTTAGCCACGCTCCGCGTATTAAAAGATTGTGCGGCGGCCACTTTGAAGATTGGAATGCCAACGGAAGAGGAGTTGACATCAATCACAACTTTAATGCAGGGTGGCATCAACTGAAACTAATAGAAGAGGAGCAAGGTATATTTGGACCTGCCCCCTCTCGCTATGGCGGATGCCGACCTGAAAGCGAGCCTGAAACAGTGGCGCTGGCAAATCTTTGCCGACGGGTTAACATAGAGCAGGTTATGGCGTTGCACACACAAGGAGAAGAAATCTATTGGCGGTATGGTGACAAAACCCCACCACAATCAGAACGGATGGCAAAAATCCTTGCAGCATCATCAGGTTACAAGATGGCAGACCCTGTTGGCACTGCGTCCCACGGTGGATTTAAGGATTGGTTTATTGACCAATTTGGAAAGCCCGGTTTCACCGTTGAATTGGGCAAAGGAATTAACCCTTTGCCGCCAACACAGATAGAGCAGATTTACCCACCTGCCCTTGAACTAATGGCGCTAACTCTAGTTATGTAAATACATAGTTATTATACCATACGCACATTTTAAAGTAAAGAAAAAGCGGTCAAATTTTGACCGCTTTTTAATTCATTATCTTTCTTCACGGAAATAGGGCAAGCCCAAACTTTCGGGAGGTTGATGCTCGCGTTTTTTACGCATACTTGTAATAATAAGAACAACTATTGTTACAACATAAGGAAGCATCTTGAAAAGTTCCTGTGTTTCGGTACCAAGACCCTGAATGTAGTTATTTGCATTACAGAGGGCGCCGAATACAAAGGAGCCAACAATTGCCATAGAAGGCTTCCACAATGCAAAGATAACCAGTGCAATCGCCATCCAACCGCGATCACCGAAAGCGTTGTTTGACCAAACTCCGCTTGCGTATGCCATAACGTACTGAAGTCCGCCAAGTCCTGCAATAGCACTGCCAATACAGGTTGCAACATACTTATATCTTGTTACGTTTACGCCTGCCGCATCGGCGGTGGCAGGATTTTCACCAACTGCGCGAAGATTAAGACCCACACGGGTGCGATTAAGCACAACCGATGTAACTATGGCAATTACAACTGCAAGATAGGTTAAGAAATCGTGAGAAAGAAAAAGTTCACCAAACCAACCCAAATCCTCTGCAAAGGGAAGTTTTGCCGAGAAAAACGAACTTGTTTTAGTAAGTGCAATAGAGGGCAACTCACTGTTGGTAAGATTGATAAGGGATGCGCCAAGGAAATTGCCAAGACCGATGCCAAGTGTGGTAATAGCAAGACCTGTTACATTCTGATTTGCACGGAGTGTAACGGTAAGAAAACTGTAAATAAGTCCCATAAGGACTGCGCCTGCAACGGCGCAAAGCAAAGGAATAAGAATTGCCAAAGCAACGTTCATCTTGGCAATATCGTTGCCACAGGCGTTTTCGTAAAGGAATGAGCCTACAACACCGCTTATAGCGCCAACGTACATAATACCGGGAATACCAAGGTTAAGGTGACCGGATTTTTCAGTTATAATTTCACCGGTTGAGCCGTAAAGCAGAGGCACGCCAAGAAGTATAGCGCGACAAATAAATTGAATAATCATACGCCTGCCTCCTTTTTACGCTTAAACTTGATGGAATAGTGAATGAAGAATTCACAGCCTACAAGCATCAAAAGCACGATACCAATCATAATCTCTGAGAAGGAGGAGTTAAGCAAGGCTGTGTCTGCAACCTTGGCTACACCTAAGCGAAGGAAAATTACAATGGCAGTCATAATAACCATAATAAATGGATTAAACTGACCAAGCCATGAAATAAGAATTGCAGTAAAGCCTTGACCGCCAACAATATTTACGTTGATGTTGTGGTTGGTACCTGCAACCAAAAGCATACCTGTAACGCCGCACAAAGCACCTGAAATAAGCATAGTGCGGATAATTACCTTTTTAACGTTGATACCGATATAGCGGGCAGTATTCTGACTTTCACCAACAACGGAAATTTCGTAACCCTGCTTACTGTAACGAAGATAAACATACATCAAAATGGTGATAACCGCAACAATTACGGTGTTTACAAAATACTGATTACCCATAACGGTTGGAAAATTACCTGCTTCAACGGGGTTGATAACATTGGAGCCGCCGCCCTTGATGTAAACATAGTAAGCAATTATCTGAGTTGCGATATAGTTCATCATAAGGGTGAAAAGTGTTTCGTTGGTGTTAAAAAACGCTTTGAATACCGCAGGAATTACAGCCCAAAGAGCGCCTGCCGCCATACTTACAATGGCGATTACCAAAATCAACACGGGATAAGAGAGGGTGTCGCCCAATTCTATCATACACATAAGGCAAGCCAGACCGCCGATAAGAGCCTGTCCCTCTGCGCCGCAGTTCCAAAACTTCATTTTGAAAGCGGGAGTAAGAGCAAGCGCCAAGGAAAGTAAAATTGCAATTTCTTGCAAATACTTCCAAAACATTGTGGGATAGCCCTCAAACAATCTGCCGAAAACACCTGTAAACATTATTTTAAAAGAGGCGCCAAAACTTTGCTTTGTAACCATAACACAGAAAAGACCAACTAACATAAAGGCGATAACAATAGTTGCAATTCTGATAAGCCAAGCCTTCCACCAAGGCATATCATCACGCTTTACAACGTGAAAAAGCGGCTCGCGAGTGGTTTTTACTGTACTTTTAGCCATTGCTATCCCCTTCCTTTTCAGATTTAGTCATAAGAAGACCGATTTCTTCCTTTTTGGCTGTTCTGCCGTCAACCATACCTGTCACTTTGCCTGAGCCGATAACCATTATTCTGTCGCACAGGACAATAAGCACATCCAAATCTTCACCAACAAAGATTACGGCAACGCCCTTTTCCTTTTGTTCGTTAAGCAGGTTGTAAATAGTGTAGGATGAGTTGATATCCAAGCCTCTGACGGGATATGCCGCCATAAGAACGGTGGGAGCAGATGCAATCTCTCGTCCTACAAGCACCTTTTGAACATTACCGCCTGAAAGTCTTCTTACAGGGGTGGTGGGACCGGGTGTCACAACCTCAAGGTCATTGATGATGTGCTCTGCCAAATCCTTAGGTGCCTTGCGCTCAAGGAACAAGGATTTGCCCCTGCGGTAACTGCGGAGCATCATATTGTCGATAATATCCATATTACCCACTAGACCCATTCCCAAGCGGTCCTCGGGAACAAACGAGAGGCGCACACCTAACTCGCGAATTTGCATAGGAGTTTTGTCCCGCAAATTATCCTCTTTGCCTGTTTTGGGGTTGTGATATATAACCTCACCTGTGGAAAGGTGCTGCAAGCCTGCAATAGCCTCTAACAGTTCGCGCTGACCTGAGCCTGCAATACCTGCAATACCCAAAATTTCACCCGAACGGGCAGTGAAAGAAATATTGTCAAGGACAGTAACACCCTGACGGTCAACACAACTTATATTCTTAACAACGAGGCGGTCCTGAGGGTCCTTTGGCTCACTACGGTGAATATTAAGTTCCACCTTTTGACCAACCATCATTTCGGTAAGTTCTGACTCGTTGGTTTCGCTTGTCTGAACTGTACCCACATATTCACCCTTGCGCAAAACAGAAACGCGGTCGGACAAGGATAATACCTCGTGAAGTTTGTGGGTGATTATGATGATACACTTGCCGTCATCACGCATACGGCGAAGCACGTTGAAAAGTTTTTCGGTTTCTTGTGGAGTAAGAACCGCAGTAGGCTCGTCCAGAATAAGAATGTCAGCACCGCGGTAAAGCACCTTTATGATTTCAACCGTTTGCTTTTCAGAAACGCTCATTGTGTAAATTTTCTTCTGAGGGTCAAGGGAAAAGCCGTATTGCTCACTGATTTGCTTAATCTTTTCGGTTGAATTTTTAAGGTTGTACTTACCCTCATCAAGACCAAGCACTATATTTTCGGCTGCGCTGAAAACATCAACCAACTTGAAGTGCTGATGAATCATACCGATTTTGTAATCAAAGGCGTCTTTAGGAGAAGCGATAACCGCCTCTTCCCCATTGATGAAGATTTCACCTTCATCAGGGAAATAGATGCCCGAAATCATATTCATCAGTGTGGTTTTGCCTGAGCCGTTTTCGCCCAAAATGGAAAGAATCTCACCACGGTATGCAGTAAGATTAACATTTTTATTGGCAATTACCTTGCCAAACACTTTGGTTATATTTTTAAGTTGGATAGCAGGTTGTTTGTCCACGTTAAGCCTCCATTCAAACAATTCTCAAGAAATGGTTATAATCTTATAGCCATTTCTTCAAAATTAGTTTAAGGCGAGGAGGTATCCCCTCGCCTTAAACTTGGATTATTTATTAGCCGTAATTTCTGTCAAGAAGAGTGATGCCGTCAATTTCCAAATCGAAGTAAGGAGCTGAACGGTGCTTTGACTCGTAGAAGATACCATCCTCAACAGCTTCGGTATCAGGAACATACTTGCCGTTTGCGGGATCGTCATCATTAGAGTTTACGTTAGCGGTGTAAGAATCAATCTTCTTGCCGCCAACGGTGAAGTTAGCGGTATCGAATACCTTGATAGAACCATCAAGGAGCTTAGCCTTAACTTCGTCAAGTTTCTTAACAGTGTCCTTAGCGGCAGCCTTTTCGTTAACCTCGGTAAGAACAACAGAGCCGGTCTCGATAGTGCCGGTCCAGTCAGCTTCGATTGCCTTGCCATCCTGAACGCACTTAATCATATGCTTGAAGTAGGGAGTCCAGTCAATTCTGGAAGAAACAATAAAGGTGTTGGGGCAAGCTGCAACGGTAGAACCGTTGTAAGAAACGTTGGGAACGCCAGCCTTCTCACAAGCGGTAGGAGCACCCATAGAGTCAGCGTGCTGGCTGATAAGAACACAACCGTTAGCAATAAGAGCCTGTGCAGCTTCCTTTTCCTTCTGCTCATCGTACCAAGAGCCAGTGAACTTAACATCCATAGTTACAGTGGGGCAAACTGACTTTGCGCCAAGGTAGAAAGAGGTGTAACCTGACATAACTTCAGCGAATGTGAATGCGCCAACATAGCCCATCTTTGCCTTGTCAGCAGTAATCTCCTTAGCCTCAATCATTTCGTTGAGTTTAAGACCTGCAGCAACACCTGCGAGGTAGCGACCCTCATAGATAGAAGCGAATGCATTGTGGAAGTTCTTAAGACCTGCGGTATGAGCGTTGGTACCTGTAGCATGGCAGAACTCTACCTTAGGATACTTCTTAGCAGCGTCCATAAGGAAAGGCTCGTGACCGAAACTGTCAGCAAAGATAATGTCGCAACCGTCAACCTCGATAAGTTCAACAGCGGCGTCATAGCAAGCCTTAGATTCGGGAATCTGAGTCTTCTGTGCATAGTCAACGTTCATTTCCTTGCAAGCAGCCTTAGCAGCAACCATGAAGTTTTTGTCATAAGTAGACTGCTCGTCGTGAAGGAAGATAAAACCAACCTTCAACTTTTTGTCTGCATCGTCGGTGCCAGCGTTGCCACCACAAGCAGCACAGCCAAGAAGCAAAACAGCGGCGAGAAGAAGTGCGATAAGCTTTTTCATTTCTTTTTCCTCCAATATTTTTTGGTTTTTGTATGTAAAAAATTTACATCCTAATAAAAGAAAAACAGATTTTTTATCGGGAGTCATGCCAACTTTTTAACTAAGACAAATCACCTCAAAAAAATCTGTAAAAATAAGCACTTTTATTCTAGCACTTTGTTCTGCTGATGTCAACATTTTTCGGCGTTAATTTTTGTTGTTTTATATCGCTTTTGGCAGAGTTGACTATCTGCGCTTTTTGTAGTATAATGCCTTGGATTTATATAATCATTTTGGAGGATGGCTGTTTATGATTAAATCAAAGCAACAACTCAAACAAATAATTGCGCAAGACTGCAAAGCAGGCGGACGAAACCCAAAGCATATTGGAATTTTTGATACAATTGGTCACTTTTTAATCACTATGCGCCGGCTTGACTATTACTCCTATAAAAGAAAAAGAAATATTTTATATGCTTTAGCATGGGTAATGTGCAAGTTAAAATATCGCCGTCTTTCTCTTAAATTGGGGTATAGCATTCCTTGTAATGTTTGTGGGGGCGGTCTTGCCCTACCCCATTACGGCACAATCGTTATAAATTCCGGAGCTAAAATAGGTCAAAACTGCAGAATTCAAACCTGTGTTAACATAGGCACTACTTACGGTGCTAAATCGGCGCCGGTCATTGGAAACAATGTTTATATAGGACCGGGAGCAAAAATCATAGGTGATGTTACTATTGCAGATGGGGTTTGCATTGGAGCAGGCGCTGTGGTCACTAAATCAATTGATGAACCCAACACCACTTGGGGAGGTGTGCCTGCTAAAAAAATCAGCGACAACTACTCCCATATTGATTTGCCGATAATTGAATACAAAAAGTAAAAAAGCGGTCGGTTGACCGCTTTTATTTTAGCCTCAATCCTTTGGGGTAATGATTTTTTGCCACGCCTGACACAACCTTCACTCCACCCAGTGCAGAGCCGCAAACGGTAACTACCGCCCAACCGTTAGGGCAGTCTGCCTCTATCTGTTCGCCGCGCAGATATTTATGGAGCCGCTCATCATCAGGAGCAAGTTCAATTTTGCGTTTGAAATTATCACCCATTGCAGAGAAAAACTGATGATGGGGCTGAATATAATTCTTGCGCACCTCACCTATTGTCACACCGCACATAAAAGCAGTACCCTTTGACACAGACAATTCGGGGGTGAAATAAACAGGATTTCCGTTATAAATCTGCACGAAATCTCTATCATAATCGGCAAGTGTATCGTCAAGAAAATCGATGATGACTTTATCAATTTTTTGAGGCGTGTTTTTTGGCGCAAAGCCCTTTGTTTCTTCGCAAGTGTTATGAAGCAGTGCCATAAACTGCCCTTCTCCCCTGTTTAAATGAGGATAGAAACGGCGGGCATAGCGGATATTCTTGCAAGTGCAACCCTCAAACTGAATTCCCTCTGCCGTTGCTTTTTGCACTCGGTCGCTGACGGGGACAAGTTCAAATTCGGGGTGTTTTTTCAAAAAGTTATCCACCGTCATTTCGTTTTCTTGAAGAGAAAAGGTGCAGGTGGCATAAATAATATATCCCCCACCCTTAACAACCTTTGCGGCGTTTTCTAAAATTTCTGCCTGACGTGTGGCGCACATGGTTACATTATCACCGCTCCACTCGGATATTGCAACCTCTTCCTTGCGGAACATTCCTTCACCTGAGCAGGGAGCATCAACCATTACAAGATTAAAGGTGTTGGGATATAAATTTGCAAGGCGGGTTGTATCCATACAGGTAGTAAGGGCGTTTTTAAGGCCAAGCCGTTCAATATTTCCCGTAAGAATTTTGCAACGTGAAGGAACAATCTCGTTAGAGACAAGGACACCCTTTTCGCCCAACTTGTTTTTAAGTTGAGTGCTTTTGCCACCGGGAGCGGCACACATATCAAGCACCCACCAGTCAGGCTCTACATCAACACACTCAGCAGGTGCCATTGCGGCAGGCTCTTGCACATAAAAGAGCCCCGCGTGGTGAAATGGGTGATTGCCCACCTTTTCCTGTTCAAAGTAAAAGCCGTTTGCCACATAGGGTATTGGCTCAATTTCAAAAGGACAGACCGACTTGAAATCGTCCACCGATATTTTGTCGGTATTTACTCTTAAGGCTCTGACAGGCGGCTCGCTCATAGCCTTTTCATACAGAGGGTAATCCTCACCGAGCAAACCTTTCATTCTGCTTACAAACTGGGTTGGCAGATTAGACATCGTTGTCACTCACATTCATTTCAATATAAAGCATACACATTGCAAGAGAGGCAATTGCCGCCGTTTCGGTGCGCAAAATGCGCTTGCCAAGAGAGATAACCTGCCCGCCTGCCGATGTAACCTGCTCAATCTCTTTATCCTCAAAGCCACCCTCGGTACCGATAAAAACACCTACCGACATCCCCGATTTGATAGATTTAAGGGCATTTTTGGTTGCTTTCATTCCCTCGGCGCATTCGTAAGGCACAAGGATTAAATCCATCTCGCTTGCCTGCTTGACGGCATCCTTATAACTTGTGACAGGGAAAACTTGGGGTATATTACTGCATTTGCTTTGTTTTGCGGCGCTTTCGGCAATTGCTTGCCAACGGGTAACCTTGCTTTGCTTCTTTTTGTCGTCAAGTTTTACTACCGACCGCTTCATTTCAACAGGGATAACCCCTGCGGCGCCAAGTTCCACTGCCTTTTGAATAATAAGTTCCATTTTGTCACTTTTAGGAAGCCCTTGAAAAAGATAAAGTTTTACAGGCAAATTGGTGCTTTGATAATCTTCCTGTGTGATTTTAACGGCAACAGTATCACCGCCAATATTTTCGATTTGGCAAAGGTGACTGACACCGCCGTCACTGACTAAAAGGGTATCGCCCACCCTCATCCTAAGCACATTTTTAATATGGTTGCAGTCACTGTCGGTAATGTAATACATATCCCCTTGTCGACTGCCCTCTTTTGCGAAAAAGTTAAACATTCAAAGCACCGCCTTTTTATGATATTACCATTATACCAAAGCAACAAGCGGTTGACAAGTCTATTGACTTTTTATTGCCGAAATTTTATAATAAACAGGATAATTATTACAATTAACGGGTATTAGTAAAATATGAATTTTAAAAAGATTTTAAAGGGCAATAAAAAGGCTCTTATTAACTCAAAAAAAGATTTTAAAGCCATATTTGAAATTATGTTTTCTCACCCCGACTGCATCCTTTGTGAAGAAAGCAACAAAAAGCACACCTACGGTGAGGCTTATGATATGATACTGTCTGCAGCCTCTTCACTTAAAAAGCAACTTGGTATCAAAGGTGAGTTTGTTGCACTGGAGTGCGAAAACAGTCTTAATTGGATTGTGGGCTTTTGGGCTATTCTTATAAGCGGCAACAAGCCCTATCTTGTTAACACCCGTTACCCTGCAAACCTTACAAACTCTATAATTACATCGCTAAACATTGAGTATTCGCTATGTGTGGGCGAAAGCAAATTATCCGCCACACCTATTGATATTTTGGCTCTTAAAAGCGACAGCACTTGCTCTTTGGATGATATGGCGGATGAGATTGCCTTTTCATCCTCTGCGACCTCTATGAATGAGGTGGTCTGCTTTTATTCGGGGTTACAGGTGGCAGAGCAAATTTTGAATTTTGAATCCATTGTTAAAGAGTGCCCTCAAATAATAAGGCATTACAAGGGCGAACTTAAACTTTTGGCTTTTTTGCCCTTTTATCATATTTTTGGACTTTTTGCAGTCTACTTTTGGTTTTGTTTTTTCGGCAGAACGCTAGTCTTTTTAACCGATTACTCAGCCGACACTATTTTAAAGACTTGCCGCGACCACAAGGTTACACATATTTTTGCAGTGCCTATGCTCTGGCACAAAATTGAGCAAAAGGTGCTTTCGACTATTAAAGAAAAAGGCACTGAAAAAACCTTTGGAATTATGACAGGGTTCTTTACCGTCTTGCAAAACATTGTACCGTCTTTCAGTGGTTTCACAAAAGTGGCTTTTGGCAAAGTTAACCGCCACCTTTTTGGGCGGTCGGTACAGTTTTGCATAAGCGGCGGCAGTTATTTGCGAGCCAGTGCGGCAAGGCTTATTAACAGTTTAGGGTACAGTCTGCACAACGGCTACGGCGCAAGTGAAATTGGCATCACCTCGGTGGATTTGCGAATTAAGCCCCATCACCTTAACACCGTTTCTATCGGCAAACCCTTTGACTCGGTGAAGTATAAAATCGACGATAATGGGGTGCTTTGGGTCAAAGGCACATCCCTTTGCACCAAAAAAATGATTAACAGCAAAACAATTCAGGTTGACGGGTGGTTTAACACTGATGACAACCTGACCGAGATTGATGGATATTATTTCATTTGCGGCAGACAAAGTGACATTGTAATCGGTGATAATGGCGAAAATATTAACCCCGACCGAATTGAAGAGCATTTTAACATTGAGGGAGCAAAGGCAATCTCAGTGCTGGGTCTTCAAAGTGAAAAGGGCGAGGTGCTATCTTTGATTACACAGGTGGAAAGATGCATTGATTTGAGGCAGGTAAAGGAGCAGTTGCTCCGCCAAAACGCGCTTTTGCCAAATGTTACAGCAGTCAGAAAGTTTTATTTCACAAACGATTCCCTTGCAGACAGTGGAGATATTAAGACAAGTCGCAAGCAGATTGTGAAAAGCATTAAATCGGGGCAAATTGCACTAACTGATTTTGACCAAATATAAAGGAGGCAGCACTATGTGGATAGCAATTGTTGTTATAGTTTTAATAGGCGCATTTTTGTTGCTGCCTATACATATCATTTTCGGCAACTCTCAGGGCGAATTTCGATTTGTTGTTAAGATTGCAGGCGTTAAGGTTGCCAAACTCCCCAAAGATAATAAAAAGAAAAATGATAATTTTATGTCAAAGGCACTTAAAAAGGCTTTTGGCATAAAAGATGATGAACAAGCCGCGCTGAACAAAGCAGGAAGCAAAGATAAAAAGCAAGGCTTGGCCGTTTCGGTTGGTGATATTTTGCGAATTGTAGGCAACACACTGACAGAAATTAAGGGTCTTTTAAGGCATATCACTGTAAAAAAACTTACTCTTAACATAAAATGCACAGGAGAAGACGCCGCCGATGCCGCCATTAACTACGGTAAAGTGTGCGCCGTTGTTTATCCTTTTTTGACCCTTGTACACACCACCTTTAAGGTGAAAAAGCGTGGCGAAAAGGTCAACCTTTTGTGTGATTACGACGGGGACAAGGATAGTTTTTTGTTTAGTGTTATGCTTTCCGTGGGGGTTGGCAGAGTGCTTGCCACCGCTACAAAAGTTATATTTAAAGAAATTGCAGAAAGGCTAAAAAATGAGAGTAAAAAATAATATTATAGCCTATGCTTTAAGTACCGTTATAGCATTGATTCTTTTTATTATCGTTATATTCCTTCTTTTGTGAATGCAGACTTTAAATTTGGATGGGTTGAAACCAAGGCACAGATTACCAATGTTCCGCCACCCTCAAACGATATGTTTCCCGGCGTTGAATTTCATTACACCTACACAGATTATATTATTTCTTACCAGGTTGACGGCAAGGTATATGAGCATCAAAGAAGGTTTGATAATGATGACCCCAACAGTTTCTACTCCACCCTACCACCTATTAAATACAATCCCAAAAATCCCGAAGAATACATAATTAAAGAGAAACCAAAGTTTTCGTTCAGATTAGGCGTAGTTTTAATAATTCTTCCATTCATAATAGTAGGCATAATCGCTATTATCGTTAATATGGAGCGTTACAAACAACGCAAGGCAGAAAGAATGGAAAACAAGCAAGGCTATAAACTTAACTGAGGTTAATATGATAAGAAAACTTTTAATTCTTTCGAAATACATTTTCTGCAACTTTTAGTATTATTTTTATAGTTATTATGAAAGGACTTGGTATTATGAAAATTGCACTTATTGCTCACGATAAGAAAAAGGATGAAATTATAGAGTTGGCAAAGGAATATAAGGAAGTTTTGGCTTGCCACGAACTTTTTGCCACAGGCACCACCGGTACACTGATTATGGGTGAAACAAGTTTGCCCATCTTCCGTATGACAAGCGGTCCTCTTGGCGGTGACCAACAAATCGGTGCTATGCTTGCAGACGGCAATCTTGACCTTGTTATCTTTTTGCGGGACCCCTTGACCGCTCAACCTCACGAGCCTGACGTTTCGGCTTTGCTCCGTCTTTGCGATGTGCAAAAAATTCCTCTTGCCACCAATGCTATCAGTGCGAAAATTATGCTTGAGGCATTAAAGGCAAAGGTGTATTTTGAATGAAAGATTGGTTGTTTTGTTGCCCTATTTGTAAAGGGCAACTTAAGGGTGACACCGTTGCAAAATGTCAGTCAGGGCACTGCTTTGACGTGGCACGGCAAGGGCACATAAATCTGCTTATGTCTAACGCTAAGGGCAAGCGTCACGGTGATGACAGTGCCATGGTGCAAGCACGAAGCCGATTTTTAGACAAGGGGTACTACGCTCCCTTGCGAGATAAGGTTAAAGAAATTCTTGGCACAGGTCTTACTGTTCTTGACTCGGGTTGCGGTGAGGGGTACTATTCATCCCTACTGGCAGAGGGCAACACCTTATGCGGTATTGATATTTCAAAAGATGCAGTTAAGTCGGCGGCAAGGCGGCTTCCCCACTGTCAGTTTGCAGTAGCAAGCGTGGGTGAAATTCCTCTGCCTGATAATTCGGTTGACTGTGTTGTGTGCATCTTTGCGCCCGAAAACGATGAGTTCAAGCGGGTTCTTAAGCAAAATGGCAGACTTATCACTGTGGAGCCTATGGAAAAGCATTTGTTTGAGTTAAAACAGGCGGTTTATGACGAGCCCTATCTTAATCCCGCCGTTAAAACTGAAAAAGAGGGTTATGTTTTCAAATCGGGGTGTGAGGTTAAATACAATGTCACCCTTGATTGCAACGAGGATATTGAAGCTCTTTTTATGATGACCCCCTATTATTACAAAACAGGCAAAACCGACCAAGACAAACTGAAAAGCCTTGAAAAGTTAGAGGTTAGTCTTGAGTTTTTTGTTTCTGAATATGAGAAAAGTCCTATGGCAGACAAATGTCCGCCATAGGACTTTTTTTAAAGTAACACGTCAAATATAAGCATTAGGCAAAAGCCGATAAGCAGTGAATAGGTTGCTCCTCGCTGACTGCCGTGAGCGTGAGTTTCGGGTATCATTTCGTCGCTTATTACGTAAAGCATTGTGCCGCCTGCAAAGGACAAAGCAAAGGGAAGAATTGCCGTAGACACGCTGACTGCAAGATAGCCGATAAAGGTTCCTACTACCTCTACAAGTCCTGTAATCAGAGCACAAAGGAAGGTGCGCTTTGGAGATACACCTGCCGCAAGCATAGGTGCGATTATAACCATACCCTCGGGAATGTTTTGCAGTGCAATACCACCTGCAATAAGCAATGCCTGTGAGGTATCGCCTGAGCCAAAGCCAACACCTGCCGCCAAGCCCTCAGGCAGATTGTGGATTGCAATAGCAGTGACAAAAAGAAGCACCTTGTTAAGTTTTTCACTGTGCACCTGTCCGTCGTTATTAGCGCCAACAAACTGATGAAGGTGAGGCACCAACTTGTCAATAAGGTTAAGACAAATTGCGCCGGCAAATATTCCGCCCAAAGTCATTGGCAGTGCCCATTTGCCGCCCTGCTCAACAGATGGCAGAATAAGGCCCAGCACTGCCGCCGCAAGCATTACGCCTGCCGCAAAAGAGAGAACTATATCACTGAATTTGTGAGATATTTTTTTGAATACAAAGCCAATTACAGAGCCTATAACAGTGGCACTGCCTACTCCTAATGCGGTAAGTAACACCAATTCCATATAATCAATCCTTAAATTAAATTATTGTCTTTAAGATGCTTCATAAGGCATAAGCACCCATCGTAAATATCGTCGTAAGTGCGGTCAAAGTGGCCGTTGTACCAAGGGTCTGCCACATCTCCGCCGCGAGAGGTATAATCCATCAGTTTTTTGACCTTACCCAACGGGTCGCCGCCAATCATTCGGTAGACGTTGCGGATGTTGTTGCTATCCATTGCGATAAGTAAGTCGTAATTTTCATAATCCGCCTTTGTAAGCTGCACCGCACGTTTGCCTTTGGCATCAAGTCCGTGTCGGGCAAGTTCTGCCTTTGCAGGCGGATAAACGGAGTTGCCGATCTCCTCTGTACTTGTGGCACAAGATGCAATCTGCATTTTGTCTGCTATGCCCTGCTCCTTTGCCATATCTTTCAGTATAAATTCCGCCATTGGACTGCGGCATATATTGCCGTGGCAGACGAACATTATTTTAATCATATATTACCTCTGAATTTTAATAGTATTACGATAACACAGAGGGAGCGGTTTGTCAAATGGGTTATAAAGAAAAATCCGTTACTTGTATGCCTTTAGCATACAAGTAACGGATTTGTTAATCAAGTTCAAAGGCACCTGTATAAAGTTGATAATACGTACCTTTTTGGGCAATCAAATCATTATGAGTGCCGCGCTCAATAATTCTGCCGTGGTCGAGGACCATTATAACGTCAGAATTCATAATGGTAGAGAGCCTGTGAGCGATAACAAAGACTGTTCTGCCCTCCATCAATTTATCCATACCGCGCTGAACGATGGCTTCGGTGCGGGTATCAATTGATGAAGTTGCCTCGTCAAGAATCATAACGGGTGGGTCGGCAACAGCGGCGCGTGCGATAGCAATAAGCTGACGCTGACCTTGTGACAGGTTGGAGCCGTTGTTATTAAGCATTGTGCTATATCCATCTGGCAAGCGAGTGATAAAATCGTCTGCACCTGCAAGTTTTGCCGCCTCGATACACTCCTCATCGGTGGCATCAAGTCTACCATAGCGGATATTATCCATTACGCTGCCTGTAAAGAGGTTGGTTTCCTGCAAAACGATGCCTAACGAACGGCGCAAATCAGACTTTTTAATCTTGTTGATATTGATGCCGTCGTAACGAATTTTGCCGTCTGCAATATCGTAAAAGCGGTTAATCAGGTTGGTTATAGTAGTTTTGCCGGCACCTGTTGCGCCTACAAATGCTACCTTTTGACCCGGCTCGGCATATACGCTTACGTCGTGAAGCACGTCCTTACCCTCTTCATAGCCGAAATCAACCTGACTAAGTCGCACGTCACCTTGAAGCAAGGTATAGGTGAGAGTGCCATCACTGTGAGGATGCTTCCACGCCCATTTGCCTGTGCGCTTTTCACTTTCGGTAACGGTGCCATCTGCCTCTACCTTAGCATTGACGAGAGTTACATATCCGTCGTCAACCTCGGGTTGTTGGTCCATAAGACTAAAAACTCGATTGGCGCCTGCCATAGCCATTACAATAGCGTTGATTTGCTGAGAGAACTGGTTAATATTACCTGTAAACTGCTTGGTCATATTGAGAAAAGGCACCAATACGCTGATATGAAACGCCATTCCCGAAATACTGAAATTCTTGATGCCTGACAGCAAGAAAAAGCCTGCCGCCACGCCCACAAGAACATAAAGAATATTGCCGATATTCATTATAATTGGTCCAAGCATATTTGCATAGGCATTAGCCCTGCGGCTATCTTCATAAAGATTGTCGTTGATGCGGTCAAAATCCGCTTTGCCTGCTTCTTCGTGACAGAAAACCTTGACAACCTTTTGACCGTTCATCATTTCCTGAATATAGCCCTCGGTTGCACCCACTGCTTTTTGTTGGCGCATAAAGTATTTTGCAGAGCCGCCGCCTATTGTTTTTGATACGAATATCATCACAACAACGCCTGTAACAATTACAAGAGTCATCCACACGCTAAACCAAAGCATAAGGCTGAGCACCACTGTAACGATGGCAAAGGACTGCAAGAGTGATGGCAATGCCTGTGATACAAGCTGGCGCAAAGTATCAATATCGTTTGTATAATGGCTCATTATATCGCCATGTTTATTGGTATCAAAATAGCGGATAGGCAAATTCTGCATACCGTCAAAAAGTTTTTTGCGAAGTTTATTCAAAAAACCCTGAGTCATATAAGCCATAAGCTGTGTGTGCAAGGTTATTGCAATAAGGCTTACAAGATAAAGGCTTGCAAGGATGATGACGGTAGGAATAATCTCTGCCTTAGCAGACTGCCAATCACCCGTTTTATACCACACTTCAATTGAGGCAATAACCTTTTGAATAAAGATTGAGGGGACTGCCGATACACCTGCGGAAAAGAGAATGCACAATGCAGTAAGGGGTGCAAGCACAGGGTAGCATTTAAAGAAGAACTTAACAACTCTGATAAGGCATTTGCCGTCAAGTTTTTTTCCTGTAATACCAACCATCTTACCGTTGGGTTTGGGCATTGGTTTATTCATCACCCTCACCTCCTGCTCCGTAGGTTTGTTGCTCGTATACCTCGCGGTATATTTCGCTATTTTCAAGAAGTTCGCTGTGGTTGCCCATTGCAGAAATTTTGCCGTTATCCATAACTATAATAAGGTCGGCATCCATAACCGAGGCAACACGTTGTGCAATAATAATCTTTGTAGTTTCGGGGATGAAATTCTTAAAGCCCTCGCGGATAAGTGAGTCGGTTTTGGTATCAACTGCACTTGTAGAGTCGTCAAGAATCAAAATCTTGGGCTTTTTAAGAAGGGCGCGGGCAATACAAAGGCGTTGCTTCTGACCGCCCGACACATTAGTTCCGCCTTGCTCAATCTTAGTGTCGTATCCATCGGGGAATGAGCGCACAAAATCGTCTGCCTGAGCAAGCTTGCAGGCTTCGATTATTTCTTCGTCTGTAGCATTAGCATTGCCCCAACGCAGATTTTCCTTAATTGTGCCTGAGAAAAGCACATTCTTCTGAAGCACCATTGCCACACTGTTGCGCAAGGTTTCAAGGTCATATTCCCTGACATCCTTGCCACCCACCTTAACAGTGCCGTCGGTAACATCATAAAGTCGGGGAATAAGTTGCACAAGGGTGGTTTTGCCCGAGCCTGTGCCACCGATAATACCAACCGTCATACCTGATTTGATGTGCAAATCAACATTTTCAAGGGAGTTGCGCTTGGCGGCAGAAGAATATTTGAAATTTACACCTTCATAATCAACAGAGCCGTCTGCAACAGTCATAACGGGATTTTCGGGGTTGTGAAGAGCAGGCTCTTCCTTCAACACCTCATAAATGCGCTTGAATGATTCGGTTGAAATGGTGATAATAACATAAATCATAGAAAGCATCATAAGGGACATCAAAATCTGCATACCATAGGTGAGCATTGCAGAAATCTGACCGACGTCAATAACGGTGCCCTTACTTTCGATTGCCATTTTGGAGCCCACAATCAGCACGAAAATCATATTGAAATAGACACAAACCTGCATCAAGGGTGTGTTAAGAGCAACAACTCGCTCGGCAGTGGTGAATCCTTGGCAGATGTCGTCGGATGCTTTGCTAAACTTTTTCTTTTCGTAATTTTCACGTGAGAAGCCTTTGACAACGCGCATACCCCGTACATTTTCTTCAATAGATTCGTTAAGACGGTCATAACGCTTAAATACACGACGGAAAGCGGGCATTGCCTTGCGACTGACAAAATAAAGTCCAACCGCCAAAACGGGTATTACAACAACAAAGGCAGTTGCCAAAAAGCCACCCATTACATAAGCCATAACCACTGAGAAAATAAGCATAAGGGGTGAACGAATTGCAGTGCGGATTATCATCATATATGACATTTGCACATTTGCAATATCGGTGGTCATTCGGGTAACAAGAGACGATGTAGAAAATTTATCGATATTTTCAAATGTAAAGGTCTGCACCTTGTAATAAATATCCTTGCGAAGATTTTTAGCAAAGCCGCAGGATGCTTTGGCACAGGTGAACCCTGCAACACCGCCGCAACAAAGAGAAATGAGGGCAAGCACAACAAGTACTACGCCTGTTCTTATAACCTCTTCCATTGAGGCTTGTGCTTTGATTCGGTTAACAAGGTCAGCAGTGATAAAGGGAATTGCCGTTTCTATGACCGCTTCAAGCACGATAAGTACCAAAGTAATTATGGTTGGCGTTTTATACTCACGTATACACCCAGCCAGTCTTTTAATCATAGTCTTTTCCGTCCTTTAAATACTAAATACTTTATCATTTAATTATACCACTATATAATGCAAGGTCAAGGTTATTTTTTGTAAAAAAACTGTAAATATGTGTTGCTTTATTGTATTGGTTGCGAGGCAATGTTTCGAGGTTTTCGCCCTCTCCCTCACGGATGGTTATAGGAACGGATGAATCCGTTCCCTACAAGCACGATTTTGGCGAAGTAGGGAATGCATTTATGCATTCTGCAAGCACAGATTTATGGCAAATTGCAAATTGGCTGTAAAAAAACAACTTTCTTTTTATATAAAAATTGACACTTTCAACTTCAAAGTGTCATAGTCGGTTACATACTTTTAAAATACCTATCTCAAAAAAATAAGAACAATAAGTGGTATTGTGAGACAGGTCTCACAGTGATATTTTTAAAAGAAAAGTAATATTGAAACCTACCGATTTCAGTTATATTATATTCGCCACCAAAACTGTCCAAAGGACAATATCACGATGCGTAGCATCATAAACTGCTTTAGCAATATAACTCGCCTTTGGCGAATATAACTGATGCACCTTCCTTACGGAAGGTGCATCTAAGTCGGGATTCTTTGATTATTCAAACAATGGGGTTGAGAAGTAACGCTCGGCAGTATCGGGAAGGACGGTGACAACCGTTTTGCCCTTGCCAAGCACCTTTGCAAGTTTAATGGCGGCGGCAACGTTAGTACCGCTTGAAATACCGCACATAATTCCCTCTTTAGAAGCAAGTTCTTTTGCGGTGTTGATAGCCTCGTCATCCTTAACGATACATATATCACTGATTACATTCTGATTAAGAATTGGTGGAATCAATCCATCACCGATACCCATTTGGATATGGGTGCCGATAGAGCCGCCCGACAGAATCGCGGCGTGCTCAGGCTCAACCGCCCAGATAACCATATCGGGATTATGCTCTTTAAGCACCTCGCCAATACCTGTAATGGTACCGCCTGTGCCGATACCTGAACAAAATCCGTGTATTTCGCTACCCACTGCCTCGATAATTTCCATAGCAGTCTGTGCGCGCTGAATAGCGGGGTTGGCGGGATTTTCAAACTGCTGAGGCACGAAAACATTTGGGTCCTCTGCCTTCATTTTAAGGGCAAGAGCCAAACACTCCTCAATACAGTCGCCGATGTTGCCGTCATCGTGGACAAGCACAACTTCGGCACCGTAGTGGTTAACAAGTTTGCGGCGCTCCTCACTAACGGAGTCTGGCATAATTATGCGGGTTTTGTAGCCACGCACTGCACCCACAAGAGCAAGGCCAATGCCTTGATTGCCGCTTGTAGGCTCCACAATAACCGTATCTTTATTGATAAGACCTCTCTTTTCGGCATCGCTTATCATGTTATAAGCTGTTCTTGTCTTTATTGAGCCGCCCACATTAAGACCTTCAAATTTCACAAGAATCTCGGCATCGTTTTCATCTGTCATATTACGCAGTCTTATAAGTGGCGTGTTACCCATAGCCTCTAAAATATTGTCACAAATCATATATATACCTCAAAAGTTATTTCTTAAGTAACAAAATCCCGCATATTATATCATATTCCAAAAGCATTTTCAATGTGTTTGATACATTATTTTTGTACGCGCTCAAGGCTTCCGAAGCCTGTATTTTATTTTCAAAAAAATAAAACATAT
>JAZORF010000003.1:0-11073 GCA_045656545.1 Acutalibacteraceae bacterium | reverse complement strand
CAATCAAGATGCAGTTAGAATTATGAAAGAGCTTTATGGGATTGATATGGAACATACACAGTATTCAAAATTGATTACAGATATTCCAAATCCCGATATAGCAATTTCAATGGGTTGTAATGTGGGTTGCCCTTTTATTGGCAGAGCATTTGATGATAATTGGGAACTAACAGACCCCACAGGAAAAACGGATGAGGAATTTAAGATAATAATCAAAAAAATCGAAGAAAAGATTTTAAAACTAAAAGACGAATACAAATAATTCCCCCTTTTGCATACTGCACCACAGGCTGCAATCAAGGAATCTAAGTAATTAGATTTATATGTTCTTGTATAACCCTTTTTAATCTCAACCCGCCAAAAAAGGACAAACTTTTTTAGCGTGAGAGAAAAAAGAAAAGACAAGAAAATAACGTGAAAAACGACCTTGTGTACCTTTTAGGTACGCAGGTTCTTTTTTTATGCACTGACAGGACTCATTGCACTCCGCAAGTCTCATAAAAGTTGACCCGATGATGAGAAAAACGGAGAGAAAATTGGAGAAAAAGAGAAAGAAAAAGGGCGGGTCAAATGGAGAGAAATTGAGAGAGGATGAGAAAAAATAAGATTGTCCTTTTGACGCTAAAAAGGTTTGTCCTGTACCATTTAAGGTTCTCCTAATAAGTGGAAAATATGATGTACATTTTCCATGCTTGTTATGGTATAAGACAAAATTAAAGGAAGCACGAAATTTTCGTGCTTCCTTTTTTACTGAAGAATTGTATATAAAAACTATGTTTTAATCCTTAAACAGTTCTTTTACCTTATCAAAAAAGGTGGTGCGCTTGTTGTAATTTTTATCGTTCATTGCCGCCTCAAAATCCTTAAGGCGCTTTTTCTGTTCACTGCTCAAATCACGGGGAACCTCAACCGTCACCTTAACGTACTGGTCACCCTTAGCGGTTGAACGAAGGCGCTGTATACCTCTGCCCCGCAGTTTATACATATCGTCGGGCTGTGTACCCTCGCGGATTTTAAGTGATACCTTGCCGTCAACGGTAGGCACAAAAATCTCGTCACCCAAAGCGGCTTGTGTAAAGGTAATGGGCACCTCAATATAAACATCGTATCCGTCACGCTCAAAAATGGGGTGAGGACGAACGCCTACAACCACCTGCAAATCACCTGCAGGGCCGCCGTTAAAGCCTGCGTCACCGCCGCCCGACACGGTCAGCACCTGACCGTCGTCAATGCCTGCAGGAATATCAAGCGGCACCTCTTTTGTGCGGCGCACCTTACCCTTGCCCGAACAGGTGGGGCAGGGATTGTCTATAAATTTGCCCGTACCGCCGCAACGGTCACAAGCCCTTTGAGATTGCATTTGCCCAAAAGGAGTGCGCTGAACAGAGGTAACAGTACCTCTGCCGTTACAAACGGGGCAAGTACGGGGAGAAGTGCCTGCCTTACAACCGTTACCGCCACAATCGGTACAATTGTCGATAATCTGCACCTTTATGGACTTTTTGCAGCCGTGTGCCGCCTCCTCAAAACTTAAGTTTACAGTGGCTTGCACATCTCTGCCTCGGCGTGGGGCGTTGGGATTGGAACGACGTCCGCCGCCACCAAAACCGCCACCGAAAATACTGCCGAATATGTCGCCAAGGTCAACGTCAAATCCGCCGCCAAAGCCACCAAAACCGCCACCGTAGCCACCGCCGCCTGCCCCAAAATTAGGGTCAACACCTGCGTGGCCAAACTGGTCATAGCGAGCCTTTTTGTCATTGTCGGACAACACTTCGTATGCCTCGTTAACCTCTTTAAAACTTGCCTCAGCCGCCGCATCACCCGGATTCAAGTCGGGGTGATATTTTTTTGCCATTTTGCGATAGGCTTTTTTTATTTCATCATCAGATGCCGACTTGTCAACGCCCAGCACCTCGTAATAATCTCTTTTTTCTTCTGCCAAAGGTTACCCACCTCACTTTAACTATACTACGGCAAAAAGGGGATGCACGGGGCATCCCCTAAACCTTAAAAATTAGTTCTGGTCTTCGCCTACGTCGTTAAAGTCACCGTCGTAAACATTGCCGTCAGGCTGTGAACCTGCAGGGTTTTCGCCACCCTGAGCGGCTTGAGCCTGCTGTGCCTGTTGATAAATCTTTTCGCTTACGGCATAAACCTTCTTCTGCAATTCTTCCTGTGCAGTCTTGATGCCTTCAATATTCTTGTCGGCAATCTGCTTTTTAAGTTCGTCAAGAGCAGTCTGAATATCTGCCTTTTCGCTGTCGCTCAACTTGTCACCCATATCGGTGAGCATCTTTTCAGTGGTGTATACCATCTGGTCTGCGGCGTTAACGGTGTCAACCTCTTCACGACGCTTTTTATCCTCAGCGGCATACTGTTCTGCCTCTTTAACGGCACGGTCAATATCATCCTTGCTCATATTGGTATTAGAGGTGATGGTGATATGCTGTTCTTTACCTGTGCCAAGGTCTTTTGCAGAAACGTTTACGATACCGTTGGCGTCAATATCAAAGGTAACCTCAATCTGAGGGATACCGCGGGGAGCGGGAGAAATACCGTCAAGGTGGAACATACCAAGGGTCTTGTTGTCACGGGCAAATTCGCGTTCACCCTGCAAAACGTGTACCTCAACAGAAGTCTGACCGTCTGCAGCGGTAGAGAAAATCTGGCTCTTTTTGGTAGGAATGGTGGTGTTGCGGTCAATAACCTTGGTGCAAACGCCACCCATAGTCTCAATACCAAGTGAAAGGGGAGTAACGTCAAGAAGAAGGAGTCCCTTAACGTCGCCGCCAAGAACACCGCCCTGAATTGCGGCACCTACTGCAACGCACTCGTCGGGGTTGATGCCCTTAAAGGGCTCTTTGCCCATAAACTGCTTAACTGCTTCCTGAACGGCAGGAATACGGGTTGAACCGCCAACCATAAGCACCTTATGAATGTCACCTGCAGAAAGACCTGCATCAGAAAGAGCCTGACGAACAGGAGCCATAGTCTTTTCAACAAGGTCACCTGTAAGTTCGTTAAACTTTGCACGGGTGATAGTAGTCTCAAAATGCTTAGGACCTGTTGCATCGGCAGTAATGAAGGGCAGGTTAATATCTGCAGTGGTCATACCTGAAAGGTCAATCTTTGCTTTTTCTGCGGCTTCCTTAACGCGCTGCATAGCCATCTTATCGGAAGAAAGGTCAATACCGCTTTCTTGCTTAAAGGTAGCGCAGATGTAATCCATTACGCGCTGGTCAAAGTCGTCACCGCCAAGACGGTTGTTACCTGCAGTTGCAAGAACTTCCTGAACGCCGTCACCCATTTCGATAATTGATACGTCAAAGGTACCGCCGCCAAGGTCGTAAACCATAATCTTCTGATCGTTTTCTTTGTCGGCACCATAAGCAAGAGCGGCTGCGGTAGGCTCGTTGATTATACGCTTAACCTCAAGGCCTGCAATTTTACCTGCATCCTTGGTAGCCTGACGCTGAGCGTCGGTAAAGTAAGCGGGAACGGTGATAACAGCCTCGGTAACAGTGGTGCCAAGATAACTCTCAGCATCTGCCTTAAGTTTCTGCAGAATGATTGCACTGATTTCCTGAGGAGTGTAATCCTTGCCGTCAATGGCAACCTTGTATGCAGTACCCATCTCACGCTTGATAGATGCGATGGTGCGGTCGGGGTTGGTGATAGCCTGACGCTTTGCAACCTGACCTACCATACGCTCGCCTGTCTTTGAAAATGCTACAACAGAGGGAGTAGTACGCATACCCTCGGCGTTGGCAATAACAACGGGCTCGCCGCCTTCAATAACTGCTACACAAGAGTTGGTAGTACCTAAGTCAATTCCTATAATCTTTCCCATAATAAAAATCCTCCAATATATAATTAGTAGTTTAATAAAACAAATTAGTTAGCAACCTTAACCATTGCAGGACGGATGACAGTGTCACCAATCATATATCCCGTCTGAAGCACCTGAACAACGGTGTTTTCGCCCACACTGTCATCCTCAACGTGCATTACTGCTTCGTGGAAGTTGGGGTCAAACTGAGCACCCTCGGCTTCAATCTTTTTAAGACCAAGTCGGTCAAGACTGTCGGTTAGTTGCTTGATAATCATTTCAAGGCCTTTAACGTAATCGGCGCTGTCGCGGTCACTTTGACCTGCACGCTCAATATTATCGGCAACGGGAAGAAGTGCCTTTACCACGTCTGCTTTTACGAAAGAGGCTATATCTGCCTTTTCCTTTTCGGTGCGGCGCTTAAAGTTGTCAAACTCTGCCGCAGTGCGAAGAAGCATATCCTTACTTTCGGCAAGAGCCTCGTTTACCTTGTCAAGTTCTGCCTGAAGTTTTGCAGTATCCGCCTTTTTCTTAGGCTCTGCCTTCTTTTTAGCAGGCTCTTTTGCGTCGGTTTTTACCTCTGCATTTTCGGTGGCTTCAGTAGTTTTCTTTTCAGCCATTTATATCAATCCTTTCTTTTGCTGTGTATCGGCAGAAAGCAAATGAGCAAAATACTCAATGCCTGGTAAAATGCTGTCATAATCCATTCGTGTTGGGCCTATTATACCTATATAACCTGTGGTAGCGTTGCCCACAGAGTATTTTGAAAGCACAAGGCTTGAGCGGTCCAGAGCGGTGTATGAGGTGTCGCCACCTAAAATAACCCCCGACTCTTTGCCCCAGGCATCAAGCATAGCCAGAATTTCACCGCCACCCGAAAAAAGTTCAAACATTTCGTGAGCTTTTGAAAGGGTAATGCCGGGGTGTGATAAAAGCCGTGTTTCACCCACAAGAGTAAGGGTTGATTTGCCCAACTCTTCGATTATTTCACCAAGAGCAAAAACGGGCTCGGTCAGTTCAAGGGCAAATTCCCCTGCGCTTGCAACAATGGTTTGCAGTGTGGCAGGCTGAATAGAATTTAACTCTTTGCCAATCAGGTTTTCTTCCACAACCGATAAAAACCGACCGATTAATTCACCCGTAAGGGTAACTGAAAAACTGTACATACGGCTTGTAACGGCACCCGATGAGGTGACAAGCACCAAAAGAGCACGGTTAAAGCCCATTGGAATAAGTTCAATTTTGTGAATAAGAGCGCCCGACGAAACTTGCGAGGTTATCAACGCGGCGCAGCCTGTTGCTTTTGACAGAGCGCCCACCGCTGATAGTAATGCACGCTGACTGTCGGCAGAGGAGTCGGGCATTAAACGGCGGATTTGGGACATCAAAGCCTCGCTTGGTGCCCGCCGTGGCATCAAATCGTCTATGTAAAGACGGTAAGCACGATTGGTAGGGATTCGGCCTGCAGAGGTGTGAGGCTGTGCAAGATAGCCGTTTTCCGCAAGAAAACTCATTTCGTTGCGGATGGTGGCACTTGATATGCCGCCAAGAGAGTCGCACAAAGCCTTTGAGCCAACCGGCTCACCCGTTTGCACATAGGTGCGCACAATGGTGGAAAGTATTTGTTTTTTACGCTCGCTTAACTCCAAAAGTGGCACCCCCAAGTCCTTTTTAGACTTAGCACTCGAACAAAGGGAGTGCTAATGTGAGTATACTTTATCACGAATATTACCCGTTGTCAATAGTTTGTGCACAAAAAATCAAAATATTTATTGACCTTTATTGACCTTTCCGATTTTTATACTATATTTAGTGTTTTTTGGGCAAAATAATAACTAATCTTGAAAATAAAAAAGGGATAAAAATGAGAACAAATCAGTCTTTACGCAGTTTTGCCGACACAGTTTTTATAGGGCTTGGCACCGCTTTATACGCCGCCGCACTGACAGTGTTTCTTAAGCCGTCGGGCATATCCCCCGGTGGCGTAACAGGTCTTGCCGCCATTGTATCTTATCTTACAACCTTGCCTACGGGACTGTTAACCGTCTTTTTAAATCTGCCATTGTTCATATGGGGATTTAAGCAGTTGGGGGGCAAATTCATCTTGCGCACTGTCATTGCAACAGTGGTAATGTCGGTGTGGATTGACCTTTTTGCCGCCTTGTTGCCTGTTTACGAGGGGGACCGCCTGCTTGCCTGTCTTTATGGCGGATTTTTGGGCGGTACAGGTATGGCAATGGTCTTTTTGCGAGGTGGCTCCACGGGAGGCACCGATATTGCCGCTAAAATTCTTTCCAAGCGTTTCAAAGGCTTTTCCATCGGCAGAATGGTGCTTATTCTTGACGGAATTATAATTTTGCTTGTGGCGGTGGTCTACCGCTCTTTTGAGTCGGCACTTTATACTACCCTTACAATATTTATATCCACCAAGGTGATTGACAGTGCCGTATACGGCGCCGACCGAGGTAAACTTGCCTTTATATTCACACAAAAGGCAAAAGAGGTAACCGATAGCATATATACCCACCTTACAAGAGGCACTACAATTATATCGGCAGAGGGAGGCTACACTAACGAGGAGATAACTCTTATCCTTTGCGCCGTAAGAGTTAACGAGGCGGCAACTCTGCATCGGGCAGTCAAAGAGGCTGACGGCAAGGCTTTTGTTGTGGTTGCCGAGGCAGGTGAAATTTTAGGCAACGGCTTCCCATCTTTATATTGAAAAGTGAGTCGATTGGTGGTATATTGAAATAAATGAATTGCAACCTTGCGGTTGCGTGAATTGAAAACATGTTTTCATGAATTGACCTTGCGGTCATGAATTGTGCTGCGAACATTGCAATTCAATTCATGGAGAGTAGCGAGAATTCATGGCGAAAGCCAATTCATGATGCGAAGCATCAAATAATTGCCTTGGGGTGAAATTATGGATAACACGCTTTTTAAAATAGGCAAGCGGCAGGTTACCGACAAAATGGCGGTGACTATGCTTGTCGTGTCTTTGTTTTTGCCTTTTTTTGTATCTATAGCAGCGTTGGTGGTAATTTTTTTCGCCCTGATGTTTAACAAGCGTGCCCGCACCCTCGCTCTTGAGGGCAAGGCAACAACACTCCTTTACATATTCACTGCTCTGTCGGTGTTGGCATCGGTTTTTGGCGGTAACTGGCTGGGTGTCCTTTGTACCGTTGGCATTTTTGCAGTGCTTGCGGTGGGTCAGTTTATGCTAAAAGTTGTTGACAAGGGTGTTATCGGCAGTGCTATTAAAGGCATAAGCAGGGTTTTGCCTTTTGTGACCCTTTTCACTGTGGGTGAGTTTTGCGTGCGACTTTATTTTGTAGTGCTTGCCGACCAAAAAACCCGCTTTATGACAAGGTGTGTGTCCTTCTTTTTCAACCCAAATTATCTTGGCGCCGTAATGGCGACGACTACATTATTATATATATACCTGTTTTTAAAGCATAAGGAAAAACGGGGCAAATATCTTGTCTGTGGTCTGATGAGTCTTGTTTGCGTATTGCTAAGCCAAAGTCTGCTATCTTGCCTTGGCTTGCTTGTAGGCGCCGCAATACTTCTTGCAGTTAGCAGAGAGTGGGGCTGGCTTGGATTATATGCCGCCTTGCTTGGTGCAGTTGTAATGGCGGTAGTCCTTTTCCCCGAATACATACCCCGACTTGACGAAATCACCGAAACTTTTACCTTGCGCCTTCGCATATGGCGTGTTGCATTAGAGGGCTTTAAAGAGTCGGCGCTTTTCGGTCAAGGACCTCTTACATATTTCCACATTTGCGGTGACTACGTTAGCAAAATCGAAGGCGTTAAGGTGTGGAATACTCAGCACGCCCACAACATAATTTTTGACAGTCTTTTAAGCTACGGCATTGTGGGTGCAATGTTTTTGTGGTCATATCTTGGCAGTTTTGTTGCCAAAATTTTCGGCAGACTTAAAGGCAGAGACTCATATATAAAAGGACTGATTATATCGGTGCTTTGCGCCGTACTCCTGCACGGAATGTTGGATGTTACTGTACTGTGGGTGCAAACGGGAATATTGTTCCTGTTCGTGCTTGCAATGGCGAGTGAGGAAGATGCCTTAATCTAATGGATGTTTGTAGGGCGAAGGCTTGCTCCCGCCGTTTAAAATGGCACTAAAACAACCCCCCCGTTTACCAATCGTAAACGGGGGGTTTTAAGTCTTAACTTATTCGGCAGGCTCTTCTTCGATTTCGGTCAAAGGACAAGCCTCGCAATTTTCGGCGGTGCAATCAGAGCAATCAAACTCATAGCACTCACTGCTTTCAATTTGGTTTTTGTTAATAAAGCGGTAAACAAGATAAGCAATGCCTGCGGCAGCGGCGGCAACGGTAACAATAATGCCGATAACTGCAAAGATATTCATACTCTTTTTCATAAATTAACCTCCATAAAATTCAACTTATACCTAAAGTATAGTTGAAAAAAACAACTTTGTCAATGATTATTGTGCCCTCTAAATTAAGGGTTATGTATTAAACCTCGCCTCGACCTTCAAGAGCGCGTGAGATAGTAATATCATCGGTAAATTCAAGGCTTGCGCCAACGGGAATACCGTATGCAAGACGGGTGACCTTGATACCCATAGGCTTAATGCAACGGGCAAGATAGGATGCGGTTGCTTCACCGTCAACGGTGGGATTGGTGGCCATAATAACCTCTTTAACGCTGTCGTCAGAAAGACGAGCCATCAACTCCCTTACCCTTAACTGCTCGGGACCGATACCGTCAAGGGGAGAGATAACGCCGTGAAGCACGTGATAAACGCCGTTAAATTCGCGGGTGCGCTCAAATGCCATAACAGCCTGCACATCCTCAACCACGCAAATGACCGAATGGTCACGCTTGGGGTCGTCACAAACGGGGCAGATTTCAGTATCGGATAGGGTTTGACACACCTTACAGCATTTAACTGTACGGCGGGCTTCCATTATTGCATCGGCAAATTCCTTTGCCTCGTCATCACTTAGTCCAAGCACGTAAAATGCCATACGCTGAGCGGATTTTCTGCCAACGGCAGGCATACGCTCAAACTGGCTTGCAAGATGTGCAAGGGTGGGGATTGAGTAACTCATTAAAACATACCCGGCAGATTAAGTCCGCCTGTGATGGCGCCCATAGTCTGCTCACTGTCACTTGCGGCGGCACGAATAGCCTCGTTAACTGCGGCAAGGACTAAATCTTCAAGCATTTCAACGTCGTCGGGGTCAACAACGTCGGGGTTGATTTTAAGGGAGATAACCTCGTGCTTGCCGTTAACGGTAGCCTCAACCATATTGCCGCCTGAAGAGGCAGTGTATTCCTTTGCTTCAAGTTCTGCCTGAGCGGTCTGCATATCCTCTTGCATTTTCTGAGCCTGCTTAAGCATTGACTGCATATTGCCGGGGCCACCGCCGTATCCTTGTGGTAATCTTGCTTTCATATTATTCAATCCTTTCGATTATTCTTCAGAAGTAGGCAGTCCTGCCTCTTTAGCCGACAAAATCAACTTGTCCAATGGGTCATCGGCAATTGCCGATGTGACCGACTTTTCCGGTTCCTTATAGGGACCGATTTTATAGGGCTGACCGGTAACAAAGGCGATTGCCGCTTTCAGATTGCCTCTGTGACGGGCGTCCTTGTTAACCATATCCTTAAAACTTTCGTGTGCAATTTTAATAAGCATATATTCCCCCTGCACAAAAGCCTCTGAGTCGCTGAGGGCGGCTTTCATCATAGGGTCGGTTTTGCCAACTGCCGCCAAAACCTCGTTCCAGCGGTCAAAGGGAATTGGCTCACCACTATCGTTAGCAGGCATAGGCGGAACTACACTTTCAGTAACAATTTCTTCTTTGGGAGCAGGCTTTTCTGCCTTTACCTCGGCGGTTTTCTCCACTTCTGCAACCCTCTGGGCAACCGATTTAACCTCTGCCTTTACCTCGGCTGGTTTCTCTGCAACCTGTACAGGAGCCGTCTGCATTCTGGGAGCGCCACATTCAAGGGCAGTCACGCGGCGGAGCAGAGCGGCAGTGGAACTGTCAAGTGATGGGTCGCACAACTTGATAAAAGCAGTTTCGACTGCGGTGCGACGGGCGGCACCTGCTCGCATATCTGCGGCGGTAGACTCCATAAGTTCCATAGCGTGAAGCACAGTGTCAAGACGGACTTTTGCAGAAAGTTCGTTAAGTTGTTCCATTTCACTTTGGGGGCAACGAAGGAGTTTTTGAGGGTCGCGAACCGACTTAATAAGCATCATATCCCGCAGATAACCCACCAACTCGTCACACAGTCTGCCCAAATCCTTGGCGCCTGCATAAAGGCGGTCAATAAGGTCAAGGGTAGCGGCAGTGTCACCCGAAAAGGCGTAATTTAAAAGTTCATAAAGGTACTGTCTGCCCGACATACCTGCGCAGTCAAGAACTGTTTGCTCATCAACGTCACCGGCGCTTGAACAGACATCAAGCAGTGACAGAGCATCGCGCATAGCACCGTCGGACAACTTGCCGATAAGCAATGCGGCATCCCGTGTAAGATTAAAGCCCTCTTCACCTGCAACATACTGCAAGCGGTCGGCAATATCGTCGGGAGAAATGCGGCGGAAGTCAAACCGCTGACAACGGGATAAAATGGTGGCAGGCAGTTTGTGAACTTCGGTAGTGGCAAGAATGAATATAACGTGTTCAGGTGGCTCTTCCAAAGTTTTGAGCAAGGCGTTAAATGCCGACACCGACAGCATATGCACCTCGTCAATAATATAAACGCGGTACTTGGCGGTGGCAGGAGTAAATGCGCTTGCGGCACGAAGTTCGCGAATATCGTCAACGCCGTTGTTGGATGCGGCGTCAATCTCGATAATATCAAGAATAGACTCGTCATCAATGCCTTTGCAAACGGCACAACTGTTGCAGGGATTACCCTTGTCGGTGGCAAGGCAGTTGACCGCTTTTGCCAAAATTTTGGCGCAACTGGTCTTACCCGTACCGCGACTGCCTGTAAAGAGATAGGCATGAGAGAGTCTGCCCTCGGTTATTTGGTTTTTAAGGGTGCGCACCACTTGTGGCTGACCGCAAACTCCCGAAAAATCGGAGGGACGGTATTTGCGATAAAGGGCACGGTACATAATCTCGCCTCCTAAAAATAACGCCGTTCATATAAATGGGTATGCGAATGTACAGATTGACTGCGGCACACAGATAAATCCGCTTAATGCTGCTCGGTTCCCCGCCTGACAT
>JAZORF010000002.1:0-96527 GCA_045656545.1 Acutalibacteraceae bacterium | reverse complement strand
TTTTCACCTGCTTCAACGGCAGGACGGGTGATAATGATGCGGTTTATCTGCTTATCTCTAAACGCCGCAACGGCAAGGGCTACCGCAAGATAGGTTTTACCTGTACCTGCGGGGCCGACACCGATAACAACCGTGTTGTTGCGAATAGCCTCTACATACTTTTTCTGTCCGAGGGTTTTAGGCTTGATTGGCTTGCCCTTGGCAGTGATGCAAATGCAATCGTTACCTGCAAGTTGAGCCAAAGTATCCTCTTTACCCTCACTGACAAGGCTTATTGCATAGCGCACATTTTGTTCGCCTAATATTTCACCCTTTGATGCAAGCATAAGCAGTGCCGCAACAACCCTTGCGGCAGCAGATACCTGCTCTGCCTCGCCCTGTATTTTTATTTCACTGCCACGCAGTGTCATTGTTACCGAATATTCGCGCTCAATAAGTTTGATATTTTCATCAAAACTGCCAAAAAGGTTAACTGCCTCTTCCATTCTTTCAATGCTTACAGTCTGTTCAAACACAGGTTATTTTTCACTCCTACAATAAGATACTATTTTACAAATATCATTCTAACATATATTGTTGCTTTTTTCAAAGTTTTTAGAGAAATTTTTTTGCGTTTTTTTAATTTTATTGACCTGATATGTAAATATATTCTTTTTGGGCTATATCCCCTTTGCACAAATAGGTGGCGGTGAGCACAAGTTTATCTTTTTGAAGTTGGGTTTTTACCTCTTTTTTTAGTATTTCAAATTCCGCAAATTCTTCCTTTTCAAGTTTCTTCAAAGTCGCAAGTCCTTTAGCATTCGCCTCTTTTTTCGTAAGCCGATAGCTGCTTTGCACTCTTTCGTGGAACTCGCCTCGTGTCAGTGTAAAAGGTAATTTTGTGTTTCCAACAGTAATAGGCTTTTCTTCCCTTTTAAAACTGTAATCATAATCTACCGAGCCGATATATAATGGCAAATCAAAATCAAAAACACTCAGCACGCTTCGGGTTTGAATTTTGCCGGTGTATCTGCTTTTGACTTGGTTTAAAGGCACACTGACAGTGAGAGTCCGCTCTGTTTCGGCGATAATTTTTCCGTCACTGTGTCTGAATTTTGTGATACCTGAGGAGTACTGCTCGGTGCCTGATACGAGCAAATCTCCTTTGCGGACTCCGTCACCTACTTTAACTGTGGCAGTGCCCTGTTTTACATAGACTGCACTTATTCTGCCGTCGCAATTTGCCACAAGGTTGCAAGGGGCATTGTCGGTGTCTTGGCGATTATCTGCCTCACGAATTTCAACATTTACAAAGGCGCCGTCAACATTGACTGCCGCCCAGGAAACATCGGGTAAAAGCAGTGCAAGGCGCAGTCTCATATTGGCGGCATCAATATCCCCAACCTTAGCACCCGAATATATGCCAATATTTTGCAGTGCGCTTTGTAACTGGTTGTCGGATATGCGCCGATTGCCGCTTATGTTAACGCCCCACACGATTTTTGGCATCATCACAAGGGCAACAATATAAATGGCAAAACCCACCGCAAGACCTGTACGGCGGCGATATCTTTTGGTCACAAAGGGCAGTCCGTATTTTCGCTTGTGCCTTATATTAACTGGGCAACGGAGTCTTAATTGCCGCAGTTTTTTATAGTCCTTGGCAAAAATGCAAAACTCTATCCTTTCTCCCTGTCGGCGCGTGTTCCACACCTTTATACCTCTTGAGGCGCACACGTTCAAAAACCGCTCGGGATATTTACCCCACAAACTGACCTTAATATAGCCTAGTATCAGCCGTATGATTTTGATTAAAAGCATTGAATTTCTCCTTTAGCCAAACTCTATTGCAGATATACATCCTGCTATTGTTATCTCTCGGTCAGTCAGGTTTTTTATCATAAGTCCCCTGCCCTTTGTAAGCAGTCCCCGATTGCCGATGTTTAGTTTAATTTCTTCTTCAGAGCAGGATATTACTCCTCGGCACCCGTCCACTATAACCTCTCGGTCTGAATGCAAAATTACAGTTGCGCCGCCGCTCACTGTACCCACAGGTAATTCTAACGCTCTGTCTAAAAAACGTGCCGCCGATGCGGCTTTTTGCTTTTTGGTTGACATAATATCACTCCATCCGTCGTATTTAAGATTATGAGGTTTCAACTGCAAAAATGCTCAGGACATACTGTTATATTTTTCGGAGTGTGAATTATGAGAAAAAACATAAAGAATTTTTTGCTTGCGCTTTCTGTACTTATTGCTTTAACGCTTCTTTTTATCTATCCAAAAGAGGTGCAAAAAGGCATCTGTGAGGGACTAAAGTTATGCGGCGAAGTAATAATCCCCTCTCTGTTTCCTTTTATGGCACTTGCAGGTTTTATTTCGCGCACAGGTGCCGCAAGGATATTGGCAATACCGATTGAATCGGTTATGTCACCTCTTTTCAGATTGCCCAAAGAGGCAGGCGGCACAGTTTTGCTTTCACTTATAGGTGGTTATCCCGTTGGGGCATCATCGGTGGCAACCCTATGCGCACAAGGATATGTGGACCGCAAGGATGGGAGCCGTATGCTCACCTTTTGTGCTAATGCGGGGCCTGCTATGGCAGTAGTTGCCGTTGGCAAGGGCTTGCTTGGCAATATTTATGTGGGGTGGATTATCTATCTGTCCCATATTGCCGCCGCTATTGTTACGGGATGGTGCTTTGCCCGTTTTGCCCCAAAGCCATCTAAAAGCAAAAGCGCCCATTATCACAAAGGGCAAAGTTTACCCGATGCTTTTGTGGGCGCTGTAAGTGATTCCGCACTGCAAATGCTGGCTGTTTGCGGTTATGTGGTGCTTTTTTCGGGGGTTACTGCTCTGTTTAAGTTGTGGGGCGCAGAATGGATTTCTGCCTTTACTGAGGTTACCTGCGGAACAAAATGGGCAGCATTATCGGGTTTGTCGGCGCCAATTATTTGCGGAATACTGAGTTTTGGCGGATTTTCTGTTATGTGTCAAATCTCTTCATTATCCCACTGCCTAATATCATTTAAACGACTGATTATATCAAGGATTGTAAATGCCTTTTTGGGATTTGGGATATGCTCGGCAGTTATAAATGCTTTGCCACAGTCATTGCAGGTTTTATCTAACACCGGGGGAAAGGCGGTTTGGATTTCGGAACTTTCTGTGCCTCTCTCCATATCGATGCTTGTTATGGCAGCGGTCTTTTTGTGCTCTGTTGGTTGCAAAGAAAAAGTGTTGCAAAAATAAGCGTAAGTGGTATAATAGTTGTGTATTTATTCTGGATTGGAGAATTGTTATGAAACCCCATACCGAAATTACAAAAAAATGCGCCCTTTGTGAATTTGGCAGAGTGTCTGCCGACGGCAAAAGTGTGTTTTGTGAAAAAAAGGGTGTTATGGAGCCTGACGACAAGTGCGGACGTTTCCGTTATGACCCCTTGAAGCGCGAGCCTAAATTACCTCAAAAGCAGAGTTTTTCTGCCGATGAGTTTGACCTTTAAGCAGGAGGCAAAATGTTGAAAAAGTTGTTAATTTGCCTTTTAGGCTTCGTTTTGATACTCAGTCTTTGTGCTTGCAATTCAGGTGGTGCTCAGCGAGGTGACAATCCTGTACCCGACAAGGCTCAGTCAGTCGTAAGCAACAAGCCCACCCTTGAAACTCAGTCAAAGGATAACGGTCAGCTTAATCAGTTGGTGCAGACCCTTGTTGCCAAAGAGTCAGAATGGACTCTCAGTGATAAAATGAGTGAAACGGGTATTTCAGGTCTTTATCAAACAGGTTATATGTTTTTTGACATCGATCTTGACGGCAACAAAGAATTGCTTGCTCAGATAGGCACAACCGACACATTGGCTTGCGAAACAGTGGCTTTCCGCTTTGATGAACAGGGCAATATCAGTCAGATTAAGTGTGCCGAAGGTGTTTCTTACAACGCTGAGGGATTATCTCTTTGGACCGATGATGAGGGCAACAGTTTTTATCTTAACCACTACGTTAAAAGTGTTGAAGGTGGCTCTCAAGAGGTTTGGAGTAAGCTTTACTACGAAAACGACACCATCAAGGAATCAACTTGTTTTTATATAAACTATGCAGGACAAACTGTTAGCAGTGACACATCTTCTGCTCCCACAAGCAGTGACTCAAGTTCGGGGGAACAAACAAAGAAAGAAACCGAATATTACATTTCAGGTCAGCAAAAACCTGTTAGCAAAGAGGATTTTGACAAGGCATTTAACAACTTCAGAAAAGATTTAGAGCAGAGTAATATTGATACTGTAAGGTTTATTAAAAGCACTGATTGGGCGCTATTTACCCAGTTGCAAAAAGAAAACGCTTTGTTTACTGCACTGAAATAAAATTAACCCCGTTGTGAGTTTTCACAACGGGGTTTTGTGTTTGATTACATTACTGCTCAAAATAGTATTTAAGCAATGCTTGCAAAAGCTCATCACGGTCTAGTTTGCGGATAAGCGAACGAGCATTTTGATTGGTGGTGATGTAGGTAGGGTCTTCAGACAGGATATAACCCACAATCTGATTGATTGGGTTGTAGCCCTTTTCCTTAAGAGCGTTGTATACAGTGTTAAGAATAATGCGGATTTCGCGGTCGCGCTCGTCACCCACAGAGAAGGTCATAGTTTTATCAAACATTTTTATTCCTCCTTGCCTTTGTAAGTTAATGTTACAACAATTTATGCCGCAAAGCAAGTAAAATATTCAAAAATTAACTATTTTTTAATAAATTTCAATAAACTTCATAGCAAAATCGGTTGAATTTGCTTGCCATTAAGGGCTAATTCCAACGTCTCGCCTATACGGTCAAAGTCGGCTATTACAGATGTAGGCTTGCCATTTGCATCATCCTGCGCCATTGGAACAAAGTAAATGTTTTTGGTATTCATAAGGGTGCCGATGTTCTTTGCAGATGCAGACAGAGCATCGTTTGTTGCCACTGCGATTATAAGAGGCTTGCCGTTGCGCAAATGGGCTTTTGCCGCCATTGTTACCGATGTATCGGTTATGCCAAGTGCAAGTTTGGCTAAAGTATTGCCTGTGCAGGGGGCAATCACAAGAGCATCCAGGAGTTTTTTGGGGCCGATGGGTTCGGCATCCTTGACGGTGGTGATTATTTCTTTTTGGGTGGCAGAGGTAATCCTTGCTTTAAAATTTTCCACACTGCCGAATCGGGTACTTACCGTTGATGCAATGGGTGACATTATAGGCGTTATGTTAACCGCTTTTGCAAGATTTTCAAGTATCTCGACCGATTTTTCCATTGTACAAAAGGAGCCGCATAATGCGTATCCTACATTTATAGTTTTCACATAAAATCCTCCCTTATTATCTTAATTATTGTATCGCTTATTGCCTCAGCCGCCGAAAAAGGCAAATATCTGCCGGGAAGACTCGGGGCATAAAGCAGGTTTGTTCCAAGTTTCTCTGCCGATTTCAAATCCACCCCTGCGGCAGAGGATGCGAGTTCTACAACAAAGGTACTATCGGGTATATTTTGCAGCACATTTTCGGTCAGTACAGGGTGAGGCACCGTATTGATTATTACCTGATATTCACAGACTATTTGGCTTAATTTTGCCGTTTTTTCAGGTTTTACACCCATTAAAAGAGTTTTAATTTTATCTTTAAATTTGCGGGATGTTAAGGTTACTTTAGCGCCCATTTTTTTGAATAGTTTTGCCGTTTCTTTTCCGCATCTGCCACTGCCGATAACAAGCACCGAGGCATTTTTTACAGTTCTGCTTAAATTTTTCATAACAAGTTGCAAGGTTGCCTCGGCAGTAAGATAGGCATTTTGTTTTAGCAATGATTCCCTTTCGTAATAGTCGGCCCATCCTATTCCCTGCTGCTGTAATATATCCTCAACACGCTCGCTTACACACCCTGCAAGCACTTTGGTATTGCAAGGCGTATCCTTAATTATGTCAACCAACCTTGGTTTGTCATCCCATTGACAGTTGAGATGAATTCCGTCTTGGGTAAGGGGTAAGGGTAAAATCAGATAATCGCAGTTAAAATCAGTCATTTTCTCTGCCTCGTTTATATCCTTAACCGCAAATCCCTTGTTTGCAAAAATTTGAGCAAGGTGCCTCATTCTTTGGTCACCGCCCAAAATGATTACAGATATATTTTTATATGATTTTTTCAAGACACACACCTCTTTAACATACTATGCCCTGTGTGTTTTGTTTGATATTTTGAGAAAATAATATTTTTTTGCAAATTACTGTTTATTTTATCTTCAAGATAGATTATAATATAAGGTAAGATTTTAAAAGTTGGTGGTTTTATGAAAATTTTAAATGATACCGACCGTCTTATAGACAGAGTAAAAAGAATACATATGATTGGTATCGGTGGCTCAGGTATGAGTCCCCTTGCTGAACTTTTGCATAACAGAGGATATATTCTTACCGGCTCTGACAACAACCCCTCTTATACTTTAGACAGAGTTAAGGCTTTGGGTGTGCCTGTTACTATCGGTCACAGCGCAGAGAATATCGGTGATGCCCAATTGGTAGTTTATTCTGCCGCAATAAACAAGGCTAATCCCGAATTGGTTGAGGCAAATAAGCGCGGCATCCCTTGTGTTGAGCGTTCTGTACTGCTTGGTGCCGTAACCCGTAAGTTTGACCACGTTATCGGTGTCTGCGGTACTCACGGCAAAACCACCGTTTCATCAATGATTACCTCTATTTTGCTTGATGCCAAGTTGGACCCATCTGCCGTTATAGGCGGTGTGTTGCCTAAAATCCACAGCAACTGTTGTGTTGGTGAGTCAGATTTGCTTGTTTG
This sequence comes from Acutalibacteraceae bacterium, assembly GCA_045656545.1. Classification (GTDB taxonomy): domain Bacteria; phylum Bacillota; class Clostridia; order Oscillospirales; family Acutalibacteraceae; genus RGIG2206. Next base: position 89,733 of record JAZORF010000002.1, on the reverse strand, counting down.
CGAAAGTTGTGAATATGTTGACACCTTTTTGCAGATGTCACCTGACGTGGCGGTACTGCTTAACATTGACGAGGACCATATGGAATATTTCAAGACGGTTGACCGCTTGATTGGCTCCTTTGCAAAGTTTATAAATTCTGCAAGTAAGGCAGTTATTGTTAACGGTGATGACGAAAAATCAATGATTGCCGTTAAGGATGTAAAGAGTGAGGTTATCACCTTTGGTTACGGTGAAAACTGCCGTTACAGAGCGGAAAATGTGTATTTTGAAAAGGGTGCTTTCGGTTGCTTTGATATTACCGAAAAGGGTGAAAAGCTTTGCTCTGTGCGACTTGGTGTGCCGGGCAAGCATAACGTACTTAATGCTCTTGCCGCCGCAGTTGCCGCCTTGCACGCAGGTGCAAGCTATGAGGCGGTGCAGTCGGCTCTGCTCACCTTTGGCGGTGCTCACCGCCGATTTGAGATTTTGTATGACGAGGGCGGCATTACCATTGCAGACGATTACGCTCATCACCCCAAGGAATTAAGCGTTACACTTGCCACTGCAAAGCAGATGGAATATGATCGCGTTATTGCAGTATTTCAGCCTTTCACTTACAGCCGTACTGCAATGCTCCTTGACGATTTTGCAGAGGCACTGAAAATTGCCGATTTGACTGTGCTTAGCGAGATTATGGGCTCCCGCGAGGTTAACGATTGGAATATTTATTCCTCTGATTTGGCGGCAAAAATACCCGACAGTGTGGTTTGCCCCGATTTTGAGGCTATTGCAAAGCACATTTGCTCCATTGCCAAAAAAGGTGACCTTATCATCACAATGGGTTGCGGTGATATTTACAAGGTTGTGCCTATGATAAAGGACGGACTGAAATGAAAGGATTATTAAAAACCGCCGCAATCCTTATAGGACTTGCAGGCGGTGTGGGACTTGGATTTTTGATAAATCTTGCTCTTACGGGCATAGCCGATTTTTCACTGGCACTTTTGGCGGTGGTGGCTATACTTTTTGTGGGTGGATTTATTCTTGCGGCAATATTCATTTTGCTGTGGGCAAAGGCAAACGGCGATTTGGATAGAAAATCGGTTGATGCAACAGAAACTGAACAAAGTGAATAAAATTAAAAGCAGATGAAACGCAAAGTTTCATCTGCTTTTTTATAGACCAAGAAAGAAATCATCAAAAGTGCAATTATAAATATCTTTTAATGCCACAATAACACTAGCTTTAATATTAAGCTCGCCTGCTTCATACTTTGCATAGGTTGACCTGCCGATATCACAGCCTAAACACTGCAATTTAGCACACAATTTTTCTTGCGATAACTTGGCATTTAACCTTAACCGCCTAAGATTATCACCCATATTCAAATCACAACGAATCTTTTGCTCCATAATCATACCTCTATTTTGACCAGTATAGGTTGCAACTATTTGTATTGTATGCTATACTGAAACAAAATATTGTCCGCTATATTGGTCAAAGAGGTGATAAAATGACTTGCACTTTTTTTGGGCACAAAGATACACCTATACAAATTGAGCCAAAACTACGAAGAACTTTGATTGAACTCATAGAAAATAATGATGTTAGAAATTTTTATATTGGTAATCACGGTAATTTTGATAGAATGGTAACAAAAGTTTTAAAAGAATTAAAAATTACCTACCCACATATAAGCTACACAGTTGTTCTCGCCTACCTTCCAACTACAAAATACGATTGTGATACCGTTTATCCCGAAGGAATTGAAAATGTGCCGCCGCGTTTTGCCATTTCTTACCGAAATCGTTATATGATTGACAAGTGCAATTATGTTGTTACATATGTTACTCGTTCATTTGGCGGCGCTGTGCAATTTAAAGAACTCGCTTTAAAAAAAGGAAAATTGGTCATTGAGTTATCATAAAAAAAGCAGATGAAACGGATTGTTTCATCTGCTTTTTTATTAGTCAGCTATCATTCTCAAAAATGAGCCTTGGGTGATTTCTCTTTCATATGGTATGCGAATTATCATTGTGGGCTTATTTGCAACATCAAGAGGCTCGCCCTTTTCATCGGTCATAGCGGTTGTATCAACCTCAAATGGTGGACAGTAGGGTTGCAAGCAATCAAGAACAACACCGCGCTCAAACTTGTTTTTAAGGGATGCGATGATATGTCCGTCCTCATAACCCTCAACCACTGCGGCAACGGTATAATCACGGATATAACCTGCCGATTCATAAGTCTGGGAATCGGTGGGCTTACCGTAATAAAAGCCTGTGGAATAGGTGCGGTGGCTGATTTTGTTAAGTTCCTCAACAACCCACTGTGGACAGGGTGCATAATTATCTTTGGCAAAGGCATCAATGGCGCCGCGATATGCATTGGTAGTAACTGCCACATAATAGTGAGATTTGGCTCTGCCCTCTATTTTAAGGCTTGTGACACCTGCGTCGGCAAGGTCTTTTATATGCTCTGCCATACACAAATCGTCGGCGTTAAGAATATATGTACCCTTGTCGGTTTCGGTTATATCGTAATACTTGCCCGGGCGAGTTTGCTCCATAAGAGAGTAACTCCAGCGGCAAGGCTGAGCGCAATCGCCGTGGTTGGCATCCCTGCCCGTCATATAGCTTGAAAGCAGGCATCTGCCCGAATATGACACACACATTGCGCCGTGAACAAAACTTTCAAGTTCTAATTCAGGAGGTGTGTTGGCGCGAATCTGTGCTATCTGCTGCAGAGACAACTCCCTTGCAAGCACAACACGGGATGCACCCATTTTGTGCAGTATATTGGCGGTGCGATAGTTAGTGACGCCCGACTGCACCGACGCGTGTATAACTGCATTTGGCACTGCCTCGCGGATAGCCTCAATAGAGCCTAAGTCACCAACGATAAAGGCGTCGGCGCCCATATCTGCCGCCATTTTGGCAAAGGTGGGGATACGCTCTATCTCGTCATTATGAGGGGTGATATTGCAGGTGATATGCACCTTTACACCGTGGGCGTGGGCGTACTCAATCCCCTCTCGCAGTTCGTCGGGGGTGAAGTTGGCAGAGGCGGTGCGCATACCAAACTCCTGCCCTGCAAGATAGACTGCATCGGCACCAAAATCGACAGCGCATTTCAGTCGCACAAGGTCACCTGCGGGACATAACAGTTCAGGTGCTTTTATCATGCCCACAATCCCTGCTTTCTGAGTCGAGCAATGGTGCTTTCGTGCTGACTTAAGGTACGGTTATAATAGAATTTGTGATTCTTATCGGTTACAAAGTAATAACTTTCGCCAAGAGTATCCTTATCAGGCTCAAGCACTGCAAGTATGGTGCTGATAGTCATACTGCACTGAGGTCCGGGTGGCAAACCTTCAAAACCTGCTTCGGAAATCAGGTTATCATTTTCGTCATACAGTGCGTAGTTATTGGTATTGTAGCGGTTGTCGGGATAATAGAAGGTGGGGGTTGAGCCAAGATAGTGGGGCTCATTTTCCCATACAAGACGGTTTAAGAATACCGATGCTACCTTAGGCATTTCGGCATCAAAACCGCTACACTCCATCTGCACAATAGATGCCATTGACAGTACATCGTGCAAATCTTCAATTCCGTAGCGCTTAAGACTTTTGATTTTATCCTTATAATCAGGGCATTTTTCCTGAATTTTTGCATCGAGGTTGCCCATCATTCTGTTGATAGCGTGAACGGCGTTTGATTCGCCATAATTTATGGTGCCGTCCTCATTCTTTACCATTGTGAAGAATTCATATGTATCGGGGTACAAATATCCCTCAAGAGAATAGTAAACATTATCAACGGGGATGCGCTTTACAAAATCATATTTAAAGTCATAGCGTTCAAGGTGCTTTAACACATAATTAAAGTTGTCGGCGGTACAAACGTTATTTTCTTCAAGCAGTTTGCGGATTCCTTGAACGGTTGCACCGTCAGGAATGGTAACTTTGACCGTTTTGCGCTCATTGCTCTTTTGAAGTTGCTCAATAATACCGTCATAACCCATTGAGCCGTTAAGAGCAAAGCCGCCGTATTTAAGACTGCTGTCCTGACCCTTAAACTTAACATAAAGGCGGAACAACAAGGGGTAATCTATTACACCCTCTTCTTTAAGGACAGAGGCAATTTGCTTGGTGTTCATTCCCTTTTCAATTTGAACGTCACAATCTTTGTCGCCCACAAGACCAAGCAGGTCGTTTGCGCCAAGAATAAGCATCCAGGCGGCAATAAGAGAAACAACGATTATTCCAAGTGCCCACAAAAATGTGTAAAGGGGACCGTGTTTTTTGTTTTTACGCTTATTTCTGGCGTTTTGCTTTGACAGTTTGCCCATATGAACATCACGCTCTGAAACAGGCTCCTGTCTGCCGTTTTCCCTTGCTTTTTCTTTGCGACTGCGAATACGGGATTCATAGTCATCACTGATTCTGAACCCGCCGCCGATTACAAAATCGTCTGCACTTGGTGGCGTGGGAGCAGAGCCTACCTTACCGCCGTTTATTTCTTCAGGGGTGAGAGGTGCATCTGCTTTGTCGTTAAAATTTCTTCTTTTAGGCTGATTGGGTTGGTCATATCTTTCACCGTCATTGCTGAAAATGTTGCGGTAATCACTCATAATTCAGCCCTCCTTTTTTGCATTTATCTTTCGCACAAACTTATCGGTAAGCACGGCGCCCAAAGGCACGTCGTACCTGCCGTGATTAAGTCGGTAGCAATAATTTTCTGAATAGGTTATTCCTATTGTTTCACCTGTAAAGCCCGACAAGAAGCGGTCATAATATCCTCCGCCGTAGCCCAATCGGTAACCGAAACTGTCAAGTGACAGGGCGGGCACAACCGCCAATCCGCCGTCGGACAGTTGCCACTGAGGTAAATCCTCAGTAGGCTCCAGCACGCCGAAAGAGCCGGTTTTTAACTGCTCCAAATCGGTGATATAGTGAAAAACCATATCACGCGTACCCTTTATACAACGTGGCAAGGCTACCCGTCTGCCGTGTTGTAAAGCGTGTTTGATTATTCCAAAGGTATCCACCTCAATGGCGGTTGAAGCGTATATAAGCAAGGTATCGCACTCACGGTACTGATAGGTAAAAATCAGCCGTTGACGTATACGCGAATCTAGTTTTGCTTTGTAGCGCTTGTCCATTGCGGTGCGGCGTGCCTTTATATCAGCGCGCAGAGAGCCTTTGTACTCTCGCAAATCTATTTTAGACATTTCATTGATTTTCCTATCGCAATGGATTTTTTGTCGCCTGCTATAAGGCGCACAATTTCAAGGCCAAACTCAATAGCAGTGCCTACTGCCCTGCCAGTAACAATGTTGCCGTCAGAGACAACTCTGTCTTCAGGCACCTGGGCACCTGTCAAAAACACCTCGTAACCGTCAAAGCAAACTGCCTTTTTGCCCTCAAGCAATCCAAGATTGCCAAGAATTGAGGGGGCGGCGCAAATTGCACCGATAAGCAGACCTTTTTCTGATGCGATTTTGATGCATTTTTGCACGGTTTCGCTTTTTTCAAGGTTAAGGGTACCGGGAATTCCACCTGGCAAAATTATGCCTGTCATATCCTCAGTATTAAGTTTTTCCTCAGTAATATCGGCAACAACGGTGATTCCGTGATTGCCTGTTATGAATTTGCCGCCGATACCGACGGTGGTAATATCAATTTCAGCACGGCGTATTGTATCAACTGTGGCAATAGCCTCAGTCTCTTCAAAGCCGCTTGCAAGAAAACAGTATAGCATAAATATCCTTTCTTTCACAGTATACGGCTTACGGCGGCATAAACCTCGTCAGCAATAGCCTGACGGGTGCGCACCTCACCATTTTCACTGCAATGCACCACGGTCCAACCAAGTCGGTCTGCGGCGTAAAGTGCTGCTTCACGACAGTGTTCAAGATATGCGGTGTCACGCTCGTGAATGTCTTTTTTGCCTTCGTCACCGTCGTAACGGCCACTCATAAGGCGTTGTGATACATCAATAGGCATATCAAGAAAAACCACTGCGTCGGGCTTTGGTATGCCAAGTTGGTTAAATTCAAACTCGTAAAGCCAGTCAAGATATTTGTCTCGCTCCTCCGCCTCAAGTTTTGATGCCTGATGAACGGCATTTGAGGTAGTGTAGCGGTCACAGATAACAGTGGCACCGTTAAGATATGCCTTGCCCCAGTCGGTTTTGAAAGAAGCAAATCGGTCAACGGCATAAAATGCTGATGCGGCATAGGCGTTTACATCACCCGGTTGACTGCCAAACTCACCTGCAAGATACATCTTGACAAGGGCACTTGAATCACTGTCGTATGCGGGGAATTTGACATAAACAACATCCCCTTGCAGACGGGCGCGCAAAAATTCAAGTTGAGTTGACTTGCCGCTTCCGTCAAGACCTTCAAGCACAATTATTCTGCCCTTCATTCGCCCTTACCCCTCATTTTGAGAAATTTTTCACGGACTTCTGCCGCTTTGCCGCAGGTCATCTTACCCTCTTTACAAGCACCGTTTACACAGGGTGGACCTGCTTTTGAGAACAAATCGGGGGCAACCTGCAAGCAAAGTGCCAACATCTGATTGGCAACCTCACGAATTTCCCACTGAGCGCGGTTGCAGCAACGGTGAGCAAAGAAATTGTAAAGGCTGCGGGCGTTCATTGTAACAATCATTTTGGTAGCGCAGGCATTAGGAAGCACAAAGCGAGCATCCTCAATAGCAATTTTTTCTGCCGCTTTGGTTGCCTTTTGTTCGTCCATTCCCCGAGCCATCAAATCCGTCTTATGCTTGGCGGTAAGAATTTCGGCAAGGCGGTCATAATCCTGCTGTGCGCGTTCCATACTGCGTTGATAAATTTCTGCCGCCTCACTGTTTGCCTCGATTTCGGGAGGAAGCACATATTCAAACTGGTCAAGTTTTACATAGCGCTGGCTTTGCACCGAATATGATGCAATTCGGTGGCGTGTAATCTGTGCCAGTAAAGCACGGGAAACACCTTCGATACCAAAGGTGAATGTAGCGTGCTCGATTGGACTTTCGTGGCCAATTTGTGCCAGCATTTCCACAAAAGATGCTGCCTTTTCATCGGTAAGACCGTCCATAATTCCTTCGATAGTAGAAGCGGAGTAACAGAGTTTTGCGGCAGATGCCACAGTTTTTTCAGGCATTGGGGTGTGTGCCAACAACACAACTTTTGCACCCATAATTTTGTCATTCCTTTCTGTTAAGTCAGCGGTGGATACACTTCCACCTATACTTGATATAATTATATCAAACAAAGCACTAATAATCAACATTTATTTGCTGACGCATCTTAAAAGTTTGTTAAGATTCATAGGAATTTCGTCACTTTTGACACAGTTTGAAAAATCATACAATATTTTGGTATATTTTTCGTCAAAAATTACGACTATTTGACTCTTTTTTTATTGCAAAGTTTGTGTTAATATAGTATATAGAAAATTTTGTTATAAAGGGGCTATGTTTTTTATGTCAGAACAACATTCATCAGTAGGACCACTTGGTATTATCGCCATGCCCGGTTGCGAGGAAATTGCTGCAAAGGTTGACAGTTATATCCACTCTTGGCGCGGTGACGACATCGAAACCTACAATATTCCTGTTACCTGTCCTCGTTTTGGTTCAGGTGAGGCAAAAGGTCTGGTTAAGTCTAGTGTTCGCGGTCACGATATTTTTATTATCTGTGATGTTTTCAACTATGGTATCAAATACCGTATGTACGATCAGATTGTGCCTATGAGCCCCGATGACCATTTTCAAGATTTGAAGCGCATCATTGCCGCTTTGGGCGGTAAAGCTCGCCGTATCACCGTCGTTATGCCTATGCTTTATGAAGGCAGACAGCATCGCCGTTCAGCCCGTGAGTCTCTTGACTGCGCAAGCGCATTGCAAGAGCTTGTTGCAATGGGTGTTACCAACATCATCACCTTTGACGCTCACGACGCTCGCGTTCAAAACGCTATCCCCCTTAACGGCTTCGAAAATGTTCACCCCACCTATCAGATGATTAAGTCTTTGACTAAGACTATTCCTGACATCAAGATTGACCACGACAATGTAACCATAGTTTCTCCTGACGAGGGCGGTATGAGCCGTTGCATTTATTACTCATCTGTTCTTGGTCTTGACCTTGGTATGTTCTACAAGCGCCGTAACTACTCTATCATTGTTAACGGCCGCAATCCTATTGAGGCTCACGAGTATCTTGGTAACGATATTTCTGGCAAAGATGTTATTATCGTTGACGATATGATTTCTTCCGGTGACTCTGTTCTTGACATTGGTAAAAAACTTAAAGAGCGTAATGCTCGCCGCATCTTTGTATTTGCTTCATTTGGCTTGTTTGTTGAAGGCTTCGAAAACTTCGACAAGGCTTACGAGGCAGGTTACATCGACAAAGTATTTACCACCAACCTTGTTTACGCTAAACCCGAACTTCTTGATAAACCTTGGTATGCTCGCGTTGATATGAGCAAGTACGTTGCTATGCTTATCAACACCATCAACTATGACGAGTCCATCAGCGGTCTCCTCGCCCCCATTGACAAGATTAAGGCTTTGCTTGCAAAACATCAAGGTAAGTAAGATATAAAAACAAAACTACCCGAAGAAGAGAAAACTCTTTTTCGGGTAGTGATTTTTTATAACATTACTTCTTTTTCTTGGGGGCTTTGATTTTGTTAAGTTTTGCATTTAATTTGAGCAACTCTTCTTTGGTAAACTTAACATCCATCATACCGCCCATAAGGGTGAACAGACGAAGCACTGTGAAGCCCCCCATCATAGTCATCATTTCGGGGCCAACTTCAAAGCCTGCAGCCTTTTTCTTTTCGCCTTTTTTGCCACCCATCAACTTGCCGACAAGCTTCATAAATATCATTTTGCCACGGAAGGTAGACAATACATCACTCATCTTGTCGTTAAGTGACAAACGTCCCTCGGGTGCATCAATATCAAACCAGTTAAGGATTGCGCCCTTTTCTTTAAGGCGATATTCCTCGTTAAAGGTTTCAACCTTGCGAATGTCGCCCTCGTCCTTAAAGCCACCTGCAACGGCTACAAGGTGGGTTTCGCCAACATTCTGCACGTCAAAATAGAAGAAGTGGTCTTCAGCAGTCTTTTTGCCAAGGGATACGCCGTTAGCAAAAAGTTCAACCTCGGGAAGATTGGAGTAAACGGTTACCTTGGTTACATCCTCTACCCTATCAATATAACGCTTGCCGCAAAGGTGAACAAATGGGTCATCACTGAGCCATGCCTTGTAGGCATAGAAGGAATCCTTTTTATACTTGCGGTCAATAGTAACAAGTCCCTTATGGTTTTGTCCGTTTTCGCCGCCTTCGTTACGGGCATCGGCGCCAAAGTCGAACATGTTCCATACGTGAGTTGCCCACATATATTTGCGACTGAAGAACTGCTTAATAAGTTCCTCGTGGTAATATGCCTGATATTCCTCAGTATAGTCACCCTGCATTGGAGTAGATGTGTGCCAATTAAGAGCCTCGCAACCGTACTCAGAGCAACCGATGGGAATAGTGGGATGAGTTTCGTGGAATTTATCAAACCAAGGACCGTTCATATCGGTCTCGCCGCCGTACCATCCAAAGTAATGGTTGTAGGATACCACATCAGGAATCTGCAAATAGGGGTCGTCCATTTTACACATTGAAACTGCGGCAATGGTTGTAAGACGGGTTTTATCCATCTCGTGACAGAGGTCATTAAGGATGCGGTGGTTCTCAAGCAAATCTTCACTTGTACCGCCGATGCTGATTTCGTTGGAAAGACCCCATACTACGATTGTTGAGTGGTTGTAGTTTTGAGTGATGAGTTCTTTCATCTGAGAGATGGTGTTCTCTCTTCCGTCGGTCATATGCTTTGAGATGTAAGGAATTTCTGCCCAGATTACAAGACCGTACGCGTGGCACAAATCGTAGAAATACTGGTCGTGCTGATAGTGAGCAAGGCGGATTGTAGTTGCGCCCATTTCGTAAATAAGCTCAATATCCTCTTTGTGATGCTCAGGAAGCAGTGCATTACCTACGCCCCATCTGTCCTGATGGCGTGATACACCGCGAAGCGGATACTCCTCGCCGTTAAGGATGAAACCGTTATCGGGGTCAATCTTAAATGTGCGGCAACCAAATCGGGTTGAAATATTGTCAAGCACAGTGCCATCTTCACAAAGTTCTGCTTTAGCAGTGTAAAGATAGGGGTCTTTTCTGCCGTGCCACAAGTGAACGTCGGCAATATTAAGGGTTGCCTTAGTTTCTGCACTTTCGGTTTCGGCAACTACATTGCCCTCTTTATCCAAAATTGTGTAGCGAACAACCTGACCCATTTTACTGTTGGTAAGGAAGGTCTCTATCTCAACTGCAGCGTCTTTGCCGTTGATTTCGGGGGTAACCTTTATTCCGGGGCCACCGCAATAATCAAGGTCAAAATGAGACTCGCTGACACAAATAATATTTACATCGCGATAAAGTCCGCCGTAAAAGGTGAAGTCTGCCATTTGAGGATATACACGATCGTTGGCAGAGTTGTCAACTGCTATTGCAAGCACAACATCCTTGCTGAGTTTGTCGGTAATATCAACGCGCCAAGTAGAATATCCGCCGTCGTGGTGAGCAACAGCCTGGCCGTCAACATAAACATCGGCAGAGGAATTGGCACCCTTTACCTCTAAATAATATCGGTCAGCAACAGGCAATTCTTCCTTTAAAAGCTCTTTTACATAGTAGCAAGTGCCACGGTAAAAATCGTTGTCGCCGTCTTGACCGTCAATAGCATTCCAAGAATGAGGTATGTTAACTAATTCCCAGTTTTCACTTATGGAAACAGGAATTGATTCTGCCTCTTTGGTGAATGCCCATTTGCGATTGATGTTATAAATTGTTCTCATATTTGCCTCCGTTTAATTTTAGAAAGTGTCCGACCGCACTTTGCAGCCGGACACTTTTTTAAATAGATATTATTATGACTCTTCGCGACATAAATCTTCATTCATCTTTGCCAAAGTCTTTTTATCAAGATTGTAAATAAGACCAAGACCGATAAACTGCAACAATGCACTGAACATATAGGTTGCCGCAACTATGTAGCGCATATTCACTGCTACTTCCCATGCCTGATTGCCCTCGTTTGCACCAACATAACCAAATGCAATCATTATAACAAGAACAAGTGAAGGACCTATACCCTGTGCTAACTTACGGAAGAAGGAGTGGAGTGAGTATACAGTACCCTCTTCACGAGCGCCCGTTTTCCACTCATTATAGTCAATAGCATCACCCATCATAGCCCAAGAAACAGTGGAGTAAATACCAAGGCCGAGAGAGAAAATAAGCTGACATACAATATAAATAATCAAATCCAGCCCAGTATTGTCAGGTGTTACAACAAACAATCCACATGCAGCGATAATTGATACAATTGAGCCAAAGGTCGCAAGTTCCTTTTTGCCAAATTTAGCAACACATACACGTGCAAGAGGTGTGAAACACACGATGGGAATCATAGCAAAAAGTTGAACAATACCTGAAATCTGAACGTTCTTAAAGTAAGACTGGAATATAACTGTAACTGCTGTTGCAGCTCCCTGCATACCGATAAACATGCCCATTGCAGCAACTGTAGCACCAACTGCAGGTCGGTTTTTCATAAAGTTACCAAACGCTTTAATAATATTGAACTTAGGTGTTTCTTCATTAAGTGTAACGTCTGTATTTACACGAATCTCGGTATTGCGAATCATAAACTGGAAGCAGATAAATCCAAGAACGCCCATTATAAGAGCGGCAATGAACACACGCTCGCCCATAAGATTATTATCTTTATCATAAATAAGGAAGGGCAAAATAACCATAGGAAGCATATTTCCGAATATAGAACCAACTGAACGCCACGCTGAAAGTGATGCACGATCCTTTACATCATTTGAAATGAGTGAAAGCAAAGAGCCGTAAGGAACGTTAGCAACAGTATAAAAAGCATCCCAAACAACGTAACCTGCAATGAAAATTATGAACTTTGCCCAAACGGGTGCGTTGGGGAAAGGTAGGAAGCAACAGGCACCGCCAACAATAAGTCCGATTGAACCTGCCCAAATGTAAGCCAAGAACTTGTTACGTTTATAAGTACGTTTGTCAGCATCAATAACTGAGCCAATCAGCGGATCGTTAATAGCATCCCATACCTGAACAATGATAAGCAACAATGCATACCAGATGTCCATACCCATAAATTGTGTCCAGAAAATAGACATAGTGCTCTTGAGTGCAAAACTCATATTGCAACCAAGGTCACCGGCGGCATATGCGAGACAGTCGCGCATACCAAACTTACGCGTTTTCTTTTCCATAAGAACAATCCTCTCTTTGTTTTCCTTTTTCGCCGTGAGTCTTTACCTATATTATAACTAAAAAGATTATAAAGCGTTAGTAAATTTTTATTGTGTTTTTGTATTTTTTTAATATAATTGCATAATTTACTGTTGATTATTTTTTATGTAACTGTTATAATACTAAATAAATAAATGTGTTTTTTGTTGTTTTTTACCAAATTCATTACTTTTAGGGGCTGTATTTATGAATTACGAAATTCAACTTAAATTTTTGCGGGATTCTCTAAAAAAAATGAATATCCACACCTCTATCATTGACCCGTCAGTCACTATTGACGACAGTGTTGATTTAAGGTTGAGAAGTTTCTTATTAGGTGATGAGAACGGATATGAGTCTTTCAAAAAAACACTTATGGAAGCAAAACCTAACACTATTTACCGATACACTGACTTGTTTTTTTGCAAATATATCTATCTTTTATTGCCTGAATTCAAGCCCGACCTGTTTTTTGTAATCGGCCCCTTTACAACCAATGAAATTTCTCAAAAGGTCTTGCTTGAAATAGGTGAAAAGAACAATTTGTCTCCTTCCGTTATAAATCAGTTATCACTTTATTATTCAAACATTCCTACTCTGCCCGAATCCAATCACCTGATTATTCTTATTGACACCTTGGCCGAATCTATTTGGGGCAAAAACAACTACAACTTTTTAGACAACAGTGACTCTCTTTCAGACATTGGCTTAACGGTACACGACAGTGGCGGTCGCTTTTCCGAAGGGCTTGATATGAAGGTTATGGAAGCCCGTTATGCCTTTGAAAACGAGCTTATGGAGGCAGTCACTCGCGGTCAGGTCCACAAAACCGAAATGCTTTTTGCCAATTACAGCGACATACAGGTTGACCAAAGAGTTTCTGACCAACTGCGCAATTTAAAAAATTACAGTATCATATGTAATACCCTTTTACGAAAGGCCGCCGAAAAAGGCGGTGTTCACCCCATTCACCTTGACAGTATTTCTTCTTCCTTTGCAAGAAAAATTGAATTGGTAACTAACCTTAAGGGTGTTCAAGAACTTATGAAAGAGATGTTTGTTTCTTACTGCAAATTGGTAAGAAAGCACTCTATTAAACAATACTCTCCCCCCGTACAAAAGGCTATTACCACTATAAGTGCTGATTTAACCGCCGACCTTAGTCTAAGTTGTCTTGCCGATGCACAGAATTTAAGTGCCGGATACCTTTCGGCAGTATTTAAAAAGGAAACGGGGCAGACTGTTACAGATTTTGTAAACCAAAAGCGTATGCAACACGCCGCAGAACTTTTGCAAAACACCACTTTGCAGGTGCAGACGGTTGCTCAGCACTGCGGTTTTTTGGATGTTCACTATTTCTCAAAGGTTTTTAAGAGGTACATCGGCAAAACTCCAAAGGAATTTAAACAGGACGCCCACACAAAGCAACATTAACAATAAAATTATCATTATTTGCAATTTTCATTGCATAAAAACAATGGTAAAATCAGTGTATACATTATATATACTATATGCACATTGGAGGCACAGAAAAAATGAAACCTTTTATGGACAAAGAGTTTTTGCTTACTACACCCACCGCAAGCAAGCTTTTTCATGAATTTGCTAAGGATATGCCCATCGTTGACTATCACTGTCACGTAAGCCCCAAAGAAATTTATGAGGATGTGCGTTTTGAAAACATCACTCAGGCTTGGCTTAAGGGCGACCACTACAAATGGCGTTTAATGCGCTCTAACGGTGTAGAGGAGAAATACATTACAGGTGATGCAACCGACCGCGAAAAGTTCCAGAAGTTTGCAGAGGCTCTGCCCCGTGCAATCGGCAATCCTATGTATCACTGGTGCCATCTTGAACTTCAGCGTTATTTCGGTTACGAAGGCATACTCAACGGCGAAACTGCCGAAGAGGTATGGAATCTTACCTGCGAAAAGTTTAAAGAGGCAGATATGTCGGTACGCGGTCTTATAAAGCAGAGTAATGTTGCTTTTATCGGCACCACCGATGACCCCACCGACAATCTTGAGTGGCACCGTCTTATTAGAGAGGAAGGCAAACTTTCTGCTACCGTTGCTCCCTCTTTCAGACCTGATAAGGCACTTAACATTGATAAGGTAGGTTGGAAAGAATATATTGCCTATTTGTCAAATGTTGCAGGCATTAAAATTGACGGTATTGAGTCTTTGAAGGCCGCTCTTAAATCACGAATTGAGTTCTTTAACGATATGGGTTGCCGCGCAAGTGACCACGGCCTTGACCGTATGATTTTTGCTGAAGCAAGTGACAAGGAAGTTGACAAAATCATCAAGGCAGGATTAAACAGCAAGTCTGTCTCTGCCCAAGATGCCGAAAAGTTAAAGACTTGCTTACTTCTTTTCTGTGCTAAAGAGTACAACCGTTTGGGTTGGGTTATGCAGCTTCATTATAACTGTATGCGCAATCCCAACTCTGCCATGTTTAACAAACTTGGACCCGACAGCGGTTTTGACTGCATCGGTCCTAACAACGATTCAATCAAACTTGCCAAGGTTATGGATACACTTTATGCCGACAATGCACTGCCCCGCACTATCATTTACAGCCTTGACGGCAGTGACAACGCTTTTATCGACACCCTTATTGGTTCTTTCCAGGGTGACGATATTAACGGCAAAATTCAGCACGGCAGTGCTTGGTGGTTCTATGACACACTGCAAGGCATGCGTGACCAGTTAAAGAGCCTTTCAAGCCTCAGTATTCTTGGCAACTTTGTTGGTATGCTTACCGACTCTCGCAGTTTCTTAAGTTACACCCGTCACGAATATTTCCGCCGCATTCTCTGTCAGCTAATCGGTGAATGGGTTGAGGGTGGAGAATATCCTTGCGACGAGGCTCAACTTAAAGAAATCGTTGAGGGTATCTGTTGCAAAAATGCACTTAAATATTTCGGTTTGGAGGAAAACAAATGAGTATGAAAATGTCATTCCGTTGGTACGGTGAGGACGACCCAATTTCTTTGGAGTATATTTCGCAGATTCCTAATATGCGCTCTATCGTATCTGCCGTTTACGACGTAAAGCCCGGTGAGGTTTGGCCCCGTGAAAGCCTTGCAAAAATGAAGGAACAGTGCGACAGTCACAATCTTGTGTTTGACGTGGTTGAGTCTATCCCAGTTCACGAAAACATCAAACTTGGCAGAGGCAACGTTGAGGATTTGCTTGAAACCTATTGCGAAAACATTCGCCGCTGCGCCGAATACGGTGTTAAGTGTGTAACCTATAACTTTATGCCTGTATTCGACTGGACCCGTACTCAACTTGATAAAAAGGCGGCTGACGGCTCTACAAGTCTGGTTATGTATTGGGACCAGATGAGAGGTCTTGACCCACTTAAAGATGATATTCACCTGCCCGGTTGGGATTCAAGTTATACTCAAGACGAAGTTCGTGAACTCATCACCGCTTACGGCGAATTAGGTGAAGAAGGTCTTTGGGCTAACCTTGAGCGTTTTCTCAAAAAGGTTATTCCCGTTGCAGAGGAATGTGGCGTGAGAATGGGCATTCATCCTGATGACCCGCCATACCCCATTTTCAACCTGCCCAGAATCATCACTTGCGAGGCTAATCTTGACCGTTTCTTGAAACTTTATGATAGCCCTGCAAACAGCCTTTGCCTTTGCACAGGCAGTCTTGGATGTGCCGCAAGCAACGACGTTGTGGCTATGGTTAAAAAGTATGCCGCTATGGATAGAATTGCATTTATGCACATTCGCAACGTTAAGATTATGGAGGACGGTTCTTTTGAAGAACGTGCTCACCTTTCTGACTGCGGTTCACTTGACATTTACGAAATCGTTAAGGCTTTGGTTGACGAAAACTATGACGGATATGTTCGTCCCGACCACGGCAGAATGATTTGGGGCGAAACAGGTAAACCTGGCTACGGACTCTTTGACCGCGCCCTTGGTGCTACCTACATTAACGGCTTGTTTGAAGCCTGTGAAAAAGCAAAGAATTAAAGGAGATTTAATATGAACACCAACTGTTTAAACACCAATCTTACAGGCAAGGTTGCCGTTGTTACAGGTGCAGGCGGCGTGCTTTGCTCATACTTTGCAAAGGTGCTTGCCCGTGCCGGCGCAAAGGTTGCTCTGATTGACCTTAATGAAGCCGCCGCAAAAACCTATGCCGACGAAATCGTGGCAGAGGGCGGAATTGCAAAGGCTTATGCTTGCAACGTTCTTGACAAGAGCATTTGCACCGAAGTTGCAAAGCAAGTTGAGGCCGACTTTGGCCCTTGCGATTTGCTTGTAAACGGCGCAGGCGGTAACAATCCCCGTGCTACCACCGACAAGGAATATTTTGAACTTGGTGATATTGATGCCGATACCAAAAGTTTCTTTGATTTGGATGCCGACGGTGTAGGTTTTGTGTTTAACCTTAACTTCCTTGGCACCCTTATTCCCACTCAGGCTTTTGCCTGCCAGATGGTTGGCAGAGAGGGTTGCAGCATTATCAACATATCTTCTATGAACGCATTCACTCCCCTTACCAAAATTCCTGCTTATTCAGGTGCAAAGGCTGCTATTTCTAACTTTACTCAGTGGCTTGCCGTTCACTTTTCAAAGGTTGGTATCAGAGTAAATGCCATTGCTCCCGGCTTCTTCTCTACCCAGCAAAATGCAAAATTGCTTTGGAATGAGGATGGCACCCCCACCGCTCGTACAGGCAAAATTCTTGCCGCAACTCCTATGGGCCGTTTCGGTAAAACCGAGGAGTTGGAGGGCGGCTTGCTCTTCTTGGCTAATGAGGAGGCTGCAGGATTTATTACAGGCGTTGTGCTTCCCGTTGACGGCGGTTTCTCTGCCTATTCAGGTGTTTAATTAAATATTCAAACCGCTCAGGAGTCACACTCTTGAGCGGTTTTTGTTGTTGGTGTAATTTTTATTGTGTTTTTTGTCTTTTGTGATATAATGGTTAAAGATATAAATTCCTTGCAAACAAAGGAGTAAATTATGAACAGATTTGATGTTGATTATTACCTGCGCACTTCTGATTTTGATATGAACAGCCGTATTCATCCTGCCGCAGTGCTTGACCTGTTTCAAGAGGTTGCAGGGGGACACGCCGCCATGCTCGGATGCAGTTTTGCCGATATGCTTGAGAAAAATCTGCTATGGATGGTTACAAGAGTGCGCTTTTCAGTGATAAAATCGCCCTTAAAAAACTCGTATGCCAAGGTTTACACTTGGCCTCTTGAACCAAACCGAGTTATATTTCAGCGTGAGTATTCCGTTACCGATGAACAAGGCGCTTTGCTTATAAGAGGTTCATCAGAGTGGGCAGCAGTTGACTGTAACCAGCGCAAGTTGGTAGCGGCAAAGGGTGTCTATCCCGAAAAGGTTGAATACCTGACCGACAAAATGTATGAGGGCAGACTGCCCCGTTTGCACGACTTTGATTGCCAGGATAAAATTTGCACCATTACTCCCACCTTCAGTGACATTGACTGCAACGGTCACGTTAACAACACAAAGTATGCCATTTACGTTATGAACTGTGTTAATCTTGGCAATGATGAGGAAATTGCCGATTTTCAGATTGACTATCACAAGGAAATTCAGCAAGGCGATAAGATTGACCTTTACTGCAAGCGAGAGGGCAACACAATCTTTGCCAAAGGTTTAAGAGAAAAGGACACAATGTTTTTGTGTAAAATAGAATTATAAAAGATGACCCGTAACGCTTTGTTACGGGTCCTTTTTCATCTAAAGTTATCTGTATGACTACATTTTAATTCTTATTTGACAGTTTGTTTAAATATTTAAAGGTTATAGGCCAAACACATCCTGCAAAGGCGGTCATAAGAAAATAGCGCACACCGTCGGCAAAATAGCCCTCACCAAAAATGGCGTAAAGGGGTTGCTTAAGTCCCGCTTTGATTGCCATTACAAGACCGAAACCGATGGCAAGTTTGATAATCTGCACCCACCACACTGCCTTGGTTTCAAAGTGGGTAAAGCGATGATCAACCTCAAAAGAAAGCCACAGTGCCGATACACAACCAACCATTGTGTAGGCGGTTTTTATGCCGTGAGAAAGATTTTCGGCATCAGTATCAGCAGGGAAACTAAAGGTATGGACAAACACAAGGTATGCAACTGAAAATACAGTCATTGATGCGAAAAGTATGCGCAGTCCTTTGTCGGTTGCGGTTGCCTTGGCAACGATGGGGTAAAATCCAAACACAATGGCTACTGCTAACAGCGTAGAGATGCCAACATCGGCAGGTGTATGGACACCAAGATACATTCTTGAAAGGCCCACAAGCACACATAGGGCAATACATACCACGCGCACCCAAATATTATTGTACCAACGGGCAATACCGCCGTAAATTCCCACCGCGGTCTGAGTGTGGCCACTTGGGAACGAATAGCCCGTCGCCGCCTCGGTAGCGTCGCCAACAACGGTGAGACTGTTATCCCTCACCCAAGGACGTGGAATGCGGAAAAGAAGTTTTAAAAACTGATTTAACACTGTGCCTGTAAGACCGACAGACAACAGATAATAACCAAGTCTTTTATTGACGCACCAAAACAAAATCATACCCATTACAATAAAAAAGGTTTCTTCACCCAAACGGGTTACAAGACTGAAAAAGGCATCAAAAAAGGGTGTTCGTAAATCTTCAAGAAAATGTAAAAACGCCATAATAATCACCTCAGCCTACATTATATACCATTCTCTGCCTTTCCACAAGTCAGTTTTTGTGTATTTTAGGCGGGTTTTTGTTCATATAGCCATTATTTATAATAAATATGTACAAATGTTGATTTCACTATTGACTTTGACGTGATAAAGTGCTAATATATGAAAGTATTTTAATTAAAGTGAGGATTGGCTATGGCTAATATACATTCACAAGCAGTTGATAAGTTGTTTGAGGTCTTTTTGAATCTTGAATCGGTTGATGAGTGCTATGCATTTTTTGAGGACATTTGCACTATCAAAGAAATTCAGGATATGTCTCAGCGTTTAGAAGTTGCTATTATGCTTCGCAAGGGGCTTAATTATCAGGATATTTCGGCGCAGACAGGTGTCAGCACCGCCACAATCAGCCGTGTAAGCAAATGCTTGAATTACGGTAGCGGTGGATATAACGCCGCCATTGACAAACTTGAAAAGGCAGGCAAATAATATGAACACTGTACTTACCAACGAAGAGCGGGTTATATTTAATCTGCGCTCTGTTTATGAAAGTTACGGATATAACCGTTTTAAAATGAGCAAGTTTGAGGAATATGACCTTTACGCCCGTAACAAAGACTTTTTAATATCTGACAGTGTTATCACCTTTAACGATGCAAATGGCAAATTGCTGGCGCTTAAGCCCGACGTTACTCTGTCAATCATCAAAAACAGTGACGATGCAAATGGTATTAAAAAAGTATATTACAATGAAAACGTTTACCGCGTCGCCAAAGGCACCCATTCCTTTAAAGAGATTATGCAAGTGGGGCTTGAATGCATTGGTGATATTGACGGCTACTGCATTTCAGAAGTGCTACTCCTTGCCGCAAAGAGTCTGAAAAGCATATCCGAAACTTCCGTGCTTGACATATCTCATCTTGGCATTGTTGCCGATATTATTGACCGCGAGGCTATTTCTGCCGATGTAAAAAGCAAACTTGTTAAGTGTATCGGCGAGAAAAACGAGCACGATATTGTTAAGATTTGTGAGGAAGCAGGTATTGGCGACGACTGCTCTGCCGCTCTATGCACCTTGTGCAACACCTACGGCACACCCAAGTCGGTGCTTGCAAAACTTAAATCAATGTCGGCAGTTATAAATCCCTTTATGCTTAGTGAGTTAGAGGCAGTTTGCCTTGCCCTTGAAAACGAGGGGCTTGGTGATATGCTCCATATCGACTTTTCGGTTGTAAGTGATATAAACTATTACAACGGAATTGCATTTAAGGGATTTGTTGAGTCGGTGCCCGATGCAGTCCTTTCCGGTGGTCAGTATGACCGACTGATGCAAAAGATGGGAAGAAAATCAGGTGCTATTGGCTTTGCCGTTTACATTGATTTGTTGCAGAGACTTAACTCCGCCGACAAAAAATATGATGTTGACACCCTGCTTATTTACAACGAGGGTTGCGATATTGCAAAACTCCTTGAGGCAGTTGCTACCCTTGGCAAAGATGGGTCTGTATCGGCTCAAAAGCAGATTCCCGATAAGTTTACATACCGCCGTTTAATGAAGTTTGACGGCAACGAGGTGACTGAAATTGAAAATGCTTAATGTTGCTCTGCCGAAAGGCAGATTGGGTGAAAAGGTCTATGCCATGTTTGAAAAGGCAGGCTTTGAGTGCCCTTCTATAAAAGAGAATAACCGCAAACTTATTTTTGAAAACGAGACGGTGGGGGTTCGCTACTTTTGGGTAAAGCCCTCTGACGTTGCAATTTATGTTGAGCGCGGTGCCGCAGACATCGGTGTAGCAGGCAAGGATATTTTGCTTGAGTATGAGCCTGACGTCTACGAGCTTTTTGACCTTGACATTGGCAAGTGCCGTATGGCTGTTGCCGCTAAAAAAGATTTTCGTGACAATCCCAACCACACCCTCAGAGTTGCCACTAAGTTTTCAAACATTGCCCGCAGTTACTACGCTTCAAAAGGCAGAGATATTGATATAATCCACCTTAACGGCTCAATTGAGATTGCACCTATTCTGGATTTGTCAGACGTTATTGTTGATATTGTAGAAACAGGCACAACCCTTAAGGAAAACGATCTTGAGGTGTTTGAGACTATTGTTCCTATCAGTGCCCGACTGATTGCCAACAAATCGGCATTTAAGTTTAAGGGTGATATTATTGAAAAAATCGTGGGCTCTATGGCCGCACAGACAGAGGTATCAAAATGATTAAGATTTTAAAATACGGCGAAGTTTCAAATGCTGATATATTTGCCCGCGCAGTTCCTCAGGTGAATGTTGAGGATATTGTTACCGATATTATTGCAAATGTTCGCAAGTCGGGTGACAAGGCTCTTTATGAATACTGCGAAAAGTTTGACAAGGCAAAGCTCACCTCTTTGCAGGTAACAGCAGAGGAAATTGCTCAGGCTCGCGCACAGGTTGACGACAAATTTATTGAGATTTTGGAAAAAGCGGCAGAAAACATCCGCAATTTCCATCAAAAGCAAGTAAGAAACAGTTTTATTATAAACGACAGTGAGGGTGTTGTTATCGGTCAGAAGGTTATCCCCGTTGACCGTGCAGGACTGTATGTGCCCGGTGGCACTGCCGCCTATCCCTCAACTGTGCTGATGGATGCCATTCCTGCCAAAATTGCAGGTTGCAAAGAGGTGGTTATGGTTACTCCCCCCTCAAGTGACGGCAAAGTTAACCCCGTTATTCTTGCGGCCGCAAGTGTTGCAGGCGTTGATAAAATCTTTAAAATCGGCGGTGCACAAGCCGTTGCCGCTCTTGCCTACGGTACCGAAAGCGTGCCCAAAGTTGACAAGATTGTAGGACCAGGTAACGCCTTTGTTGCCGAGGCTAAAAAGCAAGTTTTCGGCGTTGTTTCAATTGATATGATTGCAGGCCCCAGTGAAATTCTGATTGTTGCTGACGGCACCTGCAATCCCCGTCATATCGCCGCCGACCTGCTTAGTCAGGCAGAGCACGACAAAATGGCAAGCGCCGTTCTTGTGACCGACTCGTTAGATTTGGCAACTGCCGTTCAGGCAGAATTAGAGGTGCAAATTCCTCAGCTTCTTCGCAGTGAGATTGCAAGAGAGTCTATTGACCGCAACGGCAAAATCATCGTTGCCGACAATCTTAAGGTTGTTATCGACATTGCCAACGAGATTGCACCCGAGCATCTTGAACTTTGTGTTGATAATCCCTTTGATTATCTTGACAGTATCCGTCACGCAGGCTCCATCTTTATGGGTAAAAATTGCCCTGAGGCTTTGGGTGACTACTTTGCAGGACCCAACCACACTCTACCCACAGGTGGCACTGCTAAATTCTCAAGTCCCCTGTCGGTTGACGATTTTGTTAAAAAGACTCAGTACACCTATTATACCGCCGATGCGCTTAAGAAGGTTGCCGATGATGTGGCTTACTTTGCCACAAAAGAGGGACTTACCGCTCACGCAAAAAGCGCGGTTATAAGAACCGAGGATGAATAATAAATGAGTAAGTTTTTTAGTAAAAAGTATGCATCCCTTGTGCCATACACCCCAGGTGAACAACCAAGGGATATGCAGTACATAAAACTTAACACCAACGAATCCCCCTATCCCCCATCTCAAAAAGCACAGGATTTGGCAATTGAGGCGGCAAAAAGGTTGCAACTTTATCCCGACCCCGAATGTACCGCTCTTGTAAATGAGTTGGCGAGCCTTTATAATATAAAGCCCAATCAAATTTTGCTGACAAATGGCTCAGACGAAATTCTGAACTTTGCATTTATGGCTTTTTGCGATAGCAACACCCCCGCTATGTTTGCCGATATTACATATGGCTTTTACAAGGTGTTTGCGCAAATTAACTGCCTACCCTATGTTGAGGTACCTCTTAATGAGGACTTCACCTTGAACAAGGCAGATTATCTTAACGCAGGCAAGACTATCTTTATCGCAAACCCTAATGCCCCCACAGGATTGGCACTTAGTCTTGATGACATTGAGGAGATTGTAAAAAGCAACCCCAACAATGTGGTGGTTATTGACGAGGCTTACGTGGATTTCGGTACCCAGAGTGCATTGACTCTTGTGGACAAATATGATAATCTGCTTGTTACACAGACCTTTTCAAAATCACGCTCTATGGCGGGTGCACGGCTTGGCTTTGGTATAGGTTGCGAGGCACTTATAAACGACCTCAAAACCGTTAAATATTCCACCAACCCCTATAACATTAACAGTATGACTATGGCGGCAGGTCTTGGTTGCATAAAGGATGAGGAGTATACAATTAAAAACTGCAACGAGATTATTGAAACCCGTCAGTATACTGCAAATGAACTTAAAAAATTAGGCTTTGAAATGACCGAGTCTGCCACAAACTTTTTGTTTTGCAAACACCCCGATATTGACGGCGGTGAACTTTACAAAAGGCTAAAAGAGTCAGGGGTGCTTGTGCGCCACTTTGACACCCACAAACTTTGTCAGTACAACCGTATTACCATCGGCACCCGTCAACAGATGGATGCCCTTATCCAAAAAACAAAAACTATTTTGGAGGATAAAAAATGAGAACTGCTACTATTTTAAGAGAAACTGCAGAAACCCAAATCAATCTTGTTATTGACCTTGACGGAGCAGGCACTGCTCAGATTGACAGCGGCTGCGGATTTTTAGACCATATGCTTACCCTTTTTGCCAAGCACGGCAGATTTGATATTACACTTACCTGCAAGGGTGACACCTATGTTGATGACCACCACACTGTTGAGGACATCGGCATCAGTTTAGGCAAGGCTTTTAAAGAGGCTCTTGGTGATAAAAAGGGTGTAAACCGCTACGGTAATATGATTTTGCCTATGGACGAGGCACTTATTATGTCTGCTGTTGACCTTTCGGGCAGAGGATTGCTAAACTACGGCCTTACCATTCCCACTGAAAAGGTTGGCAGTTTTGATACCGAACTTGTTGAGGAGTTTTGGCTTGGCTTTGTGAGAAATGCAGAGTGTACCTTGCACATTAAACAGTTTGACGGCACCAATTCTCACCACATTATTGAGGGGGCATTCAAATCGGTTGCGCGCTCACTTAAAGCCGCAGTTGAAATTGACCGCGATTTCGCAGACGAAATCCCCTCTACGAAGGGAGTTCTTTAATGGTTGCCATTGTTGATTACGGAGTAGGTAATCTGTTCTCCTTAAAAAGCAGTTTTGCCGCTATCGGTGCCGAAATTGTAGTTACCGACGATGCCGATGTACTTAAAACCGCAGATAGAATAATTCTTCCCGGCGTTGGGGCTTTCGGTGATGCGGCAGAGAAGCTTCGCAAGACAGGGCTTGACAAAGTTTTGATAGAGTTAGCAGCCGAAGGCAAGCCTCTTATGGGCATTTGTCTTGGTATGCAACTGCTTTTTGACAAGGGCTACGAATACGGCGAGCACGACGGACTTGGTCTTATTTCGGGCAATGTTAAGCCTATTGCAGATGTTATTCCCAATAATCTTAAAATTCCACACATTGGTTGGAATGAATTAACCTTTAAAGAGGACTGTCCTCTTTTCAAATATTTAAACAAGGGTGACTGTGTCTATTTTGTTCATTCTTTCTATGCCGCCGACTGCGACGAATCGGTGATTGCCACTGCGGAATATGGCGCAAATCTTACTGCTGCCGCCAGGCAAGGCAACGTTTACGGTTGTCAATTTCATCCCGAAAAAAGCGGCAATGTAGGTCTAAATATTTTGCGCGCATTTTGCGAAATTTGAGGTATTTTTATGATAATTTATCCCGCTATTGATTTATATGAAGGTAAAGCGGTCAGACTTTTTAAGGGCGATTATGCCCAAATGACCGTTTACAGCGAAAACCCCGTAGATGTGGCTTTAGACTTTAAAAATGCCGGTGCAACCCACATTCATTTGGTGGATTTAGAGGGTGCAAAATCAGGCACTACTCCCAATCTTGATACCATTTGCAAGATTAAATCTGCCGCAGGGCTTTTTTGTGAGGTTGGCGGTGGTATTCGCAGTATGGAGGTTGTTGACCGCTACATCGGTGCAGGGGTTGACAGGGTTATTCTTGGCACTGCCGCAGTAACCAACCCCGATTTCCTGCAAGAAGCCGTTAAAAAACACGGCTCAAAAATTGCCGTTGGCGTTGATATTAAAGAGGGCAAGGTTGCTATTAAGGGTTGGACTGAAAAATCAAAACTTGATGCCTTTGATTTTTGCGAAAGTCTGCAAGCCCTTGGTGTTGACACCCTTATAATCACCGATATTTCACTTGACGGCGCTATGAAAGGCACCAACGTTCCCCTTTATAAAGAGTTGTCACAAAAGTTTAATATGCAGATTATTGCATCGGGCGGTGTTTCATCCATAGAGGATGTTTCCCGTTTGCGTCAACTTGATATGTACGGTGCCATAATCGGCAAGGCATATTACACAGGCGCCATTGACCTTAAAGAAGCAATCGAGGTGGCGAAATGATAACAAAGCGTATTATCCCCTGCCTTGACGTGCGTGACGGCAGAGTAGTTAAAGGCATTAACTTTGAGGGATTAAAGGATGTTTCCTCCCCTGTTGAACTTGCCAAATTTTATAGCGACTGCGGTGCCGACGAGTTGGTCTTTTACGATATTACCGCATCATCCGACGGCAGAAAACTGTTTACCGATATTTTGTGTGAAACGGCAAAAAGCGTATTTATTCCTCTGACTGTTGGCGGCGGCATCAACACGGTTGCCGATTTTGATAGGGTGCTTAAATGCGGTGCCGACAAGGTTAGCGTTAATTCGGGTGCTATCCGCAACCCCAATCTTATTTACGATGCCGCAAAACTTTACGGCGACCAGTGTGTTGTGCTTTCGGTTGATGTTAAGCGCGTTGACGGCAAATTCTGTGTTTTTGCCAAAGGCGGCAGAGAAAACACAGGCATGGAAGCAATAGGTTGGATTAAGCGTTGCGTTGACTCGGGCGCAGGTGAAATTGTAGTCAACTCCATTGATACCGATGGCGTTAAAGGCGGATTTGACCTTGAAATGCTTGAGGCGGTGTGCAACGTGGTTAACGTGCCCGTTATTGCATCAGGTGGTGCAGGAAACATCGACCATTTTATTCAGTTATTTAAGGCTTTGCCAAAGGTTGATGCAGGCTTGGCGGCATCAATATTCCATTTTGGCGAGGTTAAAATAAGCGACCTTAAACAAGAAATGAAAAAGCAGGGCATCCCTGCTCGCGTATAGAAAGGATTTTTGGTATGTTAGATATTTCTACACTTAAATTTGACGAAAAGGGTCTTATCCCTGCAATCGTGGTTGACTCTGTAACAAAGCAGGTGCTTACCCTTGCTTATATGAATGAGGAAAGCCTTAAAATCTCACTTGAAAAGGGACTTACCTGTTTTTACAGCCGCTCCCGTCAGGAATTGTGGCTTAAGGGTGAAACAAGCGGCAATTATCAGCATATTGTTTCAATTACCGCCGACTGCGACAAGGACGCTTTGGTAGTAGTTGTTGAGCCTGACGGCCCTGCCTGCCACCTTGGCACAAAGTCTTGCTTTGAAAACAGATTGTGGGAGAGCGAAGAACTTAAAGAGTTCTCTTTGCAGTCACTTATGAGCCTTATTGAAGGCAGAAAAACCGACAAAAAAGAGGGTTCATACACTACCTATTTGTTTGAAAAGGGACTTGATAAAATTCTTAAAAAAGTCGGCGAGGAATGCACCGAGGTTATCATTGCAGGCAAGGCAGAGGACAAGGCAGAGACTATCTATGAAATTGCTGACCTTACCTATCACATTATGGTGCTTATGATTGAGGCCGGTATTTCTCTTGAGGATATTCACAACGAACTGAAATCCCGTCACGTTATCGACCACAAGGTAAAGCAGGAGAAAATGACAAAATGATTAAGTGGGATTATCACATCCACACCCATTATTGCGACGGCAAAAACTCCCCGGAAGAAATAGTGCAGTCGGCGATAAATATGGGGCTTACCGCCATAGGTTTTTCAGGTCACGGTTACACCGATTTTGACGGCAGTTTTTGTATGAGCCTTGAAAATTCTAAGTTGTATTACGAAGAAATCACTGCACTAAAAGAGAAGCACAAGGATAAAATTAAGGTTTTGTGCGGTGTTGAGCAGGATTATTTTGGTGGCAATCCTATTACAGATTTTGACTATGTTATCGGCTCAGTTCATTATGTTAAAAAAGACGGTATCTATTTTGATGTTGACCGAAGCAGAGATTATCTTGAAAAGGTCGTTAATGAATATTTTGACGGTGACATATTCTCTTTTTGCGAGGGGTATTTTGACTTGGTTTCAAAGGTGGTTGAGGCTACGAGCGCTGATATTATCGGTCACTTTGACCTGGTGTCAAAATTCAACGAAGATGACTGCATATTTGACAGTAATCATCCCCGTTATGTTGATGCTTGGCAAAAGGCGGTAGACAGACTTTTGCCATACGGCAAACCTTTTGAAATCAACACCGGTGCTATCTCAAGAGGTTACAGAAACACTCCATACCCAAGTAAAGATATGATAACTTATATTGCGAACAAGGGTGGCAAGTTTGTTTTAAACAGTGACAGTCATTCTGCCGATAATATCTGTTTTGAGTTTGAAAAATGGTATAAATGGGCAACCGATTTGGGTGCCGAATTTGTTGATTTAACAGTATAAAATTTACGGCTTTTCGGGCAATTCCGAAGAGCCGTTTGTTTTTTGTCAAAAAAATTGTATATATTTTGTTAAATGTTACAATTATATGCATTATTATGCGTATATTCGTTGCATATAATGTAAGTTATTCAATATTTATGCAAATATTAGTTGACAAAAAGCGCTATTTATCATATAATTATTCAATCATAGATTAAATTGGCAATTTATTTTTTAAAGTGAGGTTTTGACTATGGCAAAGGTGTTTATTGACGGCAGCGCAGGTACTACGGGACTGCGCATTGTCGAGCGACTTGAAGGCAGAAAAGATATTGAACTTATCCGCTTGCCCGAAGATTTAAGAAAAGACGATAATGCCCGACGCCAAGCCTTAAACAGTGCCGATATTGCCTTTTTGTGTTTGCCTGATGCCGCCGCAATTCAGGCGGTTAGTATGGTAGATAATCCCAACACTGTTATCATTGACACTTCCACCGCTCACCGCACCGCAGAGGGATGGACCTACGGTTTCCCCGAACTTTGCGGCAAAGACAAGGTGGCGTCTTCAAAGCGTATTGCCAACCCAGGTTGCCATGCAAGCGGTTTTGTAGCACTTGTTAAGCCTTTGGTTGACAAGGGTATAATCAGCAAGGATGCTCTGCTCACCTGCTTTTCTCTTACAGGATATTCAGGTGGCGGTAAGGGTATGATTGCCGACTACAATTCACCTGACAGGGATAAGTTGCTTGACGGTCCCCGCCAGTACGGGCTGACTCAACAGCACAAGCATCTTAAAGAAATTGGCGTGCTTTGCTCCCTTAATAATCTGCCTGCCTTTTGTCCCATCGTTGCCGATTTTTACAGTGGTATGGAGGTTACAGTGCCTATCTTCAAAAGTATGATTAACGGCACGATTGATGATATTAAGGCAGTTTACAAATCGGTTTATACAGGTGATATTGTTAAGTTTGTTGACAGTGCCGACGAGGGTGGATTTATGTCTGCCGCCGCAATGAGTGGCAACGACGGTATGCAAATTACAGTTTGCGGAAATGATGACCGCATTTTGCTTATTAGCAGATTTGATAATCTTGGCAAGGGTGCTTCAGGCTCTGCCATTCAGAATATGAACATCGTACTTGGCGCAGACGAAACTGCAGGGTTAGACCTTTAAGGAGGATATAGTATGATTAAAATGATAGATGGCGGTATTTGTGCCGCAAAAGGCTTTGTTGCCAACGGAATTCATTGCGGTATCCGTAAAAACCAAACAAAGCGCGATTTGGCTTTAATTGTCAGCGAAAAAAAGGCTAACGCTGCCGCAGTTTATACTACAAATCTGGTTAAGGGCGCTCCCCTTTCTGTTACCAAAAATCATATTGCAGACGGTACCGCTCAAGCAATCATCTGCAACAGTGGTAACGCCAACACTTGCAACGCTAACGGTATAGAAATTGCCGAGCAGATGAGTGTGCTTGTTGCAAAGCAGATAAATATTTCCGCCGAGGATGTTGTGGTTGCATCAACCGGCGTTATCGGTCAACCTCTTGACATCACTCCTATTGCAAACGGTCTGCCCGAATTGGCAAGCGGTTTGTCGGTTGAGGGTGCAGAGTTTGCCGCTCAGGCAATCCTTACCACCGATACTGTGGCAAAAGAGGTTGCAGTTGAATTTACCGTTGGCGGCAAAGCCTGTCGTCTTGGCGGTATTGCCAAGGGTAGCGGCATGATTCATCCAAACATGGCAACTATGCTTGTGTTTTTGACTACCGATGTGTCTATCTCCCCCGCTATGCTGCAAAAGGCTTTGTCGGGTGATATTAAAGACACCTTTAATATGGTTAGTGTTGACGGCGACACTTCTACAAACGATATGGTGGTTGTGCTTGCTAACGGAATGGCAGAAAATGTTGAAATCACCGCCGAGGGTGACGATTTTAATGAGTTTATGAAGGCACTTAACACTGTTACCGTGTCACTCTGCCGTATGATTGCAGGTGATGGCGAAGGTGCTACAAAACTGCTTGAGTGCAAGGTCAGCGGCGCCGATACTCTTGAAGCCGCAAAGACTGTTGCAAAGAGCGTTATCTGTTCAAGTCTGCTTAAAGCCGCTATGTTTGGTGCCGATGCCAACTGGGGCCGTGTACTGTGCGCTATCGGTTACAGCGGTGCAAAGGTAGATATTAACAAGGTTGGCGTTTTCTTCCGCTCTGCCAAAGGCACTGTTGAGGTTTGCCGTGACGGTGCAGGGGTTGAATTTTCTGAAGAAATTGCCAAAGAAATATTGCTTGAAAATGAAATTGAAATTCTTGTTACCTTGGGTGACGGCAAATATGAAAGTTGTGCCTGGGGTTGCGACCTTACATACGATTATGTAAAAATCAACGGTGACTACCGCACCTAAAAATGAGGAATGGATATGACTAAAGAGTTTTCTAATATGCAAAGAGCCGAGGTGCTTACTCAAGCCCTTCCCTATATCAAGCGTTACAACGGCAAAATCGTCGTTGTAAAATACGGTGGCAACGCTATGATTAACGAGCAACTTAAGCAACAGGTTATGGAAGATATTGTTCTTTTGTGGCTTATCGGCGTTAAGGTTGTGCTTGTTCACGGAGGCGGCCCCGAAATCAGTGATATTATGAGCAAATTGGGTAAGGAGCCCGTTTTCGTTGATGGACTTCGCGTAACCGATAAAGAGACGGTTGATATTGTGCAAATGGTGCTTGCCGGCAAGGTTAACAAAACCCTTGTTAACCTGCTTGAAATGAAAGGCGGCAAGGCTATGGGTATTTCAGGTATGGACGGCAGACTGATTGAAGCCACAATGAAAGACGAGCGTCTAGGCTATGTTGGTGAAATCAAAAAAATCCACGCTACCCCCGTTATTGACCTGCTTGAAAAGGGTTACATTCCCGTTATCTCTACCGTTGGTTGCGATAAAGAGGGCAACGCCTACAACATTAACGGTGACACTGCCGCCGCATACATTGCAGGTGCCATCAATGCCGAGCGCCTTATTATGATGACCGATATTGCAGGCGTGCTTCGTGATAAAGATGACCCCTCTACGCTTATTGCGGACATTACTCTGTCTGAAGCTGAAAAGTTGAAGGAAGAGGGTGTCATTTCCGGCGGTATGATCCCTAAGGTGGATTGTTGTATCGAGGCAATTCACGAGGGTGTTAAAAATGTTGTTATTATGGATGGCCGTGTGCCCCACTCCATTCTTATGGAAATTCTTACCGATGAGGGTGCAGGCACTATGGTTATGGGTGATAGAAAATGAGTCAAGTTATAAATGACGATAAATTATATATTGCAGGCACTTACAACCGCTTCCCTGTTGAGATTGAAAAGGGCGAAGGTTCGGTTGTGTATTCCCCCGATGGCAAGCGTGATATTGATATGGGCACAGGCATCGGCGTTACCGCTTTTGGAATTGCCGATAAAGAGTGGCAGGCAGCCGTTACCGCTCAGTTAGGTCTTGTGCAGCACACATCTAACCTTTATTACACCAAGCCTTGTGTAGATTTGGCAAAGATGCTGTGCGAAAAATCGGGTATGAAAAAAATATTCTTTGCCAACTCGGGTGCAGAGGCTAACGAGGGCGCTATTAAAGCCGCTCGCAAATATGCCGCCGAGAAAAAGGGTGAGGATTACTACACAATTGTTACCCTTGTTAACAGTTTTCACGGCAGAACGGTTACTACCCTTGCCGCCACAGGTCAGGAGCATTATCATCAGTTGTTTAAGCCATTGACCGACGGTTTTGTGCATACCCCTGCCAATGATATTGCAGCCCTTGAAAGCACTGTTAAGGCAAACAAAGTTGCCGCAATTATGATTGAGTGCATTCAGGGTGAGGGCGGCGTGCTTGCTCTTGACGAGGATTTTGTTAAGACAGTTGCAGATATCTGCAGCAAAGAGGATATTTTGCTCATCGTTGACGAGGTGCAGACGGGTAACGGACGTACCGGCAAAATGTATGCCTATATGAACTACGGCATCACTCCCGATATTGTGACCACTGCAAAAGGTCTTGGTGGCGGATTGCCTATCGGTGCCGTTATGCTTGGTGAAAAGGTGCAAAATGTTTACGGTTTTGGCGACCACGGTTCTACTTTTGGCGGAAATCCCGTTTGCTGTGCAGGTGCCGTAAGTATTATAAGCCGCATTGATGACAAGTTGCTGAGCGAAGTCAATCAAAAGAGCAAATACATATTTGACCGCCTTAACTCTGCAAAAGGTGTTGAGTCGGTTAGCGGTATGGGTCTTATGATTGGCATTAAAACGGTCAAGCCTGCAGGTGACGTTGTTAAAAAATGCATGGAAAAGGGTGTGCTTTGCCTTACTGCAAAGGATAAGGTGAGACTCCTGCCTGCCCTTAACATTCCGCAGAATATACTTGAAGAAGCTATCGACGTGATTGTTTCGGTATGTGAGGAATAATTTTTCTTTTGCCGTAAATAATAACCATAAAATTTAAGGAGGATTTTACTATGCCCCAGTTAAAAGGTTCAAGAACAGAGGCTAATTTGATGGCCGCTTTTGCAGGCGAGTCACAAGCCTACACCAAGTACAACTACTATGCTTCAAAAGCAAAAAAGGACGGTTATGTTCAAATCGGTGATTTGTTTGCCGAGACTGCCGCTCAAGAAAAAGAGCATGCTAAAATTTGGTTTAAGTTGCTTCACGACGGTATGCCCGACACCTTGGTAAACTTGCAGGATGCCGCTGCTGGCGAACAATTTGAATGGACCGACATGTACGCAGGCTTTGCCGAGGAAGCTCGCAAAGAGGGATTTGATGAAATTGCCGCTTTGTTTGAGCGTGTTGCAGCCGTTGAAAAGACTCACGAGGAACGCTACAGAAAACTTATCGAAAATGTGGAGGGCGGTTTGGTCTTCTCTCGCGATGAGGACGTTATCTGGCAGTGCTACAACTGCGGTCACATCGTAATCGGTAAAAAGGCTCCTGAGGTTTGTCCTCTTTGTGTTCATCCTCAAAGTTACTTCCGCATTAAAGCTGAAAATTATTAAAATTAACCCCGACGGTACCGTCGGGGTTTTCACATATTGTTGACAGTTGCTTTAATTTATGCTACATTGAGGTTGTAAAATCCTTGCGAAAGGTTGGAGTTGTATGAAAAGGTTTTTCTCTGTGCTTTTGGTTGTCGCTCTTTTCCTCACCCTGTTTTGCGGATGCAACAAACCCATAACCGCCGTCACAATTGACCTTGCAAAAGAGCCTGTTGTGGATGGAAAAGACATTGAACTGACAGGCGGAAAGTTGCAGATTGATTTTGTGCTTTCTGAGGCGGGATATATCAAACTGCTTGCATACGATAACACGGAATATGAGGTTTGGCCCGACGGTTTTAACAAGGCACGGTTGGAATTTTTGGACAATAAGGGCAAGGTTTTGCACAAGTTTGATGATATTTCGGGGGGTTACACCGATAAAATCCGCTTTGAAAAAGGCACTGTTACCGCTAAAATTACATTTGACAAAAAGTTTAAGGATATGAAAAAGGCTTTTGTTTCCTGGGGATTTGCACCCGATACCGACGAGGCACAGACTGTAACTGTTGGTGGTGGCGTTGCCGCCGCAAAAGTTAGCGGTAAAAATACAAAATTCACCTTTACCGCCAAAGAAGACGGCCTTTATGACATTAACTGCGGTGAACTTTGCACCTTTGAAAGCGACTGCACCTTTAAAATTGAGGATAGCAAAGGCAATATTATTGCAGACAAGGTTTCCATTCACGAAACTGAGTGGTACTACCGCAAGTTTTTCTTAACAAAAGGTGAGTATACAATCACCACAAGCGGTATTGATGGAGTTGCCCGTTGCACTGTAAAAAAATCGGAGGAGCAACCCACAAACATACATACTAACATACCAAGCAGTTTCATTGTTGCTAAGTCCCCTATCGCCTTTGGCGTTGTAACGGGCGAGCAAAAAATTATGGGTACATTTACTGCCGACGGCAGTGTTAACCGCTTGTGCATTGATGCTAAGGGACCTGCTACCTTCTATGATTCTCAGCAATCCTATGACCTTGTAATCAAAAATGCAAGTGGCAAGGTTGTGCTTGATGAAAAGGACTGCGAGCCTTGTTGGTGGGATATTTCGAATTATAAGGGTGATTATACCTTTACCCTTACCTCTCACGGCAATGGCGTTTATGAGTTTAAGTTGTTGAATTATGTTGAGGAATAACGCATATTTGTTATATCCCTCCGTCAAAACCTACGGTTTTGCCACCTTCCTTTAGGCAAGGGAGGCAT
The DNA here is from genome assembly GCA_045656545.1 of Acutalibacteraceae bacterium. Classification (GTDB taxonomy): domain Bacteria; phylum Bacillota; class Clostridia; order Oscillospirales; family Acutalibacteraceae; genus RGIG2206. The sequence goes on along the minus strand of JAZORF010000002.1, from coordinate 55,709 downwards.
AAAAAAATCCCGATTCAGTTGAATCGGGATTTTGTGTTATTACAGATTATAATACTTATCAAACTCGGCGGGGTGAGGAACTGCAGCAAGCTGACGGCACTCATCACGCTTGGTCTTAATGAAGTTTTTGATAAGTTCTTCGGGGAATACTCCGCCTTCCATCAAGAAGCCGTAGTCTGCTTCAAGTGCATCCAAAGCACCCTCCAAAGAAGTGGGCAAGCCCTGAAGCTTTGCCTTTTCTTCCTCAGGCAGATTGTAAAGGTTAACATCGAAGGGGCCCCAGCCGTTTGCGTGGGGGTCAATCTTATTCTTAACACCGTCAAGACCTGCCATAAGCAATGCGGCATAGCAGAAATAGGGGTTGCAAGTTGCATCAGGATTGCGGATTTCAAAGCGGCGCTCCTCAGGCTGCTTTGCGTAAGCAGGGATGCGGATAACTGCACTGCGGTTAGAAGTAGCGTAGCCAACGGTTACGGGAGCCTCAAAACCGGGAACAAGACGCTTGAATGAGTTGGTGCTAGGGTTAGAGATAGCGCAAAGAGCACCAATGTGCTTTAAAAGACCGCCGATAAAGTAGTGAGCAGTCTCGCTAAGGTGAGCGTAGCCTGCATCGTCAGAAAATACGGGCTTGCCATCCTTCATAAGAAGCATATGAACGTGCATACCGCTGCCTGCCTCGCCATAAATGGGCTTAGGCATAAGAGTTGCACTCTTGCCGTATTTTGCGGCAGTGTTCTTAATAATATACTTAATGGTCATTGTAGCATCTGCCATTTTGGACATTTCGCCAAGCTGAGGCTCAATCTCGAACTGACCTGAAGCGGCAACTTCGGGATGATGATACTTAACCTTAATGCCTGCCTGTTCCATTAGCAGACACATTTCGCTGCGGCACTCATAAGAAGTGTCGTAAGGCTTGGCAATGTGATAAGCCTTCTGCTTGGGAACGATATGACCGAGACCTTGCTCAAAACTGTTCCAGTATGACTGCTTAGCGTCAAGGCACACAGAGATTGAATCGGGTTGTACTTCCCAACCTACCTGGTCGAAAAGATAAAACTCAAACTCAGGAAGAATAAACATTTCATCAGCAACACCGCTGTCGCGCATAAACTTTTCTGCGGCAAGGACGATGTTACGGGGATACTGTGCCAAAGGTCTGTTGGCGGGAGAGTCGATAATCATGGCGTTACCGCTCATTGTAAGAGTAGGAATCTCACAGAAGGGGTCAATCATAGCAGTATCGGGGTCAGGAATAAAGACCATATCGCTTTTTTCAACAACTGCATAACCGTAGTTAGAGGCATCAAATCCGATACCCTTTTCCATAGTTTCTTCAGAAAAACTGTATGCAGGGATAGTTACGTGGCGGAATTGACCGTTGATATCCACCATTTTAAAGTCAACCATTTTAATATCATTGTCTTTTATAAATTTGACAATGTCTTTAATAGATTTGCCCATATTCACACTTCTTTCATTTTTGATGATATTATTTTATATTAAACAACTTCGTTTGTCAATAAAAACAAAGGGGATTTTTGGTAGTATTTATCTTTAAAACAAAAAGATAGCGGTGACAGAGGAAGACCTCTGCCGCCGCTTTTTTAATTACATTAACTTAAGATAAAGCTCTTTGATTTCCTCTACGCTGGTTTCACGGGGGTTACCGGGACGGCAAGCGTCATCAAATGCAGACTGTGAAAGGAAGTCAATATCCTCTGCCTTAACAATCTCTTTAAGGTCGGCAGGGATGCCAACATCAAGTGACAACTGCTTAACAGCATCAATAGCAGACTTTCTTGCATCTTCAAGAGTCATAGCATCTACACCATCAACACCCATAGCCTTTGCAATATCTCTGTACTTCTCACCTGTTGCGGGAGCGTTATACTCCATAACAGTGGGAAGAATGATAGCGTTTGCAACACCGTGAGGAGTGTCATATACCGCGCCAAGTGGGTGTGCCATAGAGTGAACGATACCAAGACCAACGTTAGAAAAGCCCATACCTGCAATATACTGGCCGAGAGCCATACCCTCTCTGCCTTCGTCGGTATTAGCAACTGCACCACGGAGTGACTTTGCGATAATCTCGATAGCTTTAATGTGGAACATATCGCTCATTTCCCATGCACCCTTGGTAATGTAGCCCTCGATAGCGTGGGTAAGGGCATCCATACCGGTAGCAGCGGTAAGTCCCTTAGGCATAGAAGCCATCATATCGGGGTCAACAACTGCAACAACAGGAATGTCGTGAACGTCTACGCAAACCATTTTGCGATTATTTTCAGCATCAGTGATAACATAGTTGATAGTAACCTCTGCGGCAGTACCTGCAGTGGTGGGAACTGCAATAATAGGAGTGCAAGGATTCTTGGTAGGTGCAACACCCTCTAATGAACGAACATCGGCAAATTCGGGGTTCTCAATGATAATACCGATCGCCTTTGCAGTATCCATAGATGAGCCACCACCGATAGCAACAATGCAATCTGCACCGCTTGCTTTGAATGTGGCAACACCGTTTTGAACATTCTCAATGGTGGGATTGGGCTTAATATCACTATAAATTTCGTAAGCAATGGCAGCGCCATCAAGAATATCAGTCACCTTTTTGGTAACACCGAACTTGATAAGGTCAGGGTCAGAGCATACAAAAGCCTTTTTGAAAGCTCTTGCTTTAATCTCGGTTGCGATTGATGCAATCGCACCCTTTCCGTGATAACTAGTTTCGTTAAGTACAAATCTGTTTGCCATAGTGAAAACTCCTTTGTTAATTTTTTAACAATGTTATTATACACCAAACAATCAGATATGTAAAGAAAAAAGACAAGGATAAAGAAAAAACTTTATCCTTGTAAGGTTATTTGCTTAAATATTCATCTATTGCCTTGGCGGCAGTCTTTCCTGCACCCATTGCAGAAATAACGGTTGCGGCGCCTGTTACGGCGTCACCGCCGGCATAAACGCCAGTTCGTGTTGTTAATCCATCTTCATTTACCACAATTCCGCCTCGATTGTTAACCTCAAGTCCCTCTGTTGTGGATTTAATAAGGGGATTAGGTGACGTTCCGATAGACATAATCACAGTGTCCACATCAATGGTAAACTCACTGCCCTCAACAACTACGGGACGGCGTCTGCCACGCTCGTCGGGTTCACCCAATTCCATTTTTACACAGGTCATACCCGTAACAAAGCCGTTTTTAGCGTCTTTTGGGTCATTGGGATTGTTGTAACCAATAATTTCGATGGGATTACAAAGAAGTTTGAATTCAATTCCCTCTTCCTCAGCGTGCTCAACCTCTTCCCGCCTTGCAGGAAGCTCATCCATAGAGCGACGATATACGACGTAGACCTTATCTGCACCTAAACGCAGTGCCGTTCTTGCGGCATCCATAGCAACGTTGCCACCGCCAACAACGGCAACCTTTCCACCCTTCATAATGGGTGTTTGGGGATTGTCAAGATATGATTTCATCAGGTTGCTGCGGGTTAAGAATTCATTTGCAGAATAAACTCCGTTAAAGGCTTCACCGGGAATTCCCATAAAATTAGGAAGTCCTGCGCCTGAGCCTATAAAGACCGCTTCAAAACCTCCGTCAAAAAGTTCGTCAACTGTCAAGGTTTTGCCAATAACAACATTGGTTTCAATTTTAACCCCAAGTTTTTTAAGAGTTTCAACCTCTTTTGCCACGATAGCCTTGGGAAGTCTGAATTCAGGAATGCCGTAAACCAACACACCGCCTGCAGTATGAAGCGCCTCAAAAACAGTTACTTCATAGCCCTTTTTGGCAAGGTCACCTGCGCAAGTCAGCCCAGAGGGACCTGAACCTACAACTGCCACCTTGTGTCCGTTACTTTGGGGGCGGACTGGGGCATCTGTGCAAAAGGTATTGTGCCAATCGGCAACAAATCTTTCAAGTCTGCCAATACCAACCGATTCGCCCTTAATGCCGCGCACACATTTGGACTCGCACTGTGTCTCCTGCGGGCAAACTCTTCCGCAAACAGCAGGAAGTGAGGATGATTTTGCAATAACCTGATAGGCTCCTTCAAAATCCCCCTCTTTGATTTTGCCTATAAACTGGGGAATGTGAATTTTAACAGGGCAACCTGAAACACAGGGCATATTTTTACAGTCAAGGCAACGCATTGCTTCGTTGATTGCCGTTTCTTCGCTATAGCCCAATGCAACCTCGTCAAAATTATGGGCGCGCGTGGCAGCATCCTGAGTAGGCATTACATTGCGGGTAAGCGACATATTTGTTTTTGCCATTTAGCGCACCTCCTTATTAAAAAGGTTGCAAGTATCCTCATAAGCGTGACGCTCAAAGGATGAGTACATTCTGCCTCTTAACATGGCTTCGTCAAAATCTATTTCGTAGCCGTTAAAATCGGGTCCGTCAACACAGGCAAATTTAGTAACTTTTTTGCCGTCAACGTTTAAGGTAAGTCGGCAGCCGCCACACATTCCCGTTCCGTCAATCATAATGGGATTCATAGAGGCGGTTACGGGAGTACCGAAAGGTCGTGCCGTTTCAACAACATATTTCATCATAACAAGGGGTCCGATGGTGATAATCATATCGAACTGTTCGCCCTTTTCAAGCATCTCTTTAAGAGGAATGGTAACATTGCCTTTTTCACCGTATGAGCCGTCATCGGTCATAATGTTTAAGGTGTTTGAGCAAGATTTAAACTCATCTTCAAGAATAACAAGGTCTTTGCTTCTAAAACCGATTATGCTTGTAACATCTGCGCCCATTTCTTTAAGCGCCTCAGCAATAGGCAGAGCAATAGCGCATCCGACTCCGCCGCCAACAACACAAACCTTTTTTAGTCCGTCAAGGTGGGTTGCTACGCCAAGAGGACCTACAAAATCCTGAAGATAGTCCCCTGCTTGCTTATAAGAAAGTTTTTTGGTAGTGGCGCCCACAATCTGATATATGATTTTTACAAGGCCTTTGTCTTTGTTTACACCTGCAACAGTCAAAGGAATACGCTCACCATCCTCGTCAACACGAAGAATGATAAACTGACCGGGGCGCGCCTTATTTGCTACAAGGGGAGCCTCAATCTGAAGTTGCACCACGGTGGGATTTAATATCTTTTTTTCAACTATTTTGTACATTTATATTCCTCATTTAAAAGGCGGTATCGAGCCCCCGACAACCACCGATATCAATTTCTTACAGTGTAGACTTGCATTATAACACTTTTTGAAAATAAAATCAATATGGAATAAAAAACTAACAACCTTAACTCAGCAGTTAGGGTTGTTAGTTGCGAAGGAGTAACTAATCTTATTTTTTGAAAAGATGAACAATTCTAAAAATATTTAAATGATGCATCGCATTACGGCGATATGATGCATTTGATTCGCAAATATGATGTATTGGGCTACGCCGAAAATGATGCGATATTTTCCACAAAACATTAGCGAAGCGACATCATTAGACAAAGCCGTCATCATTAGCGCAAGCGACATCATTTGCCGTAAGGCAAACATCATTGAAAAAACTCCTTGAGAATTTCTCAAGGAGTTTTTTCTGGCAGAGGTGGCAGGATTCGAACCTACGGATGCGGGAATCAAAATCCCGTGCCTTACCGCTTGGCGACACCTCTATATTTATTAAATTCAAATGGCAGAGGTGGCAGGGTACTCTGCGCAGGCGTTTTTTCGACCGCTCTAAGCGGTGTCCGAAAAAACTTGCCTTGCTCGAGACTTCACAGTTGATTTGCTTTGCAACTCAACTGCTACGCCGAACCTACGGATGCGGGAATCAAAATCCCGTGCCTTACCGCTTGGCGACACCTCTATATTATAACGGCACGCAGTAATGCGTGCCATTCTTTTTAAAATGGGGTGGGTAAAGGGACTCGAACCCTCGGCCTCCAGAGCCACAATCTGGCGCGCTAGCCAACTGCGCCATACCCACCAAATAGGCCCGAAAAACCCCTCGTGGTCAATGACACAAGGGGTATCGGGATGGTGACCCGTACGGGAATCGAACCCATGTTACCGCCGTGAAAGGGCGGTGTCTTAACCGCTTGACCAACGGGCCATATATGGTAGCGGTAGTCGGATTTGAACCAACGACACTTCGGGTATGAACCGAATGCTCTAGCCAACTGAGCTATACCGCCATACAGGTGCACATATCGTGCGACTTTGATATTATAATACAACGCCCTTGACTTGTCAACAGTTTTTTTCATTTTTTTGCTTTTTATTAACACTTTAGCCTTTCGCGAATGATAGCTATCACCTTTTTCTCCCGACGAGACACCTGCACTTGTGACATATTAAGTATTTTTGCCGTTTGAGTTTGAGTTAATTCATCAAAATATCGCAATTCTATCATTTTACGGTCAATTTCGTCAAGACTGTCCATCACCTGCCTGAGTGCCATATTTTCGCACAGTCTTGAGGTGGTGTCATCGGTGGGCAGGTCATACTCTGCCCCCTCCTCCCCGTCTGCGCCCACTGTCAGTGACAATGTAGGCTGTGCAGCACACAAAGCCTCACTGACTGCTTCAACACTTTCGCCCATTGCCTCAGCAAGTTGACTGACGGTAGGCGTTTCGCCCAACGTCTTTGACAGTTTTTCCTGCTCTTTCAGGCAACGCATTGCCAGTTCTTTAAGGCTACGGCTAACCTTGACCGCTCCCCCGTCACGAAAAAGGCGGCGGATTTCGCCCAATATAGCAGGAAAAGCATAGGTTGAAAACATTATGCCTCTGTCATTGTCAAATCCCTCGGCGGCACGGATTAGCCCCAAACATCCTGCTTGAAAAAGGTCGTCGTACTCAATCCCCCTGCCCGAAAAACGTCGGCAACATGAGTGGACAAGCCCTATATTATCCGACACCAATTGGTTACGCTGGGCAACACTCATATATGCACCCTCTGACTAAGCACCTTTTTGAGTGTTACAGTGGTACCTTTGCCAAGTACAGAGCGTACCTTTACCCCGTCGGTAAAGGACTGCATAACTGCAAAGCCAAGTCCTGCACGCTCGCCCCCAAGGGATGACCACATAGGTTGCATTGCCTGTTCAATATTTTCGATACCGCATCCCTTATCCTTAATTTTGATTTTTACGGTGCGGTCGGAATAATACTCTGCTATTATGTAGATTGTGCCTATGGCGTCCCCGTAAGCATGGACGGCGCAGTTAGTAACTGCCTCACTGACGGCAGTTTTTATATCAGCAAGCTCATCTACCGTTGGGTCAAGTTGTGATACAAAAGCACCCACTGCCACACGGGCAAAGCCCTCGTTTGCCGAAAGTGACGGCAAGGTCAATTTTATTTGATTTACTGCTTTCATTCTTTCACCCCCTCATTTGACTTTTTAGTTTTATCACTGCAATTCGGTCTATACCCGATAGCCGCATTACCTTATAAACCTGAGCAGATATGTTTTGTACCGTCAGGGTTGCGCCAACCTCAGATGCAGTTTTGTAGCGTCCCATAACAAGTCCAATACCCGATGAATCCATAAAGGAAAGCGCCTCAAAATCAATTATCAAATTTTTAGGTTTGTGATGTAAAATTGCTTCGTCAATCTGTTGGCGGATTGGCGGTGCGGCATGATGGTCAAGTTCACCCTCAAGATAGGCAATAAGCTTGTCCTCACTAAGCTCTATTCTTACCGACATATAGTTTTTCCTTTCAAACAAAAATATCCTGTATTACGAATAATACAGGATACTGCTTATTTTTTCACGAAAAAACCGCCGTCAAATATTTTGTTTTTCTGTAAGTAGCGGTCGAATTTGGGAAGCAAGATAAAGAGAGCCGCAAATTACTATGGGTTTACCCTCTGCTTTTGCAAGATTTAATGCCTCGCTAAAATTATTGGCGGTGCAAATATCGTTGCAATAGGGGGCAAGGCAGGCTTTTAATTCATTTGCTGTCATCGTGCGGGGATTATCCACCGTAACGGTTATAACCTTGCTGAATTGGGGTGCAACATTTTTTACTGCCGAATCGCAATCCTTATCTTTAAGCATACCCATTATTGCCACAGGTTTCACGTCGCATAGTGTTTGCAGTGTTTTTGACAAGGCGGTCATTCCATCGGGATTGTGGGCGCCGTCAAGTATAATCAGAGGGGATTTTGACACCACCTCTACCCTTGCGGGCATTGTGGCAGAGGCTAAGCCCTGCTTGATAAACTTGATGTCGATGCCTATTCCAAGTGCCGCCTCTATAGCAGTGACGGCGTTTAGTACCTGATGTTCACCTACAAGTGATATATTATAACTTTCGCCCTTGTAGTCAAAGGTTGCACCGCTTAAATCGGCAGTAAAATCAGGAATTTGCGGTATAGCAAGAGGGCAATCTGCCTTTTCGCAACTGTCTTTTATCACCTGCATTGCCTCGGGATATTGCACGGGGTACGCCACAACCTTACTGCCCGATTTAATAATACCGCATTTTTCGGCGGCAATTTGCTTTACACTGTCACCAAGAATGGCAGTATGGTCCAAATCAATATGGGTGATAACGGCTGAATCGGGTGCAGGTATAACGTTGGTGGCATCAAATCTGCCGCCAAGTCCTACCTCTAAAACTGCAATATCGCATTTTTCCTTTGCAAACCACAAAAGTGTGACGGCAACAACCACCTCAAACTCGTTAGCAACCACCCCCTGCTCATCCAACTCAGTGATGATAGGATGTAATTCGGTAACGGTTTGGGCAAGTTCTTCCTCACTAATCATAATTCCGTTAATACGGAACCGCTCACGAAAACAAGTGATATAAGGCGATGTACTAAGCCCCGTTTTGTAGCCTGCGGCGGTTAATATGCTGCTGAGCATTACAGAGGTTGAGCCCTTTCCGTTAGTGCCTGCTATGTGGATAAAGCGCATACTTCGTTGGGGATTTCCACACAAGGAAGTAATGCGCTTTATTCGGTCAAGACTTGGAGTTGAGCTGAACCTCTGCCGTGAGTGAATAAACCTTACGGCTTCGGTATAGTTCATATATGCTCCTTATTTAAGTGCGGCAATGCGCTCGTCAATCATTGCTAACTTTTCTTGATGACGGGCAAGTTGCTCACGCTGTGCGGCAACAACCTTTTCGGGTGCCTTTTCTACAAATGAGGGATTGTTGAGCTTGTTTTCAACAAAGGCAACATCCTTAAGCACTGCCTCACGTTCTTTCTGGAGTCGGGCACGCTCTGCGGCAAGGTCAACAAGCTCGCCAAGAGGAATATAAATCTTGGCATCAACGGTAACGATTGATACGGCATTTTCAACCTCTACACCCTCACTAACCTCGGTTTCAGAGGCAGATGCAAGGCGTTCAAAGAAGATTGCGCCCTTGCAGAAGGTATCGCCGTAAACGGTATCAATATAAACCTTTGCCTTTTTAGAGGGGGGAACATTCATCTCTGCACGGCGGTTACGAACGGCACGGATAGCATCCATAATTCTGCCAAACTCACGCTCATCCTCATCAAAAACAAGGCTTTCGGTGAACTTGGGCCATTCGGATACCATAATGCTTTCGCCATCGTGAGGCAGAGTTTGCCAGATTTCCTCTGTAATATAAGGCATAAAGGGATGAAGCAGTTTTAACACGCCTGTCATTACATAAACAAGCACTGCACGAGCGGTTGCTGCGGCAATCTTATCTTCACTGTTAAGACGGACTTTGCACAATTCAATGTACCAATCGCAGAAAACATCCCAAATAAAGTCGTAAAGTTTCTGAACAGACATACCGATTTCAAACTTGTCAAGGTTATCGGTAACCTCGGCAACCAATCGGTTGTACTGACTGAGCACCCATTTATCTTCCATAGAAAGATTTTCGGGCAAATGAGCAGCAGGCTCGTCATCAGGCAAGTTCATAAGAATAAAGCGTGATGCATTCCAAAGTTTGTTGGCAAAGTTGCGGGAAGCCTCTACCCTTTCAGGCACGTAGCGCATATCGTTGCCTGGGCTGTTACCTGTGGCAAGAGTGAAGCGGAGTGCATCTGCACCGTACTTTTCAATCTCTACAAGTGGGTCAATACCGTTGCCGAGGGACTTACTCATCTTTCTGCCCTGTGCATCACGAACAATGCCGTGAATAAGAACTGTATCAAAGGGTGCCTTGCCTGTGTACTCAAGGCCTGAGAATATCATACGTGCAACCCAGAAGAAAATAATGTCATAACCTGTAACAAGGGTGTTGGTGGGATAGAAATATTTAAGGTCATCAGTATCGTCAGGCCAACCCAACGTTGAGAAGGGCCACAGTGCCGATGAGAACCAAGTATCAAGAGTATCCTCGTCGCGACTAATATTGGTGCTGCCGCACTTTGAACACTTGCAAGGAGCATCCAAAGCAACCATTACCTCGTCACAGTCGGCGCAGTAATAGGCAGGGATACGGTGACCCCACCACAACTGACGGGAGATACACCAGTCACGGATATTTTCCATCCAATTGAAGTAGGTTTTGTTAAATCGCTCGGGAACAAATTTAATATCCCCGTTTTTAACTGCATCAATAGCAGGCTTTGCCAAAGGCTCCATCTTAACAAACCACTGCTTTGAAACACGAGGCTCAACAGTAGAATTACAACGGTAGCAGTGGCCTACATTATGCTTCATAGGTTCAACTTTTACAAGGAAGCCGCCCTCGTCCAAATCAGCAACGATGGCTTTGCGTGCCTCGTATCTGTCCATACCTGCGTACTTGCCGCCCTTTTCGTTGATGTGAGCGTCGTCAGTCATAACGTTGATAACCTCAAGGTTGTGGCGAAGACCAACTTCAAAGTCGTTGGGGTCGTGGGCAGGTGTGATTTTAACAACACCGGTACCGAAATCCATTTCAACATAGGTGTCGGCAACAACGGGAATTTCGCGGTTTACAAGGGGCAAAGTTACAGTTTTGCCGATAAGAGCCTTGTAGCGCTCGTCATCGGGGTGAACTGCAACGGCGGTATCACCAAGCAAGGTTTCGGGACGGGTGGTGGCAAGTTCGATATAGCCGCTGCCGTCAGTAATGGGATAGCGCAAATGCCAGAAATTGCCGTCAGTCTCTTCATATTCAACCTCTGCATCAGAGATAGAGGTGCAACAGGTGGGGCACCAGTTAATAATACGCTCGCCGCGATAAATAAGTCCCTTTTCGTAAAGACGGATAAAGACCTCGTTAACAGCCTTGTTGCAGCCTTCGTCAAGAGTAAAGCGCTCACGGTCCCAGTCACAAGATGAGCCAAGTTTTTTAAGCTGCTCAACAATGCGGCCGCCGTACTGACGCTTCCACTCCCAAGCGCGCTCGAGGAATTTTTCACGGCCCAAATCCTCTTTGGTTATGCCTTCCTCTGCCATTGCGGCTACAATCTTTGCCTCGGTTGCAATAGAGGCGTGGTCTGTGCCGGGAAGCCACAAGGTTGCTCTGCCCTGCATTCTGCGGAAACGGATAAGAATATCCTGCAAGGTTTCGTCAAGGGCGTGGCCCATGTGAAGTTGACCGGTGATGTTTGGTGGGGGTATTACGATGGTGTAAGGCTCCTTTTCAGGATCAGCCTCGGCGTGAAAATAACCGCCGTCAACCCAGAATTTATACAGCCTGTCCTCAACTTTGGCAGGATCGTATATTTTATCTAACTGTTTTTGCATATAATGCTCTCCTCTCACAGTAGTTAAAAACATAGTTTGTCAAATATATATTTTATAATGAAGGTGCCTTTTTGTCAACTGTTTTGGGGATATATTTGGTATAAAACTATTGATATTTGCCTATAATATAGTAGGCTTTTGGCAATCCTCTGTAAAAAAGTTTTATTTTTTTGAAAATAATGCTTGCATTTATCATTTTGGTATAGTATAATAAGTCTTGCACTTTGAGTGCGCCATATATCGCGGGGTAGAGCAGTTGGTAGCTCGTCGGGCTCATAACCCGGAGGTCGTGAGGTTCAAGTCCCACCCCCGCAACCAAAAAAATGCAGTCGACTTTGTCGGCTGCTATTTTTTTGGTTGCAATGAAGCGCACCTTACGGTGCTAATGAAGAATGAAGTCGCCTTCGGCTATGAAGTGTTGCTTCGCAACATAAATAACGAAAAAATGTGCGCTTCGCTTCATACGAGCGTTAGCAAGCGCTTCATATTGGCGAAGCCAATGCTTCATTTTTCATTGAAAAGACTTAAAGTTTATGCTATACTTTATTTGGAAAGTTGTTGCTGTTATGCGTAATGATAAATTATCTGTTCTATCAATTGATTTTGCTGTTTCCATTATAAATCTTGTAAAATGCCTAAAAGAAAACAAGGAACATATAATTTCAAACCAAATTGGTCGCAGTGGCACAAGCATCGGTGCTAATATCCGCGAAGCACAGTATGCTCACGGAATTCACTACGCATCGGTAATGATTGCACGCATTGATAAACTTAAAAAAGAAAAATAAAATTCAACAACTGCTTTAAGAAGATGCACATTTGATACAGAATTTAAATTGTCATTGAAAAACCTGTCGGTTTGTGATATTATAAACATAACAAACACCTTAAAGGAGGTCTTTTTATGAAATGTCAAAAATGCAGTTTTGAAATTCAGGAGGGTATGGGATTTTGCTCAAAATGCGGCACCCCTGTTACCTACACACCTCAGCCTGAGCAGCCTATTCAGTCTGAACCATCTGCAAATATCTTTAACCCCTTTGCAGAAAGAATGATGTCTGCCGTGCAGGATAAATTGTTTTTGGCAATTTGCATTTTAATGACTGTTTCTTGCGGTTGCTCTATTTTAAGCGGTTCACTGCCTGACATCTTACATATTTTGTTTACGATTTTCCTTTGGCTTGCATTTGCAAGCGGTCGCAAAGGCATTCTTCCTACTAACCATTTAAGGTGTGTAAGCGGCACCGTTTATGCTAATTACGTTATATCAAACGTTGTTAGCGGCATTTTTATTGTGTGTGGAATTATCCTTTCGGTTTCTTTTGGTACTATTGCAAAGCTTGGGGAAGGTTACCTTTACGAATTGATGGATGAATTTGGGTTTAATCTTAACCTTAGCGTTGATATTGCTCAAATAGGCATTGCAGCAATAGGTTTAATATTCGGCTTTGCCTTTATATTCGTTGCCGCACTGATTTTAATCTTCAATCTTTTGGGTATGAAGAAAATCCACCGCTTTGTAAAGTCAGCCTATCAATCGGTTGACTCCCCTGCTCCTTATTTTGCAAACCCTGTGAGTGCAAAAAATTGGCTTATGTTCTTTGGTGTGTGCAGTGCCGTAGCATCCCTTTCATCACTTGAATCCGGAATAGTTGCTTTTTTTGCATCCGCCAGTTTAGGCGTTGCAGGCATTCTTGCATCAGTGCTTATTGGCAAATACTTTACCGATATTCAGCAAAACAACATTCTTTAATATTTACAGTTAGCAGACTCTCAAATCACATTTGATTTGAGAGTCTTTTTTGTGAATGTAGTCATAAACAAAAAAACATTGACTAAAAAGCGTGATAGGTGTAGAATTATTATATATAGTTGTTTAATAATTTAGTTTCTTTTTTCTGAATTTAAGGAGTTAAAATGAAAACTGTTTGTAAAAAAATATTCAATCATTTTGAGGGTACAAACGGAATAATTTTTATCCTTTATACCCTTTTCATTACACTAACTCAAGTGTACATCCACACAACTTATAGCGGCGCGTTTTGGATTGGCGCACTGATATGGTTGGTTATCTGTCTTTTAGTTTGTCCATTCATATTGAAATTGGTACGCAAATTCGAGTTTTCAGAGGGTAAACAGTGCAAGTTTGCCATTCACGACAATGTGTGGCGCATTTTGTTTTTTGCAGCGCCCCTCATAGTCTTTTTGTTCCATTATTTTTTGTATTATCCAGGTTGTTTTTCAACCGATTCACTTACCCAATACGAACAGTGTATGCAAGGGGTATATAACGACTGGCATCCCGTTTTCCACACCTTGTTTGCCTTTAAACTGCCTCTTTTTATAACGCGGGGGTGGATTGGCTCTATAGTTTTGTTCCAAATGTTACTCTTTTCTGCGGTAATTGGATACAGTCTTTGTGCAATCAAGCGGTACACAAGCACAGGCTATGCACTGATTGCAATGTTGTTTATTCTTGTAAACCCCGAAACATCAAGTATGGCTCTGTTCCCTTGGAAAGATGTTTCTTTTGCAATAGGCGCTATGCTGATGGTAACCTATGGGCTAAAGGTCTATTTTACCAAGGGCGAGTGGTTAAAACGCCCCCTTAACATCATATGCTTTGTGCTTACTGCAGTAGCAACCACCCTTTTTAGACACAACGCTCTGCTTTTCACAGTGCCTTTTGTTTTTGCGGTGCTTTTGTTTATTTCGCGAAAGCGAGCACTTGTTATTGCCGCCGCTTGTATTGTTTTGGTTGGGGCAGTTAAATATCCATTTTATGCTATACTAAAGGTTGAAAGCCCTGACAGTCGGCAGATTGAAACTTTAGGTATGCCAATGACAGTTATCGGTGCCGCAGTTACATTTGACACCGAAAATGTGGATAAAGACATTCTGGAATTTGCATACAAAGTTGCACCCAAAGAGGTGTGGCAAAGCACATACTACTACGGCTCATACAACGAGGTTAAGTGGGACTATCGCACCAACAACTATGTTATTGAGGAATACGGCGCCGCTAAGGTGCTTAATATGGCGGCAAGGTGCTTTAAAGATTGCCCCAAAGCCTCCATCACTGGCCTTATAAAACTGACTGAGGTTGTTTATACCGTCAGCGACGATTTTTATCTTTATATCACCCCATACAGTGGCTTAAGCCAATATAACGAGGTGTCGGAAAGCAAGGCAGAGATGCAACGGTTCGACAAGCAACTGACTGCCGATTTTAACAAATTGTTCCCTCACCTGTTTATGTATGTGGGTATGATGCACCTAATACTGCTTGTTTCGGTGCTTGCAAAATGCAAACTCAACAAGTGGACAGATTGGAAAAAGATATTCTTTGTGTTGCCTGTTTTCTTATACAATTTCGGTACAACACTGCTGCTTACAGGCTCAGGTGATTCTTGCAGATTCTTTTTCTACACCTTTATGCTTACGCCAATTTTATTAGTATTTCTTTATAAAAACCAAAAAGATGGGAGTTCAGAATAATTATGAAAAAGGTTTTAATTATCGGTGCAGGCCCTGCAGGACTTACTGCTGCCTATGAATTGATGGACAAATCAAAGGATTATGAAGTTATCGTTTTTGAAGAAACCGACTGCTTTGGCGGTATTTCAAGAACCGTTAACTATAAAGGCAACCGAATGGATATGGGCGGTCACCGTTTCTTCTCTAAGGTGCCTGAGGTTAACGAGTGGTGGGAAAAGATGCTCCCCACCCAAGGCGCTATGCCCTTTGACGATGTTGCTTTGGGCAGAAACTCTACTATTGCTGAAGGCGGTCCCGACCCCGAAAAAGACGACCGTGTTATGCTCAGAAGAAACCGTCTTTCAAGAATTTTCTTTAACAACAAATTCTTTGATTATCCCGTTTCATTAAAGTTTGACACCATTAAGAATATGGGGCTTGGCACCACCATTATTGTAGGATTTAGTTATCTTAAATCGGTGTTCTTTAAGCGTGAGGAAAAATCCTTGGAGGATTTTTATATCAACCGCTTTGGCAAAAAACTCTACTCAATGTTTTTTGAAAATTACACCGAAAATCTGTGGGGCCGTCATCCTAGTGAAATCTCACCCGAATGGGGCGCACAGCGTGTTAAAGGATTGTCTATAAAAGCCATTCTTAAGGATATTTTTGGCAAAATATTCAACAAGAAAAACCGCGTGGTTGAAACCTCTTTGATTGAGGAGTTTGCATATCCAAAACTTGGCCCCGGTCAGTTGTGGGAGTTGACTGCCGCTGATTTTGAGACTATGGGTGGTACCATCATCAAAAACGCCAAGGTTGTTAACCTTATTAAAAATGAAAACAATCAATTAACAGGTGTCGTTTATGAAAAAGACGGCGAGAAGGTCACTGTCAACGGTGATTATGTTATCTCTTCTATGCCTGTTAAGGATTTGGTTCTTGGTATGAACGATGTGCCTGCAGAGTGTGCAGAAATCGCAAAAGGTTTGCCCTACCGCGATTATATGACTGTTGGTGTGCTTGTACCTAATTTGTTGCTTAAAAACGAGACTAAAATCAAAACTTTGGGCAACATTGTGCCTGACAACTGGGTTTATGTTCACGACAGAAGTGTGAAAATGGGCCGTTTCCAGATTTACAACAACTGGTCACCTTATATGGTTAAAGATATTGAAAACAATGTTTGGGTTGGCCTTGAGTATTTCTGCAACGAAGGTGACGAAATGTGGTCTATGACCGATGACGATTTTGCCAAGTTTGCAATTAAGGAAATGGCAACTATGGGTCTTATTAAAAGCGAGGACGAGGTGCTTGATTCTCATGTTGAGCGTGTTAAGAAGGCATACCCCGCATACTTTGACACTTATGAGAATATGGATACCCTGCGCGAGTATCTTGATTCTATCCCCAATCTGTTCTGCGTAGGTCGTAATGGTCAGCATCGCTACAATAATATTGACCACAGTATGTGCACCTCTTTTGAGTGCGTAAAGAATATTCTGTCGGGTGAGACAAGCAAAGATAACATCTGGAATGTTAACACCGAGAAGGAATATCACGAAGAAAAATAAACGAAGTAAGGGTAAATCCTCTTTAGGTGTTTTCAGTTATTAGCGTGGTAGGTTTGAGCATAACAGAACTGATTATAGTGTTATAACCGCCTGATTTAATCAACACTATATGCTGTCAAAGGTAATAGCCACTGTTATGGTTTTTGCTTGGAATTATCTTGCAAGAAAACTTATTATTTATTTGTAAAAAATAAAGCAAAATATTTAACCCACATTCATAAAAAACGGCCAAAAATATGGCCGTTTTTTTATTGAAATAATATTTTAATATGCTATACTGTTTTTGAAGTTATCGGCATCAAATAAAAAGAACAGGACTTGTGTTATGAAAAAAACTTACTTTTATGCTGGAATTTCCATTCTGCTTTGGTCAAGCCTTGCAACCGTTTCAAAATTACTGCTTGGCACAATGAACAGTTACAAGGTGCTTTGTATAAGCGCATTTTTTGCAGCGGTAACACTGCTTATTGTTAACCTTTTTACCAAGCGACTGTCTGTTCTTAAAACTTACAAATTAAAGGACTACATAACGATAATTCTTATAGGGCTTCCCGGCACTTTCTTTTATTATGTCTTTTTATATTTAGGCACCGACAGGATGCTCGCCTCTCAGGCCTTTATCATCAACTATCTGTGGCCCATTATGAGTGTGGTTTTTGCTTGCGTTTTGCTTAAAGAAAAGTTTAAACCTCGCAAAATCATCGCCATTGCTATGTCGTTTTTAGGTGTTATTACCGTTGCAGGCGGTGAACTTTCACATTTTAATGTGCAAACACTGTTTGGTATGCTTCTTTGCATTGGTGCGGCAGTATCATACGGACTTTTTACTGCTCTTAACCAAAAGTGGCACTATGATAAATTTGTTTCCCTTATGTTGTCTTTTATTTCGGCATTTGGGCTTAGTCTGATTATAAATCTTGCTATGGGTACTGATATGACCATCAATTTACTGCAAGGATTAGGGCTCGGTTGGAATGGGTTTTCTGTTATGGCAATCGCTACTGTCACTTGGGCATTGGCACTTGATTCAGGCAAAACGGCAAAGATATCTAACCTTGCTTATATCACCCCATTTTTATCACTGGTATGGACTGCGCTATTCTTAAAAGAGCCTATAAATCCTTGGTCGGTGCTAGGTCTTGCCATAATTGTGCTTGGAATTTTTGTGCAACTTAAAGAGGGCAAAAAACAAGCATCTTAAAAAGTGTTTAAGTTAAGGGGATTTTTACTTTTACAACTGTTAAATTTTTAATTCCGTAATACTCAAAACGCTTTATTGCATCTTTATCAATCAATTCGCCGCTTACCAAAATCGGCACTGCAGGTGGACAAGATACAGTAGGTTGAGCCAGCACTCTGCCCTCACACTGCGAAAGAGGCAATATTTCTGTCGCAGACAAGGTTGCAGTTCGCACAGTCATAATCTGACTTGGTAAAGCAAAGTTGGGCGCGCAGGTCAAAATAGGCGATTTTTGAGGTATGTCTGTCATAATCTTTTCAATCTGTGCAAATTGGTCGGCCGTTGTATCAGCCGATGGCATTAGCACAAGATAATCACTGTCGGCAAACTCACACTCTATTCCCTTCTCTGCAAGGATTTTCGCAAGTTCATCCCCTGGGTAGCCGTAGACTTTGGCATCAAGGGTGATTTTCATCACCTCGTTACCCACAAGGGTATAGCCCTTTTGAGAAAGGTTTTGCTTTAAGTCTTTAACACTTTTAACCGCCAAGGCAAGTCTCTCTGCATAGAACTCACTTATCACCTTGTTTGCCATATCAAGTGACTGCAAAATCAAATATGACGGGCTTGTGGATCCAAAAAGTGCAAGGGCGTTCTTGACGTTAGCAGAAAGAATATTCAAATCTTTCGATATATGCAAATAGGCACCACCTGTGAGGACGGGCAACGTTTTATGCGCCGAGTCGCAACATATATCTGCACCCAAATCCATTGGGTGCTGAGAAGGCTCTAAAAATTTAAGATAGGCGCCATGGGCATTGTCAACAACAAAAAGAGTGCCAAACTTGTGGCACACCTCTGCTATTCCCTTAATATCGGCAACATTACCAAGATAATCGGGGCTAGTGATATAAACTGCGGCAGGTGTATTATCCATTGAGGAAAGCGTCTCTGCTACCTTTTCAGGTGTAACAGTGCAAGCAAGATAAGACTCCTTTTCGTTGGGATAAATCCACTGAACATCAAAATCAAGCAATGCGGCAGCGCTTACAAAGGTTTTGTGAGCATTTCTGCCTGCAAGTACAGTTGGACTTAGTCCCTTTTGCTTTGCATTTAAAAGGCAAAGATAAAGCATTGCTTTTATACAATGTGACGAGCCCTCGGTAGAATAAAAGGTGGGACATCCGAAAAGAGTGCTTGCATTAGTTTCACTTTTGGCAATGATACCCTTTGCCTCGTACAGACTGTCGGCACCCGTAATCTCGGTTATATCAAAGGTTTCAAAACCAAGATAGTCGACACCCTTGTGCCCCGGCATATGCATTCTTATTTTATTATGTTTAGCGTAGGTTTTGACAAAATCACAAATAGGTGTGTTCATCATCTTAATTCCCTGTCGACTGCCACCATTATGGCACATTCCATTCGTTTGCGGAATAGGTCACATCCGTACTCATACACGCCGTTTACAGAGCCTGTGGCGTGATATGCATTGGCGGCGCATCCGCCTGAACAATAAAGTTTTGCCCAACAGTCCTGACATTCCTTGCGGGAATAAACATTGCACTTTAAAAACTCGTCCTGAATAGCGGTGTTCTTGACTCCGTCAAAAACATTGCCAAGCAAATATTTATCGTCACCAACGAACTGATGGCAAGGGTACAAATCACCCCACGGGGTAACTGCCATATACTCAGTACCTGAGCCGCAACCCGAAATACGCTTATAAACACAAGGGCCGCCCTTAAGGTCAATCATATAGTGATAGAAGGTGAATGGTTTGCCCTCTTTATCCCGCTTTATCATAAGTTCTGCCAACTTTTCGTATTGGTCAAGAACAATTTTCTTGTCGGCTTCGGTTAATTCCGAGGGGTCACCTGATGCACACACAACAGGCTCCATACTAAGCTCGTTAAATCCTAGGTCAAGCATTTGCTTAATATCTCCCAAAAAGTCGGGGTTGTGGTGGGTAAAGGTGCCGCGCATATAGTAATTTTTGCCGCCGCGAGCCGCCACTAACTTTTGGAATTTAGGCACAATATTATCGTAACTGCCGTTGCCTGCATAGTCTACTCTGAAGCGGTCATGCGCCTCTTTTCGACCGTCAAGGCTCAGCACAACATTGCTCATTTCCTTATTGGCAAAGTCAATAACATCGTCATCAATAAGCACGCCGTTTGTGGTAAGGGTAAAGCGGAAATTCTTGTTATACTCCTTTTCAATAGAGCGGGCGTATGCCACAAGTTGCTTGACAACGTCAAAATTCATTAGCGGCTCGCCACCGAAAAAGTCAACCTCAAGATTGTGGCGGTTGCCTGAATTGGCAACAAGAAAATCAAGGGCTTGCTTGCCCACCTCATAACTCATAAGGGCGCGCTCGCCGTGATATTTGCCCTGACTGGCAAAACAGTAGGCACAGTTAAGATTGCAGGTGTGAGCAATGTGAAGACACAAAGCCTTAACAACCCCTGCCGTCTTTTTCTTAAGAGTGTCTGCCATAGGCTCAAAGGTATCGGGAGTAAAAAGTTTGCCCATATCTTTAAGGGTGGTTACCTGGTCGTAACACTCCTCAACATCTGCCTTTGTGATGCCTTGGTCACCCTCGTATTTTTTAGCCATAGCGGTGATAATCTCGTCACGGGATTGGCTTTCGTACAACGCGATAATATCGTAGGCTACATCGTCAACGGCGTGGACCGAACCTGAGCATATATCAAGCACAATATTATAGCCGCCCAATTTATACTGATGAATCATTAAATATCCCTCTTTTATGAAAAAATGCCGCCATAGGCGGCATTTTATCCTTTGTTAATTACTTGCTTTGCTCAGCAGTTTTTTCGCACTGCTGATTTGCAATACCGCAACTGGTCTTGCAAGCAGACTGGCAAGAAGTCTGACACTCACCGCAACCGCCTTTTTTAGCGCTTTCGCAAAGATTACGGGTTTCAATAGTTTTAATGTGTTTCATATTACTTGACCTCCATATCTAACTGAAAAGAGTATATCACATTGGCCTTAAAAAGTCAACATTTTTAGTCATCAATTGATTTATCTGTTGCAGTTGCGAATATTGCGTCAACCTCATCAGAGGGAGCCTTGGTTGCAAGAGTTGCAACAACCGATACGATAAGGCCAACAATAAAGCCGGGCAATATCTCGTAAACGCCTGTATCGGCGATAACAGGAGTCATAATTGTATCGGTGAAAAGGAGCAACCAAGCAATATCACCAATAGCACCTGCAATAATACCCGAAACGGCACCTGCATAGTTAAAGCGACGCCAGAAAAGTGACAAAATAACAACAGGACCAAAGGAGGCTCCAAACAGTCCCCATGCATTTTCTACCATTGACATAATACTGTTTGCCCAACTGCTTGTGTTGTTAAGTCCCGATGCGGCAATGAAGAATGCAACAACAGAAACTACAATAACAACCAAACGGCCAATCCACAAAACCTCTTTATCAGATGCCTTGTTTTTACGAAGCATAGGCTTATAAATATCACTTGTGAAGGATGATGATGCAACAAGAAGTTGTGAGTCGGCAGTAGACATTGCGGCGGCTACGATAGCGGCAAGAAGCAAGCCTGCAATAAATGAGGGGAATATCTTTTGCACAACATCAATGAATATGTTTTGTTGTGTGCCGTTTGAAAGAAGTGTTGCTGCCAAAGAAGTGCCGTCATCAAACAAATATGTTCTGCCGATAATAGCCATTGCGGCGGCGGCACCCAAGGTAAGCACAACCCAAACGATTGCAACTGTTGCAGATTTTTTAACCATAGAGGGCTTTTCAATAGCCATAAAGCGAACAATAATATGAGGCATACCAAAGTAGCCAAGACCCCAAGAAAGACCTGTTACAATCTCTTGCCAAGGAGCAGTGAAGGGGTTGGTGCCGAAAGGCTTAACTCCCTCTGCAAAAGCGCCTGCAAGAGAGGGGTCACTGTTGCCGTTTGCCATAACAATCGGCACTGCAAGAAGGGCAACAAGCATAAGCAAACCCTGGAAAAAGTCGGTCCAGCAAACCGCCTTGTATCCGCCAAGGAAGGTGTAAACAAGAATAATAAGGGCAAAAAACAACATTGCCAACATCTCTTTACCTGCAAACCAAGGAATAACTGCACACAAAACATTTTTGCCTGCAACAAAAGCCGATGATACATAAACAGTAAAGCTGATTAAGAATATTACGGCACAAACAATTTTAAGCACAGGATTTTGTGACATAAAGCGGTTGGTTAAGTACTGAGGCAAAGTGATAGAGTCACCTGCAGCCTTTGAAAAGCGGCGCAAACGCTTTGCTACAAAAATCCAGTTAGCAGCCGTACCAAGTGCAAGACCGATACCAATCCACACCTGACCCAAGCCAAACGCCAAAATGCTGCCGGGGAATCCCATTAGCAGCCAGCCAGACATATCGGAGGCTTGTGCGCTCATTGCAGTAACCCATGGTCCCATTGAACGACCGCCTAAAAAGTACTCTTTTTCGCCGTCATCATTGGAACGCAGGAAGAAGAAAATTCCAATTCCAAGCATTAGGGCAAAATAAATTATGAATGCCAAAATTTCCATTTTAACTCTCCTTTTGTGCATTAAAGTGCTAAATTAGAATAAGTATACCACACTTTTTGCACAATTGCAACTTTATTTTGCTCTTTTTCTTAGATTATGGTTATCTCGCGCACATATCCGGCAAAACTACTGTAAGTAGTGAATTGAGGTATGCCGTTGTCAAGGGTTTCTTCGCAATTAAGATGGCTATGTCCTGCCATACCCGCCTTAATAAGTTGTCTGCTTAATATCCGTCTCAATACAAAGCCAACATATAGTTCACCTTTTGAATCGGTTGATTCTGAAGTAATCATAAAAAAACAGCGAAGTAAAAACTTCGCTGTTTATCGACAGTCTGAAACCCACCGCGATCTTGCGGTGGGTTTGATTTTTGATATTAATCTTCGTCCTCGTCTTCGTCCATCTCAAACTCGATGTTTACGCCGCAGTTGGGGCACTTGATACTACCCTCTGCAACCATTTCTTCATCAAGTATGATATTGTCGTGACACTCGGGGCACTCTACTTCAAAAAACTGCTCGTCATCGTCGTAGTAATACTCGTCGTCATCGTCCCATTCGTCATCTTCATCGTACTCTTCGTAATAATCGTCCTCAAGAAGTGACAAATCCTCATCAACAGCATCAATCTGCTCAGTCAATGCGGCAACCTCGTCCTCAAGGTCGCTGATGGTGAGAGACATATCGTCAATAACATCGATAAGAGCAAGGATAAGTTTGCCGGTGTTGTCGGTAGCGTCTACCTTCATACCTTCGGCAAGGCCCTTGATATAAGAGGCTTTTTCAGTCAAATTCATAGTAAGCCGTCCTTTCGGTAATTAAATTATGCGCGCTCCATATACTCGCCTGTGCGGGTGTCGATACGAATCTTCTCGCCCTCGTTAATAAAGAGGGGTACGCGAACCTCGGCACCGGTCTCGACAGTTGCGGGCTTGGTTGCATTGGTAGCGGTGTCGCCCTTTACACCAGGCTCGGTGTGGGTAACTTCAAGCTCAACAAATGTGGGAGGCTCAACGCCGAAAACATTGCCCTTGTAAGAGAGTACCTTGCAAACCATATTCTCTTTAACAAACTTAAAGTTGTCGCTAAGTTCGGTCTCGTTAATAGGAATAAGCTCGTATGACTCAAGGTCCATAAAGTAGTACAGACCGCCATCTGCATAAGAATACTCCATATCCTTGCGCTCAACAAAAGCGGTGGGGAACTTGTCGTTGGGGTTGAAGGTCTTTTCAACAACGCTGCCTGCAATTACATTGCGGATTTTGGTGCGAACAAATGCGGCACCTTTACCGGGCTTAACGTGTTGGAACTCAATAATCTGATAAACGTTACCATCCATTTCAAAGGTTACGCCATTACGAAAATCGCCTGCTGAAATCATTTTTTGTCTCCATTTCTCCGACGGAGAGGAAAACAGGTGCACCGCAACCGCACTCCGTCGGCGTGGTGTTGCGAACAAGCACAAGCCCTCTTATATTTTACTAATATATTCTATTACATTTGCGCCAATATTTCAAGCACTTTTTAACATTTTTAAACAATTATAAGCTCTTTGGGTGATTTTGTCAGGTTTTTGCACCCATTTTCAGTGACAAATGCCATATCTTCTATGCGAACACCCATCCTGGCAGGCAAATAAATGCCCGGTTCAACGGTGACCACATCGCCCACTTTAAGTATTTGTTCTGATTTTTGTGACAGATTTGGGGCTTCGTGAATTTCATACCCTACGCCGTGACCTGTTGAATGAGTAAAATATTCCCCATAGCCTGCCGTCGAAATCACATCTCGGGCAAGACGGTCAATCTGACTGCAGGGCACGCCTGCCTTGATGCCATCAAGGGCTTTTATTTGTGCCGACAAAACTGTGTTGTAAACCTGCTTCATTTCATCGGTTGCAAAGCCAACTGCAACGGTACGGGTCATATCGCTATGGCAACCGTTAACCACTGCGCCAAAATCCATTGTTACAAAATCCCCTGCCGAAACCTTTTTGGCAGTAGGTACGCCGTGAGGCACGCTTGAATTGGCACCCGACACCGCAATGGTATCAAAAGACATAGCCTCAGCACCCTTTTTGCGCATCACATATTCAAGCTCTGCGGCAATTTCAATGTCGGTTACGCCCTCTTTAATAAAGCCTAAAATATGGTCAAATGCCAACTCGGCAATTCGTTGTGCCTTGATTATAGCATTAAGCTCATCATCAGTTTTTATGCGAGCCATTTCTCTTAAAACTTTATCAACAGCCTCGCAAGGTGCAAGCTCGATGCCATCCAACTTGCTTTTCATAAATTCAAACTGAGCAAGGGTGATACCCGACTGAACTGCTACCCTTTTGCAGTCTGCAAGCAAATCTTTTATTTGCTCATAGAGGTTTTCTTGTAACAGAACGGGTACCGCCGCTTGTTTTTCTGCCAACTCGAAATATCTGCCGTCAATTACAAACGTGGCGCCCTTTGGAGTGATAACAAGCACCCCTGCATCCCCCGACTCAAAGCCAGTAAGGTAGCGGCGCTGAGTCTCACAGGTTATAAGCACTCCGTCAAAGTCTGCGGCGCTGTTTATCACCGCCAAAAGCCGCTCATTCATCACAAAGCTCCTTTATTGCCATATGATAACTTTGTTCACCATGACCGCTTATAACACACTTGCACACATCGGTAATAACCGAAACGTGCCTGAACTCCTCACGGTTTTTAGGCTCTGAAATATGCACCTCAATAAAAGGAGTGGTAACAGAGCTTATTGCATCGCGAATGGCAATTGAATAGTGGGTATATGCACCTGCGTTAAGCACGCATCCGTCATATTTTTCGTCCACAGTCTGAATTATGTCAACCAATGCACCCTCGTGATTGGACTGAAAAAAATCACATTCTGCGCCAAGTGTTGCGGCATATTTTTCTATATCGGCATTTATATCCGAAAGAGTGCGACTGCCGTAAATATGAGGCTCCCGTTTGCCAAGCATATTAAGATTTGGGCCGTTTAAAACAAGTATTTTTTTCATTGTTACTTTGTCTCCAAGGATTTATAATAGGTTTTCATCTGCAAGGCATCCTCTGCCTGAGTGCCTGCCGACTCGCATATAATGGTGGGACTGCATCCCAATTTGTAGGTTATATCCATAAGGTAGTCATAGTTGGGGCCAAAGACAGTGTCTTCAAAAGTGAGATGTTTTACCTCACCGCCCTCACTGTATTCAATCTTTGAAAAGTGGGCGTGGTATTTTTTCATACGCTCAGTGCCGATTGAGTTTTGCAGAGTATCAAAAATCTTCTGGAAATCTTCACGAGTGGTAAGACCGCCCCTTGTGCGAGCGTTAAGATGCCCAAAATCTATGCAGGGGATAACACGCTCATCCACTGCGCAAAAACGCATTATTTCGTCAAGGTCACCAAGTTGATTGATTTTGCCCATTGTTTCGGGGCAAAGTGTGATATGACCAAGCCCCTCCTCATCCATAGCCTTAAGAGCACGCTCAAAAGTAGATATTGCCAAATTGACAGCTACCTCTCGCTCCATTTTACCCTTGCCGCCGGGGTGGACTACCACACGGGTAGCACCCATCCAATCTGCCGCACGGGCGCTTTGTAGGATATAGTTTATGGAGTTGTCAAGTTTTGCTTCCTCCGCCGCCGCAAGAGAGATATAATAAGGAGCGTGGAGTGACAGAGCAATACCCTTTTCGGCGGCTAAGGCGCCAAACTGTCGGGCTTTCTCCTCACCGATATTAACCCCTCTGCCACACTGATACTCAAAGGCATCAAGGCCCATTTTTACGATATATTCGGGCATATCAAGACTGCCCTTGTATCCCATTTTTGCAAAACTGTCAGAGGTTCCTGCAGGACCGAATTTTGCACTCATAAGCTATTCTCCTTATACCTTTTAATAAGCGGTTTTTCAAGACGGCGGCGCAACCGGAAGGATGCGCCCGTTTCCTCCTTTATAGGTGTTACAAGCAAAGGTTTTACCCCTGCAAGATTGGCACCCATCATATCGGTGAAAAGTTGGTCACCCACTGCACCGATTTCCTTCACCTTTAAGCCCATACTTTTGGCGGCGCGCCAAAATCCGAAAGGTAGCGGTTTTAATGCGGTGCTTGTGAAGGTAAGACCTAATTTGTTGGCAAAGGGTACAACCCGTCTTCCGCGGGCGTTTGACACCATTTTAAGTTTGATGCCCGCCCCCTCCATATCGCGAAGCCACTGCTCAACACCCTCGTGAGCAGTTTGTGAATGGTGCTCAGACAAGGTGTTATCGGCATCAAGCGCCAAACCCTTGATACCGTTATTATGTAAAAATTCGGGCGTTATATCGGTAACGCGGTAAAACATTTTATACGGTTTAAAAATCGCCAAAGTTCATCACTCCTGTTAACACCATTATACACCAATAGTTTTAACTATTCAACTAAATATTAAAAGCAGATGAAACAAGATTTCATCTGCTTTTTAGTTGTTCTGTGCCGTATGCATTTAGGTGACAAAGAAAATTGTCCTCTTTCAGTGCTTATATTTGAATTTATTATTTAAAGCTGCACAGTGTCTTGATAAAGTGTAACATAGCCGTCCTTCATTACAACAGCACCCGCTATCATACCTATAACTATAAGCATTAACAACAAAATAAACACCGCTATTTTTGATTTAAACTGCTTACTGATTTTTATACTGATTATAACAAAACCAACGATTATTGCAATCTTCATAATCAACCAAAGCCACCCAAAAAGTATAAAGGCTTCTCCGTCAGGATTGTTAACAGGACCTTTTCAAAGATTTAAAGCGGTTAGCTTTAGATGAACTTTAATTTTTAAGGCTTTGGAGGGGGGCAGGCAATCGTCCGCCGCGATTTATAAACACCTTGGGTGATGCGGTATTAACCTTCATAACGGGGCCGCCACCAAGGAGGCCGCCAAAAGATAACTCTTCGCCCACACCCTTACCGATAGCGGGAATAAGGCGAACGGCAGTGGTTTTGCTGTTAACCATACCGATTGCGGCTTCGTCGGCAATAATGCCCGAAATAACCTCGCTGGGAGTGTCACCGGGAATATTTATCATATCAAGACCAACCGAGCAAACGGCAGTCATAGCCTCAAGTTTTTCAATAGTAAGAGCGCCACTGCGAGCGGCATCAATCATACCTGCATCCTCGGTTACGGGAATAAATGCACCCGACAGACCGCCAACGTGGGATGATGCCATTACGCCACCCTTTTTGACGGCATCGTTAAGCAGTGCAAGGCAAGCGGTAGTGCCACAGGCACCGCATGACTCCAAGCCCATTTCTTCAAGAATATGAGCAACCGAGTCACCAACTGCAGGTGTGGGAGCAAGGGACAGGTCAACAATACCAAAGGGCACACCAAGACGGGCAGATGCCTCTTTTGCCACAAGCTGACCCATTCGGGTAATCTTAAATGCAGTACGTTTAATAAGGTCGGCAACCTCGGTAATACTTGCATCGCCGCCAAGTTTGGCAAGAGCGGCACGAACTACGCCGGGGCCTGAAACGCCAACGTTGATTACACAGTCAGCCTCGCCGACACCGTGGAATGCGCCTGCCATAAAGGGATTATCCTCGGGAGCGTTACAAAAAACAACCAATTTTGCGGCGCCGATACAATCTCGCTCGGCAGTAAGTTCGGCAGTGCGGCGGATAACCTTACCCATCATAGCTACAGCGTCCATATTGATGCCTGCTTTGGTGGAGCCAATATTAACCGATGAACAGATATGGTCGGTAATTGCCAAGGCTTCGGGGATGGAGTTGATAAGCTCGGCATCGCCGTGAGCAAAGCCCTTTTGCACCAAGGCACTGTAGCCGCCGATAAAGTTAACACCAACCTTGCAAGCCGCCTTTTCAAGTGCCAATGCAAATTTTGTCAAATCGGCATTGGGGCAAGCAGAAGCAAGCATTGCAATAGGAGTAACCGATATACGCTTATTGATAATGGGAATGCCGTAGGTCTTTTCAATATCCTGACAAACGGGTACCAAACGCTCAGCATAACGGGTGATTTTGTCGTAAACCTTGCGGCAGGCAGAATCAATATCAGGGTCGATACAGTCAAGCAATGATATACCCATTGTTACGGTGCGTATATCAAGATGCTCGTCTTGTATCATTGCAATAGTTTCAAGAATATCTTTTGTGTTAAGCATTATGCGTCCCCCTTAAATGCGGTGCATAGAGTTAAAAATCTCTTCATGCATAACGTGAACGCTAAGATTATTTTCCTTACCGATAGCGTCAGCGGCATCTACAAAGTCAGAAAAACTGCCTGTCATTGTGTCAATATTGCAAAGCATTATCATACAAAACAAATCTTGCATAACTGTCTGAGTTACATCAATAATATTTATATTCTTTTCGGCGCAGAGGTTTGATACCTTTGCCAGAATACCCACTGTATCCTTACCAACAACTGTAATAACTGCTTTCATATTCCTACCTCCAGTATAAATATATTTGATTTTACCACATATTTCATAAAAATGAAACACCTTTATTTAATTATGATTGTTTTTTGTTGTTTTATATGGTATAATTCCTTTAATAAGGTGATTTTTTGGCAATTTGCCGTATGTGGAGGTGGTTTTTGTGGATACTACTCCTGTAATGCGCGCCGATGATGAGGAGCGCGGTCAAAAAATAGTGATTACACCTCCGCAGAAAAAGGCAATTGCCGTTATGGCTGTTATTCAAGCAGTGATGATTGTTGTCAATTTTGCTCTGTTTGGATTGCAGATTATCACTTTTTTGAAGTTTGGAGTAGGCTCTGTTGCCACTATTATCATTTATATGGTAATTTATCTTAACTTTTTATAACTTGCAAATTTTCTTGCAGACTGTGGCATTAAAAAGGTTTTTATTACCCTTGTTAAGATAGTTAGTCCCATTCTTTACTTTTTGTCATTTATTCTTTGCATAACTACTATGGTTTAAGGAGTTAAAATTATGAAAGAGAAACTTTTGCAATTATTAAGCGAAAATGCACGATACACCTCTGCCGATTTGGCTACTATGCTTGGTGTAAGCGAAACTGAAATTTGCGCCGCCGTTGCCGAGTTGGAGGCAGACGGCATTATCAGAGGATACAAAGCCCTTATCGACTGGGCAAGCGTGGATGACAGGCATATCACCGCCATTATTGAGATAAACGTTACTCCTCAAGCCGATGCAGGCTTTGAGGAAATTGCCGAACGTATTGCCGAGTTTGAATATGTTGAGGCAGTTTATCTTATGTCGGGCGGTTACGACCTTAGCGTTATTGTTACAGGTCAGACCTTCCAAAAGGTTGCTATGTTTGTTGCAAAGCATCTTGCAACTATGAAGGAAGTTACCTCTACAGGTACTCACTTCGTTTTGCGCAGATATAAGGATATGGGTGTCAAGATGTGTGGCACACCCGATGACAGAGAAACGGTGTCGTTATAATGGATTATTCTAAAATTCTTAATCCTGATGTGGTTAACATAACACCATCAGGTATACGAAAATTCTTCGATATTGCCGCTAATATGAGCGATGTTATATCTCTTGGTGTGGGAGAGCCAGATTTTGCTACACCTTGGCACATCCGTCAGGCAGGTATTGAAGCAATACAAGGCAGAAAGACCCGTTACACATCTAACAGCGGTCTTATTGAGTTGCGCCGTGAAATTGCCGAGTATTTAAAACGCCGTTTTGACCTTGATTACTGCGGTGACAGTGAGGTGCTTATTACCGTCGGTGGCAGTGAGGGTATTGATGCGGCTATCCGCGCCATTGTGGGCGCAGGTGATGAGGTTATAATACCTCAACCAAGTTTTGTTTGCTATGACCCCATTGTTCGTTTGGCAGGGGGTACTCCCGTTGCTCTTGAAACTCTTGCCGAAAATGAATTCAGAATTACTGCCGAGCAACTGAAAGCACTCATTACTGATAAAACAAAGATGCTTATTCTTCCCTATCCCTGCAATCCTACCGGTGCTGTTATGGAGCGTGAGCATCTTGAAGAAATTGCCGAGGTACTTCGCGGAACCGACATTATGATTTTATCTGACGAGATTTACGGTGAGCTTACCTACGGCATCAAGCACGTATCTGTGGCTTCCATTGACGGCATGCGGGAGCGCACCGTTATAATCGGCGGTTTTTCCAAGACCTACTCTATGACAGGTTGGCGTTTAGGTTATGCTTGCGGTCCTGCCGAAGTCATCACACAAATGACCAAAATCCATCAGTTTGCCATTATGAGCGCACCCACCGTGTCACAATACGCCGCTATTGAGGCTATCAAATACGGTGACGATGACATTGCAAAAATGCTCCAGCAATATGATGCCCGTCGCAGAATAATGGTTAACGGTTTTAATCAAATCGGTCTTACCTGTTTTGAGCCAAAGGGTGCTTTTTACGCCTTCCCCTGCATACGTTCAAGTGGTCTTTCCAGCGAAGAGTTTTGCGAGCGCTTGCTTTATTCTCACAAGGTTGCTCTTGTGCCCGGCACTGCATTTGGTGTTGGCGGTGAGGGATTTGTGCGCGCCTCATACTGCTACTCGGTTGACCATATTAAAGAGGCTATCCGTCGCGTTGGATTGTTCCTTGACGAATTAAAGAGTGAAGGCAAATGAAATTAAAGGCTAATGCTAAATTAAACCTTCTGCTTGACATCTGTGCAAGAGAGGATAACGGATATCATCAAATGCGAATGATTATGCAGACGGTAGATATTGCCGACTTTATTACCGCAAATTTTATCCTTAACGCGCCCCTTACAGTTACCTCCTCTGTTGAAATAGAGGGTGAAAATATTGTTACAAAAGCCGTTAAGGCTTATAGCGAGGCAGCAGGGCTTAATATCGGCGGCAGTATTCATATTGAAAAGCATATACCGATGACTGCAGGTATGGGTGGCGGCAGTGCCGACTGTGCCGCAGTGCTGACTGCTCTTGACCGCGCTTTCGGTATAGTAGACAAGGGCAATCTTGATAAAATTGCCCTATCCCTTGGTGCAGACGTGCCCTTTGCTATGGTTGGGGGCACCGCTTATGCTACAGGTGTGGGTGAAAATCTGACCGTCCTTTCCCATTTGCCCCAGTGCTACATAGTATTGGCATCGGGCGGAGTGAAAGACTCCACAGGTGCTATGTTCCGCCGTTTTGACGAGGCAAAAGAGCAGTTTCATCCGCAAATAGAGGGCGCTATCGACTGTGTTAACAAAGGTGATTTGAAAAGTCTGTGCGGCTTGCTCGGTAACAGTTTTGCTCCACTTTGGCAAAATGAAAGGGTGCAGAGCATTTGCCACATTTTTGAACAAAATGGCGCCCTTGGTCACAGTTTAAGTGGCGCAGGTCCTACCTTATTTGCCATTTTTGATGATTTTGAAAAGGCAGAAAAAACTGCAAAAGAAATCAAAAATCAGTTTGGTTGGGCCCACGTTTGCAAGCCCACTGCACAATCTATTGAGAAATTTGAATAAAAATTAACCGCCTGTTCAATAATCACATTGAAAGGCGGTTTTTTAATGAGTAAAATTGATAGCAAGCGGCTTTTTGCCGCAATTTCTTTTAGTCTTGTTTTTTCCATACTTATGTCGCTCGCCTGTTTTGATGCGAGTTGTGAGCAGGTAAGAGAAAATGTTTTGCGGCTTCACATTATTGCCAATTCTGACAGTGACGACGACCAAAAGGTGAAAATTGCAGTGAGGGATGCCTTGCTCTGTGAATTTAGCAATCTGTTTGACGGGGCAGTATCCCTTGATGAAGCGGAAACTTTGGCAAAAAAGAACGCACTAAAGCTACAACAAATTGCCAAAAGCACCCTTGAACAAAAGGGATTTGACTACTCTGTAAAAGTTGAAGTTGCTCCCTCTGATTTTAGCACCAGAGTATACAGTGACAATCTAACCTTGCCGGCAGGTAAATATATGGCGGTAAGGGTGCTCTTGGGTGATGCTAAGGGGCAAAATTGGTGGTGTGTCTGTTTCCCTAATGTGTGTATGGGCAGTGCGGCAAAAGAGGTTGATACTGTACTTGACAGTAATGGACAGCGTGTTGTAAAAAACGGACAAAGGTTTAAAGTTAAGTTTAAAATTGTAGAAATCTATGAACAAATTAAAGCAAAATTCAGATAAAAACACCCCGTTGGCGATGCCAACGGGGTGAATTCGTTAATTAGAAGGTGCCGAGGAAGAGATTATCAAAGTTAGTGCTGCGCCATTTTTCAGTATTGGTATAGGTAATTGCATATTCGCCTGCTTCAATAGTAACATCGCTTACAGTAAGCACTGCCTCACCGTCATAGTATGCGGTCAAGGTGTTGTTTTCGTAAACCAAGCGAGCGTTTACATACTCAATGGTTGCAACGGTAGTATAGGTTGCGACTACTCCATCTGCATTTGCAATAATCATATATCTGCCGCAGTCTGAAACACGAAACTCATAGCCCGCATAACCAATGCCACCGTAGAAGGTTTTATCTTGTGCACTCTCATTGATTGAAGAAGAATAGTCAAATGAAAGCACAAAGTTGTCGGTAAAAGCATAAGTATTAGCGGTAGTGATTGTTTCTGTATCGTTAGGAATATATGTGCTGCAAGTCTGCGACCTAATGCTAAAAATAGTTTTCTCTGCGTCAGCAAATACCCAATTATCAAAATTTTGGAAGTTGTCTGCAAACACTTCGGTAACTTCAGTTACTTCAGCAGCAGTTACGATAACAGCAACAGTCTTAACAATACCGCCGTCAAGGGATTTTGCGGTAATGGTTGCGGTACCCTCAGAAACACCTGTAATACGTCCGTTAGCATTAACGGTAGCAACCGCTTCATTATTGCTTGACCAAAGAACAGTATTTACAAGTGCATTTGCGGGTGATACGGTAGCAACAACACTCTTTGCCTCACCGACAGGAACGCTGATAGCGGTATCAGAAACAGTCATATCGTCAACACTGACTTCGGGATTATAAGTGAAGGATGAAGACTTTACATCAAGGTCTCTTACATCATCCTTCATTGCATTGAAAAAGGCGTCTGCAATCTTCTCTCTGCCACCCTCGTTAGGATGAACAGAGTCGGTTGCAGGGAAGTCAGATGTTGACCAGTTGTAGCCTGTGAAGTTGTCAACATAGGTGATATTGTAGCCACGCTCGGTATACTCTGCTACCAAAACAGGCAAGTAAGGGTTAATACCGAAGTTGAGCCAAGTTGCAGAAGTAACGGTTTCTTTCTTGGGGCACATTGTTGAAATGTAAACGTGTGCATTGGGGTGGGTTTCAAACACACGGTCAAGAATGGTGCGATAGTTGGCAATAGATTGTTCAATATTCTTGTCAGCATCATTAGTACCAATCATCATTGCAAATACATCAAAATCAACAGACATATAGTTGTCAAGAGCGTTAACTACATTTGCAGTAGTATGACCGCCAACTGCAGAGTGACCACGGAAGCCCTTGGGCAAACGGAAGTCGGCAGAAGATTCGTTAACACCAACAAGACGGAAGTTGTTTACATTATAACTATAAAGTTTTTCAAACAAGCTATATCTCCAAGCACTAAGGGTGCCTGCACCTGCGGTGATAGAGTCACCAACACACATAATCTTTACAGGAGGACGCTCGTAGTGAGACATCAAGCCTGTACCCAAAATGTGATGGGTCATTGAAAGAATGTCTGAAGAAGACAAAACATCGTCATAGGTATTATCGCAATATGTGCCAGAAATAGCACCGTCAACACCGAGAAGTGCCTGCTGAGAAGCAAGAAGGTCAAAACTGTCAACCTTTCCGTCAAAGTTAACATCACCGTTAACGGTACCTCTAATTGAAAAGTCTTTTACATATCTGTCGTCGCAATAGTTACCGCCAACAGTTACCTTAACAGGAGCAGTTGCAATGTCAAAAGTAACATTTACAGATGTTGCGGTTTCTTCGCCAACAGTCCAGTTAATTACGTTGCCGTTTTGTGTGCCTGAAAGTTCACCGTTTTTGTAGGTAAAGGTGTATTTACCGCCGATGACGTCTTTGCTGTCGCCAAGTTCAGCAGTTGCAACTGTGCCTGATTTGTTGGATACGATAAGTGTATAGCTTTTATTTCCGTTTTTGTAATCAGTATCCGGATTGCCAACGCGAATTTGGTTTGTGCCGAAAATAACGCCAACATCACCATGGTAGTTGTCGAAGCCGCCCCAAACAAAGTTGAATGCTACATCAAACTGTGAGCCTATAATGTAGCTTTCTTTTGTTTCTGCAGTTGCATAGCCATTGCTTGTGGGTGCTTTAAGGGCATTAGAATCATCCTTGATAGCAGTGGATGAAGTGCTGGTCCAATCGGTAGAGTTGAAGTTGGGAACTTCTTTACCAACAAGGCTTCTTACAGGAGTTTTTTCTTCTGCAAAAGCGGTAAAACCTGTAAGACAGGTCATCATTGTACAGAGCATTGCTATGCACAAAAGCAGGGATAAAAACTTTCTCATAACAATAACCCCTTTATCAATAATATTTATGTTACATTCGTTAGCCGAATAATACATCACTTCATTGCAATAACTTCTTTTGCCTTTTTAACAATATCCTTTGAGCCAAGACCAAACATCTCAAGTAAGTCAAGTGCAGGACCTGAGGTGCCAAACTTATCCTCAACGCCAACCTTTTTAACAGGGGTAGGCATCTTGTCGGCAAGCAATTCGCACACTGCACTGCCAAGACCGCCGATAACAGAATGCTCTTCTGCAACAACGATTGCGCCGGTCTTCTTAGCAGCGTCAAGAATAATCTCTTCATCCAAAGGCTTGATGGTGTGGATGTTAATTACTCGTGCAGAGATACCCTCTTCCTTAAGAATATCTGCAGCTTGAAGGGCACGCTCAACCATAAGACCTGTTGCAACGATAGTAACATCGGTGCCGTCAACAAGATTGACGCCCTTGCCAACCTCAAACTTGTAGTTGTCGTCGTTAATTACGGGTACTGCAAGTCTGCCAAAACGGAGATATACAGGACCGTCAATTTCGGCTGCTGCAATAGTTGCTGCCTTTGCCTCAACTGCGTCGGCGGGGTTGATAATAGTCATACCGGGGATAGTGCGCATAAGAGCAATATCCTCACAGCACTGATGGGTTGCACCGTCTTCACCAACAGAGATACCTGCATGGGTTGCACCGATATTTACGGGCAAATGAGGATAGCCGATAGAGTTGCGAACCTGCTCAAAGGCACGGCCTGCGGCAAACATTGCAAAGCTTGATGCAAATACAACCTTACCTGTTGCAGCAACGCCTGCGGCGATAGACATCATATTTTGCTCTGCGATACCGCAGTTATAGAAGTTTTCGGGGAATTCTTTTTTGAATGCGCCTGTTTTAGTAGCGGCGGCAAGGTCAGCGTCCATAACAATAATATCGTCACGGGTTTTGCCAAGTTCGATAAGGCCTTGACCGTAGCCGTCACGGGTAGCCATCTTTTTGATTTCTGCCATTATTATCACTCCTTCTTATGCTTCAAGGTCTGCAAGCTGTGCCTTAAGTTCAGCCATTGCCTGCTCTGCCTGTTCAGCGTTGGGAGCAACACCGTGCCAACCAACCTGATTTTCCATAAACGATACGCCCTTGCCCTTTACAGAAATTGCAACAATTGCAGTGGGCTTGCCTTTGCACTCACGGGCTGCCTTGTAGGCGGCTTCAATCTGGTCAAAGTCGTGAGCGTCAATAGTGATTACATTCCAACCGAATGCTTCAAACTTCTTATCAACGGGTGCAGGAGAGTTAACCTCTTCTACAGTACCGTCAATCTGAAGATTGTTAAAGTCAACATAAGCGACAAGGTTGTCAAGTTTCTTGTTAGCGGCAAACATGGCTGCCTCCCAAACCTGACCTTCCTCAATCTCGCCATCACCGAGAATGGTGTAAACACGGTAATTATCACCAAAATGTTTTGATGACAAAGCCATACCAACAGCAGTAGAAATACCTTGACCCAAAGAGCCGGTGGACATATCTACACCAGGGGTGCTTTTAAGACTGGGGTGACCCTGAAGCATAGCGTGAGGCTTGCGAAGACGGGCAATTTCGGACCAATCAAAGAATCCGCGAAGTGAAAGAATAGGATAAAGTGCAGGTGCAGCATGACCCTTTGAAAGAACAAAACGGTCTCTGTCTGCCTTGTTGGGATTTGCGGGGTCAATGTTCATCTCGTTAAAATAGAGATATGCCAGAACGTCGCATATTGAAAGCGAACCGCCCGGATGGCCTGCTTTTGCATTAAAGGTGCCTTCGATAACACCCATTCGTGCTTTGCAAGCCGCAATTTTGAGTTGTTTTTTAGTCTGAACGTCCATAATTACTCCTCTTCAGCTTGAAAATTTATTATTACCGCCTTTAAAAACGGATGATAACCTTTTTAATATCTTTGATACAGACAATCAATGAATTCTGCCACCGCACCCTCTCGGCATGGGCAAGCAACATAGTCCACCATTGCCTTTAAATCGTCAGGTGAATCACTTGGCACACAAGTGACAGCGCCTTTTTTAAGCATACCTATATCATTGTAATAGTTGCCCGCAACAAAGATTTTGTCGGAACTTATGCCCAGTTGCGCTGCAACGTCCATCATTACACTGCCTTTATTAACTCCATTTGGCAATATTTCAACGAAAACCTTGTCACTGCGAACCACGTCCCCTACTAAATCGGGAATTGAGCGCAAATACGCATCCAGTTCATCTATGACAGTGGAAGTGCCGCCAAAAAGCACCTTATTTATAACACCATCGCAACTGTCTTTAACGGTCAGTTGCTCTGATTCAATAAGGCTTGATATTTCGGGGTTGTTTTTGAAAAGCCAAAGTTCTTCACCGCAATAGAAAATTCCACCAACCGTAAATTTTTCTACAATATCAAGTGATATTTGCTTGCAGTCAAGTGACTTTTGAGAAACCACCTTGCCAAGTGCAGTATCATACACCACTGCACCGTTGTTTGCAATCAGTTTTGCAGAGCAACCCAATTTTTTTGCAACAGGCACCGATGACTGAGGTGAGCGCCCCGTTGCTAACAGCACCTGACCGCCATCCGCAACAAAACGGTTAATTGCGGTTATGTTGGCGGGGTTAATATATCTTTGCTCTGCCAAAGTGCCGTCAATATCGGACACAAGCAGAAAGCCTTCAAACTTTTTCATTCTGTAACCCTTTTAAAAATGAGGTAAAATATTCGGGTAGCGGACTGTCAAATTCAAGATATCTGCCGTCAGGATGGATAAAACCAATCTTTTTAGCGTGCAGACACTGACCGCCCAGCCGCTCAATAACTTTTTTAGGGCCGTAAACCGAATCCCCTGCTACCGCGTGGCCTATGTATGACATATGCACCCTTATCTGATGGGTGCGTCCCGTCTCAAGTCGCAAAGCAAGGTGGGTGAATTTGCCGTAACGGTTAACTACGCGCCAATGGGTAACGGCATTACGGGAAGCTTTGGTTGTGACCGCCATTTGCTTGCGCTTGGTGGGATGCCTGCCAATTGGCGCATCAACAATACCCTCATCCTCTTTAACATTGCCGTAGACCACTGCCTCATACTCGCGCGTAAAGGAATGCTCCTTTATCTGTGCGGCCAAATGAGTGTGGGCGCGGTCATTCTTTGCCACTATAAGCAGACCGCTTGTATCTTTGTCAATGCGGTGGACTATACCGGGGCGTATAACTCCGTTTATGCCCGAAAGACTGTCACCGCAGTGAGCAAGCAAGGCATTTACCAAAGTTCCGTCGGCATTGCCGGGAGCGGGATGAACAACCATTCCCTTCGGTTTGTTAACTACAAGCAAATCGTCATCCTCATAAACAATATTAAGAGGGATTTCTTGAGGTTTTGCGGTGGAATCAACAGGTGCAGGCACCTGAACAGTTACCTTGTCACCCTGTAAGAGTGAGGACTTTTTCTTTGCCTGCTTCCCGTTTATTAGCACCCTACCATCGTCACAAAGTTTGGCGGCGGCAGAGCGTGTAAACTGACCTGTGGATGCTAAAAAAGCATCCACCCTGTCACATTTTTCGGTACAAATAAACTCTAACTCAGGCATCATTGTCACCCTTTGATGCCTTTTGTGCTTTTGATTTTTTAACGTCATTTACGGTATCGGCAATAAAGTAGATTATAAGCATTATGCAACCAACAACCACACAGCAGTCGGCAAAGTTAAACACCCAAACCCACAGTTTGCCAAACAATTTAACATCAATAAAATCAATAACATATTTCAGTCGGAAGCGGTCAATCATATTACCAACACCGCCGCCGATAACTAAAGAGGCTGTCCAAATCAACCATTTGCCCTTGATTTTGCCCATAAGCAGAGCCGCAACACCTAAAACGACAATTATAACAGTAATAGTGTTAAAAATATAGGGTTTGCCTGAAAGGGAGCCAAACACCGCACCGTCATTGCGGATATAGGTAAAATTAAGCACACCTTTTATAACAGGCAGGGTTTCACCCACAGTCTGAAAGTTGCTTTCAACCAAAAGTTTAGTTATCTGGTCAATAACCACCAACAAGGCAGATACCAACAAAGCAATAAGTTCAACCTTTCGTGACTTAAGCCAACCTATAAAATCAATGGCATTTTTTTGCTTGGTCAAAACTGACAGCCTCCACTTAAAATCAATTCATTTCGGCAATAATCTTTGCACAACGGCGGCACAAATCGGGATATGTACTATCACTGCCAACATACTCCTCGTATGACCAGCAACGAGCACACTTGCAGCCCTCTGCTTTTGATACGGTAACACCAACGTTATCACCCTTGAAGTCACCGCCCTCGCCCTTGACCAACTCAACGGTAGAGGTGATAAAGAGTGCGGTAAGGGGATTTGCAGTATCGTTCAAAAGCTCGTACCACTCACCGTCTGCGTATACGGTTACCTTTGCATCAAGTGATGAGCCGATAATCTTGTCTTTACGGGCAATTTCGATTGCCTTTTTAACATCGTCGCGTACAGCGTGAAGTTTATCCCACTCTTGCATAAAGTTATCGTCAACATCAAGGTTGGTTGCAGTGGGGAAATCGTTAAACATTACACTGCCTGCATCACGATTTGCATCGTGTGGCATAAAGTTCCAAATCTCCTCTGCAGTAAATGCGATAATAGGTGCAAGAAGAAGTGTAAGATTATCAAGAATACGATACATTGCAGTTTGTGCAGCACGGCGGGTATCACTGTCTGCACGCTCTACATAAAGTCTGTCTTTGATAACATCAAGATAGAAGTTTGACATATCAACAACGCAGAAGTTGTGAATGGCATGGAATATGATGTGATACTCGAAATTCTCATATGCTTCGCGGCACTTTTCAATAAGTCCGTTAAGGCGAGCAAGTGCCCATTTATCCATAGGCTCAAGTTTGCTGATTTCAACTGCATCGGTATCAGGATTGAAATCGTGAATGTTACCCAAAATGAAGCGGGCGGTATTACGGATTTTACGGTATGCCTCTGAAAGTTGCTTAAGAATATCCTTTGAAATGCGGATATCGGCGTGATAGTCACTTGATGCAACCCACAAGCGCAAGATATCGGCACCGTACTGATTTACGATTTCTTCAGGCTCGATAGTGTTGCCGATAGACTTAGACATCTTTTTGCCTTCGCCGTCAACTACCCAACCGTGAGTTACAACTGCCTTATAAGGAGCAATACCCTTGGTAGCAACACTGGTAAGAAGGCTTGACTGGAACCAACCACGATACTGGTCGGCACCCTCAAGATAAAGGTCGGCAGGATTGCCAAGATAGTCACGCTCGTCAAGAACGGCGGCGTGGGTTGAGCCTGAGTCAAACCAAACGTCCATAATATCAGTTTCTTTAGTGAAACGGTTGCAACCGCATTTGCAGACTGTACCCTCGGGTAACAGTTCAG
The DNA here is from genome assembly GCA_045656545.1 of Acutalibacteraceae bacterium. GTDB lineage: Bacteria > Bacillota > Clostridia > Oscillospirales > Acutalibacteraceae > RGIG2206. The sequence goes on along the minus strand of JAZORF010000002.1, from coordinate 15,345 downwards.
TGGCGCTATGAGCATACCAAGCATCTGCGCCTTCTTTGCGGAACATATCGGCAACCTTTGCGATGGTTTGCTCAGATATAATCTGCTCGCCGCAATCCTCACAGTAGAACAGAGGAATAGGCACGCCCCAAGTACGCTGACGGGAAATACACCAGTCAGAACGGTCACGGACCATACCTGAAATGCGGTCTTCACCCCAACCGGGAATCCACTTAACAGTCTTGATTGCTTCAAGAGCCTCATCAGAGAAAGCCTTGATTGAGCAGAAGCACTGTTTGGTGGCACGGAAAAGAATGGGTGACTTACAACGCCAGCAGTGAGGATACTGGTGGATAATCTTTGCAAGAGCAAACAAGTTGCCTGTCTGGTCAAGATGCATTGCAATGCTCTTGTTTGCTTCGTCGGTGGTAAGGCCTTCAAACTGGCCTGCCTCCTCAGTCATAACACCCTTTGCATCAACCGATACAATCATTGGCACCTGAGGATATTTGCGGCAAACCTCAAAGTCGTCAACACCAAAACCGGGGGCGGTGTGAACGCAACCTGTACCGCTTTCAAGAGTTACGTGGTCACCCACGATAACAAGACTTTCGCGGTCAAGGAAGGGGTGCTGAGCAGACATAAGTTCAAGTTCTTTGCCCATAAGGGTTGCGATAAGTTCATACTGCTCAATTCCTGCGGCGGCAAAGGATTTGCCTGCAAGTTCTTCAGCCATAATATAGAACTCGTCGCCTGCTTTATAAATGCCGTAATCATAGTTGGGACCAACACAGATTGCCACGTTGCCGGGCAAAGTCCAAGTAGTAGTGGTCCAGATTACGAAATAGGTTTTGTCAAGGTCACAGCCATACTGAGCAAGTTTGCCCATATCGTCGCTAACCTTGAACTTAACATAGATAGAATGGCAAGGATCCTCTGCATATTCGATTTCTGCCTCGGCAAGAGCGGTCTGACACTCAGGGCACCAATAAACAGGCTTAAGTCCCTTGTAGATATAGCCCTTTTGAGCCATATCGCCGAATATTTCAACCTGACGGGCAACAAACTCGGGTTTAAGGGTCAAATAAGGGTTATCCCATTCGCCCAAAACGCCCAAACGCTTAAACTGGTCGCGCTGGTCATCAACAAAGCCAAGAGCAAACTCGCGGCAAAGTTTACGCAGTTCAAGAGGTGAAACCTGCTCAGAAGACTTCATACCTGCTGCCTTACGAGCCTTAAGTTCGGTAGGCAGACCGTGAGTATCGTATCCGGGCACAAAAGGCGCCTTAAATCCGGTCATATTCTTGTAGCGCACAACAAAGTCTTTGAGGATTTTGTTAAGTGCAGTGCCAAGGTGAATTTTTCCGTTTGCATATGGAGGGCCATCGTGCAAGGTGTAAAGAGGCTTGCCCTCGTTACGTTTCATAATCTGCTCGTAAAGTTCCTCTGAATACCACTTCTTAAGTGCCTCAGGCTCACGCTCGGGCAAACCTGCGCGCATTGGGAACTCGGTATTAAGCAGGTTGAGTGTCTGGTTATAATCCTGTGCCATTTGTTATATCTCCAATCAATTAGTTATTGTCTTCGCCAATTTGAATTCTGCCGCCGAAGGTATCGTCCTTGTCGTCATCATCGTCAAAAATTACGGTAAATCCGCTCTTTGCAGGTTGTGCATTCTCGGTAAGAGATGCCACCTCTTCAACTGCGGCGGCCGCCTGTGCCTCATTTTCTTGCATATCGTCAAAAAGTTTAAGCAAAGGACTGCTTGCCTGAGTAGGCTCCTCTGCAGGAGTGTTGTCAACAAAGGAAATTTGTGCAACGGGCAAGTCATCCTCTTCCTCGACGATTTCGGGAGTTTCAACAGGTGTTTCTTCCTTTGCGGGAACTTCGTAAACGATTTCCTGCTGAACGGGAGCAACCTCAACTGCGGGCATCAAATCAGGCAAATCTTTGATAAGAGTAACCTGTGCCTTGTAGCGCTCAAGCACATCGGCGCGGAAAGCGGATACCTCTGTTTTAAGGGCATCGTAAAGGGCGCGCTGTGCCTCAATCTCTGCCTGCAGTTTTGCAGACTCCTCTGCAGCAATGCGGCGCACCTCTTCAAGCATCTGGTTAGCCTTTTCCTCTGCCTCCGCATTTGCTTTTTCAAAGGCTGCCTCGGCATCTGCAGTAAGTTGCTTTGACTTTGCAATAGCATCGGCAAGGACTGCCTCTGCCTTTGCGTCGGCATCAGCGGTAACAGTCTGTGCTTTTGACTGTGCCTCTGCCAAGGTTTGCTCAGCATTTTGCTTTGCCTCATCAGTTAACTGCATAGCCAACTTTTGTGCATTAACGAGAGTAGTCTGTATAATAGTCTCGTTCTTTTTAAGTTCGTCAATAATGCGCTGCATATCGCGAACTTTTCTTTCTTGAAAAGATAAGGTTTCTGCCACAGAAGAAATGAATTCGTCAACCTCTGCTGCGCGGTAACCGTTCATACCAGCTTTTTGGAACTCATAATTCAAAGCCTGCTCGGAAGTAATCATCCTGTTTTCCTGCCTTTCGTGTTTTCAGATATATTTGCGCACGCACAAAACCGTTCTGCCTTTGCGCGTAAGAGTATCACACTCATCAATTATAAATTTGCCTTTGCCCCTGACTGTAATCCGACTGCCTGACCCAACCTTTTTAGAGGTTGACAGACATTCTGCCGAATCAACTGCAACCAAGCCTGCAGAGATAACCTCCTCTGCCTTGTTGCGCGATAAGGAGCAAAGTGCCCCCACAACACAGTCAAGGCGGGTGGATGCAACGGTAAACCGCAACTGCTCAAACCCGCTTGCCTGAGGTAGTGGCTGTGTGTAGCCAAGTTGGATTTTTACCCCTTCGCCACCCACCTTTTGAAGTTGACACATCACATAGTCCACAACGCCGTCAGCAAGAAAAATTACTGCTCGACTGCCGTCAGTCAGTATATCACCCACCGAGTCACGACGAAGACCTAAAGACATCAAACTGCCCAACCAATCCCGATGGGACAGTTGAGCGGTAGGACGGGCAGTGACCGTGATTGCCTTGAATGGATAGTCATCGGTGCTAACCTCGGCATAATCGGGGTATACACACATATACACCCTGTCTGCCGAATCGTAGCCGCCGTAAAAGGCTATGTTGCTGTAATTAGATGCCGCACCTTTGGCAACTGCAACCCCGTGTTCATCAAGAAAGCCGATAAAACGGGTTGCATATTTATCCCTTGCGGAGCAAACGGCATCTTCAACACGACTTACGATAAGTCGGTCATCACTGTTTATGTTATTTGCCATTAAGGACGGAAGTAGGAGTTGTTTTCAACTTCCTCAAAAAGCACGTCACCCATAACATCAACATTGTTGGGAGTTACAACAAATGCATTGTTGGCGGCACGCTTGATAGTACCCTTATTGGCATAGGCAACACCGCTTAAGAAGTCAACCAAACGGCGAACCACATCCTTAGGTGCGTTTTCAAGGTTAACAACAACAGTGCGCTTTGCACAAAGATGGTCTGCAATTGCAAGGCCGTCCTCAAAAGTTTCGGGTTTTACAAGCACAACCTGAAGTTGTGGTGCATTGTTCATATTTACAACATTTTTAGGAGCATCTGAACGAGTTTTTACGCCGAAGGTACGACGAGGCTCTTCTTCATATTCCTCTTCCACTTCTACCTCTTCTTCTACTTCATCGGCAGGGGTGAAGAAATTCTTAAAATTCTCTTTAAAGCCCATAGTAAATTCTCCTTTAAAAATAAAATCATTTATATTCTCGGGCACCGAACAGTACCGAGCCAAGACGGATTATATTTGCACCCGACTCTATCGCTTGTTCGAAATCGCCCGACATTCCCATAGACAAAAAGTCCATACTAATATTATCTATTTTTTTATCCCAAATGTCAATAAACTTCTGATACATTTTATCAAAAAATACTCGAATTTCTTTATCATTTTCGCATATTGGGGGTATACACATCAATCCTTTGACTTTTATACCCTCAAATGTTGCGATTTGGTGTAAAAATTCTTCTGTTTGGTGGGCAGGAATTCCTGACTTTGACACCTCGTTGCCAATGTTGATTTCCACCAAAATATCGGTGACAAGATTCATATCAAGACTGCGCTTTGACAGTTCACTTGCAAGTTTGAGTGAATCAACCGACTGCACCATCTGCACCTTGCCCACCACCTGCTTGACCTTGTTGGTTTGCAGTCTGCCGATATGGTGACGGGTGGCACTTTTGTCAAGCTCGTCATACTTCTGGCACAGTTCTTGCACTCTGTTTTCACCGATAAGGGTTATTCCCCTGCCGATTGCGTAGTTTATTACTTCCACAGGCACTGTTTTTGTAGCGGCAAGCAACTGAATGTCACTTGCACTTTTGCCCGCCTTTTGCGCCGCCGTTTCAATTCGGCTGAGGACGTATTTATAGTTTTCGTCAAACTGTTTGCATCTTAATTCTAACTCTTCTTTAGAGAGATTTGCCGTCATACAGATTTTTCCCCTTTACAACAACATCGTCATAAATATGCAAGCCTTTTTCCATTGGGTCGGCTTGCTGACAAACCACATATCCGTTGCCTGTGTAAAGCACCTTGACAGGCACAAACTCAATAGAGGTGCCGTTAGAGGTGTAAACACCCTTTTTGCCATCATTTACGCGGATTGCCTTGTCAGATATTCTGAGTCCGTCATAGGTATGCAGTACTACACTGACTGACGGTGTGCGCAATGCGGACAGTTCACTGCTCATATAACTGCAAGAGAGAATGAGCACCGCTTCGTCTGACTGCACGCTCTTATTAACCTGCAAAACCTTTGCAGGCACCGACACAACCTCTGAAGTGGATATATCAACATCCACCTTGTCACCGGGGGCAAACTGCAGGGCTTGTTCAAATGTTATTGCTACCGCAATATACCAGTTAACATCGCTTACCACCTTGCCGACCGCATTTTCTTTAGGTTGTTCGCTTTTGATATTTTTAAGCATTTCGGGGGTTAGAGAGTCAATATCTTCAATGTTAAAGGCGTTTTCATAGCCGTCAACCGAAGACACAAAATAGCCTGCACAGGGGGATTTTACACTGCCAAGGGGATTGCCGATTGCAGTGGCAAGATTTTCTCTTTGCACCTTTAAAGATGATATAAGTGATGAAAAATCAGTACTTTGACCTGTTATAGTCTGACGGCGGTTGATAACCGACAGTAAATCCTGCGCTTTGTTGCGACAGTCGGTAAAATTGCCCTGCTCCACAGAGTTAAGCAGTGTAACAAGACTGCTGTGTGCCTGCTCGTTAAGCTGACTGATATCCACAACAACGCCTGTTGAGTAGTTGCTCAAGGATTCAAGGTTTTCAATCTGTCGGTCAAGGTCGTCAATTTTAGCAAGGGACTGCACAACACTGTCACTGTGATATATATCGGCAATAACACTGCCCGATGCAACTCGCTGACCGTTGCCGATAGCATAACGGTATGAGCCCTTTGCATCGCTTTCTACCACAGTTTCGGTGCGGATAATATATGCCTGCTCTGCTTCAATAGTATCTCGTGCAGTGTAGGATACCGCCTGCTCAGTTTCGATGCTTTGATAGGGCACCACAAGGACGTGGTAGCACAAATATGCAATTAAAAGCAAGCCAAGCAGTGCCGAAAGCACACGTTTTAATCCAACACTCATTGCTTCCACTCCTTTTTTATAATTTCTATTGCCTGTTCTGTAAGGCTGTCTGCCGTCATATCATCAGCATAAAGCCAATGTATGCGCTCGTCCCGTCTGAACCAACTTAACTGCCGTTTAGCATAACGGCGGGTCTGCATTTTAAGGCGCTCCACACACTCATCAAGGGTTGCAGTGCCCTCAAAATAATCAAAAAGTTCTTTGTGGCCGATTGCCTGCGCGGCAGTCCGTCCTCGGTTAAGATAGGCATTTTCTGCTTCTTTTAGCAATCCGTTTTGGAGCATAATATCAACGCGACGGTTAATGCGGTCATACAGTTTTTCGCGGTCTAAAAATGTGATGCCTATCATCAAGGTATCAAATCGGCTTGGTGTATCGTGAGAACGTGCCACCTGCTCGGTCATAGTAATGCCGTCGGCGTAATAAAGTTCAAGAGCGCGGGTTATCCTCTTTGTATCGGACAAATGAAGTTTTGCCGCATACTCCCCGTCGATGCTTGCAAGTTCGCTCAGCAGTGCCTCTGCTCCCTCTGACTCAAGGCGGGATTGCAACTGTTTGCGGACCTCGGCGGAATTTGAGCCCATAAAGGTAATGTTGTCGGCAAAACTGTTCATATAAAGCCCTGTGCCGCCAACAAGAACGGGAGTAGCACCTCTGCTTACAATCTGGTCGGCAGCCTTGTTTGCATCGGCGCAAAACTGGGCAACCGAATACTCCTCATCGGGAGAAAGGAATCCTACAAGATGATGAGGAATATCTTGCATTTCTTCAGTTGTGGGGGCGGCAGTAGCAATGCTCATACCCTTGTAAATCTGCATAGAATCGCAGGATATTACCTCGCCGCCAATTGCCTTTGCAATACCAATACCCAAAGCGGTTTTGCCCGATGCGGTAGGCCCTGCAACTGCAACCATTCGTATCTTTTTATCCAAGTCTGCCAAACTGTTTTTCCAGCTCTTTTCTGGTTAATTTATATGCAACCGGTCTGCCGTGTGGACAGTAGCGTATATCGTCACTTAACGCCACTCTGCGAGCAAGGTGTAACAAATCCTCTTTGCCCGATTTGTCACCGCCTTTTATGGCGGCACGGCAAGCCATATTGTGATAAAGCCAATCTATTTTATCAATCTGCACATCGCCCTTGCTATGAGCAAGGCCGCTTGCAATTTCGGTTATAAGGGCAGTCACATCCTCCTCTGTCAGCACAGAGGGAACTGCGCGCACAAGGACACTTGAGCCGCCAAACTCCTCTATCTCGAAACCTGCTTTGGTTATAGCATCAATGTTTTCAAAAATAAGGGCATATTCATCCTTTGATAAGGTGACTGCCGCAGGCTCCAAAAGAAGTTGAGAACTGATTGTTGCCGATGCTTTCAACTTTTCGTACAAAATACGCTCGTGTGCGGCATGTTTGTCGATAATAATCAGTTCCTCGCCGTGTTCAACAAGCACATATGTGGCAAACGCCTCGCCCACAAAGGTTACATCAACATTCTCAAGATTGGGTTCGGAAGGTGCCTGTATAACAACCTCTGACTCCTCTGTTTTAGGTGCAGGTGATGGTACTTGCACAGGCTCGTCATCAACTATTATATCCAAATTAGTCTTGCGCACGGGCTCTGATTTAAGTTCAAAAGATGGCTCCCGCATCACTATTTCACTAACCCTTACGGGATTATTTTGGGCAGGGATATGCTGAAAATAATCGTTGCGGCGCAAAGGATTTTGGACAGGATTTGAGGGAGTTTCCACAGGCATATCAAAGACTCTTGTTTGCTCTGCCGTTGGAATTTGAGTAGGCGGTTTTAGAGATGTAAGTTTAATCTCGTTCATTTTGTAACCGCCGCCAAGGGCTGACTTTACACCGTAATAAACGGTATCAAAAACAGGTTTCTCATTAGTAAAACGGCACTCAAGTTTTGCAGGGTGCACATTTATATCCACCTGTGAGCAATCCATCCTTAAAAAGAGAACGCCAGAGGGAAAAAGTCCCGTCATAATTGAGCCTTTGTAGGCTTGTTCAAGAGCGGCACGCATTGTGTTAGAGTTAACATATCTGCCGTTTATAAAGAAGTGCTGCATTCCCCTTGATTTTCGGGCGGCTTCAGGCTTGCAGATAAATCCGCCAAGTTTAAATCCGTCGGTAGAATAGTCAACGGGAATAAGTCCTGACCTGAAATCTCTGCCATAAACCGAGTAAACTGCGGCGGACAAATCACCGTTACCTTGGGTTTGCATTTGCACCTTTGAGTCGGATATATAGCGGAAGGCAATCTCGGGGTGTGAGAGTGCCATTCTATCCATAATCTGTGCAACAGCCGCCGTTTCGCGACTGTCTTTTTTAAGGAATTTCATTCTGGCAGGCACATTGTAAAAAAGGTCGCGCACAATAATTGTGGTACCCTTAGGGCAACCCGCCTCTTCATAAGATACCTCTTCACCGCCGTGAATTGAGTATGAGGTACCCTCCCCATCAGTAGTGGCGGTGAGCATATCCACACGGGCAACCGCTGACACCGATGCCAAGGCTTCACCGCGGAAACCCAAAGTGGCAATAGAGGTTAAATCATCCTCACTGCTTACCTTACTTGTGGCGTGGCGCAAAAAGGCGGTTGGCACCTGGTCGTGAGGTATGCCGCAACCGTCATCGGTTATGCGCATAAAAGTGATTCCGCCGTTTTTAATCTCCACAGTAATATGAGAGGAGCCGGCATCTATTGAATTTTCAACAAGTTCTTTTATAACCGATGCAGGACGCTCTACCACTTCACCGGCGGCAATAAGCTCTGCAACGTGTTTGTCAAGCACTTTTATAGCCATTGTAACTCCTCCTTAAGTTGAATTTGAATTTATAAGGAACGGGCAAGTTTTGTAAGCTCGTCCAATCGGCTCATAGCCTGTATGGGTGTCATACCGTTAACATCCAAGGCTTTAAGCTCGTCAATAAGTTGCAGTGTGGCGGTGTCGCCAAAGGACATTACACCGTCATTTTCTGCCATAACAGGTCTTGATACAGAGGGGCCCTCTGCCTCAAGGTCTTTTAGAATTTTTCTTGCGCGACGCACAACCTCATCGGGTATGCCTGCAAGTTTGGCAACCTCTACACCGTAACTGCCGTCGGCACTGCCGCGGATTATACGGCGCAGGAAGGTTATATCGTCACCCCTCTTGCGAACAGAGGTGTTGTAATTCTTAACGCCCTCAAGGGTGTTTTCAAGTTCGGTAAGTTCGTGATAATGGGTGGCAAACAGAGTCTTTGCGCCGATTTTTGACTTGCTGTTAACGTGCTCAAGAACTGCTCGGGCAATAGACATTCCGTCGTAGGTAGAGGTGCCACGTCCAATCTCGTCGAATATAAGCAAACTATCGGCAGTGGCATTTTTTAGGATATAGGCAACCTCGCTCATTTCAACCATAAAGGTTGACTGACCTGCCGACAAATCGTCCGATGCGCCAACGCGGGTGAAAATAGCATCGCAAATGCTGATATCGGCTGACTGAGCAGGAACAAAAGAGCCTGCCTGTGCCATAAGGACAATCAGTGCCACCTGTCGCATATAGGTGGATTTACCTGCCATATTGGGACCTGTGATAATAGCGCATCTGTCGTCCCGCTTGTCAAGATAGGTATCATTGGGCACAAAGGGAGTAGTGAGCAAACTTTCCACAACGGGATGTCTGCCACCGTGAATATCTATTCTGCCCTCGATATTGATAAGAGGACGGCAATAGCCAAGCTGTGCCGCTGTGTGCGCGTAAGAACAAAGCACGTCCATTCTGCCGATTGCGGTGGCAGTAGACTGAATTCGGCTAAGTTGGTCGGCAACGGCACATCTTACCTGGTCAAAAATCTCTCTTTCAAGGCGGGCAAGACGCTCCGAAGCGCCTAAAATACGGCTTTCAAGCTCTTTTAATTCTTCGGTAATATAGCGCTCGCAGTTGGTTAAGGTCTGCTTGCGAATATAGGTGTCGGGCACCATATCCTTAAAGGAATTGGTGATTTCTATACAATAGCCAAACACCTTGTTATATTTGATTTTAAGGGTTTTGATGCCTGTGCGCTCACGCTCCTGAGCCTCTACCCTTGTGATAACACCCTTGCCGTCGGTCATATCCAGACGAAGTTGGTCAATATCCTCGTTATAGCCCTTGCGGATTACATTGCCGTCTTTAAGAAGTGCAGGTGGCTCAGGGTCTATGGCGTTGTCAATAAGATTATAAACATCTTGCAATTCATCAATCTGATTATATGTATCTTTCAAAATGCCCGATTTACAAAGGGCAAGATAATTCTTTATTTCAGGTAGGCGGCTGATAGTATATGCAAGACTGCGAAGTTCACGTGGTGATACACTTCCGTAAATTACGCGTGACATAAGGCGCTCAAGGTCAAAAACTCCCCCAAGCATTTCTCTGAGTTCGCATCTTGTTTCGGTGTTGTCAACCAATTCCTGCACGCCGTTAAGTCGGTTGTTAATGGCAATGGGGTTAAGAAGAGGTTGCTCTATCCACTGACGGAGCAAACGCTTACCCATTGCGGTGCAGGTGTCGTCAATCACCTTCATAAGTGAGCCGCGACTGTCACGATTTCGCATTGTTTCGCCGATTTCAAGGTTGCGGCGGGTAGACAAATCAAGGCGCATAAACTGTGCCTCAGTATAAACGTCAACACTGTTAATGCAGTCAAGTCCTGTTCGCTTGGTCTCTTGCAAATATTCAATGGCGGCAGATACTGCTCTTACAACAGAAGTATCCTCCCCCATTCCCAAAGCATTGACAGACTTGCCAAAGTGGGCTTCGCACACCTCTACGGCGTGGTTGTATTCAAAGTAAAAGTCAGGGCGTGGCTCATAGCGGCACTTAAGTCGGGTTTTGAGAAAATCGACTACACCCGGCTCCACCACTGCGGGAGCGTTAAGTATAACCTCGCTTGGCTGATAGCAACCAAGTTCGCTGATTATACGGGTGGCAAGACTGTCCCCCGACAGAGCGGTGGCGTGAAGTCCCCCTGTTGATGCATCAACGAAGCAGATGCCGGCACGATCGCCCTCTACCATAACGGAGCAAAGGTAGTTATTGCGGGATTCAACAAGCATACTGTCCTCAATAACGGTTGCGGGGGTTATGACACGGATTATCTCGCGCTTAACAAGACCCTTTGCTTTTGCAGGGTCTTCAGTTTGCTCGCAAATTGCCACCTTGTAGCCCTTTTCAACCAGACGAGATACATAGGTTTCGTAACTGTGAAAGGGCACGCCGCACATTGGCGCACGCTCTTCCAGTCCGCAATCCCTGCCTGTAAGGGTTAACTCTAACTCTTTTGAAGCCAACTTGGCATCGTCAAAAAACATCTCGTAAAAGTCGCCAAGACGGAAAAAGAGTATGGTGTCGGGGTTTTGCTCTTTTATTTGCAGATACTGCTGCATCATAGGAGATAATTGTGCCATTTTATTGCTCCTGTTTTTTCGTTCAATATAAATTTATCAGTGACATCCGCCACAAGTTGCGCAACTGCCTGTGCAACCTGATGAAAGTTCACAAGTATCGGGATCCTCGCCCTGAATACAAAGGTCGATTATGCCGTTCATATTCTGAAGCAGGGCATCCATCTCACCCTTTGCCTTGTTGTATGCAATCATATTTTCGTTAACCATAATATCTGCATAAATCTGACGCATTTTAGCGTTCAGTTGCTTAAAGCGTTCTTCGTCACGGTTATCGTCTTTGTTTGCCTCCTCAGCGGCTTGCATACGAACAAGATTGAACTCGTGAATTTGCTCTTGCAACTTTTCGTCCTCGTCATTTGCCTTGCGGCAACGGTTAAACTCAATATAACGCTCGTCTGCCTGAATGGCTTTGCCAAGCTCGCGTGCTGCTTTAATAATTCCCATTGTTAATCGCTCCAATTTAATCAGTTATTTCGCCCTCAAGCACCCAGTTAAGCGCTTTGGTGATTTTTACATTTACAAACTGGCCAACCTTTGATTTGTTACCTTCAAAGGTTATGCCGATATTTCCGTCTGTTCTGCCGAAAAGTTTGCCGTCAGGATGATGCTCTTCACACAGCACCCGATAGGTTTTGCCAAGGGATAAGGCGCATCGTTTGGCGGCAATCCCCTCTTGCAAGGAGAGAAGTTCCGACATCCATTTTGCCTTTTCGGTGTGGGATACGGGGTCAGGCATTTTGGCGGCAGGGGTGCCCTCTCTGGCTGAATAGATAAAGGTGAAAAGGGATGTAAACTGCACCTTTTCAACAAGAGACAGTGTGTCGCAAAATTCCTCATAAGTCTCCCCGGGGAAGCCGACGATAACATCACTTGTTATGCTAAGGTCAGGCATTCTTTTGCGTGCCTCGTCAATAAGATAAAGATAGCGCTTGCGGTCATAGTGACGGTTCATTTCCTTCAGCACTCGGTCGTTTCCCGACTGGAAGGGCAAGTGCAAATGCTTGCACACCTTGTCACACTCTGCCATTGCATCAAGAAGTTCCAAAGTGCAATCTTTTGGGTGCGAGGTCATAAATCTGAGCTGAAAATCCCCCTCAATATCGTTAAGCATTCTGAGCAATTTTGCAAAATCTACACCGTGGTCATCATTTTTGCCGTATGAATTAACATTCTGACCAAGGAGTGTTATATCCTTAAATCCTGCGGCAATCATCTGCTTTGCCTCGTTTACTACATCCTCGGGAGTGCGAGACCTCTCTCTGCCACGGACATAGGGCACAATACAGTATGAGCAAAAATTGTTGCACCCATTCATAATGGGAAGCCAACCCTTAAAGGTGCTGTCCCGTCGCACAGGGATTCCCTCGGCTATTACGCCGTCACATTCGGGACGCTCAAAAACTCGTTTGCCGCCCTTTATAAGTTTATAGACCAATTCGGGCAGACGGTGAATGGCATGGGTGCCAAAAACAAGGTTTACATAGGGGTAACTTTTTCGCACCTTTTGTGCCACCTGTTCCTGCTGAACCATACATCCGCACAGAGCGATTATGGTTTGGGGACGGGCTTGCTTTATTGCTTTAAGGGCACCAACATTGCCAAGGACTCTGTCCTCCGCGTGACCGCGGACTGCACAGGTGTTAAAAAGTATCAAATCGGCATTGTCAGGAGTGTCGGTAAAACCAAATCCCATTTCGTCAAGCATACCCTTAATACGTTCGCCGTCACTGACGTTTTGCTGACAGCCGTATGAGTGAACGAAGGCGATGGGGGTATGGCCAAACCGCTCAACAAGCAGTGGCGCCGATTTTTTGCAATAGTCACGCTGTTTTGCCATTTCCTCGGCACTGACTATGGTTATGTTGCAAGCCAAATGGCTCACCTCCGCTTTAAAATATCAATAAGCTCCATAGGCTTTGAGATAAGCTCTTTGGCGCCGTTTTCAAGCAGTTCTTCGCGACCTCTGAAGCCCCAGAGAACGCCAACAGGATAAGCCCCGCTGTTAAGTCCTGTAAGTATATCAACGCCTGAGTCACCCACAAAAACACACTCGTCGGGAGTAACGCCAAGCTCTTTCATTGCCATAAGAGGCATTGCAGGGTCAGGTTTTGAGGGAACACCGTCCATCTGACCGATAACAACGTCGAATTTGCCGGGAAGCATCTCGGCAATAAGGGGTTTTGCCTGTACATCGGGTTTGTTAGTTACAACGGCGGTTTTGTAGCCCATTTTTCTGATTTCGTCAATCAGTTCAGGTACATCATCATAAGGCTTGGTATTATCCATTGAGTGAAGGGCATAATACTCTGCATAGTCGGCAACAACCTGCTCGTAAAGTTCACCCTCTTTTTGTCCTTCGGGCATTGCGCGTTGAACCATTACTCTCATTCCGTTGCCCGCAAAAAGTTTGTATGCATCAACGGGATGAGTGGGTAATCCATTTTTATTTAAGGCATAGTTTACTGATACTGCAAGGTCTGTTACAGTGTCGTTAACTGTGCCGTCTAAATCGAAAAGTACTGCTTTAATCTGTGTCATGGGTATAATCCTCCTATTATCTTTTCTATTATAACAAAAAACATGACATATTTCAAATAAAATATTTGAAAAAATTGAAGAAATATGTTAGAATACTTTTGCAACTGATTTTGGCAGTAAAAACAAAAAATCCCGCTCGTGAAATGAACGGGTTTTGGAAAATTATTTGTTCAGTTTGCTTTTGGCTGTTTGCGGTTCAACCGCAAAACGATATTGTGTCCTGACGGATACAAACACAAAAATAAAAAGACTACCGAAGTAGTCCTTTTATTTTTGGAGCTGATAACCAGAGTCGAACTGGTGACCTCATCCTTACCAAGGATGCGCTCTACCTCCTGAGCCATATCAGCATTGATAACAAAAGGTATTATAATATAGGTTGCGAGATTTGTCAACACTTTTTTTACTTTTAAAACACAACAAAGGAGTTTTTTATGGAATATGATGCACTTATTGCCGGCGTTGAGCCCGGTGGATTGAATAATACTCAGCAAATTCGTCTTTTGGTTTGCTATATACTGCGGGCTATCAAAACCACTATCAGCCGCACAATGCTACCCGAAATCTTACAATACGAAGGGCTTGCCAATCTGTTTGAGGTTATAAGCGCCATCGACCGTATGATTGAAGAAAAAAATGTGGAAGTGGTCATTGAGGAAGAACAAGAGATGCTTTCCCTCACCGAAAAAGGCGCCAAAGCAGTAAAAGAACTTGAATTTATGCTTCCCTTTACTGTTAAGAAAAAGGCGGTACGTGCCGCCGTTGCTATGCTTACCAAAATCCGTGTAGCAAAAGAAAACGTGGTTAACATAATTCCTGTTCCTACCGGATTTAATGTTGAATGTATTGTAACCGACAGAGATATGGAACTGCTAAAAATTGTGCTTTGGGTACCTGACACTCAGCAGGCTGAAATAATCAAAACCGCATTTATGGAAGACCCAATGAGAATTTACGGCGGCAGTATTTCTTTGCTTTTGGGCACCGAATTAGCACCGCCTAAAGAGGAAGAATTTTAAGTTTAAAGCCCCGTCGTATGACGGGGTTTTGTTTTTTGCATAGAAAAAATCCCACAGTGAAAACTGTGGGATTTTTGTTAGTTAAAATTAGCCGTTGATAGCAGTAACAACGCCTGAGCCAACGGTACGGCCACCCTCACGGATAGCGAAACGAAGACCCTCTTCGATAGCGATAGGAGTGATAAGCTCAACATCCATATCTACGTTATCGCCAGGCATGCACATTTCAGTACCAGCAGGAAGGGAGATAACACCGGTAACGTCAGTGGTACGGAAATAGAACTGAGGACGATAGTTGTTGAAGAAAGGAGTATGACGGCCGCCCTCTTCCTTGGTCAAGATATAAACCTGGCCGTGGAACTTGGTGTGGGGTTTGATTGAGCCGGGCTTTGCAAGAACCTGACCACGCTCGATCTCGTCACGGGCAACGCCACGGAGAAGAGCACCAACGTTATCGCCGGCTTCACAGTAGTCAAGAGTCTTACGGAACATTTCCATAGAGGTAACAACAACCTTGCGGAGCACGTCGGTAAGACCAACGATTTCAACTTCGTCGCCTGCGTTCAACTGGCCACGCTCAACACGGCCGGTAACAACGGTACCACGACCAGAAATGGTCATAGTATCTTCGATAGGCATCAAGAAGGGAAGGTCTGCCTTACGCT
>JAZORF010000001.1:0-6653 GCA_045656545.1 Acutalibacteraceae bacterium | reverse complement strand
AAAAAATTTTTTGGGTCCGTTTCATTTCGTTGTTTAATTTTCAAGGTCCTTTTTTGGCGCCCCTTTTTGCAGGCGCCTGATTATACTACCACACCGCTTTCCATTTGTCAACACTTTTTTTCATTTTTTTTAAAGTTTTTTATTTCGGCAAAAAGCTTTAAAAAATCGGGGTTTTTTTGTGCAATATGCTGTTTTGCCGACAAATAGGTGTCAAATTGATTTTTGACACAATATATTGTAATTTATACACTAAATTTTACTTTTTTAGAAAAATGCATTTATATATATATTAAATATGTAGAAACTTTTTCATTTTATAATTGTAATATGAGAAGTGATGTGTTATACTTAACAGGTTAAATTTTTAAGGGATGGATTTTATGAAACAAGAAAGATTAAGAAACATTGCTATTATCGCCCACGTTGACCACGGCAAAACCACCATTGTTGACAAGTTGCTTCGTCAGGCAGGCACCTTTCGTTCTAACGAGCAGGTAGCTGACAGAGTTATGGACTCCAATGATTTAGAGCGTGAGCGCGGCATTACCATTTTGTCAAAAAACACAAGTCTTGTGTACAAGGATGTTAAAATCAATATTGTAGACACTCCCGGCCACGCCGACTTTGGCGGTGAGGTTGAGCGTATTCTCACAATGGTTGACGCTGTACTTCTGCTTGTCGACGCCTTTGAGGGATGTATGCCCCAAACCCGTTTCGTGCTTAAAAAGGCCCTTGCCCTTGGTAAGAAGCCCATTGTAGTTGTAAATAAGATTGACAGACCTATGGCTCGTCCTGCCGAGGTTATTGACGAGGTGCTTGACCTATTTATAGACCTTGGCGCCGATGACAGTCAGATTGAGTTTCCCGTTGTATACGCCTCTGCACGCGAGGGATATGCATCCTTGGACCCCGATGTGCGCGACGGTGATATGAGGCCCCTGCTCGACGCCATACTTGAGCATGCTCCTGCACCTGAGGGAGATGCCGATGCTCCCTTGCAACTGCTCTTTTCAAACATTGATTACGACGAGTATATCGGACGCATCGGTGTTGGCCGAGTTGAGCGCGGCAGTGTTAAAACGGGCGACAGTGCAGTTCTTTGCCACCGTGACGGCAGTCAGGAAAGGGTCAGAATAACCCGACTATATCAGTTTGAGGGACTAAAACGCGCCGAGTGTGACTCTGCAAGCGTAGGCGACCTTGTTGCTGTAGCAGGTCTTAACGACCTGAACATTGGTGAGACGGTCTGCAACCCTGATTGCATTGAGCCACTTCCCTTTGTTAAGATTGACGAGCCTACCGTTTCAATGAACTTTATCGTTAACAACTCACCCTTTGCAGGTAAAGAGGGCAAGTTTGTTACCTCCCGCAATCTGCGTGAGCGCCTGTTTAAAGAGGTAGAGACTAATATAAGCATGCGCGTGGAAGAGACCGACTCCGCCGATACCTTTAAGGTTTCAGGCAGAGGTGAGTTGCACCTTTCCATTTTGATTGAGACTATGCGCCGTCAGGGATATGAGTTCCAGGTGTCACGCCCCAGAGTTATCTATACACAGGACGAGCAAGGTCGCACCCTTGAGCCTATGGAACTGCTTATGGTAGAGGTGCCCGAAGAATATGTGGGCGCCGTTATTGAAAAGTTAGGCTCCCGCAAGGCAGAAATGCTTAATATGGGCACTCGTGACGGTGGTTCAACCCATATTGAGTTCAGAATCCCTGCACGCTCGCTGATGGGCTACCGTTCACAGTTTATGACCGACACCAACGGCAACGGCATTATGAACCACGTCTTTGACGGATACGAGGAGTACAAGGGTGATATACCCGAGCGCTCGGTAGGTTCTATCGTTGTTCACGAAACGGGAGAGACCACCACCTACGGACTTTTCAACACTCAGGAGCGCGGACGTCTGTTTGTCGGCGCAGGTGTTGAGGTATACGAGGGTATGATTGTTGGCGAAAACCCCAAGGGTGAAGATATCACCTGTAACGTGTGCAAGAAAAAGCACATCACCAACACCCGTGCATCAGGCAGTGACGATGCGCTGAAACTGACTCCTCCCAGCACACTTTCTTTGGAGCAGTCACTTGAATTTATTAAAGACGACGAATTGGTAGAGGTTACTCCCCTTTCAGTCCGTTTGCGCAAAATGATTTTATCAAAAGAGCTTCGTTTGAAGCAGGCAAGCCACAATAAGCAGTAAGGAGATGTTCGCCAAGTGCATTATATTATTCTTGACCTTGAATGGAATAGCGCATACTGCCCTTGGCAGAAGGGCTTTCTTAACGAGATTATTGAATTCGGCGCCGTAAAACTTGACGAAAATCTGAAAGAGGTAAGCCGTTTTCAGTGCTTTGTGCGGTCAAAACTGACCAAGCGGTTGCGCGCTCGTGTTAAGGGGCTTACCAATATCACCAATGAAGAAATGCGCAGTGGCGTGTCTATCGAAAAGGCTATTAAAGACTACACCGAATGGGCAGGAGAGGACACTGTCACTCTGACTTGGAGCAACACCGACATTTACGTGTTGGTGGAAAACCTTAAAACCCTTATGGGTAAAGAGACTATTCCTTTTCTGTACGGCTATGTGGATATTCAGAAATATGTGCAAAATCGGCTTGGTATTACAGGTAATCAGATTGCCCTTGGCACTGCCGCCGAAATGCTTAATGTGAATTTTGAGGAGTTTGCCGCTCACAGAGCGTTGGGTGACAGTCTGTGCACTGCCGAAATACTCCGTCGCACCTGGGATAGTGAAAGAGGTCTTAAGGGCTACATAACCGATGCCACAAAAGAGGAGTATTACAAGCGCCTTTTCTTCAAACCCTACATTATAAGTGATATCAATAATCCCGCCATTGATAAGGAGCAACTGCGATGCCGCTGCCCCGACTGTGACGTGTTTTTAGGCCGCAAAACCAAATGGAAGTATAAAAACCGATATTTTATTGCCGACTTTCAATGTAAAAAGTGTGGCAAACAACTTTCGGGCAGATTAAGATTTAAAAAGACCTACGACGGCGTGGTAATATCACGCTCCCTTATCCCACCAAAGCATCCTCAGAGTGAGGAAACCCCTACGGAGAATAACAATGAAACGAACAAAACTAATTAACCGCAAATTGCCTGATTATACCAGAGGCGAAGAAATATTCAATATGGTCAGCCACATAGTTGGTGGCGGATTCGGAGTTATCGCCCTCGCAAGCTGTGTTGTCGTTGCGGCAATATGGGGCAATGCCGCCAGAGTAGTTGGCGGCGCCATATACGGCAGTGCTATGATTTTGCTTTACACCATGTCAAGCGTTTATCACGGATTAAAGCCCGAACTAGCCAAAAAAGTTATGCAGGTGCTTGACCATTGCACCATCTTCTTTTTGATAGCAGGCACCTATACCCCCATAACCCTTGGCCCTATGTTAGACGAAAATCCTGCAATGGCGTGGGTGGTTTTTGGTGTTGAATGGGGACTTGCCGCCTTGGGCATTACCCTTAACGCCATAGACCTGAAAAAATACAAGGTTTTTTCAATGATTTGCTATTTGGGTATGGGTTGGATGATAATTTTGTCAGCCATTATTGCACCCATCCCTCTTAGTTTTGCAGGACTTATGTGGTTGCTTGCCGGCGGTGTTGCCTATACTATCGGCGCAGTTCTGTACGGACTGGGCAAGCGCATACGCTATATGCACTCCGTTTTCCACCTGTTTGTTTTGCTTGGCAGCATTTTGCAGTATGTAAGTATATTATTATATGTAATGACGAGGTGATAAAATTGCATATTGCGGACGAAGAGCGCGTCCCATTTGACCAGGATGAATATGAGCGAAAGCAATTTAACCGTTTTTGTAAGGGTATACCTCGTACCGTCGGTGCTATGCTTTTTTACGGCGGTGTTTGCACGGTAATTTTTCACCTGTTGCGATTTGTCATAAGCATTGTTCTTGACTATACCTTTTATAAAGAAGAAATTGCAGAGTATATCTCTCTTGGTGTTATTCTTATTGCCTATCCCCTTTTGCTTGGCTTTAAGCATATTGAAACCTGCGGCTATATAGATGAGTATGACGACTGCTTTAGTTTTAAAGCGGGTGCCGGAAGAATATTCGTTTCCTCCGCCTTTATTCTGATTATTCCTTATATGATTGCACTAAATGTGAATATGATTATAATGTATGTTTACTCCATGTGCTACACCCACACCGACAAGGTGAGCGAGCTCATAAGCGAGGCATTTTTCCATCAGATTGACCGTACCACTACAGCAGGTATATTCATCGGTGCGACCTTGGTTACGTTAGTTTTCGCCCTTGCGCTTATTCCCTTTTATTATCTTGGCAGACGCAACTGCCGTCTTGACAGAAGTGAGAACAAAAAGGTTAAAGTTGAATAAAAGTTAAAAGCAGATGAAACGGATTGTTTCGTCTGCTTTTTTGTTTAATAGCGGAACGGATAAATCCGTTCCCTACATTATTAGAATAACACTCTGCGCCTATTTTTAATCTCGTTGCAACGCAACATATCGCATCGTTAGATATATCGCATTTGCACTGCAAATATATCGCGTTGTCACAAACATCATATTTCCCCTCTGGGAGAACTCACGCTTTAGCGGGTGAGAGGGTTTTGTGTTTCATAACGGACAGTCGAGGACGCCTGTCCCTACATTATTACATTAACCAAATTATCTGCATTAACCTCGGGGTGATTAACAATGCAGTCTACCGCGAAAATCCTTACTCCCTTTGATGCGGCGTGTCGCAGTGCGTCTCCAAAGGCTTTGTGTGTGTCGTCGTTTGGTTTAAAGGCGGATATTCCCTTCATCTGAATAACAAAGAGCACATATGCCTCGTAGCCCTCCTCCACCGCTTTAACCAATTCATTAAGGTGCTTTACGCCTCTTTCAGTGGGGGCGTCGGGGAAATATGCCACCCCGTTCTTTTCAAGAGTGACACCCTTTACCTCTAAAAAGGCTTTGCGGTCGCCGTCGGTAATATAAAAATCAAATCGGGATTTGCCGTAGGTATACTCCCGACGGTATATTGCACCATCAGAGAAAAGTCGGCTTTTAGGCAACCACTCCCCTGCAATCACATTGGGCGCCTGAGAATCCATATTTATCATAATGGGAGTTTTGCCTGATACCGCCTTTTCAACTCCCACCAAATCAAACTTGGTTTTGCGCAAAGGGTTTTGGGACTGCTCAAGATATATGGTAGCACCCGACACAAGCAGTTCCTTGCACCGTCCTGTATTTTTTACGTGAACGGTGTGAGGCGCGCCCTCAATATTAACATTGGCAATAAAACGGTTGGGACGGCTTAAAAACTCACCCTTAACGATGTTGCCGTATTTCATACCCCTCACCTCCATCTTGATTTTAAAGCAATTTATTGAATTTTGCAATATTTTGTTGTAATTAGATTTCTCGGTGGTATAATGATTTTGTTAGTTTTTAAAGGAGATTTGTTTATGCAATTTTCTGCCCTTACCGATGAATATATAGACAAGTGCAAGCCATATTTTGAACTGCTTACCCACACCGCCTGTGACTATACCCTTGGGGGGATTTTTATGTGGCGGGGTATGTATAACACCGAGTTTTATATGGACGAGCACTGCCTTATCGTCCGCCTTTATGAAGAGGGGGTTATCTATTACTGCCTGCCAATGTGCAAGGACGAGTATCTACTCACCGCACTGAAAAGGCTTGCAGAATATGAAAAAGGGCAAGGAAGCACGTCCTTTCACATTTGCGCCGTGCCCAACGAGTATGCTCCTCTTTTTGATGAGTTGGGGCTTAAATACACTATGTCGGCGCAACCCGACTTTTACGACTATGTTTATTCTGCCGAGGATTTAATAAATCTTGCAGGCAAAAAATACGGCGGTCAGCGCAATCTTATACGGCAGTTTGACAGGCTTTATGAGGATAACCGTCTGGAAGAAATCACTCCCCACAATATAGGCGACGTAAAAGCCTTTTTCACCGCCAATTTTGAGTCGGCAGCAGATGGGGACAACAAAACCGCCGAAAATGCACTGGTAAACGAGGTGCTCGATAAAAATCTGTTTGGTATGTTTGGCGCCATTTTGTATACAGGTGGCAAAGTGGCAGGCTTTTCGGTTGGTGAACAGGTTGGCGACACCCTCTATGTTCACATTGAAAAGGCAGACAGAAGTGTTAAAGGTGCCTATCAAACACTAAACAACCGCTTTGCCGCAAAGTACGGCAAGGACGCAGTTTATATCAACCGCGAGGACGATATGGGTGACGAGGGACTGCGCAAAGCCAAGCTTGCCTACCACCCAGTAAAATTGCTTGAGAAGTTTGAAATCGAGATTGAATTGGATTAACACTCAACAAGGGCGACATCCCTACTTAATTAAATATAATTGCAAAATATCTCTTGATATATCACCGAAAATGTATTATAATAAATTGGTAATAGCCGCTCGTACATTTGGGCGTGCGAATGTATTGGTCCTGTGCGACGGGTTGCCGTGAATCATGTCAGGCGGGGAACCGAGCAGCATTAAGCGGATTTATCTGTGTGCCGCAGTCAATCTGTACATTCGCATACCCATTTATATGAACGGCGTTATTTTTAGGAGGCGAGATTATGTACCGTGCCCTTTATCGCAAATACCG